>NZ_BDCE01000144.1 GCF_001613345.1 Nocardia uniformis NBRC 13702 | reverse complement strand
CTATTTCAGCAGCACCGGCAGGCGGTCGTGCCCATTGGCGATAAAGCCGGGTACCGAGCCCAACTCGTCGGAAGAAACGGCCAGTTTCATCTGTGGAAACCGCTGGAAGAGCGAGGGAAGAGCCACCTGCGCCTCCAGCCGGGCCAGCGGCGCACCCGGACAGCGGTGGGGGCCATACCCGAACGCCATGTGGTCCTTGTTCGTCCGTGTGGGATCGAAACTGCCCGCGCTGTCGCCGTAGATCTCGGGGTCTCGGTTGGCACCGGCGGGGCAGGACAGTATCGGATCACCCGCGGCGATCGCCACGTCGCCGAGCGTGAAATCGTGCACCGCGTAGCGCAGCGGGGCGTGCGCGATCGATGGCTCGAATCGCAGCACTTCCTCGATCACATCTGCCCAGGGCAGACTGCCGTCGAGTGCGGCGGCCCGCTGGTCCGGGTTGGTGAGCAACAGGTAGATCGACTGGTCGATAGGTCCACCGTCGTCTCGTGTCCAGCGTTGACCGTCAGATACAGCGTCCCGACGAGTTCCTCGAGGCTGAAATCCTTTGCGGGATCGTCGACGTGGGAGATGAGTGTGCTGGTCATATCGTCAGCGGGATTCCCCCGGCGGTACTCGACGAGGTGTTGCAGCAGCCCGATCATCTCCTCGTAGTTGGCGACGGCTTCCGCTTCGC
>NZ_BDCE01000143.1 GCF_001613345.1 Nocardia uniformis NBRC 13702 | reverse complement strand
ACCGATCGGTCCCTGGCCGACCGGGCCGGGCTCCGTAATACCCCGCACTATCTGATGGAGACGTTGCGGCTCTCGCGGGCGGAGGCGTGGGCGCGGTTCCGTGCCGCCGAACGGCTCGGGGATCTGTCTCACCGCGTCGACGGCCACCCCGAACCGGTGCTGCCGCACACCGCGACCGTGCAAGCTGGCGGGGAGATCTCCGCCGACCACGCCCGCGCGGTCTGGAACGTCATGAAACGGATCCCGGAAAAAGTGGAGGCGGACAAGAAGACCGAGGCCGAACAGATGATGGCCGAGTACGCCCGCTCGCACTCCCCGGACGATCTGAAGAAGATCGGCGACCGCATCCTCGGATTCCTCGACCCCGACGGCACCCTCACCAACGACACCGATCGCGCGCGGATGCGCGAGGTCGTGGTGTGCCCGCAACGCCCCGACGGCATGTCGGAGATCAAGGGCTACCTCGACCCCACCCTGCGCGCGGTGATCGACATGATCCTCGCCAAATGGGCACGACCGGGCATGTGCAATCCCGACGACACCGAAAGCCCCACCGCCACAGACGAGTCCATCGACACCACCCGCCTGGAGGCCGCCGCCGCCCGTGATACCCGCACAGTCGGGCAACGCAACCACGACGCCCTGCTGGCATTCCTGGCCGCCGGTGGCGGCCCGGAATCCCTCGGCACCCACCGGGGGTTGCCGGTGAGCGTCATCCTCACCATGAGCGTCACCGACCTGGAGAAGAAAACCGGCGTCGTGACCACCGCCTCCGGTGGCACCCTGTCGGTCCCCGAAGCATTGCAGCTGGCGCAGAAGACCCATGCCGCACCCCTGTTGGCGATCTTCGACCCGCACGGCATGCCACTGCATTTGGGCAAGGCCCGCCTGGCCAACAAATGGATCCGCTACAGCCTCACCGCCGCCGAACGCGGGTGCTCGCGCCCCGGATGTGACGCG
>NZ_BDCE01000142.1 GCF_001613345.1 Nocardia uniformis NBRC 13702 | reverse complement strand
AGACGAGTAAGTCCGAAGCCAGGTCAGTGGTCGTAGGCGATCAGTGACCTGGTGACGGGGGCGCCGATGAGGTTGTTGTGCCAGATGGCGGCGGCCATGGCGAGGATGCGTTGGGCGATGCGGATAGAGACACCGTCGAAGGATCGGCCGCCGTGGTCTTCGAGGTCGAGTTGTCCTTTGAGGGTGTCGTTGACTGATTCGATGAGTTGGCGGATCTGCTTGAGCAGGGGTTCGCCGTGGCGGGCTTTCTCCCGTTTTCGGGAGGGCCGCAGCAGAGTGATCCCGTAGTCAGCCAACATTTCCTCGAAATCGTTGCCGGAGAAGCCCTTATCGGAGATCAACAGGATGCCGTGGTGTTCGGCGACGACACCGGCTTCGACCTCGAGCATCGCGGCCAGAACCTCGCGTTCGCCGAGTTTGGGGTCGGCCAGCGCCCACAGGATCGGCATCCCCGCCGGAGTACACACCAGATACAGGCGCAGCCCCCAGAAGAATCGGGAGTGGCTGGCGCAGTAGCCGTATCCGGCCCACCCTGCCAGGTCGGAGCGTTGCACCGTGGGCCGCGACATCCCGCACGGTATCGGGGTCGAGTCCACGATCCAGCAATCGTCGAGCCAGAAGTCGCTGGATTTGGCCAGCATCCGGATGATCCGTTTGACCAGCCCCAATGCCGCACGCAGGCGCTTGTTGTAGCCGGATTGCTGTGGCAGATAAGGGAATAGACCCTTCAGATGCTTGCGCGCGTAGCGCAGCCAGTGGGTTTCGGAGGTGAACCCGAGCAGCGACTGTGCCACCGCGACACACACCAACTCAGAGTCGGTCAACACCGGTGGACGCCCCGTCCAGCGCGGTCCGGTCAATTCGTCATCGATCTTCACGTAAAGTGCCGTGATGAGGGCTTCGATATCTGTCGTCACACACAGATTCTCGAGGCCCTCACCCATTCCCGCAGGTCGGACTTCGGACTTACTCGTCTAG
>NZ_BDCE01000141.1 GCF_001613345.1 Nocardia uniformis NBRC 13702 | reverse complement strand
AGTGCCCGTGTACGAACTGATCGTTTAGCGGCTTGGCGGTTTTGAGTCGTGGCGGTGAGCGACGACCTATCGTCGAATCGGGGGTCGGTGCGTTGGAGGCGGCGATGGGGTCCTGGCGTGAGGAACTGGACCGGCGTGAGGCCGCGACCTCGGAGCGTGTCGAGGCACTGCGTCGGCAGATCGCTGAGCTGAGCGAACAGCTCGAGGTCGCCGAGCAGCGATTGTCGCGGTTGCAGATCACACGCGAGACGATGGACGAAATCCTCGGCGAGAGGACCGAAGTCGATGATCAGCACGTGCGAACGGCCGGACCCGATTCTGTCGATGACATGAAAGGCGCTGTGTCGCAGCATGTTCCTGGTGCGGGCAGGATGATCGGGGCGGTGCTGGTGCCGCAGCGGGTGGCTGGGATGGACCCGGCGGCGGTGCTGCCGGAAGACTACGGCGAGATCCTGGCGGTGCTGGCCGAGGCCGCCGATGGGCTGCGGGCCGGGCGGGTCGCCGCCGAGTTGGGGATCGAGACCACCGATCGGGCGAAGGTGGAGGGACTGCGGTCGAAGTTGAAGCGTCTGGTCGCGCGAGGATGGGCAGATCAGCAGCCCTCGGGGAAGTTCATGATCGCCAATGAGGCTGGCGTAGTGGGTGATTGACACATTTTCTGCGTGTCGTTCAGGACTTTTGCCGACGGTCGGTGTGGGAGTGGTCCTGTGGAGCGGGACCTGGTGGTGCACTCGGAATCACCACAACCCCGCCGTATCACTCCACTAGGTCCCGCCATGTCGTTCTACTCCGCAAACATCATCTCTGGCACCTCGATCACCGAAACCCGTTGCGCTTGTGTGGCCTGCCGATTCGGGCACGGCACCGACCGCCCGCCCCGGCAGCGCCGTTATACCTGTGATGCGACCGACGCCGAATGGGCGGTCCTGGCACCGCTGCTACCGTGGCCGAGCTGGCTCGATGGTGGGGGCGGGCACCCGGAGAAGTATTGCCGTCGCACCGTGATCGATGCCATCTGCTACGTCGTCGACAATGGTATCAAGTGGCGAAACCTGCCTGCGGACTACGGAATCCCCTGGCGCACAGTCCA
>NZ_BDCE01000140.1 GCF_001613345.1 Nocardia uniformis NBRC 13702 | reverse complement strand
CGGGTCCACCGGCTATGCGAGTTGTAGCTGTTGCTCGAACTCGGTCGGTACCCATTGCTCACGGAATGCTTGCGGGGTAAGGAATCCCAGCGATCCGTGTGGTCGGTAACTGTTGTACTCGATGCGCCAGTCCTCGGCAAGGACCTGCACCTCGGTCAGGGAATGAAACACCTCGCAGGACAGGAATTCGTCGCGGAAACGCCCGTTGAACGACTCGCAAACCCCGTTCTGCCACGGCGATCCCGGATCGATGAACGAAGCATCCACGCCGGTAAAACGGCACCAATCCCGCATCGCGTAAGCAGTCATCTCCGTGCCGTTGTCCATGCGGATGTGGGTCGGTCTTCGACCCGTGGTGGCGATGATCTCATCGAGCACCCCGACGAGTCGATCGGCGGTGCATGACCGGAATGCTCTGGTGGCCAATGCTTCTCGTGTGAACTCGTCGACGATGTTGAGGAACCGCACCTGCCGGCCGTCGACGGTGACATCGACCTGAAAATCTAGGGCCCACATCTGATCCGGGGACGATGCCCGCAGCCGTTGGTTCCGGCCGGTCCCGATCCGTCGCTTCTTACGCACCCGACTCGGCCGCTTCAAGCCCTCCTCACGCCAGAGTCGTTGCGTGCGTTTATGGTTGGTGACCAATCCCTCGCCACGGCACAGTGCGTGCGCTTTGCGCCATCCCCACCGCGGATGCTTGCCCGAGATCGCACGCAGCCGCTGCCGTAGCCGTCTTTCGATCTCGGTGACCGTCGGCGGTCGGCGCTGCACCGACCGTGACTGCCCGACCACTCGACAGGCGCGGCGTTGCGACACCCGAAACCGTTGCTGCAGAACCACGACCGCTCTGCGGCGACGATCCGGGCTCAATAGTTTCCCCGGTTCACTTCCTTGAGCATGTCGATATCGAGGGCCTGTTCGGCGACCATCTTCTTCAGCCGCGCGTTCTCGCGCTCGAGCTCTTTGAGCCGTTTGGCGTCGTCGGATTTCATGCTGCCGTATTGGGCTTGCCAGCGATGCCAGGAGGCCTCGGAGATCTCGAGGTGTTTACACACCTCCTCGATCGAGAATTTCTCCCCGATCAGCTTCTCGCCCTCCCTCAGCTTGCGGATGATCTGCTCGGGGGTGTGTCGTCGTCGCGCCATGTCGTGATCTCGTCCTCCTGCACCCATTGTGGTGCATCAGAACTCTCACAACCGCTGGACCTGCTCAGCGGGCTCCAGTCA
>NZ_BDCE01000139.1 GCF_001613345.1 Nocardia uniformis NBRC 13702 | reverse complement strand
GCCGGAATGACTGTGATGATGATCGTGGTGACGCCGCGGGCGAGTCTGACCCACGGAATGACCGACGTCGTCGACTGTCCTGGCCTCGATTTGTCGGCTCGTGCGGGCGTCACCGCGCACGCGGCCGAACGGGTGTTTGTGACCTCATAGGAGCTTGGTTCAGAAGCCCCGCCACAGTCTTGTCCACCCGCCCGACCGGCGCGTGCCGCCCCATTGGACACGACATCGGCAAGGACGGACACGACAAGCATGACCCATGACGCGACGGAAATCATCGGCGGAGTCGATACCCATGCCACGACTCACCATGGTGCGGTGGTCGACTCGCTGGGCAGACACCTGGCCGATCGGGAATTCCCCGCCACCACGACCGGCTACCGTGCCCTGCTGGAGTGGATGCGCTCCCACGGAACACTCACCGCGGTCGGAGTCGAGGGGACAGGCGCCTACGGCGCCGAGCTGGCCCGGGTACTCATCACCGCGGGAATCACGGTCCTCGATGTCGACCGGCCCGACCGCAAAACCCGACGCAGACAAGGCAAGTCCGACCCGATCGACGCCTACGCCGCCGCGGTGGCCGTGCTCTCGGGACGAGCCACCGGTGTCCCGAAAAGCCGTGACGGCGTCGTCGAATCGGTGCGAGTGCTGCGGACCGCACGACGCAGCGCCGTCAAGGCCCGCACCCAGGCAATCAACCAGATCCGGGGCCTGCTGGTCTCAGCGCCCGCGACACTGCGCGAGAAGGTCACCGGCCTGGACCGGGCCGCGCTGATCGCCACCCTGGCCGCGTCGCGACCCGGCCCCGACCTGTCGGACCCGCTGACCGCGACCAGGGCCGCCTTGCGCCGACTGGCCCGCCGCCATCACAGCCTCGACACCGAGATCGCCGAGCTCGACACCCAGATCGCCCCCCTGGTCCAGCAGGCGGCTCCCACACTGCTCGGGTTGTTCGGAGTCGGTCCCGACACCGCCGGGCAACTGGTGACCAGCGCGGGCGACAACCCGCACCGAATGCGCTCAGAAGCCGCGTTCGCCCACTTGGCCGGCGTCGCACCCATCCCCGCCTCCTCCGGACGCACCCACCGACACCGCCTCAACCGCGGCGGCGACCGCGCCGCCAACAACGCCCTGCACACCATCGTGTTGGTCCGCATGCGCTACGACCAACGCACCCGCGCCTACATCGAACGCCGTACCGCACAAGGACTGTCGAAGAAGGAAACAATGCGCTGCCTCAAACGATTCGTCGCCCGAGAGGTCTACCACGCACTTACCAACCCAACCAGCTAAACGCTGCGGTAACAGCCCCTTGACATCTATAGGAGCATCG
>NZ_BDCE01000138.1 GCF_001613345.1 Nocardia uniformis NBRC 13702 | reverse complement strand
CCCTGCGTGTCAGGGTGAGTTGAGTCCACCGGTACGCAGCAACTCTTCTGCCTGACGCGGGGCGAGATCGGATCTTATCCACGATGACTACGGCAATGCCGATGCGCGAGACTGGGCGCATGGGTTCCTCTTCACGCGGCTCGGGCCGCCCTGGCCGGCGGGCGTTCACCGCCGCCGAGAAATTGGCGCATCTGGCCGCGTATGAGGCCGCGGTCGCCACCGGTGAGGGCGGGGCGTATCTGCGGCGCGAGGGCTTGTACTCCTCGACGATCGGCCAGTGGCGCAAACAACGCGACGCGGGCGTTCTCGACCCGGCCGATCCGGCCACCAAGGTCGGTAAACTCACCGCCGAACAAGCCGAAATCGCGCGTCTGAAAAAGGAATTGGACGCGGCGAACAAGCGGATCGCGACCACCGATGCCGCTCTGGACATTATGGGAAAAGCGCACGCGCTCTTGGAATCGATCTCCGAGAGCGCGGAGCAGGACCCGCCGCGACGCAAGCGCTGATGATCGCCTATGGCCAGCTCGTCGAAGCCACGGTCGGCACCCGCCGGGCCGCGATCCTGACCGGGATCAACCGTTCGACAGCCCACCGACGCACCAAAACCGCTCTCGGACAGCAGCTCCGAGCGTCGAGACCGGTGCCGGTGAACAAACTCACCGACGCCGAACGCGCCCGAGTGCTGGCGGTGCTCAATTCCGCCGAGTTCGTCGATCACGCACCCTTGACGGTGTGGGCCATGCTGCTCGACGAAGGCACCTATCTGTGTTCGGTGTCCACGATGTATCGCATTCTCGCCGAGAATGCGCAGGTCAAGGAGCGAAGACGGTTGGCCCGGCACCCGCAATCGACGTGTCCGGAACTGGTCGCGACCCGACCCAGGCAGGTCTACAGCTGGGACATCACCAAACTGGCCGGCCCGAGCAAGGGTGTCTACTACGACGCCTACGTGATGATCGACATCTACTCCCGCTACATCGTCGGCGCCCACGTCCACACCCGTGAATCCGGCGTATTGGCAACGGAATTGATGGAAGAGATCTTCGGGACCCACGGCATCCCGCAGGTGGTCCACGCCGATCGAGGCACCGCGATGACCAGTAAAACGGTGACCGCTCTGCTTGCTGATCTGCAGGTCACCCGCTCGCACTCGCGGCCCCGGGTGAGCAACGACAATCCGTTCTCCGAGGCCTGGTTCAAGACCCTGAAATACGCGCCCGAGTTCCCGGCCAGGTTCGGATCCGTGTGGCACGCACGCGATTTCATGGATCGGTTCGTGGATTGGTACAACCACGACCATCGCCACACCGGCATCGGGCTGCATACCCCAGCCGAGGTGTTCTACGACTTGGCCGCAGCCCGCGACACCGACCGCCGCGCGACCCTGGCCGCGGCCCGCGCCCGCAATCCGCACCGATTCGGCGGCATCACCGCCGCACCGAAGATCATCGACCTACCCACCGCGGCATGGATCAACCCACCCACCCAGGAGGATCAACAACCAGCAGCCGCATAACTCCCGCTGGACTCACTCACCTTGACAAATTCCG
>NZ_BDCE01000137.1 GCF_001613345.1 Nocardia uniformis NBRC 13702 | reverse complement strand
GATCACAGCCGCAGATGAATCCGGTCGTGGCGAGCCGGTACGACCCGGGCTGGAAACCCGCATCGCACAGATATGGCAACAGCTACTCGGCGGCGCTGTGCCCGGCCGAGACACCGGCTTCTTCGGCGCGGGCGGCGACTCGCTGTCGGCCACCAGGCTGATCGGCCGCCTCCACCGCGAACTCGGCCTCACGAGCACGCTACGCGAATTCTTCACCACCCCGACCATTGCCGGACTCGTCCGCAACCAGTCACCCGCCGAGGTGACCGCGTCCCCGGCCCCGTGGCTGTCCACCGACTCCGAGCGGCTGTTCGAGCCGTTTCCGCTGACCGATATTCAGGTCGCGTATTGGTTGGGTCGGTCGCCGGATTTCGATCTCGGTGGTATCGGTGCGCAGCTGTATATCGAATATGACTGGCCCGACCTGGATGTTGCTCGGTTGGAGGCGGCCTGGAATCGGTTGATCGATCGGCACGGCATGTTGCGTGCCGTGGTCGGTGCCGATGGGATGCAGCGGGTGCTGGAAGAGGTTCCCTCGTATCGGATTCCGGTGGTCGAGGGCCCCGTGGAGGTCTGCCGGGAGGAGATGTCGGGTGGGCTGCTCGATGCCGCTGTCTGGCCGCTGTTCGATGTGCGCGTTGTTCGCGACGGCGAGAACGTCCGGGTGTGTGCGGTCTTCGACACGCTCATAGCCGACGGACTGAGCACCCTGGTACTCATCTCCGAATGGACCCGGCTCTACGCCGAACCAGATGTCGAGTTGGCGTCATTGGCTATCGAATTCCGTGATTACGCCACACAGTGCCTCCCGTCGAGTGACGAAGTGCGGACCGCCCTGTCCTACTGGCGTTCCCGATTGGCAGAACTGCCGCCCGGTCCGCAATTGCCATTGCGGGTGCCACCCGCCGCCGTGGAGCGCCCGCGGTTCCGGCGGCGGGAGGTGCGAATGGACTCCGCCACTTGGCGTCGGATTGTGACTCGTGCGCGTGAATACGGTGTGACGCCGAGTGCTGTGCTGTTGGCCTGTTATACGTGGGTGCTGGGTGGTTGGAGTGCGCAGCGCGATCTGACGGTCACCCTGACGCGTTTCGACCGCCGCGAGGTACATCCCGACATCATGCGGGTGGTAGGCGACTTCAGTTCACTGCTACTGGTCGCTGACCATCCCGCTGAGGGCGAAGGTTGGTTGGGGCGCGCGCGGCGACTGCAGGAGCAGCTGTGGAGCGACCTGGACCACCAGCAGATTTCCGCGGTCCGGGTATTGCGGGAACTCGCCCGGGAGAACGAGGTGCCGGTGGAGCCGGTCCCGGTGGTGTTCACCTCGATGCTGGGGGTGGACGACGACCTGGTTCGGTCGGTGCGGTGGCCGGACCACACACGGACGCAGACGCCGCAGGTGTGGCTGGATCATCAGGTTATCGAACTGCCGGATGGTGTTGTGCTGAGCTGGGATTCGGTCGACGAGCTGTTCCCCGACGGGATGGTCGACGATATGTTTGCCACCTATCACGACCATGTGCTCCGGCTCGCGGACGTCGATTGGGAACAGTCGCTACCCGACGTGCTGCCGGTACTGCCCGCACGGCAAGATCTGGTCCGCGCACGGGTCAACGACACCGTCGGGCCGCGACCGGAGCAGACTCCCGGTGGCGGGCTGCTGCACACCCCGATATTCGATATCGCCGCTGCCGACCCCCACCGCACGGCCATTATCGACGGCGATATCACCGTAAGTTTCGGTGAGCTGGCCGAACACAGCAGACGGATAGCGGCGCTGCTGATCGAGTACGGCATCCGACCCGGCGCGACCGTTGCGGTGTCGGCGGCTCGCGGCGCGACACAGGTCGCGGCGATATACGGGGTCCTGGCTGCCGGCGCCGCCTACGTGCCGATAGCTAAAGATCAACCCGCTCAGCGGCGTACCGCGATCATCGAACAGTCCAGGGTGTCGGTCGTACTCACCGACGACCTCGCCGGACACGCCGACCAGAGCCTCGAGCGCGTCGCGGTGGTGGCGATAGCGGCCGCGCGCCGCTATCCCCCCGCCCCCGTGCATCGGGGCGCGGTCACCGACCCCTGTTCGGTGTGCTCGCCGCCGGCGGCAGTGCGGTGCTCATCAATGACGAGGACCGGCGAGACCCCCGTCGATGGCTCGAATCGACGCGGGCACACCAGGTCACACTGTGGAACAGCGTCCCGGCCATGCTCGACATGTTGTTGACCGTGGCCGAGTCGGGACCCGGACTCTCACCGACACTGCGACTGGCACTGGTCTCCGGTGACTGGGTCGGCCTCGACCTGCCCGATCGGCTCACCGCACTGTCCCGGAACTGCCGCCTCGTCGCCCTGGGCGGCGCCACCGAGGCGGCGATCTGGTCCAATCTCTTCGAAGTCGCTGCGGTGCCACCGGAATGGACATCGATCCCGTACGGCCACCCCCTACGTAACCAGCGCTACCGAGTGGTGGACGAGTCGGGCGACGACCGGCCCGACTGGGTGCCGGGGGAGTTGCTGATCGGTGGTGCGGGCGTCGCCCGCGGCTACCGGGGCGAAACCGCCCTCACCGTGGCCAGCTTCTTCGAGGAGGCGGGCATCCGCTGGTATCGCACCGGAGACCTCGGCCGGTACCGGCCGGACGGAACGCTCGAATTCCTGGGTCGGGCCGATCGTCAGGTGAAGATCCGTGGGCA
>NZ_BDCE01000136.1 GCF_001613345.1 Nocardia uniformis NBRC 13702 | reverse complement strand
TGGGCCACGATCAAACTCGGTGCTGATTCGGCTCATCCTGGCCGGACCGGCTGGCAACCTCCTCGCACGATCGACCGCGCACGGCGACCACGCGTGAACCTGCGCCACCACCCCGAACGAGTCCTGTCGGGCATGCTCTCCCGCCACCGCACCGACCGCACCCGCGACCGCGCAGCGGAGCCAACCCACCCGTAACCACACATCACCCGTAACCACACATCACCCGTAACCACACATCACCCGTAACCACACACCACCCGCGTCCGCGCGACCGGCCCGCGATCGCGCAGCGGAGCACCCCCGCGCGTAACCACGCGCCCCGATCGGCCAACCCTGATCGGTGACCGAACAGGGGATTTCCTCCCAGCGCGACAACAGTTTCCACACATGGCTCTTCATCAAAATCTCGAAATCAGCATCCGTGCAGTCCCCCGGCTGGAACGCAAGACCACGGCTCCCAAGTCGCGTCAGCGAAGGTCAGGAAAGACACCCAACGCAACCACACTTCATGCTCTTCATCTTTTAATCTTGCCAGCGAACCGCGACCCCCGAACGGATCTGGTTTCCAACACCACCACCTCCCCCGAACAAGCACCAACTCCCCCTCAACATCGCCCGCCGATCCCCTCACGCAAGGATGAAGGTCAACATCAAACTGACCTGCCCCCCATCACGCCACCACGAGTACCCGAACCACACCCCCGGCGTAACTTCACGGATCTCGTCATAAACCTGCGGAGTCGGCGAGGGAGCATAGTTCAAAACCCAGGTCGGCCGACCATCCATCAGAGCCGGACCAGAGTAGACATCAGCGGGCCAGCCCTCGATACCCGCGCCGGTAAGGCGGTTCATAAGGAATCCGCCTTCCGGACCGGTGTAGAAGGTTTTGCCGATCCACAGCGCCGGAGCCCACCCCTGCATTTCCGGCGGCCGGGCCACCCATCCGTCCTTGACCCCCATCGGCACGTTCCCGCCCGGTGCATCGAGGAATATCGCGTCCTGCTGTGCTGGGCTGCAACGGAATCGGAGTGAGTCGATTGTTGCGGCTCGATCGTTGGTGAAAAGTACGCAGCCGCCGTAGTCGGTATCTGCGTTCGCGGAGGGCATGGCCATCGGGCTGAGAACGAGGACTGCTGCCATGGCGAGGGGAGCGAGCCACCCGCCGCGGGCGAATCGGATGCATTCTCGGCGTATACGCACTGCTGCCTCCACATGGTCACCCCAACCCGCCAGCAATATTAGTTCGCCAATAGTTAACTAGATTTTGTCTAGAGCTGATTGAAACCAGACAGCAACCTCTTCGCATCCGGCCATACAGCAGCGCCAGACATCACCGCGCGTGCCCTCGACGCCACGTATATGAGTGTCTGCCACGCTTCGGCGTGCGGCGAATGACCATCGACGACATCGCGAGCACCATGGGCGTCTCGCGATCGGCGGTCTATCAGTAAGTCGGCAGCAAATATGATGCTGTGCGTCAGCTGGCGCAACGATCGCATGCGCAGGCATTCGGCCGAGCCGAGGCGGCGGCGGTTTCGGACAGTCCGGTCGCCGACCGGATTCGTGGCGTGAGCTGTTCGTCACCGGGATCACCGCGCTGCTCGACGGACTCCGCACCGAATCCCGCGTCGCTCGGTAACCGCAAATCCACACATCGATTTCAGCGGCTCCGGCGATCGGCATGGTCGTCGCATCCGGATCCGAGGCCCATCCCGGTCGGGGGCACCGTCCCGCACTTCCCCGGTTCGCGGGAGTACCTGCTCCTCGAAATCACTCAGGCACAGCTGGTCGATCCGAATCTCGCTCCGACCCAGCCCGATCTGGGCGTACTCGGCATCACCGGACTGACCGCCTGGCGCGCCACTTCGACGATGTCGGCTGCGATCACCTCGACGCCGCCCTGGTGACCATGAATCGCTCGGGGCGAATCGCCCTGTGCGGCGGGCATCGATAATGCCGTCGAGGCCCTCCTAGCCATGACGCGCGGCACCAATACCGCCGAGATATTGGCGCATCTGACCTGGTAGGACCAACTAGAGGGCAACGTCACCGCGACTCGATACCGCTAAACCGCCGAACCTCGGCTATGGTTATCGACGGCGAGTATCGATCTTGCATACTCCTCTCCGTCGTGGATGTCTTCTCTTCGCGTCGGGCCACCCAGCACCTGCGGGCGACTTTCCCGCACCGCTGCGGTTCACTCTGATGCTCGAAAGGCACCCCGAACCCCTTATGACAACTAATTCATCGAGCCCTGCCACGTCCTTCGCCGACCTCGGCGTTCGCAAGCAGTTGGTCGATTCCCTGGCAGCGAGCGGCCTGACCACGGCGTTCCCCATCCAGGAAGCCACGCTGGCCGACACCCTCGCCGGTCGCGACGTCCTGGCCCGCGGTAAGACGGGCAGCGGTAAGACGCTGGCCTTCTCCATCCCAATGGTCGACCGGCTGGCCGGTGGTGCCGGCGGCACCCGCAAGACCAGCCAGCCGATCGGGCTGGTGCTGGCCCCGACCCGTGAGCTCGCGTCGCAGATCGCCGCCGCGCTCGAGCCGATGGCCGCCGCCTGCAAATTGAAGGTGACCACCGTCTTCGGTGGTGTCCCGCAGAACCGGCAGGCCCGGGAGCTGAAGACCGCCGACATCGTGGTCGCCTGCCCCGGCCGTCTCGAGGACCTCATGAAGCAGCGCCTCGTCTCGCTGGATTCCGTGCGGATCACCGTGCTCGACGAGGCCGACCATATGGCCGACCTCGGGTTCCTGCCAGGCGTCACCCGCATCCTGGCAGCGACGCCCGCCGACGGCCAGCGCCTGCTGTTCTCCGCCACCCTGGACAACGGGGTGAACAAGCTGGTGAACCGCTTTATGCGGAATCCGTTGTCGCACAGCGTCGACGAGGCCAACTCCCCCGTCGCGGCGATGACGCACCACATCTTCGAGGTCAATGGCGCGGATGCCAAGCGCGACCTCATCAACACTCTCGCCTCCGGCACCGGCCGCCGAATCCTGTTCATGCGCACCAAACATCACGCGCGTCGACTGGCCAAGCAGCTGACCACCGCGGGCATTCCGGCCACCGACCTGCACGGCAACCTGTCGCAGGCCGCCCGTGACCGCAACCTGGCCGCGTTCGCCGACGGCAGTATCAAGGTCCTCGTCGCTACCGATATCGCCGCCCGCGGCGTACACGTCGATGACGTCGAACTGGTCGTCCACGTCGACCCGCCCGCCGAACACAAGGCGTACCTGCACCGTTCGGGCCGCACCGCCCGCGCCGGCAGCGCCGGCGATGTGGTGACCGTGGTCCTGCCGGAGCAGCGTCGCGATGTGGCCGTACTGCTGCGCAAGGCCGGTATCGGCGCCAAGCCCCAGCAGGTGACCGCGCATTCCGCCCAGGTGAAGACCTTGGTCGGCGATATCGCGCCGTTCGTCACTCCCCGTCCGGAATCCGCTGCCTCCGAGCGTCGCGACCAGCGCGACCAGCGTGGCGGCGGCAGCCGACAGGGCGGCCGCAACCCGCGTGGCGCGGGTTACGGCGGCGCG
>NZ_BDCE01000135.1 GCF_001613345.1 Nocardia uniformis NBRC 13702 | reverse complement strand
GCAGCGCCGGCCGAATCCCAGTGCTCGAACAATTTCCAGGAGAACGCTCGAAGCGATTCGTGATCGCAGGTCTCAGCGAGCACTGTGAATGTTGCGACGATCTCGGCCGCGGCGACAGAAACTGGTGCGGACGCAGTCATCCAACGGCCGCTGTGGCGGGCCTGGCGGGCCAGCGTACGAACCGCGCGATGGCGGCCTCGCTGACCGCGAGCCCGCGTCGGTCGAGGATCCGTAGGACCGAACCTGCGAGTGCGGCACGGCCTTCTTCGCGGCCGATATGGTGTTCGTCGCCGAGTTCGCGCCGTGGCCGGCGATCCAACGATGCGGTGACCGCCACCAGCGCCTACTCGGCCTGCTGCCGCTGCGGTATTCGGCGGTGCCGCCGCAGGTAATCGACGGTGACGGCGAGCAGCAGGATCGGCCACGCCGCGGCCGACAGGTAACAGGCGGCCATCAGCACTGCCCAGCCGGACTTCGGGTTGTCGCTGAAACCGCTGACGCGGTCCCAGTTCGCAACGCTCATGATGACGATCGACGTCAGCATCGCCGCACCGATCAGACTGACCGTCGCGGGCAGAGCAGGCGGAACACGCCGCCCGGCCACGACCGGAAACCATGACGGAATTCGTTCGCCCCAGGGTTTTACGAGGGCGAAGGTCATTGCGGCACACCCAAGCGAGGCGGCCGACAGCACAATCATGTAGACCGTGCCGCTACCCGGAACCTGCTGGAACTCCAGCTGTTCCGCGCTCCAGCCCAGATCGACCCCGAGACCGACCAGGACCCGCCACACCCCCGAAGGCAGGACGGACAGCAAGGTCCCCCATGCGGCCAGGTTTGCCCACGTCGCCGGTCGAGTCTCACTCATACGTTGTCCCATTCCATCATCGGCCATCCAGTATTCCAGTTGTAGATCGTGATCGTGCCGTCCGGTCTGTTGTAGCGTCGGAATGTAACTGGTGGCCTACCAACGGATTTCGGCGTCGGACAGTACCGAATAGCTTGTGCCGCAATCAAACTTCTGCATGTTCGACCGAAGGAAGGCGCTGGTGGAAACAATCACCGCAGAACTCACCACCGCCCAACCACGCGAGATCGCCCTGTACGAGAAGACATTTTGCACACTCACCGAGCAAGCGGTGATCGGTGACGCTGCCCGCACCCTGATCGTGTCCGGGCTAGGATGATGCCGGTTTGTCGGCACGTGTCAATGCCGACGTGCTCATGCACGTAGCTCCGGCCATGCCCCAGCGGCACTACATGGCTCGCGGGCGGGCGCACCAGGCCGGCGCCGCCGATACGCTGGACCGGGCCGTCAGCGGGCAGGGCCGATCCACGGCGGCGAGAGGAATTAGTTGGGAGATCCGGGAAAGCAAAAGAGCCGGTCCGCTGCGAGGAACCGGCCCTGAACTGCTGTGTGGAGCTAAGGGGATTCGAACCCCTGACCCCCTCACTGCCAGTGAGGTGCGCTACCAGCTGCGCCATAGCCCCGAATGTTGCTCTCGGAGTTGGTCCGAGTGCCCGGACGAAGTTACACAGTGTGTCGCGGGGGCACAAATCGGCTGGGTGCTGGGCGTTTTCGTCGGAGAGGTCAGTGGGTTCGGCGGTGTGCGCCCGGGGGTGTGCCGATTACGCGTTTGAAGGCGCGGCTGAAGGCGGCTTCGGATTGGTAGCCGAGGCGGGTGGCGAGGTCGTTGAGGGTCAGGTCCTCTTGTTCGAGGGTGGTTTGGGCTATGTGCATGCGCCAGCGGGTCAGGTAGGCCATGGCTGGCTCACCGACCAGGGCGGTGAAGCGGGCGGCGAAGGCGGAGCGGGACATGGCGGCTTCGGCGGCGAGGGTGGCCAGGGTCCAGGGGTGGGCGGGGTCACGGTGAATCATGGCTATTGCCGGGCCTATTCGGGGGTCCTGGAGTGCGCCCAGCCAGCCGGTGCGGGCAGCGGGGTCGGCTTCGATCCAGGAGCGAATGGCTTGGATTACCAGGATGTCGGCCAGGCGGGTGATGACGGTGTCGCCGCCGGGTCGCAACTGTTTGGCCTCGGCGGCGATGAAGCGGAGGGTGGCGTCGATCCAGTCGCCCTGGGGTGAGTCGGTGCGACCGATTCGGATGACCTGTGGGAGTAGGCCGATGAGTTGACGGGCGGCCGGGTCGTCGAAGCGGACAGCGCCACAGATGACGGTCGTCGCGGGTCCACCGCCGCCGTGGCGGAGGATTTCGTAGCGCTCGCTGACCAATTCGCGGGGCAGATCGGTGAGTTTTGTCGTGCGCTCGCCCGGTCCGCTGGTCAACAGGTGACCGGTGCCGTGTGGGACCAGGGCGAGGTCACCTGATGAGAGCCACTGTCCCCCAGTACCTTCCACCTCCAGCCAGCAGGGGCCTTCGGTGACGAAGTGGAACATGACGCAGTTCGGCCACACCGGCAGTTCGATCCCCCAGGGCGCGGTGAATTCCGAGCGGCCGTAGAAAACACCGCTCATACGCAATAGGTGGAGGGCCTGGCCGAGGGAATCCGCCGACCTCCACACCGGTTCGACTCGCACGCGTCCAGTATGGGACCCGAGGAACCGCCAGTCCACAAGCCTGGATGATCTATCAAGAACCATCGACTCTCAATCATTGTCCGTCCGAATATCAGGTCTGACACTGGATTTTACGAAGGCGTACAGAATGCCTCGGCAATCCCAAGGAGTAGAGCGATGAAAGTTCTGGTAATCGGTTCGACCGGCGGATCCGGCCGCGCCGCGGTGGATCACCTGCTCTCGGCCGGACACGATGTCACCGCATTCGCACGACATCCCGAACGGCTCGAGACACGTTCCCCGCGCCTGCGTCTGGTGTCCGGCAATGCGCTGGACCCGGCCGATGTGGAGCGTGCGGTAGAGGGCCACGACGCCGTTGTCGTCACCCTCGGTATAACCGAGAATCCGCTGCGCGTGCGGATTCTCGGTCCGGCGCACACACCCATCGATATCCGTTCGACCGGAACCCGGCAGGTCGTCGCGGCCATGCGCCGACACAGTGTCCGAAAGCTGGTGGTGCTGAGTGCCTTCGGTGTCGCCGAGACCCGACCACGACTCGACCTGGTGAACAAGCTGTTCTTCCGCCTCGTTCTGAAACCGCAGATCGCGGATACCGAACGTCAGGAGCAGGCGGTGCGCGACAGCGAGCTGGACTGGGTCCTGGTGCGACCGGTCAACCTGACCGACGGTCCCGAGGACGCGATGCCCGCAACCTCGACCACACCGGAGCGAAGGAAGGTGTCCCGCAATAGTGTCGGCAGATTCCTCGCCCGTGCCGTCGAAGACTCCACCCTGCTCGGCCGGCACGTCACGGTGTCAGGACCTCGCGAGTCGAGCGATCTCGCGCGGGCGAGATGAAGACCGTGGATGCCAAGGCCAGCACCAGCGAACAGGATCACAGCCGCCAGGAGGAACAGCAGTACCCCGGCGAGGATCAGCGCGACCAACGGCAGATTGACGCCGAAGGCCCAGCGCCAGGAGAAGTCCGCGAGCCAGCCGCCCAGCAGTGGTCCGACGGCCGCGGCCGCGCCGATGGATCCCCAGATGGCGAATGCCTGGGCGCGGGCCTTACCGGTGAGGGAGCGTGTGCGTGTCACGTGGGTGGGGTGACCGGGTGAGGTTCGGTGTGGTGT
>NZ_BDCE01000134.1 GCF_001613345.1 Nocardia uniformis NBRC 13702 | reverse complement strand
GGTAGCCTGCGGCTAGGTTTCGCGACCACCGCGAGCGTTCCGTCGTGTCATTCCCACCCGGGTCCGACCGCCAGGCAAGGTATCTGGCATCGCCTTGTACACGCTCACGCCCGAAGTGCCCGCCGACAATGCCGAGAAGACCTGGGACAACAGCACCGATCCCCGGACTCTGGTGAGCGTGGTCTTCTCCTTCGTCGCGCTGGTCACCACAGCGCTCTTCGAGTCCGGGCTCGGCGGAATCATCGGAGTCACCGAACCCTTGGCCTCGGCATGGTTGAGGTGGACGGCGTCTGGAGTGGCCAGCACATGACACTTGATCTCCGTGAGGGTGGCAGGTTTCAAAGCGCAGTCCGGTTTGAGCGAATCGGCTGACAGGCTGATCCACCGGGAACGCACGCTCATACCGCTTCCCGCGCTGGCCGATCCGGCCAGCGCGGAGCTTCGGAATAGCAAGGAGCTGTACCGGAGCGAGTGCCGCCCGGCAGGCGAAGCACTCGATCAATCGGTCGCCGACGAGTCGAGATGCGCCACGCCTTCACCATCGAGTTCGCCGATAACCGTTGCGGCCCTTCCTGTCATCGCCAGCAGCAGCGCCTCACCTGATCCGCGGACCTCGGGGCCGTTGCCGGCCGACCAGTTCATGTCGGTGGCCCGCAGCCGCACACCACGGGTGCGGCGCGCACCCCCGATGACCGGACTGATGCGGGCGTAGCTGAGCGAAACTCGGAGCCGTTCTTCGGGAATGGTCCTGAGTTGTCCAAGTGGTCGGCGTATGTCCTGCTGATGGATCAGGCACTCGATCAGCGCCACGCGGCCACCGTAGAGCGCCGCCGCGCCGGAGGGTTCGACTCCCTGACGCATGAGCCCGATGAGCTGTTCGGGCTCCAACCCGGCGTAGTCCCGGAGTCCTCTCGCGTTGAGTCGGTCGATGTCGAACCGTGTCCGGATCATATTGATGGCCAACCGGGCGCGGCTCTGCCCGAGATAAGCGACCGTATGTGCGACCACGTCTCGTACGGTCCATCGATCGCACAGACTGGGCATGCTCCACTGCTCCGGTGCCAGACCGTCCAGCAGTTCCGCGAACTCCATTCGTTCCCGGCGAGCGTGGGCGTTGACGGTGACCATCAGCGTGCCTTCCTGCGATGCGTCTAGAAATCGTCCTGAGCATTCCATGTCGCGGCCGGGCGCAACGCACTCATCTGCCGCGACCCGCGCGTTGGGCGGTCGCCCAGATCTCTTGGTCGACACGGCTTCCGGCCGCGCGCTCATGCCGAGTTGAGCGCGTTCCACGGGCGTCGCCTAGGAGGGGCCAGCGGGTTGCGAAGGTCTGGATCTGCAGATATCGCGGTCGGCAGGTTTCGCCCAGTCGTTGCTGCGACAAAAAATGATCTCGTGACGTTGGGCGATTCGCGGCTCACGGCGGGTGGGTTGTCGACCCGGATGGCATTTAGGAAACGTTGAAGTAGCTACGCTTGCGAAGCTACGGCTCTGTAGCTAGTGTTGCCCACATGGCTCAGACTGAGGAGAAACACGGACGCCGCTCCCTCGGCGATGTCCTCGACGCTTGCCGGACGGCGGTCATCGGTGAGGTTGCAGAGACCGGACTGGGGCGGCTTTCGATCGAGGGGGTCTCGCGGCGGGCGGGTGTGGCGAAGACATCGATCTATCGGCATTGGCCCTCGGTCGAGGAGCTACTGCTCGACGCGCTCGCCCATTCCCATCCTGTCGAAACGGTCGACCTCGACAGCGGTGGGTTGCGGGCGGATTTGTTGCGGTCCCTCGAGCAGCTCGCCGCCTGGCTCGCCGGACCCACAGCGCCGGCGGTCGCGGCGATCCTCGCCGAGCGGCGGCGCCGCCCGGATCTCGTCGAGGCCTTGTACACCCAAGTATTCGACGCCCACGGCACCCGGTTCACCCGCACCGTCATCGAGCACTACGCCGAGCGCGGCCACATCGAGGCACGGCTGGTCACCCCTGTCGTCGTCGATATCGGCGAAGCGCTGGTGATCAAGCATCAGATCGACACCGGGAATCTGCCCGATGCCCAAACCCTTGCCGCGATTGTCGACCAGGCAATCCTGCCTGCCCTCGGTATCGCGCGCACAGTAGAAGAAGGAACTACCTCATGAGCGCCACCCCCGCCATTGCCGCAGCACCTCCCGCCACCGTGCAGGTGGACTGGGAGCAGACGACCGTCACCTCGCGCACCACGCTCACCACCCACCTGTGGACGGCGCCACCGCTACGGCGCGAATCCCCGATCCACGACAAAGCATTCGACGCCCTGCGTGAACTGCGCGTGGATCTCGCTCGATTCCTGCCTTGGTTCACCCATCCCCGGGTCGCGGTCCCCGAGCTCACCCCGCCGACCGACACCCAAACCTCCTGGAACTTCGAACTCCTCGATCCCTTCGTCGAGGACTTCGTCGCCGCAGCCGAGGGTCGACCGGTCGTGGCGAACTTCGCCACCATCCCGACCTGGATGTTCGTCACCGCCGAGCCCGTGGAGGTCTCCGAGGATCTCGACGAAAACCACTGGAACTACGAACAGGGCAGCGAGCTGCGCGATCCCACCTGCACCGAAGTCGCCGACTACTTCTACCGGCTCGCGAGCTGGTACATCGCGGGTGGCTTCACCGACGAGCTGGGCAACTGGCACGAGTCGGGCCATCGCTACCGCTTCGCCTACTGGGAAGTGCTGTGCGAGCCCGACATCGGGCATCGCATACCACCCGAGCTCTACACCGAGCTCTACGACGCCATCGTCACGCGGCTGGCCCCGCTGGACCCAGACATGAAATTCATCGGGCTGTCACTGAGCCACGTGCACCATCAACCGGAATACTTCTGGCATTTCCTCGATCCGGCCAACCACGCCGACGGTGTCCCCGTCGACGCGATCTCCTATCACTTCTATGCCCAGCCCGAGATCGTCAACCCCTTCGGTGCAGAGGGGAATGCCCCGAGCGCGCACTGGCGCGACATCTTTTTCGCTCAAGCCGACGCGTTCCTCGACCAGGTCCGCTTCATCGACTCGATCCGCCAGCGCTTGACGCCCGGCACCGCGACCTTCATCAACGAACTGGGCACCTACCCCGCCGACGTGATGAACCCCGCGCCCGACATCCCCGACACATACTGGGACCTGAGCGCCTCGGTCCAGACCTACCTGTGGGCCAAGCTCGTCGAGCTCGGCATCGACCTGGTCGGCATCGCCGAATTCATGGACTACCCCGGCATGATCCCCGGCGTCAGCCTGATCGACTGGGAAACCGGCGCACCCAACACCCGCTACCACGCACTCGCACTACTGCTGCGCCACTTCGATATGGGCGACGCTCTAGCGACCACCACGACAGGGGCCTACGGCTTTCCGGACCCGCGCATCCACGCCCAGGCATTCGTGTGTGCCTCCGGCCTCCGAAAGCTTTTGGTGGTCAACAAGACAGCCGACACGGTCACCGTAGCCGTCCCTGACCTCGACGGGCGAGGCGAACTCGAGCAACTCGGAGTCAGCACCGTCGACGGAGAAGTACCGATCGAAGCGGGCACTGTCATGCTCGACGCTTACACGATCGCCGTCATTTCCTACTGACCACCGGCTCCGGGGAGCCGCGCGAATTCCCAGAGCACATGGCCACAATGGATGGCTCGCATCCCCATCCAAGCCGACTTCAGGCCGCGATCACAAGGGTGTTCGGAAGGCTCGAAGCCGCGCACGCGGCGAAGTCCGCTACTGCGTTCGACGGTGTTTCACCGATGATGTGGTTTTCATCAATCCGCTACTGATCCAGATGATCGAAACCCTCCAGGAAGTCGGCTGACCGTCCAGTGGTGCCGAGGCGAGAAACGGCGGCGCGCGTGTTGGTTGGCTCGCCAGCTACCGCGAGGCTGGGGGGGGAGCTGGCCGCTGAGGACGAGACGGTTGGTGAGGTCATCCAGAGGCGCCGATCGTGGCCCTGTCGGGCAGCTGAACGTTGGGAACTCGGCCCCGCCTATCGCAAGATCGGGCGGGGCCGTTGTCGTGTAGTAGGCATACCAACGCACTGAAATGCCGCGACCCGCGCGTATCCGAACGGCCACGCGTCCCGTCGGAAGATCAACGGCTAGAGATCATCTCGGGCCGTTCGGCATCCTCGGAACGCCCGCATCTGCCGACTT
>NZ_BDCE01000133.1 GCF_001613345.1 Nocardia uniformis NBRC 13702 | reverse complement strand
GGAGCGCCGGCCGAATCCCAGTGCTCGAACAATTTCCAGGAGAACGCTCGAAGCGATTCGAGATCGCAGGTCTCAGCGAGCACCTCCACTCCGCGGTCGGCAGTGTCGAGTTCGGCGATCGACAGTACTGAGACCAGATGCAGCACCGAAGTCTTGGGAAGTGCTGCGGTTCGGTCCTTGATCGCGACCTGCGGAAGCAGCCGAGGATTCACCCAGGCGCCGATGCCAGGCTTCTTCGCCGGTCGAGTCTCAACCGGGCCTTGCTCGAGGACTACGCGGATCGCGGCGGCGACCTGCTCGCCGTAGTGCCCCGCCGCGTCGATGACTGTTTGCGATCCTTGCCGCTCCGCGATATGGATCAGGGCGGTCACAGCTGCGGTGCGTCGTTTCTTCTCGCCTCCAACGGCATCGGGCACAAGGAGGATCGCACCGGTCGCCCCATGACGGTCGAGCCAGGCGGCGCCTTCCGCTCGCTCCACCTTCAGGTCCGCGAACCAGTGGGCTGCCGTCCGGGCTGCGGCGAGCGACACGATGGGCCCGAGGCAGTCGCCCTCTCGTCGAGTGTCCGCGATGTACTTGACGATTCGGTCCGTGACCGCGCGCCCGAAACGAAGCAGGATCGCATGGATGAACGACCGGACCTCCTCCCGGCTGTTGGCCTTCAGCTCACCCTTCCACCGCTCCAGGAGCGGATCGGCGAACTCGGAAGGCCCATAGGCGAGCATCTCACAGACGTAGTCAGGTCTGTAGCGCCGAGAGACTTCCTCCGCCATGAGATCCCACCTCGGGCCGGGCGCCGTCGGCTCGAATTCGGCGGCACACTCGGCGAATCGCTGCTTCTCCTCCTCGGCCCATTCCAGCCTCGGATCGTCTTCGGCGCCGAGCCCCCGGATCACGGTCGGACTCGGCTTCGGAGTGTCTGCGAGCCACGGCGGCGCGACGAGCAGCCCCGGCAGCGATTCCGTAGCGACCTCCGGCAGCGCGTCCGGATCTTCCACGAGCCCCTTGATTCTCGACTGATCGGATTCTCCGAGCTGCGCGAACGCGGGGTCGAACCACTCCTGCGGCACCTCGCTCAGCACAGCCGCCAAGTGCTCGCGCCCGGCAGCGGACGCGACCGGACACCGGGCCGCCGCTGCCCGCATCATCCGCACCGGGAAACGCCGGGCGGCGGCACAGGCCGCCTCTAGAACGAACCGATCGCCGATACGGTCGAGCAGGAACGACACCGCCGCATCACTGGGGAGCATGGCGATCGCGGCCAGTACCGCCTGTCGGCCTTTGGTGTCGGGCTCCCAACCGTTGTCAAGCGTCGCCACCAAGGCGGGCAGGCAGTCGACGCCGAGCCGAGCCATCAGCGCGCCGAGCTTCGCAGCCCCGATTTCTCGCGGGTAGAGCGCGATCCCATCGAGCGCCTCGAGTTGGTCGCTGGTTCGAATGAGCGGCCAGAGTCCACCGTCTGTCGCGCCTTGGTATCCGATGTATCCCGCACATGCGTCGGCGATCCACTGATCCTCGGCCGGGAACAGCAACGAAGCTCGTTCCAGGAGCGCTTGACCGTGCAGGCGCGAAGCGACAGCTGCTCTGACTTCGCTGTAGACCGCGGGTTCGCACGCCTCGATGGCGCCTCGAAGCCGCTCGGTGACGCGGTACTCCCAGTCGCCCACCACCCCGCCTCGCACAGCACGTTTCAGCAGCCCGGTCCTTTCGCGCCAGCGCGGCGAATTCAGGAACGGCCGGTGCTCCTCGTACGCGAGTCCGGCTTCCTCGACCACTGCGGCCGCTGCGAACGGAAGGCCGTGCTCGAGCTCCCAGGCATCGATGGTGCTGCTCTCCAGCGTTTCCCGACGGCTTCGGTCGTGGAGGATCATCGAAATGGCGGCAGCGCCGAGCGGATCGGGCTCGCCGTCGAGATATGCCTGCATGGCCTTCGCGAATTCCGCGTTCTCGGGGACTTCTATGGCCAGGTCGATTCTCGAGCGGTGCTGCTGCAATTCGGCGCGCCACAGTTCAGTCGCGCTGGCCGAGGGGAGAGCGCGTCTGCTCCTCAGCCGACCGGCCTTCCAGGAAGCCGGGAGCTGGAGGACGGATTCGTCGGGCAAGGGGTTCGGTGCTTTCTTCACACTGGCGACAGTAGATGCGGGGTGTGACACCGGGGCTGAATCTGCTTGTGGGACAGACTGGTCAGATCTCGCGGGGCCACGGCGCCTTCCTCGCGATCGAGGCGTACAGCACGGCTGTCATGCTGGACCGCTGGGACGCACCGCATGTCGCGACAGTGCCTGTCGCCGCGGCGCTGACCTTCGTTCTCGGTCTGGCACTGGGCATTCCGGCGCTGCGGCTGCGCGGTCTGTACCTGGCACTCGTAGGGGGTAGTGGCGCAATCGCGCGGATTCCGCGAACTATCTGCGGTAGCCGGACACAATTCAGCCCGGCTCGGTGTCGTACCTGTGTATCAAGCTCGAGCCCATGGCCACGTCCCTGACCGAGGATCTGAAGGCGTAGCTGCGCGAGGCCGCGCAGCTCGCCATCGCCAAACCACCCCACCCACGAGAGTTGGACAACCGCAGGTCTTTCCACGCTGATGGAACAGGGTGTGATCGGCCGCTTCGAGGAACTGACCCATGATCGGCACCCGCGCCACCGGCCGTTCACGGTCCTACCGCTACTACACCTGCTTCAACCGCGCCCGCTACGACACCACCACATGCGACTTCACCCGCCTCGACGCCGACTCCGTCGACACCGCCGTCCTCGACGCGCTCGCACAGTTCTACCGCACCCGCTACGACCTCATCGATCAAGCCATCGCCGATCACCGGCAGCGCCACGACGACTCCAGCGCGGACACCCGCACCGAACTGGCCGCCCTCACCGCCGAACTCACCAAAACCCAGCAAGTGATCGACCGCTACCTGGCCGCGTTCGAAAACGGCAGCCTCGACGCTGAACCCCTCGGCCCCCGACTGGCCGAATTGCGCACCAAGACAACACAACTCACCAACCAACGCGACGAACTCACCGACACCCTCGACAACGCCCCCACCACACCGGCACCCGATCTGCTGACCGGCATCGCGGACCACATCACCGACGTCATCACCGGTGGCGGCCACACCCAAAACCACAGTATTGATCGAAACCCTGGTCACCCAGGTGAAGATCACCGAACCCGACCGGCTCGTGCCCACCTTCCGCATCCCCCAACCCGGAAACGACATCGGGGCCGGTACCGCTTCTGCGGTACCAGCCCCGACGGGAACGGTTCGTGCAATGACCCCTTTGGTGGAGCTAAGGGGACTCGAACCCCTGACCCCCTCACTGCCAGTGAGGTGCGCTACCAGCTGCGCCATAGCCCCGAAAGTTGCTCTCGGAGTGCTGATCCGAGTGCCCGGGACGAAGTTACACACAGAGGGCGCGGATGGGCAAATCGGTGGGGCGCAGTGGCATTCGGGGTAGTGAGTTAGAGAGGGCCGGTGTCTTTGAGGACTCGGCGGGCTTGGGCGAAGAGCATTCCGACATTGACCGATTTTCGGCAGACGGCTACTACGACAACGTCGTCTCTGCTTTCGGTGCGAATGAAGAGGTGGGTCAGGTTATCGCTGTTTACCAGAATTTCTTGGAAATAGTGGCGGTCGGTTCGGACTCCGCGGCGTTCCTTCCAGATGTCTTCGATCATTGTGACATTGCGGCCTTGGAAAATATCCAGTGTCGCGGCGGCGAGTAGATCGAGGACTTCCTGGGGATGATTGTCGACGGTCTCGACGGCCAGCAGCATTCCGGTCGCCATATCGATCGCCCCGGAGGCCAGGCAGTCCGGCACTTCGGACCGAAGGGCTTTCACCAGAACGGCGATTCGGTC
This sequence comes from Nocardia uniformis NBRC 13702, assembly GCF_001613345.1. GTDB lineage: Bacteria > Actinomycetota > Actinomycetes > Mycobacteriales > Mycobacteriaceae > Nocardia > Nocardia uniformis. The sequence goes on along the minus strand of NZ_BDCE01000133.1, from coordinate 1,366 downwards.
GGAGAGACTGCCGGGACCTTTGGGGGTGACGGTATTCATTGCGTCCTTTCTTGTTCCCGTACGGGGGCGATCTTCTGAACTGCCGGACGATCCGGTCGCGGCGGTGGCGGCGGCAGGGTGTCGTTGACACCGCTGGCACCGCGGCGGCGGCGCGGGAGCAGGAATCGGCCGGAGGCGGGTCGCGTTTGAGGCGAGTCAGGGGTGTTTCGCGGTGGTGTGATGATCAGGGCGTCCGCATCCAACATGCGGACCACATCCACGGTGACGGCGTAGAGGCTGCGGTGCAGCTGGAGTGCGATATCGCGACAACTGCGGCGGCCATTGACCCAGAACAGGATGTCCTGCCACTGCCCCTGCGCCGATCCGGCCAGCAGGTCGCGACCACAATCGGTGAGCGACAGATGATTTCGATACGGTGAGACCCGGCCGTGGGCCAGCGCGCGCAGGCGCCGCTCGGTTTCCAGCAGCAGCCAGCCGGGGTCGATACCGGGCACCAGCGGCTGACCGGGCGGTGGGTCTGGCGGTTCCTGCCAATAACAACTTCCGAGCCAGCCCGCGGCAATGGCGAAAGCGCCGTCCAACGCAGCCATCATGGCCACCAACCGCACATCCGCGACACCGGTGGACAATCGCCCGGGTCTGGCCAATAGGTCGGCGATCCCGGGCGCTCCGGGTGAATCCACGATGGCGATCCGTCCACCGAATATATGGAAATCGCCACCGGGATCACCGGTCACCCGCAATACCCCGGTCCGAGATTCCGCCACACCGGTGGCCAATTCCTGGACCAATTCCCGTGCGGCTTCCCGACCGAGCGCCAGCAACCGCTCCGAATCGGAGAATGGAACCGCCGTCATGGTTCGAAATCCTGACAGGGACAGATCTTTTAGAGCAATGAATTCCGAAGAATAGCCCTGCGGATGCGCGCCTCCGCAACACCCGGTAACCGGTCCGCACGCCCGTCACCAGTCAGAGGACCGGGACGGGCGCGCGACCAGAGGTCAAGAAGCCTTAACCTCCGCCCCGGCGCGTCGTGCGGCACGTCATCGCGTCAGCACGTCCTCCGCCGCACGATCGCGGGCGGGGGCGATGAAGGCGGTGGCGGCCAGCGCCGCAACGAGGAGTCCGGCGCAGAGATAGCCACACACCGCGAGACCGACGGTCATCGCCTCGCGGGCGGCATCGGCAATGGGCTGGGTTCGTGGGTCGGCCGCCAGGGCGGGGATAACGGAACCGGCGCTGTCGGTGACGGATTCGCTGAGCGATCGGGCGTCGGAGAATCCGCCTTCGTCGAGACGGTCACGGAGGCTGACCTGCCCTACCTCTCAGGTTCCAATTTCGGTGACTAACTGACAGCCCCTTTCCG
>NZ_BDCE01000132.1:2500-5429 GCF_001613345.1 Nocardia uniformis NBRC 13702 | reverse complement strand
CGAAGGATGTTCCGGCGGTGTCCTACTCTCCCACACCCTGTCGAGTGCAGTACCATCGGCGCAGGTGGCCTTAGCTTCCGGGTTCGGAATGGGACCGGGCGTTTCCCCACCGCTATAGCCGCCGTAACTCTATGAAACTGTCACACAGAGAGCCACACCCACCCCCGCACACCACCAATGATGGTGTCGGAGATTGTGTTGTCTCGGTGATCTGTGTGTTGTTTCAGATACCGCACAGTGGACGCGTAGCTTCTTTGTTGGTAAGTCCTCGGCCTATTAGTACCAGTCACCTACACCCCTTACAGGGCTTCCAGTTCTGGCCTATCAACCCGGTGGTCTGCCGGGGGCCTTAACCCCTCGAGGGGGTGAGAAACCTCATCTTGGAACAGGCTTCCCGCTTAGATGCTTTCAGCGGTTATCCCTTCCGAACGTAGCAAACCAGCCGTGCTCCTGGCGGAACAACTGGCACACCAGAGGTTCGTCCGTCCCGGTCCTCTCGTACTAGGGACAGCCTTCCTCAAGTTTCTGACGCGCGCGGCGGATAGAGACCGAACTGTCTCACGACGTTCTAAACCCAGCTCGCGTGCCGCTTTAATGGGCGAACAGCCCAACCCTTGGGACCTACTCCAGCCCCAGGATGCGACGAGCCGACATCGAGGTGCCAAACCATCCCGTCGATATGGACTCTTGGGGAAGATCAGCCTGTTATCCCCGGGGTACCTTTTATCCGTTGAGCGACACCGCTTCCACTTGCCGGTGCCGGATCACTAGTCCCGACTTTCGTCCCTGCTCGAGCTGTCGCTCTCACAGTCAAGCTCCCTTGTGCACTTGCACTCGACACCTGATTGCCAACCAGGCTGAGGGAACCTTTGGGCGCCTCCGTTACATTTTGGGAGGCAACCGCCCCAGTTAAACTACCCACCAGGCACTGTCCCTGAACCCGATCAGGGTCCGAGGTTAGAGGTCCAATACGATCAGAGTGGTATTTCAACGATGACTCCACCCACACTGGCGTGCGAGTTTCACAGTCTCCCACCTATCCTACACAAACCGTACCGAACACCAATACCAAGCTATAGTGAAGGTCCCGGGGTCTTTTCGTCCTGCCGCGCGTAACGAGCATCTTTACTCGTACTGCAATTTCGCCGAGTCTGTGGTTGAGACAGCTGAGAAGTCGTTACGCCATTCGTGCAGGTCGGAACTTACCCGACAAGGAATTTCGCTACCTTAGGATGGTTATAGTTACCACCGCCGTTTACCGGGGCTTAAATTCTCAGCTTCGCCCTTACAGGCTAACCGGTCCTCTTAACCTTCCGGCACCGGGCAGGCGTCAGTCCGTATACATCGTCTTACGACTTCGCACGGACCTGTGTTTTTAGTAAACAGTCGCTTCTCACTGGTCTCTGCGACCCCACCCAGCTCCCACCGCAAGGGTGTTCACCAGACAGGGCCCTCCTTCTCCCGAAGTTACGGAGGTATTTTGCCGAGTTCCTTAACCACAGTTATCTCGATCGCCTTAGTATTCTCTACCTGACCACCTGTGTCGGTTTGGGGTACGGGCCATGTACCAGCTCGCTAGAGGCTTTTCTCGGCAGCATAGGATCACTGAATTCGCCTCAATCGGCTACGCATCACGTCTCAGGATATGTGCCCCGCGGATTTGCCTACGGGACTCCCTACACGCTTACACCAGGTATTCCATCACCTGGCCCAGCTACCTTCCTGCGTCACCCCATCGCTTGACTACTACACCCGGGGTCGTATGCAGCCACATCCGGCTCCCCGAAGGGAGTCCATCCGCTTTTGGATACTTAGCACAGATGATTCGCCATTGGGCGCGGATACACGGGTACGGGAATATCAACCCGTTGTCCATCGGCTACGCCTGTCGGCCTCGTCTTAGGTCCCGACTCACCCTGGGCGGATTAACCTGGCCCAGGAACCCTTGGTCATTCGGCGGACGAGTTTCTCACTCGTCTTTCGCTACTCATGCCTGCATTCTCACTCGCGCAGCCTCCACAACTAGTTCACACTGCTGCTTCCCTGGCTACACGACGCTCCCCTACCCACCCAGACTCCTGGCTCGAAAGCAAGATATGTGTCTGAGTGCCGCGGCTTCGGCGGTGTACTTGAGCCCCGCTACATTGTCGGCGCAGGATCACTTGACCAGTGAGCTATTACGCACTCTTTCAAGGGTGGCTGCTTCTAAGCCAACCTCCTGGTTGTCTGTGCGACCCCACATCCTTTTCCACTTAGTACACGCTTAGGGGCCTTAGCCGGCGATCTGGGCTGTTTCCCTCTCGACTACGAAGCTTATCCCCCGCAGTCTCACTGCCGCGCTCTCACTCACCGGCATTCGGAGTTTGGCTGATTTCGGTAAGCTTGTGGGCCCCCTAGACCATCCAGTAGCTCTACCTCCGGTGAGAAACACGCGACGCTGCACCTAAATGCATTTCGGGGAGAACCAGCTATCACGGAGTTTGATTGGCCTTTCACCCCTACCCACAGCTCATCCCCTCAGTTTTCAACCTAAGTGGGTTCGGGCCTCCACGACGTCTTACCGTCGCTTCACCCTGGCCATGGGTAGATCACTCCGCTTCGGGTCCATAGTATGCGACTGAACCGCCCTATTCGGACTCGCTTTCGCTACGGCTACCCCACACGGGTTAACCTCGCCACATACCGATGACTCGCAGGCTCATTCTTCAAAAGGCACGCCGTCACCCCACACACCACAAGGATGCGAAGGCTCCGACGGATTGTAAGCGCACGGTTTCAGGTACTATTTCACTCCCCTCCCGGGGTACTTTTCACCTTTCCCTCACGGTACTAGTCCGCTATCGGTCACCAGGGAGTATTCAGGCTTATCGGGTGGTCCCGACAGATTCACAGCAGATTTCACGGGCCCGCTGCTACTCGGGAGCACTAC
>NZ_BDCE01000131.1 GCF_001613345.1 Nocardia uniformis NBRC 13702 | reverse complement strand
TCCAGGACCCGGCGAACGCTGGCCTCGCTCAGTTCACTGTCATCAGACAGCGCCCTCAACGACAGTCGCTCTGCTGCGAGCCGATGCGTTGTGAGAGCAGCCATCACGCACAGTCCCCCGAACCGTTTAGGATCCCGGGCCTAGTTGACGTAGTCAGAGTACCCGTACAGGTAGTCGACATACCAGCGGCCGAAGAGGTAAGCCAGATCGAAATACGGGCTTGAGGTGTACTCCGCCCGTCCTTCGGTTGCCGCTGTTCGAGCCAGGAACCGCTTGCCGTCGAGCGCCTTGATCACGGCGATGCTGTTCCCGCCAAGCAGGTTGACGAATCGCCTCAAGAGCCAGCCCAAGGACAACAGGTACCACCCCCTCAGGTCCAAGCAAATGAATTCACAGGTGCTACTGGTGACAAAGGCGCAGGCCCTCGTGGCGTCATCTGCGGCGATTGCGCTCACGAATGCGTTCACCGTTTCAGTGACGCCATCCGATGTCTGGGCAGTGCCCACCGATTCCGGGGCGGGGGGACCGTCATCACCGAGCGCGCTGTCCCCAACCCGTGACGGTTCACTATTCGGCTCGGATGTGGGTTGCGATGTGCCCCGGCAAACCCAGGGGGAGTTCGACGCGCAGTGTTCGGATGTCATCGATGAGGTCGGCATAGCCTTGCTGAACTTGAGCGAAGCGCAGTGTGGCGTGATGTTGGTGATGGGCGCTGTCGTTGTGGCGGAGGGTCCATTGCATGTGGGCGTAGGTGTTGGCGAGGTGACTGATGACCTCGCCGAGGGAATGGGTGTGGCGGCGCGCGGTGGTCGGTCGCGGCAGGTGGAATACGGACCACTCATCAACCAGGACGACGATGTCGCCGATGCGGCCGCGGAGGGTGGTGTCGTCGAAGTCGGCTGGTCGGCGCGCGGGAGATGCCGAGGCGGTGATGAGCGTGGAGTGCAGATCAGCCAGCTCGCGCGCCCAGGCGATCAGCGGTGACCCGCCTTCGATGTTTCCGGCGACCGCGAGGAGCAGTTGTCTGGCGTCCAATAGTCCTTCGACGGCGCGAACTCTCTCGCTGGTGCGTGCGTGGCTTGTCGGTGGCACGACCCTTCTTCCGGGTTGTGTGGTTGCGTTCATCGTCGACCTTCCCGTGCTACGTCGAAGGCGAATGATTCGAACGGCAGGGCGCAGCGGGTGAACGTCCGGCCGCCGACAGCGAAGCGTCGCGTGCTCTCGCAGAGGTGGGTCAACGATGCGGCGACCTCGTCGCTGCGCGGGCGGGGTTCCTCGAGTTCCACTATCAGTTGTCCGTTCGCTGCCTCGAGCAGTCGTATGACGGCTCGACTGATGTCGGGCGGATACAAGAGGGCACCGTTTCCGGGGGTGGTGATGGCGTCGTTGATCAATGCGACGTAGACCGCGTCGACGATCTCGATGATCTCTGCTTGTCCGAGCCGACTGAGCACGCTGGCCACGTCGAGCTGTGCGACGGTGGGAATCGCGCCGATCCGAGACTCCACTAGCACCTGTTCGTTGGCGACGGGAGGCTTGCGCGGGGGCTGGCTGCCGGTCGGCGCGGTCGCGTCGAGATAGTGGATTTCGACGGTGCGCGTTTGCGTGAGTTGGGCGACGGCCGCGCGACCGGACGGACCTAGGTTGGTGAGGTGCTCGTGGGAGGGTACGAGTAGGTGCGTGTTTGTCGGGCCGTCGATCGAGTCCAGGATTTTCCACAACGCATCGGTGCGTCGCGGGGGGTTGAAGACCTGGACGAGGTCCACGCCCCAGCTGCGTGCGACGTGCTGGAGTCGCTGGATCACCATCGCGGAGGGGGTACTGCGATCGAGCTCGGCCAGCATGTCGCGGAGAAGAACTTCCGAGGCGATGGGTTCGAAGAGCACCTCTCCGTCGCCGAATCCGTGCCGCGCGGCGTAAGCGTGCATCGCGTGCGGAACCACGCGAAGAACATCGATTGCCAGCAATTCCATACGGGCAAACCCGAACCACATGACTGTGTTCCCGAATCAGGTCTGTTCGACCGTCAGCATCTGCGACGCGGGTGCTTCGGCGCGATTGCTGAGGGCGATCACCCGGCGGTCACGTGGTTCGATCGTGAGGTTAGCATTCGCATCACCTGTGGTCATGTAATGAGTTAATAGCCGAACTGGTTCTGCGCCAATGACATTCAGCAGGTCAGTTTGCGGACAACCGCGCGGCGAAGATGACATTGGCAGTCGATCAGGACATTCGAGGAAGTCATGTTGTGCGGCATTCGAATCCGAGCCATCGTCCGGGTCCAAGGTCATTCGGTTGCAGTGCCAGCACACCGAAGACGAGCCGTTCGGGAATGCCATGTTTGGGTGCGTCAGGTGGTGACTCCCGTGTCATCTTCCGCAGCGTCGTAGCGAAATACGTTTCACGCCAACATAACTGAGATCCAGGAGCGGCAGGATGCAGAGACAACGTGATCACGTGGCGCGCCCGGACCGCTCAGCAGGATTGGTCGTGAACTCTCGTGTCCGTGGCGTCATGAGCCGACTACTCGAGTCAGCGGCCCGACGTGCCTGGTCGCGGAGGATTTACGAGCCGGATCCGTTGCCGGACAATTGGTTCAGTAACCGGGGATGGAATTACACAAGGAGTGAGGAGAGCATCGGGCCAGTGGGCGACACTGAGAAGTCGAGGCGGCGCCCCCGCTATGCGGTGGCGAGTTGGCAGTCGAACGGGAAACGTGGCCTGTGTGAAGCGGTTTCGGACGCTCGTCCTACAGCGTGGCACAGGTCGCGGACATCGCGGCGGGGTGAGGAGAGGGTCGCGGCATGCGTCATCCGGCGCAGCCGGTCGGTGACTCTGCCGCTGCCGACATTGCCGGCCAGCTCCAGAGAGGTGTTGGCATAGGACACGGCCTCGTTGATCTGGCCGAGGCGGAAAGCGCCGGTGGCGATGGTGATGTTGTCGAACAGGATGCTCCGCGTTGGTCGCCCTGGTACTGACGCGGCCAGTGATGCGCGAGCGCTGTCGATGGCTACGAGTGTGTAGCGTTCGGCGGCGCGTCCGCGCGCTGTCAGCGCGTATTCGTTGTAGATCACCGATCGCATTCCGTTGAATTCGCCGGGGGTGAAGAAGACGCGCGTCCATGGGTCGATGAGATCTCCGACTCGGGTGGTCTCGTCTTCGGCGCGGGCGAGTGCGAATTCCATTCGGCTGGCGTCGCCCATCATGGCGTGTGCCCATGCCTCGTTGGCGTAGAGACGGGCAGACTCGCCTCCGTTGGCGGCGTCTTGTGCGGGAAGTTGACCGAGTTGGAACATGCGCAGGGCTGTGCGGGGGTCGTGTTCGATCAGGCTGATCCGGCCCAGGACATAGAAAGTCGACGCGACGAGGCTGTCCGCCCCGGCTTGTCGTGCGAAGACCAGTGCCAGGGTGGCGTACTCGCGAGCGCGGTGCTGATCTCCAACGTCGTGGTAGGCCCATCCGACCAAGCGGGCGAGGTCGGCACTGGCGATCAGCATTGCGTGTTCGTGGGCTTCGCCGCGGCTGCGTGCCAGTAGGGTCGTCGTCACGGTCAACAGGTTCGTGGCCGCGTCGGTGACTGCGGATCCACCGTGGCTCTGGTCGATCTCTCGCAATCTGATGGTGGCGCGATACACGAAGTCCAGGTCGGGCTGACCTGTGGTCTCGACGCGCGTCTCGAGGTCGTCGAGCCGTGGGAGCCACGGACTCAAGATGTCGGGAGATCCGACTACGGCAGCAGCGAGGGCTTGTAGAAACGTCGTATCTCGAAGGCGCCCTTGATCTGTCGTGCCAGTGCCGGTTGGGCGCGGCAACGGCGCAGCAGTGAAATCTACGCCCGTGTCCACGCGGTTCGGCGCGGCGTCGGCCCCGGGCTCGGGTGCGCCGATGGCGGACAGCAGGGCACGGTAGGTCTTATTGGGGCATTGGACTTCGCCGAGCTCCCATCGTGCGACATGTCGTTCCGAACAGGCGACGTTGATGCGCTGCCGACGGCCTTCCTCATTGACCAATTCGGCGAAATCCCTACGGCTCAGCCCTAATTGGGCGCGCCGGAAGGTTCGCAAGTGTCGACCCCACAAGCCCGCGCTGTCGCCGGGGTGGCCGTCGTGCTCGGTGTGCGAGTCGGTGACGTCCATGTGTGGCCCCGCCCTTCCTCGGCTCCCCGCCGCACGTCGCGTCGGGCGCGGTACCGCATCGACCCTCTGGCTGGCTAGCGCGATAATCGGATCTAATAATCGTAGCTGATAATCTAACCTGATAATCAGAAATATGGAATAGTGGCGCCTGAAGCGCAGCCCGATACGGTGGGGAGCCATGGCGAGAACCGCACGAAAAGTGCTCCTGGGACGTGAAATCGACACGATGCTGCGCCGGGCCCGCACGACTCAGGCCGAGGCCGGCAAGCTGATCGGGGTCAGCCAGTCACGTATCGCGGCGGCGATCGCCGGCAACGGCAATCTCAGCGCCGAGGATCTGCGGGGGTTGGCGACGAAACTCGGGATCACCGATGAGGCCTACATCCAGATCCTGCTCGACCTCCGCGGCGACAACCATCGTCGCGGCTTCTGGAACTCGGGTTACCGTCGCGCCTACATCGAGGAGCTGCGCCTGCTGGTCGATCTCGAAGATGTCGCGGATCGCTTGCGCGAAACCGGCGCCGAGATCGTCCCGGGGCTGCTCCAGCACCCGAACTACATTCGCGCTTTGCACGAACCGCTGCAGCCTGATTCCGATGACCCGGACGCGGTGACCGTCGAGGACTACGTCGAGGCCAGGACCGCTCGTCAACAGATTCTGTTCAAGCGTCGGCCGCCGGAGTTCCACGCGATCTTGTCCGAATCGTGCCTGCGGCGCACCTACGGCGGGGACGCGGTGATGCTCGATCAGATCACTCACCTCATCGAGCTGTCCCAGCGCACGAACATCCAGATCCAGGTCATGCCCTTCACCCACCAGGCGCCGGGCGCCGGCATGGAGGACCGATACATCCTGGTCCGCGTGCCCTCCCCGGGCGCCGCCGGCGACCTCGAAATGGCGGTGGTCGAAGCGCAAGGCGAGATCCGCTACATCGATGACAAACCCGCCGTCGGGATCCGCGACAAGATCTTCAACCGTCTCGCCATGACCGCACTCGGCCCCAGCGACTCACGCCAGTTCATGGAACACCTCGCCCGCGGCCTACGCAGCCGACCAACCATTCATCGATAACCCGCCCACACCGTCAATTGAATAGGAAACCGCGATGTCCAGCAGCGACTTCGAGCCACGTCCTCTCGACACTCACAAGCCGAGTTCGGCGCGCATCTACCACCACATGGTCACCGGTGAGGTGATCTTCGAATCGGACCTACCGTTCATACATCGTCTCTACGCCGATATCCCCTTCTACCCGAAGTGGGCCCAGCACAATCGCCGGTTCCTCGCACGCGCGGTTCGACACATGGTCGGCGCTGGCGTTCGTCAGTTCCTCGACATCGGTGCGGGCTTGCCGACCGGCGGCAACACCCACGAGATAGCCAGTGGACTCGCCGCAGATACCCGTGTCGTCTATGTCGACAACGACGAAGAGGCGATCAACCGGGCGCGTGATCTGCTGCGTGAACAAGGCGTACTGGACACGACCGCGATGGTCGACGCCGATCTGCGGGAGCCGGCACGGATTCTCGATCATCCCGACACTCAACGCCTGATCGACTTCTCCCAACCGGTGGGGCTGCTGATGGTGTCGGTTCTGCCCTGGATCACCGAGGCTGACAAACCCGCCGCGTTGGTGGAGCAATTCCGCAACGCGGTCGTGTCCGGCAGCCACATCGCTATGACTCATGTGTCGCTCGAGGATGCCGGCCAGGAGATCAAGCAGCAAGTCGCTGCTGGCGCGGCGATCTTCGCCGACGCGAGCACTCCGGTCACGCTTCGGACACGCCAGCAGTTCGAGTCATTCTTCAACGGTTGGTCCATCGCTGAACCGGGCATCACCTATGCCACGGACTGGCATCCTGACCAACCCGTGGATATCGACGATTACGCGCGTCCGTGCAATTTCGCCGCGGTGGGAAGCCTCCCATAGCGCATATAGGTGCGCTGAACGGCTGCCGACGTCGCCAGCGCAGTTCGAAAGGATCCATCATGCTGTCGACTCCGACTGTCGGACAATTCCGCAAGGCAGCCGCCAGCTCACCGCAACAGGCCTGTGTCATGGTCTACCGCGACGGCGATCGGACCTTGGTTTGGGACGATAAGCTCGCCGATTCGGTGGCCATCGACGCGGATACGCAGGTTCCGATCGAGCAATGTCTGACGTTCGATCACGCGCAGTTCGAGGATATTCAGGAAGCGATCCGAGCGGGCACGCCCATCCGGCGTTTCCTGAATATCGTCCGCAGAGATGACGGCTTGTATGAATTCAGCGCTGCGCCGGAGTGCGCGCCCTCTGCTGGGCGGACGACGCTGTACTTCGATCACGGGGAGTTCGCCGCGTTCGTCCAGGCGGTGCGCGGTCACGAGTTCGAGCATTCGGCGTTCCTGTTCGGGGCATTGTGACCTGCCCTACCGCTCAGGTTCCAATTTCGGTAACTAACTGACAGCCTTCACGAGAGGCTGATCGCCATGCCACGTCCCTATCCTGCCGAGTTCCGTGCGCGAGCGGTCGCGCTGGTACGCGCGGGCAAACCCGCCAAACAAACGGCCATCGAACTGGGAATCCATCCGGTAACGCTGTCGAAGTGGTTGCGCCAGGACGACATTGATCATGGACTACGGCCAGGCAGGTCCTCGACCGAGTCGGGCGAGCTACGCGCCGCGCGTCGGCGGATTCGGGAGCTGGAGGGCGAACTGGCGATCGTCCGCCAGGCCGCGAAGTTCCTCGGCGAGGACAAGCCGCACCCAAAGGCTCTACCCGGTGATCGACCGTCTCGTCGACGCCGGGGCGCCGGTGGACAGGTGTTGCCGGATCTTCGGAGTTGCCCGGCAGAACTACTACAAGCACAAACTAACCCCGGCCACGCCCAGGCAACTTCGCCGACAGTGGTTGACCGGGCTGATCCGTGAGGTCCACGTCGCCTCGCGCGGCACCTACGGCTACCGTCGGATCCATGCCGAGCTCACCCTCGCTATGAGCGTGCGGGTCTGCTCGCGGACGGTGTCGGTCCTCATGACCCAGGCCGGCAACTACGGGCTGCCCGGACCGACACGGGTCAAACGCCTGCACGGCGCTGCGACCGCCGACGATCTGGGTCAACCGCAAGTTTCACCGGTTGCGCCCAAATGAATTGTGGGTCACCGATATAACACAACATCGGACGCGGAGGGATGGGTCTTCTGCGCTGCCGCGCTCGATGCGTTCAGCCGCCGGATCGTGGGCTGGTCGATCGATTCGAAACAGGACGCGACCCTGGTAGTCAACGCCCTGGACATGGCCAGCCGCAACCGGCGCCCCGAGCCCGGCGTGATCGTGCACGCCAACCACGGAACTCAGTTCACCTCTTGAGTTTTCGGCGACAAGGTCCGATCCGCGGGACTGCTGCCGTCCTTCGGGTCCGTCGGTGACGGGCTGGACAACGCGATGATGGAGAGCTTCTGGTCTTCGATGCAGATCGAGTTGCTCAACCGCAGGAAATGGAAGTCCAGAGTCGAACTGGCCAACGCAATCTTCGACTACATCGAGATCTTCCACCATCGCCAGCGTCGCCACTCCGCACTCGGCTACCGCACCCCGATCGAGTTCGAACTACGCTTCGAGAACGACACCATCCACGCTGTCAGTTAGCCACCACGACTGGAACTCAATCGATGGGGCAGGTCAACGTGTCACCTATCCGTTGCAGCTGGCGAGTGAGTGGCCTGCGAGGTAGAGCCGTTCGGTGTGGTCGATGTCGGTGGTGGCCATCGACTGATACCGGCGGGGGACCTCGCGGTTGGTGAGCAGGGTGAGAACCGCGGTCTTGGATATCCCGTACTGTGCGGCCAGCTTCGCGGTGGATACGCCCTCGGCATACGTCCGGATCAGTTCCTCGACGGTCGTCGCGGTGAGTCTCCGATCGATATTGCGCGGCACACCGGGCCGTACGGCAGGTGGGATTCTGCGTCGGCGGGGGAGCGTCGAGGGTCGTCCGGCGTCGATTTTTGCGCGCGCAGTCTCAAGTTTCTGCAGGTCAGCACGGTTTGAATTACGTCCAGCCAGGTCCACCCTAGTAGAAGCCGCAGGTCAGTGACCTGCGGCTTCTTTTGCTGTCCGCGATCGGTATCGCCTTGTTCGGGCACCGCGGTCCACGCCGTCAGCCGTCGCGCCGTGCGGTGTCATCGTCCATGGTGCGCGAGAGATCACGCCCGCAGGATGCGGGCCAGTGAACGTCCAGTGCAACCGAACCGCCGCAGTTTTGGCAATCGAATTCGGCGAGGCATCCGGTCGTGGCATGTGCGCGGACCGGTGAACTCTCTTTTGTCCCCACCCCTGATAACCCCCCAAGTAACGTGCCGTCAGATAGCGGGCCATTATGTACGTAGGACTCGCTGGATCCTACGCGACCGGCATCGGTGGGCGGAATGACGAGTAGTGGAGATATCGGATGATGAAAGTCCTTACTGTGCGGAGTATTTCGAGAACGGTTGTGCTCGCCGTGCTGACGGCGGTTGCCTGTACTGTCGGCGGTTTGGGTGGTGGAGTGGGGCGATTCGCCGCGGCCGAGGGGGTCGGTTGCCTGTGGGCCGGTGGCGCCTATCCGCCTGGTGCGGAGGCTATTGCGGGTGGATGGGCCTTCACGTGCGGGACCGACAGTCGCGGTGCCCCGTACTGGTCGCACGGGGGAGCGGTCGATCATCCGAGCAACGTCCAGAACCCCGGCGCGCATGCGAACCCCACGGGCGAATTCAGCGCTGGTGCACTCCAATTCGGCACAGACTATATGGACTACTGTGTCGGCAGCCAGCGGATCGAGGGTAGCGAGGACGTCTACGTGGTGGTCGACTCCGGGAGGGGGTACCTGTACTGGCGATCGGCGGGCCCGGCATCCCGGTGGGTATTCGACGCGGATACCGTCCGGCCGGAAGACCTGCGCCGAGGGAATATCTATTGTTACGACGACTAGCCCGTGTGGCGAGGCACGCGGCCGTGACTGAGGTTCCGACTCATATCCCCGGTGACCAACCTTCTCGGCCGTCGGAAGTGGCGCAGCCTTCGAGGTGACCGGAGAGCCGAGGCGGCCGATAGACCTACCGATGTCCGCGACCTACCTATTCGGTGACCCTGTTGCAGACGGGGAGAGTGAATCTCCGCACGGCCATGGGGGTTTCGCTGGTGATCACACAACACGCCGGGGTGGCCGACCACACCGCCGAGCGGCTTCCGCTCTACTCCGTGGTCGCTGACGATGTGTGCGCCATGACGGTGCTGGCGCGCGCTCGCGAGAAGTTCACTGCCGACGGCGATCCCGGCGGCGCGCCCTCACGGGCCGCGAGCCGTTTCCTGTCGGGCACGTGCAGGAAAGTGTAGTGATAAACCTCATGGCGAACCTCCTCCGGAGGGATGCCGAAATATGGTGTGGCCGTGGTTCGAAACGCTCTTATATCGTGAAATCGGTTGTGTTGCTTCGTCGATTATGGCGCACGCCCCGAGCGCCGCAGTCTTTCCGAAAAGGCTAGAGAGACAACGGTATCAGAGGTTACGGTTGTCCAGGGCGCTGGAGGCCGAGGGGGTGGATCGCAAGCTCCCGTCCGCCGCTTCACGGTCAGATTGGAGTTCTCATGCAGAACCACACCGATCCCATCGTCATCGATCCCGAGGGCCCTGACATTCAGGGTGAGATCGCCCGTATTCGGGAGCGGGGACCGGTCACCAAGGTGGTGCTCCCGGGTGGCATACCAGCCTGGTCGGTGACCAGCGCGGCTTTGCTGAAGGAGATCCTGTCAGGCTCCGAGGTCTCCAAAGACCCACGCCAGCACTGGCCCGCGTTCCGGAACGGGGAGATCGGCAAGGATTTTCCTCTCCTCAACTGGGTGAATACGCGGTCGATGTTTACCGCCTACGGATCCGAACATCGTCGGCTCCGCAACTTCGTGGCACCGGCGTTCACCGCTCGGCGGACCTCGGCGATGGAGTCCCGTATCCGGGCGATTGCCGATGAATTGGTGACGGAACTGGATGTCACGCAGCAGGGTGACCCCGTGGACATCCGCGAGAAGTTCGCCTATCCGCTGCCCCTGCGCGTGATCAACGAGCTGATGGGAGTGCCCGAGCATCTGATCGGGCCGCTGCGGAAATGTGTGGACGGCATCTTCGACATCGCATTGA
>NZ_BDCE01000130.1 GCF_001613345.1 Nocardia uniformis NBRC 13702 | reverse complement strand
AGATCAACTCCGCCCGCTGGTTTCGCAGGTCGCGAAGTGGCGGCGAGGTACCCAATATCGCAAGGTCGCGGAAGTGCTCCCCGATCTGGTCGACCGGTTGCTGGTAACCGCCCGCGAGGAAGGTGAGCCAGCGTACGCGATGCTCACCGACGCCTACCGGGCAGCGAACTCGCTGTCTCACAAGCTGGGCTACAACGATTTGTCGATGACCGCCACCGAGCGGATGGAGTGGGCGGCAACGCAATCCGGCGACCCCCTACGCCTGGCCAGCGCACACTTCGTGAAAGCCTCTACACTCGCGCGGATCGGCGCTACTCGGCAGGCCATGCGATTGCTAACCCGGTCGATGGCCGAGATCGAACCGTTGATCGGGTCTGACCAGACCGCGATGGCGGTGTACAGCACGCTGCATATGAAGGCAGGAGCCATTGCGGCGACACTGACGGATGCCGTCGCATCCCGAATGCACCTCGACGAAGCTGCTCGGCTGGCGGAACGGGTTCCCGAGGGCGTTGTGTACGACACGGTGGTAGGCACGACGAACGTGCGCTTCTACCAGGTTGGTGCCGAGGTAGATCTTGGTGACGCGGCGCGGGCGGTTGAGATCGCCAAGACCACGCAGCTTCCGAAGACCACACTGACAGTGGGCGCTGAACGGCAAACTTATTTCTGGCTCGACACCGCGCGAGCACATCTGCTCGCAGGTAACCCGGACGCTGCCATCGAAGCACTGCTGGAGTCCCGCGCGCTCGCGCCAGAGCACTTCCGCGCCAACCCGACAGTAAAGGCTACCGTGCGAGCAATCGCCGATCAGCAACGCCGAGCGAGCAACACGCTTCGATCACTCGCGAACTCGGCAGGTGTCGCCGACTGATGCCGTACAAGCCTGACGATTTGTTCCATGGTGCCGCGCCCTACTACGCCAAATTCCGCCCCGGATACCCACCTCAGTTCTTCACCGAACTTCGAAAACGGTTCGGATTGAACGGCACTCAACAAGTCCTCGACCTCGGCTGCGGGACGGGGCAGATCGCGATACCCCTTGCCCCTGCGGTCGCCACCGTATTCGCCGTCGACCCCGACCACGACATGTTGGCCGAGGGGAAGCGCAGCGCAGCCGACACAGACAACATCGAATGGCTGCGTGGCGACTCCAGCAACCTCGACTCACTGAATCTGCCACCACTGGACGCGGTCATCATGGGTAAGTCGTTCCATTGGACCGACCGCACCGCCTTGTTATCGAACCTCGACACTCTGATCCGACCACACGGCGCGGTGGTGGTTGTCACCGGAGAACTGCACGATGCTGCGGCCGCCCCGCCATGGGACGACGTGGTCACCTCCCTGCGAGCCAAGTATCTTGGCCCACGGCGTCGCGCGGGATCCGGCACCTACCAGCGCACCGAGGAAACCCATTTCGACGTACTGGTTCGTTCGCCGTTCCATGACGTCGAAATCCTCCAGTGGCAATGGAACCTCGAACGCGATGTCGACGCGATCGTCGGACTACAGTTCTCCTACTCCTATTCCAACCCAACCCAATTCGGCTCTGAGGAACGTTGTGCGGCGTTCGCTGACGAACTACGCACAGCACTGCTTAGCCGATATCCCACCGGTGTGGTGACCGAACCGCACACCATCGAAGCGCTGATCGCCACTCGATCCAGTGGCTACATCGGTCATCTACGACACCGTTGATCGGTGAAAGCTGACATCGCCTCTTGGTGGAAGATGTTGGGAGCGGCTAATTTTGACACCAGCTAACTGGTTGCGATGGCAACGATCCGCGTGCTATCGCCGTGCTGTCGTAGGAGCTGTCCCTTGCCGCCGAATCATTCCAAGATGCAGTTGCACGCCCCGACAACTGGCACCTCGAGCGTTCTGATCCCGTCGTGATCAGGGCTGGGTGTATTCGATGCCGTTGGGTGTGATGGTCGAGGGTGTCGGCTTCGTAGACCACGACCTGCCCGTTGAGGAAACGGAGCGTGGTGGGGTCGGCATCGAGGACGAGGTGGTCACCGGCGACGGCATGGACGACCGGCCGCGAGCGCCCGGGCATCGGTAGGCCATCCTGGATGCGTGGACTCGGATTACCCGGTGGCCATCGCCGTGTGGCCGTAAGTGATTGTCAGGCTTGCATGCGTTCATTTGGTTACGGAGTATCGTGCGACGATCGTCCGAGCGGCTTCGTCTATGGTGTGGCGCGTTTCCTCGCTGGTAAGCGACCAGTTGCCGTGGACGAGGCGGGGCCAGAACACGACGGTGGCGATCATGCCGAGGAACTGCGCCGCTGCTACGTCGAGGTCGTTCACATTTGCGGTTCCCGCAGCGTTCGCCGCCTGGAAGAAGCGCCTGAGCGCCGCGAGTACGGGCATCGTGCCGAAATCGAAAGTCCGCTTTCGCAGTTCGGGGAACCTTGCGGACTCGGCGATCACAGCCCGGATCAAGTCCGCTATTCGGGGCCGGGACAACAGCTCCGCATACGCCGTTCCGAGACTGACCAGGCCCGCATGGAGATCGCCGGACGGCGGCTCCAACGGCTCGGAGTCCGGCGAGTCGCCCGCCGCGAGCACCGTTGCCTCGAAGAGCTCCGCCTTGGTCGGGAACTGTTTGAACAACGTCGCCTTCGAGACGCCGGCGTAGTCGGCGACCCGGGCCAATGACGTCCGGTCGTAGCCGTGTTCGAGGAACAGCCTGGTGGCCGCGTCGAGTATCGCCGCACGGTTGTCGGCGGCGATTTGTCGGTGGTACGCAGAGGGTTCGCGTGGCATGCAAACCATTATGACGTAAAGGTGAGTCGGTTGACTCATGACTGACCGATCGCTACTCTCGGAGAGGTGAGTCGAACGACTCGCCTCTCACGTGCCCGAGGAGTAGCAATGGCGAAAGTGATCATTCACGCGACTGTGACCCTGGATGGGTTCATGGCCGACGTGGACGGAGGGGTCGATTGGATGAATGGATTCCCGTCGGCCCCCGGCGACGAAGACGTGGTCGGCAGGGTTACGCGAGAGCTCGGCGCCATCGTCGGAGGCGCGAACCGGGCGCAGACCATAGACGCCGGAGAAGTTCCCTACGGGGGCACGCTCGGGGTGCCGGTGTACCTGATGACCCACAGCGCTCATGAGCCGATCGAAAAGGACGGCGTCACATATACATTCGTCGTCGACGACATCGCACAAGCTGTTGAATCCGCCAAACGGGCGGCGCGGGACAGGTGGGTCAGCCTGCTGGGCGGCAGCATCTCGAGGCAGTGCCTCGAACTCGGGCTTGTCGATGAGATCCAGCTGCACGTCGTGCCGATCCTGCTCGGAGAAGGGATCTCACTCTTCACCGGTCTGAGTAAGCGCATCAAGCTGGAGCGTGTCGAAACTTCGGCATTCGCCAGCGAGACACACCTTCGATACCGCGTTCTCGCATAGATTCACTGTGGTTCTGTGATCGCACGCTGATGCTCGAACCAGATTCCTGGATGATCGATCCGTTCAGCAACGAGTGAGCGATAATGCCGCTGGGTGCGCAGTCGACAGCGCGAGATATCCTGTGGCGCAATACATCCGCTTATAGCCGTGTACCGGGAGGACCGAACCGCCCGTCGGGGTGAACGAACCGCTGTCAGACCGGCTCGCAGATAACCACCGGGATATCCCGCGAAGTGCTGCGCTGGTATCCGTCGTACGGGTTGCCGAAGCCGCGGGTGATCTCGGGCCAGAGCTCGGCCTTCTCCTCCGTGGAAGCGGTGCGCGCGATGTACGGCTTTGTCTCACCGCGCACGGTGATCTCGACATTGGGATGGGCAACGAGATTCAGATACCAGGCGGGGTTGTGCGAAGCGCCGCCGAGCGAGGCGATCAGGACGATCCGCTCCGAAGTGAGAATGGGCGAGCTCAACAGCGTGGAGCGCTGCTGACCGGTCTTGCGACCGATCGTGTGCAGCTCCAACGCCTGCATCCTGCCGAGCTTGTGCGGCCAGCGACCGCCGGTCAGCTTCAACAAGGTTCGGTGCCCGTTTTCCAGTACCCATGCGCCGCTTTCCGCAACCCAGTCGGGGGTCTTCTGCTTGTCGCCCATGGCCTCTCCTCTTCAGTTGGCCGGCATCTTCTGTCGACATCCTCGTGAACTTTCGTGACTGCATCATGTGTGGCCGCTCTGAGTCAATGACTGGAGCTGGCACGAGCCAGAACACCCTGTATGCCGCATACCGCGCTGACCGAACCGGCCAGCGCAGGAGGGCGGACGATCAACTGCCCGTGGCCATCCGACGCTGGCGGAACGTCCTGAACTGCCGAGTATCGGGCGATCCTGACTACGGTTGTTCCGATACCGCCGCCGGAAACAAGATCCTCTAACGGCCCCATAAGAATTGACGGTCACCGCGCCGAGTCCAAGTAGGCCAGCGCAGAGCGCAGCGCGGCGGACTTCGTCTGCTGCGGACCAGTTTTCAGATTCTCTGCACCTTGCAAGTGGAGTCGCCGTGGTCTTCGCTCATCAGTACTCGGCGGACCAGGACTCAGTTCGCGTGGTGGTCGGTGCCGTGATCGGTGGATTGGGCTTCGAACCATCGGTGCAGTGCGTCGACCAGGGCGGGTTCGGTCGAGTTGTAGTGCAGGATCGCACCGTTGGGCAGTTGCTCGTATCGGACGGTGAAGCGGCTCGCACCAGCCCGAAGTTCGGCCAGCCCGGGCATCTGGTCGCCGTGAATCGTTGCGGGATCGGTGAAGTCGCCCGTCGTGAACTTGGTGGCTTCGGCGGTGAGGTGCTCGCGGATCAGGCGGATCTGCTCGGCGTCGGCGGGATCGTTCGCGGTAACGGTTTGCCGTCCGCCCTCGGGAATGGGCACGAAGGAGTGCGTGGTCTTGGTCAGGTCGAACGGCATGACCGCGGCACCGCGCTCGGCGACTTCGGCCCGCCGGTCAGCCATGTCCACCGGGGCGGTCTCCCTCGCCGATGCCCACCACAGGCCGCCGACGCCGACGAGTAGTGCGAGCAGGGTCAACACCACGGTGCGGGTACGGCGGGACATGCTGTCAGTGATCATCTGCTGCCTCTGTCAGAATCGAAAGTGCTTGCAGCACAGCGTCTCGCTGTGCGGTCGGAATGCGGTCCAGGAAGATCTCCATCCGCGCGCGCCGGGCGGCCGCGATAGTCGCGGCCATGCGTTCACCGGTGTCGGTGAGCCGCAGCAGGACCATGCGGCCATCTGCTGCGCCACCGCGGACTCGTTCCACCCACCCCCGGCGTTCCATCAGTCCGACCATGCGGCTGACCGTGCTCTTGGTCAGTCGCAGGATCATGCCGAGCTCGGACTGGTTGATCGGCTGGCGCGCGGCCAGCTCGGTCAGCGCGTGCGCCTGGGAGATCGGGATGGTTTGCCCGCACGGCGTCGTGTCGGGCTGGTGCAACCCGAACGCTCGCACGAAGGCGACGATGCTGTTTTGTAGGCGATCCACCTCTGGACGCGGGACCGACTCGCTCGACATAGTTCGACGATACAACCAATTGGTTCGACGGTGCAACCATTAAGTCATCGGTTCCATGACGCGTTGCGGCGAACGGATGCGTACAGCTGTGCCTTGGATTGATCGACGGCACGGGTCAGCCCCTACGGGCGGTCGCGGATTGATCGCAGGGCGTTCCTGCGCGACCGGTCAGGTGCTGCCAACACTTCCCGGTACCAACATCTTCCGAACCGAACCGGTGTCGAGATTCACCGAGAGAACCACGCGGAAATCGATGTTCGCGCAATGGGTCCGAGGCAGGTGTCAACCGTGCGGGTGATGCCCATGCGTGTTGGTGCCGAGCTTGTGTGACTTGGCGGGTGCGCTCGGTGGCGGTGATGTCATCGCAGAGAGGGTGAGGCCGACGAGTCGTTCGAGTCCGGTCGGCGAGGGTGAGTCGGCGGCCGCAGTGAGAGCGTGCAGGCAGTAGCTGGCCAGCTCTTCGGGTGCGATGTCCTCGCGCACGACACCACAATCAGCGGCGTCGGCGATCAACGCTCGGACCATCTCGTGAAGTTGGTGCTGCGCATCGCTGACCTGAGCGTGCGGGTGCAGGAATCTTCCGAGTTCGGCATCGTGACCTCGGGTGTGCCGGGCGATGTGGGCATAGCCGGTCAACACGGCCACCAGCCGCTGCCGGGGATCCCCGGCACCCTCACGCATCTGGGTCAGTTGCTGTAGGTGCGCCTCGATCTGGCGCGCATGCCAGGCATGCAGGATCGCATCGACATCGGGGAAGTACTTGTACAGGGTCGCTCGCCCGATGCCTGCTTGCTCGGCGATCTGCGACATCGTGACCGCCCGCAATCCGTGCTCGAACACCAAAGCCGCGGCGGTATCGAGGATCGCGACGCGCACGTCACGGCGATGGGCCTCGATCGTCTCACTCCACAACTTGGGCACCCCCAGATCCTACATAACGCCCATAGTTAATACATCTACTCTTGACTATAGACACCGTGTCTCGATAAATTCATGACGCGGAAGGCAAGCGGATATCCGCCCGAACCAGGAGCAGCACACATGGATGAATCGCAGGATCCGGATGTACACGGCCAGAAGTGGACTCGGGCTCCGCGTTGGGTGAAAGTGACAGGTGTAGTCGTCGCGGTGATCGCGGTCCTGCTCCTGGCGATGGCACTGTTCGGCGGCGGGCAACACGGCCCCAGCCGCCACATGCACAGCAGCCACACCTTGCCCGCGAGCACCGGGCAATGACCATGCTCATGTCCAAGAGCACACGCAAACTCGCGCTCACCGCACACGTGATGTTCTCCGTCGGCTGGATCGGCGCGATCCTGGCCTTCCTCGCCCTGGCGATCTCGGGCATGACAAGCCAAGACCTACAGACCGTGCGGGCGGACTATCTCGCGATGCAGGTCCTTGCATGGTGGGTGATCGTCCCGTTGAGCTTCGCGTCGCTACTCTCGGGAATCGTCCAATCACTCGGCACGACATGGGGTTTGGTCCGGCACTACTGGGTGTTGTTCAAGCTCGTCCTCAACCTCACCGCCAGCGTGGTCTTGCTGCTGTACACCCAGATCGACCTGAAACCGTTCATCGAGATCGCCTCTCGCCCCGCGTGGACCGACGCCGATCTAGCGATGTTGCGGTCCCCGACCAACGTCGGCCATTGCCTCGCGGCCCTGTTCCTGCTGATCGCGGCCACCGTCCTGGCGGTGTACAAACCGGCGGGCATGACCCGATACGGACAGCGCAAACGGCGAGAAAAACACCGAGAACCACTGCTGGACAGCGTCTAATCCGTCTTCGGCGGGGGCGGAGCCAGCGTACGAATCTTGGGTGGAAGCCAGTTGATGCTCTCGCGCCATTGCTCGAACGTGAATGGTGCCGAATTCAGCGAAGGACCCAGTGGGGGGCCATCTCCGAACATCCGCAAATGCCGCATTGAGCGCAGCGAAGCGGACATATCGGCAGTGGGTATCAAGCACGAATCGGACTTGTGAAATCCACGGCGATCAGCGGATTTCCGCCAGAGAAGATTCGGACAAGCGCTAGGCGAAGTATCCGGCTGTCAGCCGAGTTCGGCCAGCAGAGTTGTGACCAACTGTTCAGCAGCGCCGGATGTGGTGTAACCTGCGGCGTATCGGTGGCCGCCGCCACCGAGAGCGGAGGCCACCCGCGCCACATCCACACCCAACGTGCCGTCCGCGCGGTCGCGCGAACGCAACGACACCGTCCACAGATTGGTGGTACCGCGGGCTTCCTTGAAGACGGCGGCGATTTCGGCTTCGGCGGTGGTGCGCACGACGTCTATGACGCTTTCGACTTCCTCGGAGCGGACTCCGATGGTGTCGTCGCGGCGGACGAAGGCGTAGACCAGGCCCGCTCCCGCGGCGGCCTCGCGGTTCAGTTCGGATGAACCGAGGACGCGGGCGAGCATGCGCAGGAAGCCGAAGGGGTGGGTGTCCATCAGGGTTCGGGTGATGGCCGCACCGTCGATGCCGGTGGCGAGGAGGCGTTCGGCCAGGGCGTGGGAGCCGGGGCGGGCCCATTTGAAGGATCCCGTGTCGGTGACCAGACCGGCGAACAGGCAGTGCGCGATACCGCGGTCGATGGGTTCGGCCCAGGCGTCGAGGACGCGGGCTACCAGGCCGGCGGTGGATTCGGCGGATTCGTCGATGACGTTGACGGTGCCGAAGCGGGTGTTGGAGCGGTGGTGGTCGAGGACCAGGCTGATGCGGGCGCCGTCGAGGCGGTCGCGGAGGGCGCCCAGACGTCCGGCGCTACCGCAATCGACCGCCACCAGAACGTCCACTTCGTGGGGAATCTGATCGGCGGGCACCAGGAATTCGGTGCCGGGCAGCGAACGCATGGAGACGGGGAGTTCGGCGGGTTCGGCGAAGGACACCCGGACCGGGATACCGCGGCGGTGCAGGACCTGGGCCAGCGCCAGACCGCTGCCGACGGTGTCGGCGTCGGGCTGGACGTGGCAGAGGATAGTGACCGACCGGGCAGCGTCGAGGACCTCGACGGCCGCGGCCAAGTCGACCGGCGCACTCGCGTCGATGTCGGCCGCCGCACTCGCGCCGGTGTCCATCGCCGCACTCGCGCCGGTGCGTGTGCCCGCGTCGCTCACGTTGTCTCCCTCAACCACGCTCGCGGCGTGGACCGATCCGGTGTCACTGGTCGACCCGGATTCTGCCGGTCCACGCCGCGCACCGCTCAGTCTTCGACGTCGTCGTCGCGGTCGGACTTGTACGGGTCGGCGTCACCGGCGTGTTTGGCACCGGCCGCCACCTGTGCGACCTCGGCGTCGGCGGCGCGAGCCCGGGCGAGCAGCTCCTCCATCTCCTTCGCCACGGTCGGGACCTTGTCGAGCTTGAAGGTCAGCGACGGGGTGAACTTGATCCCGGTACCCGCGCCGACCTTGGAGCGCAGAATGCCCTTGGCCTTCTCGAGTCCGGCCGACGCTTCCGCGTAATCCGGTTCCACGTCGAGGGTTTCCCCCATGACGGTGTAGTAAATGGTGGCTTCTCGCAGATCACCGGTCACCTTGGTATCGGTGATGGTGACGAAACGCAGCCGCGGATCCTTGATCTCGCTATCGATGGCAGTCGCCACGATCGAGGAAATCCGCTTCGCGAGTCGGCGTGCCCTGGCTTGATCAACCATGGGACGTTCCTCCTAAATCGTCTTTCAGTCTTCGGGTCCGAAGACGCGGCGGCGTACCGCCAGCAACTCTAACTCCGGACGGTTCGCGACGTGCCGTTCACACTTGTCCAACACTTCGGTCAGGTGATTCATGCCGTAGCTGGCCATGGCCACACCGAGCAATGAACGCCGATATCGGTCGTGTTCCCCGCCCTCGGTGACACTAACGCCGAACCGTTTCAGGTCGGCGAGGATCGGGCGGATGACAGAGCGCTTCTCTTTCAGTGAATGCACATCACCGAGCAAGATATCGAACTCGAGCGCTCCGAAAAACAGATTTTCAGTCATATGAACGCGCCCCGGGAAATGCGCGTCAGTTACCCGGATAGGAATGGGCATGATCCCGCCGGGCCGTCGGGCCCGGCGGGATCATGTACTACTCACCTAGTCGCGCGGCTTTTCCCGCAGCTCGTAGGCCTCGATGATGTCGCCTTCACGAATATCGTTGAAGGTGACCGTCATACCGCATTCGAAGCCCTCGCGGACCTCGGGTGCGTCGTCCTTCTCACGCCGCAGCGACGAGATGGTCATGGTCTCGGCGACCACGACATTGTCGCGCAGCAGACGCGCCTTGGCATTGCGCTTCACCAGACCCTGGGTCACCCAGCAACCGGCGATATTGCCGAACTTGGAGGAGCGGAAGATCTGACGGATTTCCGCCCGACCCAGCTCGACCTCTTCGTAGATCGGCTTGAGCATGCCCTTGAGGGCCTTCTCGATTTCGTCGATCGCCTGGTAGATGACCGAGTAGTACCGAATATCGACACCCTCGCGGTTGGCCAGCGCGGTCGCCTTGCCGTCGGCGCGCACATTGAACCCGATAATGATCGCGTTCGAGGCCGAGGCCAGGTTGACATTGGTCTCGGTGACGCCACCGACACCGCGGTCGATGACGCGCAGTCGCACCTCGTCGCCCACGTCGATACCGAGCAGCGCCTCTTCGAGGGCCTCGACGGTACCGGAGTTGTCGCCCTTGAGGATCAGGTTGAGCTCCGAAGTCTCCTTCAGGGCGGCATCGAGATCTTCCAGGGAGATCCGCTTGCGGCTGCGCGCTGCCAGGGCATTGCGCTTGCGAGCGTTGCGACGGTCGGCGATCTGCCGAGCGATGCGGTCTTCCTCGACAACGAGGAGGTTGTCACCCGCGCCGGGCACCGACGTGAAGCCGATGACCTGCACCGGACGCGACGGCATCGCTTCGGTGACGTCCTCGCCGTGCTCGTCGACCATGCGGCGCACACGACCGTAGGCGTCGCCCGCCACGATCGAGTCGCCGACCCGCAGCGTGCCGCGCTGCACCAGCACCGTGGCGACCGGACCTCGACCGCGGTCGAGGTGGGCTTCGATAGCCACACCCTGTGCGTCCATATCCGGGTTCGCCCGCAGGTCGAGGGTGGCGTCGGCGGTCAGGACGACCGCTTCCAGCAACGACTCGATATTGATGTTCTCGCGAGCGGAGATATCGACGAACATGGTCTCGCCGCCGTACTCCTCGGCGACCAGGCCGTATTCGGTCAGCTGCTGGCGAATCTTCTGCGGATTCGCGCCTTCCTTATCGATCTTGTTGACCGCCACCACGATCGGCACATCCGCGGCCTGCGCGTGGTTGATGGCCTCCACCGTCTGCGGCATGACGCCGTCGTCGGCCGCGACCACGAGGATCGCGATATCGGTGGCCTTCGCACCACGGGCACGCATGGCGGTGAACGCCTCGTGACCCGGGGTATCGATAAAGGTGATCAGGCGGTCGAGCTCGTTGACGTGGGTCAGCACCTGGTAGGCACCGATGTGCTGGGTGATACCGCCGGCCTCGCCCTCACGGACATTGGCCTTACGGATGGTGTCCAGCAGTCGGGTCTTACCGTGGTCGACGTGACCCATAACGGTCACCACCGGCGGACGGATCTGCAGATCGTCCTCGTCGCCCTCGTCCTCGCCGTAGGTGAGGTCGAAGCTCTCGAGCAGCTCGCGGTCCTCGTCCTCCGGGGAGACCACGTGCACGACGTAGTTCATCTCCTGGCCCAGCAGCACGAGAGTTTCCTCGCTCACCGACTGGGTCGCGGTGACCATTTCACCGAGGTTGAACAGCGCCTGGACCAGCGAGGCCGGGTTGGCGTTGATCTTCTCGGCGAAGTCGGACAGCGATGCGCCACGGGCGAGACGGATGATCTCGCCGCCACCGCGAGGCAGCCGCACACCGCCGACGGCGGGAGCCTGCATCGACTCGTACTCGGCGCGTTTCGCCCGCTTCGACTTACGGCCACGACGCGGAGCGCCACCGGGACGACCGAACGCACCGGCCGCGCCACCACGGGCACCGGGACGGCCACCGCCGCCACCGGGACGACCGCGAAAACCACCGGCCGCAGCGCCACCGGCACCGGGAGCACCGGGAGCACCGGTACCGCCGCCACCCTGACCACCGCGGTAGCCACCGCCACCGGCACCGGCCGGACGACCGCCCGGACCACCGGGACGACCGCCGGGACCGCCACCGGGACGACCC
>NZ_BDCE01000129.1 GCF_001613345.1 Nocardia uniformis NBRC 13702 | reverse complement strand
GAGAGCCGGTTATCGATGGATGCAGGTTGCAGCGTATCGGGCCGGGGTGTTGTAGCCCAGCGCGGAATGTCTTCGGCGGTGGTTGTATTCGTCCTTCCAATCGCTGATCACGACCCTCGCCTGGGTCAGCGACCAGAAGCCGTTGATGTTGAGGCATTCGTCGCGCAGGCGGCCGTTGAACGATTCGATGTAGCCGTTGCGCAGGGCTGACCGGGCGGGATGAACGCCAGACCGACCTGTTCCCCGGCCCAGTCGGCCAGGGCCGCACACGCGAGTTCTGGACGTTGTTGCGCACGCAGCCGGTCGAGGCGCTGCGCTCAGGACGTAGTCCCCCCACACCTCTTGGGGCGGTTCTGGATTCGCCGAATAACCAACGCCGGCAACGACGGCATGCGCCGAGCCCGTAACCAGGACCCGCTTCATACGCCTCCGCCCGCTCTGCGCGATCAGAATCCGCGCAGCCACAGCTGCCCTGTGCGCATCACAGAGCTTCCTCTGAATTACGGTGCCAGCCGCAAACCGGACATGATCACCTCAACGAGGCGGCGCACCGCTGCCGTCGACGTCGAGGTCTCGGCGGCAGTGAGGGCGTGCACGCAGTAGGAAGCCAACTCCGCGGCACTGACATCCGCGCGGATGCTTCCGGCCGCCGCGCCTTCCGCGATCAGCCCCCGAATCATGGTGTGCACGTGCTGTTCCGCCGCGGTCATGTGGCGACCACGATGCAGCGTCGCAGCGATGGCACTGTCGTGCCCCTGTGATCGACGAGACCGCACCGCGAAGGCCTCGAGCACGACGGCCAACCGTTCGGCCGGAGCTCCCGCGCGATCGCGGATCTCGGCGATTTCGGCGAGGTGACCGGCCATCTGCTGCTCATGCCACGCGGTCAGGATCGACTCGACATCGGAGAAGTACTTGTACAGCGTCGCCCGACCGATACCGGCTCGCTCGGCGATCGCCGACATGGTCACCCCGCGCAGCCCGTACTCGGCGACCAGCGTGGCGGTGGTGTCCAGAATCGCCGCACGCACCTCACGCCGATGCGCGTCGATGGTCTCATTCCACAGCTTCGGCACCAGCCCAGAATACATTCTGCCGCTATCGATACACTGCGTGTTGACAAAGACACTCTGTCTCGATAAATCTGGAAGGGCGAAGTCGATATTCCGAGGAAGGTCGCCCCGATGCCCACCGCCGAAGCCCACGTGCTCGCCGACAACCCGAGCCGATACCTCACACAACTGTGCAAACACGCCTCATCTATGGGCAGAGCCACCCACCACGGGCCGCGCATCCATTTGGGAGCCAAGCTTGATAGCGGCGAGTTGCGAGTGCATGCCGAATGGACCGATACGCATGGCACCGTGGCGATCGAGCCGTGGGGCGAGTGCAAGCTCACCGCCGACGCGAAGACGCTGACATTGCGGGTGAGCGCGTCCGACGAGACGAACCTGCGGCGCATCGAGGAGCTCATCACCCGCGATCTCGAACGATTTGGGCGACTCGAGCGCCTGACCGTGGAATGGCGACAAGACGAATCGCCTGCGGCGACGCCGGAAACGGGCGCGACCCGATGAGTTTCGCGCGCAGGGTATCCCACACTCGCCACCACGTTTCCATCAACCGAACCCTGCTATTGGCCGCGATCGTCGCCGTAGCGCTCACGGTGCATTTCGGGCTTGGCGGCGCGGTGCTGTCGGGTGGTTGGACCGGCCCGACCATCGGCATCATCGTCGCGGTACTCGTCGGCAAAGTCGCTCTTATCGCTGTGGGCCACCGTCGAATTCGCCTTCGGCGAGTGGCCGAGCACGAGACATCCGATGAATAACCTTGACGCTCACGCGAACACCCTCGCCGTGCCCGGCGCTCGGTTGAGATACGAGACCAGTGGGACCGGGCCCCTCATGGTCATGATTCCCGGTGCCATCGGCGTCGTCCTGACTACGTAGTTCGCCGACCGGCCACCAACCGTCTGCCGACGGCGGTCCCCGGCGCTCAGCCCACCGGGGGCCTCACCTGCGCAGGTCAGATCGCGCGCCGACTTGTGCCGGACCCGTGGCGCCCGGCTCGGGGCGCAGCGCGGTCCGCAGTGCGCCGACAGCGCAGGCCGCGACGCAGCGGGCAATAGTTCGGGTCGCCGGGTGCCGAACCACCCGCCGTGCCGTATTGGTGATTGTCGACATGTTCCCTCCTCGGGCGAAGCGGGCGGGACGGCTCGAGGTGGCCGTCCCGCCCGATGTTTCGATACTCGGTATCCCTGCGCGTCATCCGTTGTTGGAGCGGAAGCGGCGCAGCCGCAGGCTATTGCTGACCACGAACACCGACGAGAACGCCATCGCGGCACCCGCCAGCATGGGGTTCAGCAGGCCCGCCATGGCCAACGGCAGGGCGCCCACGTTGTAGGCGAACGCCCAGAACAGATTGCCCTTGATAGTGCCGAGCGTCTTGCGGGACAGGCGGATCGCGTCCGCCGCGGACCGCAGGTCACCGCGCACCAAGGTCAGGTCGCTGGCCTCGATCGCCACGTCGGTGCCGGTGCCCATGGCCAGACCGAGGTCCGCCTGGGCCAGTGCCGCCGCGTCGTTGACGCCGTCGCCGACCATGGCGACGACCTTGCCCTCGGCCTGCAACTTCTTGACGACGTCGACCTTGTCCTGTGGCAGGACCTCGGCGATCACCTGCTCGATGCCGACCTCGTCACCGATCGCCTGGGCCGCGGCGGCATTGTCGCCGGTGAGCAGGATAGGAGTCAGCCCCAGCGCCCGCAGTTGCGTAATCGCCTCGGCGGAGGTGGGTTTCACCGCATCGGCCACGACCACCACACCGCGCGCCTTACCGTCCCAGCCGACCGCGACGGCGGTCTTGCCCTCGGATTCGGCGGCGGACATGGCCCGCTCCAGTTCGACGTCGAGCTGCTGTGACCAGTCCGCCAGCAGTTGCCGGCGTCCGACCACCACCGCGTGCCCGTCCACGACACCCTGCACACCGAGGCCCTCGACATTGGCGAAACCCTCGACCTGTAGCAGGTCGCCGACCTTGTCCCGAGCGCCCTTGGCGATAGCCTGCGCGATCGGGTGCTCGGACGAATCCTCCAGCGCCCCAGCCAGTTCCAGAACCCGCGCGTCGTCCTCACCGTCGGCGGCGTGCACCTTCAGCAGGGTCATCTTGCCGGTGGTGACGGTGCCGGTCTTGTCCAGCACCACGGTGTCCACCCGCCGGGTCGACTCCAGCACCTCCGGACCCTTGATCAGGATGCCCAGCTGCGCACCGCGGCCCGTGCCCACCATCAGCGCGGTGGGCGTAGCTAAACCGAGGGCGCACGGGCAGGCGATGATCAGCACGGCCACCGAGGCGGTGAAGGCGACGGCGACGGAACCACCCGCACCGAGCCAGAACCCGAGGGTCGCCACCGACAGCGCGATCACAATGGGCACGAAGATGCCGGAGATCTTGTCCGCCAGCCGCTGCGCCTGCGCCTTGCCGTTCTGCGACTCCTCGACCAGCGTCGCCATCTGTGCCAGCTGGGTGTCGGAGCCGATTCGGGTCGCGCGCACCACGATTCGACCGCCGACATTGACGGTCGCGCCGACCACCGCGTCGTCGATACCGACCTCCACCGGCACCGACTCGCCGGTCAACATGGAGGCGTCGACCGCCGAAGCACCTTCCACGACCACACCGTCGGTGGCGATCTTCTCACCGGGACGCACCACGAACTGATCGCCTACCGCGAGCTGATCGACGGGGATGCGCTCCTCCACACCGGCTCGCAGTACCGATACTTCCTTGGCACCGAGTTCCAGCAGCGCGCGCAGTGCGGCACCGGCCTGCCGCTTGGAGCGGGCCTCGAAGTAGCGTCCGGCCAGAATGAAGGTGGTGACACCCGCGGCCACTTCCAGGTAGATATTGCCCGCACCGCCGTCGCGGGCAATGGTCAATTCGAAGGGATGCGTCATTCCCGGCATCCCGGCGGTGCCCCAGAACAGCGCGTACAGCGACCAGCCGAGCGCCGCGAGGGTGCCGATGGAAATGAGCGTGTCCATGGTGGCGGTGGCATGGCGCAGGTTGGTCCAGGCCGCCTTGTGGAACGGCAAGGCGCCCCACACCACCACCGGCGCGGCCAAGGTCAGCGACAGCCACTGCCAGTTGGTGAACTGCAGCGCCGGAATCATCGCCATGGCGATCACCGGCGCCGAGAGCACCAGCGAGATCAGCAACCGCTGCCGCAGCGTGGCCGTCGGATCAATCTCTGCCGCAGCGGGTTCCGAGGCGTCCGGAGTCTCGGCCATCGGTGCGGGGAGCGCGGCGGTGTAACCGGCTTCCTCGACCGTGGCGACTAGTTCCTCGGGCGCGAGATCGCCGGAGTACTCCACGCGCGCCTTCTCGGTCGCGTAGTTCACCGTCGCGGTGACGCCATCGAGCTTGTTCAGTTTCTTCTCGATGCGATTGGCGCACGACGCGCAGGTCATGCCACCGATCGCCAACTCGATTCGCTGTTGGGTGGATGGTTGCGTCGTGCTGCCCATCACTACTCCGATCCGTACGCACTTCCACGGTCGCCTCCGACCGCTCGACAAGCACTATACCCCCCTAGGGTATTTGATCAAGAGTGACGTAGACAGCACCTGGTCCCGGTGAATGAACCGCATCGGTTGAGCCTCAACGAAGCCCGTGGTCCGAGTGCGCAACCGCCGCGACACGAGGCCTGCAGCTAGGCTCGATCAGAAGGGCTATCTGCGGTGATCGCGGTGTTCCCCTTCTACGACCGGCGAGCCCGTGTCGCATTGGCCGCGGCGGGGACGCGGCCCGCGGCGGGGACGCACTCACCGGGCCAACCTCACGCGGACGTTTCGTGATGCTGCGCCCGGCTCGATTTGCTGGATATCCCTACGGGGTTGCGGAGCGAGTAGTCCTATCCACCTATGATGGCGGCGTGGTCGACCACCGCCTCCCGCTTCGAGTATCCGGGCCACCCCGGATACTCGTCCTGCTGGCGCTGCTCGTCGGCATCGCTGCCATGCATGCGGGGGTCATGCTGATCCAGCACGGCGCGGGACCCAACTCTGTCGTGAGCGTGGGCGAACACGGAGACTTCGCGGCGACCGGTGCGGGTGACGACGAAATCATTGTGCACTCCGCCATACACACGTGTGTGTTCGTCCTGTCCGCACTGGAGCTCACCGTCGGCTTGGTGCTGCTGTATCGCTCCGAAAACCCTTCCGGCGACCGGCAGCTGTCGACATCGCGGCACTGGCATATGCATTGCGGGCGGCCACCACCGTGGACCTCCCCCGCCCTGGCCGAATTGTCGGTTCTGCGGATCTGACAGATCTCCTCCTCGGTGCCGCTTACGGCCCTGAGGTGCGCTCCCATGCCTGAATCCGATCGCGCGCACCGCCACCGCGCGGTACACGCCTCGTCACTTACCCGCGCGACAGCAGTCGCTGCGGCACGATATGTCCGAGGCATGTTCGGTCGGCTCGGCTTGCAGAATCCAACCACCATCGGGCGTCACCGTTGCCCGTCCCCGAGGACCCTCGCGCACCGGTCTCGTTCGGTGCGATGCGCCCCGACTGTCTGATCCAGGGAGAACCCATGTCGTTCAACCATTTTCCGCTTCCCACACCGCTGACCCGGCGCGGATTCCTCGCCCTCGGCACCGGTGTAGCCGCATCCGCTGTTCTCGCCGCCTGTTCCCAGGGCTCCCAGAGCTCTCGCGCCCTCGTCCAGCCCGACTCCGATGCGGTCCGCGCCGCCGAGAACAGCCGCCGAAGCGCCTCCGCGACCGTGCGGAACGTGACTTTGCGTGCCGAACCGACCACCGTGGACCTCGGTGGCGTGCAGGTCCGGACCTGGGCCTTCGACGGCAAGGTGCCGGGGCCGGAGATCCGGCTCACCCGCGGCGAGGTGCTGCGCGCCGACTTCTCCAACGCCCTACCCGCGCCATCGACGATCCACTGGCACGGCATCGCGATGCGCAACGACATGGACGGCGCGCCCGGCGTCACACAACCCGAGATCGCCCCGGGCGGCAACTTCCGATACGAGTTCACCGTGCCCGATGCCGGGACGTACTTCTTCCATCCGCACGTCGGGGTGCAGCTCGACCGGGGCCTGTACGCGCCGCTGATCATCGAGGACCCCACCGAAGGCAAGGACTACGACGTGGAAGCCGTTGTTGTACTCGACGACTGGCTCGACGGCGTGGACGGCCGCGACCCCGACAAGGAACTCGACCAACTGCGTGCCAAGGGCATGTCGGGCATGGACATGGGCGGCGGCATGGACCACGGCGGCATGAGCATGGGCGACACGACCAGCATGTCCATGCCCACCGACCCCGACGCGCCGCTGGGTTCCGACGCCGGTGACGTGACCTACCCGTACTACTTGATCAACGGACGCCTCGGCACCGACCCGGTCACCTTCACCGGCCGACCCGGCCAGCGCATGCGGCTGCGCATCATCAACGCCGCCTCCGACACCGTCTTCCGCGTCGCCGTCGGCGGCCATCAGCTGCGCATCACCCACACCGACGGATTCCCGGTGCAGCCGCACACAGCGGCCAGCGTGCTGATGAGTATGGGAGAGCGCTTCGACGCCATCATCGACCTGGCCGACGGCGTCTTCCCTCTGATCGCCGTTCCCGAGGGCAAGACCGGACCGCAGGGGTTCGCGCTCATCCGCACCGGCGGCGGCACACCGCCCCCGGCCGACGTGCGCCCCGCCGAGCTCGCCACCCCGCCCCTCACCGCCGACGGGCTCACCTCCGCCGAATCGGTGCGGCTGCCCAGCCAGAAGCCGCACAAGACGCTCGACGTCACCCTCGCCTCGGATGAAAAGAAGTACATCTGGACGATCAACGGCAAGGAGTTCCCCGATCATGCCCCGCTGGATGTGACCGAGGGACAACGGGTTCGGCTGCGGTTCATCAACAAAACGATGATGTTCCACCCCATGCACCTGCACGGCCACACCTTCCAGGTGGTCACGCCTTCCGGCAACGGACCCCGCAAGGACACCTCCATCGTGCTGCCCATGCAGACCGTCGAGGTCGACTTCGACACTGATAATCCCGGGCAGTGGATGGTGCACTGCCACAACGCGTATCACGGTGAGGCCGGGATGATGGCCGTCGTGTCGTACGTGCGCTGATCACACACGGATCGGGTGCGGCCGACCAGCCGCACCCGGATTCCCCATTGTGGTGCAGGGTGACGCACCCCTAGCCGACCGCTTTCTGAGTCGCTGGACGTGTGGTGTCTCGGAGCATCGTCGCTATCAGTACCGCGCCGAGGACAACGAGCGCCGCGGCGATCCTCAGAGCGAAGGAGAACCCTTCCGTCACGGCCCGCTGGTCGGCGAGCGAGGCGGCCAGCGCGTCACGACGTTGTGTCGCGAGTGCGACGAGAACCGCCAATCCCACTGCACCACCGAGTTGTTGGACCGAGGTGAGAACGGCGGAGCCCAGTCCGGCGTTCTCGTCCGTGGTGCCGGTGAGCGCGGTGACCGTCAGGGCACCAGTTGGCCTGGACTCGCAGCGGTGTGCTCGGCGTCGCTGTCGAAAGACGCGAACCGGAAGTCCGGTGCCGCGCCCGGGTTTCAATCACCGAATGTGGGTGTCAGATAGCCGAGCAGCATGACCTTCAATTCGATGATCAGTTCCGATGCGAGGGCCGCGGGGGCCGCGGCTGCCAGCGGCATGACGGCCTTGACCATCGCCAAGGCGAGCGTGGCGACCACTCGGCACCGCTCGATGGGGAGGTCGGGTGCACGACGAGCCAGGGCCACGGCGAAGCCTTCGGCGATATGACTGTGCAGTTGCTCAGAGGCGGTGGTGAGCCGGTCGCCGGTTGTCGACCCGTGCAGCAGTGTCCAGTAGGCGGGGTGGTCTCCCTTGAAGGCCGTGACCTCATCGATCACCTGGTCTACGAACTGCGGCAACGGCATTCGCGCGCGATCGTCGGTCAGCCAATCATCCCAATACCGGCGTCGATCGTCGGTGAAACGAGTCAGTAGTCCGTCGAGGATCTCGTCCTTGCTGCGGAAATACTGATACAGCGAGCCGGGTGACATCCCCGCCTTGGCGGCGACCGCGTTCGTGGTCATCTCGGCGTATCCCACCTCGGTGATGACCAGTTCGGCGGCGTCGAGGATCTCCGCCATGCGCTTGAGTCCGCGCGCCTGACGTCGAACAGGTCGCTGCGCTGCAGCCACGTCGTACCTCCTTGACAAATACGAGCATTTACTTGTATTTATATCTCCAACGGTAAACACGAGTAGTTTACCGAGTTTTGGAGCGAATGATGGTCACCACGCAACCGCCCCCGACTTCCACCCCCACCACCCCCTGGCTACGCCGATTCGGTTACCTCCTGGTGCGGCGCCGTCGCCTGGTGCTGATCGCAGCCCTGCTGGGCACGATCGGCCTGGCCGGGATCGCGGCCGGAACGGTCGGCAGCCTGTCGCTGGCGAGGTTCGAGGCACCGGGCTCGGAATCCGACCGTGCGGCAACCGAACTCGCCGACCGGTTCGACACCGGAAGCGTCGACCTGATCCTGCTGGTCACCGCCAAGACCGGAACCGTGGACGACCCCGCGGTCGTCGCCGCGGGCCGCACGCTGACCGACGAACTCGCGGGCTCCGACGGAGTTGCCGAGGCGGCGTCCTACTGGAGCCGGGGCAACCCCGTCACCCTGCGCAGTGCGGACGGACGCCATGCCCTGGTGGTCGCTCGGATCCCGGGTGACGCCGATACCGTCCGCGGCCGGATTCTGCCCGCCTTGGTTCCGGAACTGACCCGGGGCAACGAGGTGATCGACGTGCGGTCCGGCGGTGGCGAGGAGGTGTTCCGGCAGACCGTCCCGCAGGCACGACAGGACTTCCTGCGCGCCGAGATGATCATCTTCCCGCTCGTCTTCGTCCTGCTGTGGCTCTACTCCCGCCGCGTGCTCGGCGCACTGCTACCGATCGTCGTCGGCGTTTTCGCCATGATCGTGAGCCTGGCGCTGCTGCGCGGGGCGCTGCTGTTCGCCGACATCTCCACCTTCGCACTCAACCTCACGCTTGCCATGGGTCTCGGCCTCGGGATCGACTACGCGCTATTCGTGATCGCCCGTTTCCGCGAGGAAGTGCGTCGGGGCCGGAACCAGCACGACGCGGTCGCCTATGCCGTCGAAAAAGCCGGGCGCACAGTGATTTTCAGCGGTTTGACCGTCGCGGCCTCGCTCGTCGTACTCTTCGCACTGCCCTTCGACTTTCTACGCTCCTTCGCCTACGCCGGAATCGGAGTGGTCATTGGCGGCATCCTCGGCGCGGTGGTCGTACTCCCCGCCATTCTGGCCACCGTCGGCACCAGGGTGCTGCGCACCACCGATCGCGGCGAATCGACGACCGGCTTCTGGCATACCTTCGCGACCCGCGTCATGCGCCGACCACTCGTCTACGGTGGCGCCGCGACCCTCGTACTGCTCCTGCTCGGCGCACCGTTCCTCGGCCTGCGATTCGGCGTGGCCGATGACCGGATCCTGCCCGAATCCGCACCGGCCCGCCAGACGCAAGAGATCATCCGAGCCCAGTTCCCCGCCGAGGAAACAGACGCGCTGCAAGTCGTATCGACCGGCGAGGCCACCAACGTGCGGGAGTACGCGCTGGCACTCTCCCAATTGCCCGGCGTCGCCCAGATCGATTCCAGCGCCGGCGTTTTCATCCGAGGTGAACGCGCCGGGGCCGGCGATCCGGCCCGATTCCTACGGCACGATGCGGACGGCACCTGGTTGTCGGTGGTCCCGACCGCCGAGCAGATGGCAGGCGACCCGGTCGAGCTCGTCGACCGGGTCCGCGCGACACCGGCCCCGTTCGATGTCTTGGTCGGCGGGTACCCCGCCGAACTCGCGGACTACCGCTCCTCGGTGGTCGACCGTCTGCCACTGTTGCTCGGCCTGATGCTCGTGGTGACATTCGTGATCCTGTTCCTGATGACCGGCAGTGTGGTGATCCCGCTCAAGGCCACCGTGCTCAATATGCTCAGTCTCGCAGTCATGTTCGGGGCACTCGTCTGGGTCTACCAGGAAGGGAATCTGTCCGGCCTGCTCGGTTTCACCGCCACCGGCACCCTGGACCCTTCCATCCCGATCCTGATGTTCTGCATCGCATACGGCCTGTCCATGGACTACGAGGTATTCCTACTCTCCCGAATCAAGGAGGAATACGACCGCACCGGCGACACCACCACCGCCGTCGCCACCGGACTGCAACGCAGCGCACCACTCATCACCG
This sequence comes from Nocardia uniformis NBRC 13702, assembly GCF_001613345.1. Taxonomy (GTDB): domain Bacteria; phylum Actinomycetota; class Actinomycetes; order Mycobacteriales; family Mycobacteriaceae; genus Nocardia; species Nocardia uniformis. The sequence continues at coordinate 2,634 of NZ_BDCE01000129.1, read as the reverse complement.
CGGCAGGCGCCATCCTCGCCCTCTCCTTCGCCGTATACGCCACCGCCGGAGTGCTATTCGTGCAGATGCTCGGCGTGGGCATGGCGGTCGCGATCCTCGTCGACGCGACCATCATCCGCGCCATCCTCGTCCCCGCCTTCATGCGCCTGGCCGGCCCCGCCAACTGGTGGGCGCCACAACCACTACGCCGACTGCACGCACGGATCGGGCTATCGGACTGACGCGGAGAATAGACCGACCCCCAGGCACACCGCCGCCAGTTCGGATGCGGTAATCACGGGACTCGGACTACAAATTCAGATATTCTGAATTCATGACCACGATATCGGCGGCCGAGGCATCTCGGAACTTCTCCGCCGTGCTCGACCGCGCCGAGCGTGGCGAAACCATCACGATCGTCCGCCACGGGCGCACCGTCGCGACCATCGCCCCCGCACCGAAACGAACCGGGCGCGCACTTCGGGAAGCTCTGGAGAACACCGACGTACCGCCATTCGACGATGACTACGAGTCCGATATCGCCAACGCGTTGTCCCTGGTTACCGATGAACCGAGGGACCCGTGGGCCGACGCCTGATCCTCGACACCGGCATCCTCATCGCCTACGAACGCGCAAAGATCGACCGCTCCCTCTTCGACAACGACGAACTCGCCATCGCGGCGGTGACAGTTGCGGAATTCCGGGTGGGCATCGAACTGGCGGACACCCCGGAACGGGCAGCAGCACGGTCACGCAGGCTGGACCTACTCCTGGGAGATATCGAGGTACTCGACTACACCCAGCGGACAGCGGCCTACCACGCCCAGCTACTGGCCCATATCCGGCAAACAGGCACCCCACGCGGCGCCCATGACCTCATCATCGCCTCCCATGCCGCCGAGACCGCCCGCACCATCGTTTCCCTCGACACCAAAGCTCGTTTCGGACAACTGCCAGGCGTCGCCAGCATTACCCCATGACCTGGACACCACATCCCGAGTCCCTGGCCCCGAGCCGGGTGACCACCGGTATCGCCCCCGGCCGCGCACGTATTCACCGAATGTTGTCGGATTCGGCGCCTTCCCGATCGTCTAATGAGTGAAGGAGGTGACCGGCATGAAATACGTGCTGATGTTCTGCGAGACCGAGGAGTGGGAGAAGGACTGGGAGGCGATGGACCAGGCCGAACGGGATCGTGGGTTCGCGCGGGTCCAGGAATGGCTGGGCGAACACTCCGACAAGATCCTGCACAACCGCAAACTCACCGGTCCGGAAACCGCGACCACGGTGCGGCTCACGCCCGGTGCGGCGCCGCTGATCACCGACGGTCCTTTCGTCGAGGGCAAGGAGGTTGTCAGTGGCTATGTGGAGGTGGAGATCGCCGATCTGGATGAGGCGATCCGGATGGCGCGGACCTGGCCCGGATGTCCGCTGGTGGAGATCCGGCCGGTGCTGATGTGACCGATGCCGAGGCGGCGCGAGTGCTCGCGGAGGTGGTGCGCGAGCACGGTAGCCGGCTGGCATCGTCGTTGGTGACGCTGCTCGGTGACTTCTCCGCCGCCGAGGATCTGGTCTCCGACGCAGTCGAGAAGGCCCTGCGCGCATGGCCGGTCGACGGCATACCGGAGTATCCGCAGGCGTGGTTGTTCACGGTCGCGCGGCGGCGCGGACTCGACGTGCTGCGTCGCGAGGCCACCTATCGCGATAAGTTGCGGCAAGTGCGGTGGCCCGTGCACGACGAGGTGGACGATCGGTTGCGGCTGATGTTCACCTGCTGCCATCCGGCGCTGTCACGTGATGCCCAGGTGGCGTTGACGCTGCGTATGGTGTGCGGATTGAGCACGGCCCAGCTGGCCAAGGCCTTCCTGGTCCAGGAATCGACTGTGGCGCAGCGGATCACGCGGGCGAAACGAAAGATCGCACAGGCCGGGATTCCGTATCGCATTCCGGCCGAGGACGAGCTCGGCGAGCGGCTGCCGGAAGTGCTCGCCGTGATCTATCTGCTGTTCAATGAGGGCTACCTCGCTACCGAGCAGGCAGGTGGGCTCGATCTGGCAGCCGATGCCGAATGGCTGGCAACATTGACCGATCGGCTGCTGCCCGGGGAGCCGGAGGTCATGGGTCTACTCGCACTGATCCGGTTGCACCGCGCCAGGGCGACAGCTCGATTCGGCACGGATGGTCGAATTGTGTTGCTGCGCAACCAGGATCGCTCACTCTGGGACCACAACGCCATCGGGCGAGCAGTGCGGCTGCTGACCGAGGCGGGCCGAGCGCGACGCCCCGGCCCCTATCAATCCGCGGATTGCGTTTGCGTGCAACCGATCTCGACTGGGAGGTCGGCACCGGCGCCGAAGTGGCGGGCCCCGGTGAAGCACTGCTCATGGCGATGGCGGGACGCCGCGGCATTGTCGGCGAACTGTCCGGACCGGGAAAGCCGACGCTGGCACGACGACTCGGCGAGTGACGCGGAGACAGCCGACGGTGGCTCAGATCTTCTTCACCACACTGGATTTGAGCTGCATTTGCACATGCTTGTCGTCGCACAGGGCCATGTGATGCATATCATGGAAGTGCCCGATTCATCCGGGAAGTTCCGCCCGACCCCGCCTGCTGTATTGGAAACGGCCGCCGTCGCGTGGGTGGCGACGACC
>NZ_BDCE01000128.1 GCF_001613345.1 Nocardia uniformis NBRC 13702 | reverse complement strand
AAATCGGTGCGGGCTCAGGCGGTCATCGCAACACTTCTTCGAATGCTTCTGATGGTGTGCGGACGTCGGCTGCTCGAGCCTGCCGAACCAGATGTGCGCGCAAGTGCTGTCGGTGAATGCGGCAATCCAGTGCATTTCGACATCGGCCAGCACGGTCACACCAGTCGATCGATCCGAGCCGGGGCTACAAGTCGGCGTCGAAGCGCTCACGGCAAGCAACGGGTAAGCAGCTCCCGGATTCGATCCGTGGTGGGTGGGGTGTCGGTCGCCATGCCGCGCAGGGTGAGTCCCTGCGCGGTGTCGGTGAGCAGCGCGGCGGTGTCGGCGTCGGTGTAATGGGCGTACATGGTGCGGGTGGCTTCAGTGAAGCGATCAGCGATCGGCCGTAGCGCGGGGCGGCGGATAGCGGCGACGTACAGCTCGAGTTGCACAGTGGTGACCACGCGTTCGTTGCTGAAGCAGTCGACCAGGGCCGTAGCGGTTTGGTCGATGATCTCGGCGATCGTCCTCGTGGGACCGTCCTCGACGATCGAGGCCATGATCGCCTCGTAGTCGCCGACGCAGATCTCCAGCGCCGCGGCGAGCAGTTCCTCTTTGCCGGTGAAGTGATAGGTGGTGCCGGCGATCGGGACGTCGGCGGCCTCGGCGACCGCGCGGTGGGTCAAACCCTCCACTCCGCGCTCACCGATGACCTGGACCGCGGCCCGAGCGATGCGTTCGCGGCGGTTCGGGTCGAATCGCCGTCGGCGCACCTGTTTCGGACGTTCCTCGGCTGCTTCGGTCATGTTCGCCCGCACAGCCACTGTTGTATCGCCACCGCTCCAGGGTACAGATGTACTTAGTGAGATTCGGGGCACATTCGCCCCGAGAGCAACCGGAGTTAGGGTACAACTGTACTTAGCTGTTAGTGCGCCGATCGGTGATCAATCCGCCCGAGGCGTTGCAGCGTGCGTATGCGAACACGCGTGCGCTCCGATCAACTTCGAGGTGATGACTTATTCCTTCCCAGGCCAAGTAGCCGTTGTTCCGGCACTGACCCCGTGAGCCGCACACGCGTGCTCCGGTCATGTCGTGGACGGCTTTTCCCGATGGCCTGGGCGCTTTGTCGTACCCTCTTCCACCCTCCTGTGCGCAGTTGGCGTACGTGGCCCTGGCCTGCCCGTATCCCCTAATCAACTGTTCAGAACAGGAGGTTTTCGTGACTTCGGAAACCCTCGACACCACCCGCGGCAGCGCCGGCGCTGCGGGTCGGGCTCTGACCATCACCCTGATCGTCGTGCTGGTCGCCGAACTGATGAACGCACTCGACGGCTCGATCGTCTACACGGCGTTGCCGTCTATCCAATCCGATACCGGCGCGACAAGCGCTGCGGTGCAATGGATTCCGGCCGCCTACACGCTGGTGTTCGCCCTCGGCTTGATCACCGGCGGACGACTCGGCGATCTCTACGGCCGCAAGCGCGTCTTCCTGACCGGCACCGCCGCCTTCACTCTCGCCTCGCTGTTGTGCGGCCTGGCGACCGGACCGGCCATGCTGATCACGGCCCGCGCGCTGCAAGGCGCCGGGGCGGCGGTCATGGTGCCGCAGGTGCTGGCTGTGCTCTATGTCAGCTTCGACGGTCAGGCACGCGCCAAGGCGTTCGGCCTGTACGGACTGATCATGTCGCTGGGCGGCGTGCTCGGCCCGGTCCTCGGCGGCGTCCTGACCGGCGCGGATCTGTTCGATCTGGGCTGGCGGACAATCTTTTTGATCAACGTGCCCATCGGGTTGGCCGCGGTGGTCGTGGGTGTTCGGTTCATCCCGGAGTCCCGCGACCCTCATGCCCGACGCCTCGATCCGGTAGGCATCGCGCTGTGTAGCGCGGGCTTGCTGCTGATCGTCTACCCGCTGACGGTGGGTGGTGAGAAGCATTGGCCCGCATGGAGTGTGGTCATGATGCTGCTCGCACTGCTCGTGCTGGCCGCGTTCGTGGGGCAGCAGCGCGCCAAGACCGCCAAGGACGGATCACCGTTGGTGTCGCTGTCGCTGTTCCGCGAAAAGTCGTTCGTCGGCGGGGTATCCGCTCAGCTGGTCTTCGGCCTGGTGTCGGGTGTGTTCCTGCTGAGCTGGACGTTGTTCATGCAGGACGGTCTGGGCCTGTCCCCGGCCCGGTTCGCCCCGGCTGCGGCCGCGGTGGCCGTCGGCGGAATGGGTGGTGCGATGCTCGCGTCGAAACTCGTTCTGGCCCATGCCCGTCGAGTACCACAGGCCGGTGCGCTGCTGGTGGCGCTCGCCCTGCTCGGGTACGAGCTGCTGGTCACCGGCCAGGGCACCGAGGTCGCGTTCGCTGCCGCGATCGCTCCCATGCTGGCGCTCGGGTGTGGTTTCGGCATGATCGGTGCGGGTGTTGCCGCGCTGGCTCTCGGTGGGGTCGACCCTGCGGATATGGGCGCGGCATCGGGTGTGTTCAACACCGCGATGCAGGTCGGTACTGCGATCGGTATCGCCCTGGCCTCGGTGCTGTACTTCGTGCACGCCCCCGCCGGCAGCCGAGGAACTGTCGTGATCGACGCGTTCGCGAGCACGCTGTGGTACATCATCGCCGCGGCAGTAGTCATGTGGGCGTTGATGTTTCTGCTGCCCCGCCGCCAGCCACGCACCTGACCCCCGATCGTTCCCCTCTGCGGACCCGCGGAGGGGAACGACGGGGCCATAACCTATTCGGCGTTCTCCGAAATGGAACCTCCATGATCAGAGTGCTGTTCGCCGGCAGCTTGCGGCTGCCCCGAGAAGCAATGGCCACAGTCTTGTCCGGCGTGCCCGGGGTCGACGTGGTCGCCCAGGTGCCGCTGGGCACCGACGTGGTGCCCAGCGCACTGCGTACCCGACCCACGATCGCATTGCTCGACGCCGATCTCGCAGGGCTGGACGGAGTCTCGGCCGCCGTGCAGCTCAAATCCGCGCTGCCCGGCTGCCGGGTCCTCCTCATGACCCCACCGAACCGACCCGACCTGCTCAGATCGGCACTGGCGGCACGGGTGGAGGGGCTACTGAGCAAAGACGTGTCGATCAGCGCGCTGACCGACGCCGTGTGTCGAGTCGCCCGCGGTGAGCGGGTCCTGGAGGCGCATACCGTCGCGGAGGTGTTGCACATGCCGGGCAATCCGCTCGGTGCCCGTGACATCGACATTCTCAGGCTGGCCGCAGCGGGGCGCACGCCTGGTGAAATCGCTGCGGCACTGCATCTTTCGCCCGGCACGATCCGCAACATTCTCGCCGCGATCAACCGCAAACTCGGTGCCCGCAACCGCATCGAGGCGATCCGGATCGCCACCCACAGCGGATGGATCTGAAATCGTGCAGATCGCATCGCCCCGGATGCGATCTGCACCGATCGTCTGATTTCAAGACCTCGTCGGCGGAATCATCCGAGCTGGTCGGAGGCGTTTTCGGCGAAACCGCATCGGATGAAAACGCCTCGCGGGCCTCGTGGGTACCGCCGACACTATCGCTTCGAAACCGATCCATCGAGCCGACGGCGAAAGCCTCGGAGAACAGGAGAGACCATGTCTGCCCACTGTGATGTCTGCGGCAAGAAGCCGAACTTCGGAAAACGCGTCGCCCGTGCGGGACGTCGAGCCCAGCAGCGATACGTCAAGGGGCGGACCAGCCGGCGGTTCAACCCGAATATCCAGCCTGTGCGCGCCGTGAAAGACGGCACGCCCGTACGGATGAAGGTGTGCACCTCATGCCTGAAGAAGGGCAGCGTGCAGCGGCGCGCCACGACGTAACCATCACCCGAACCAGCGTGCACCGACTTCTCACGCGCCTCGCACGCCGCCGACTGCCAGGTCGCGACGAATTCCGTTGTCACGACTGCGGATCGCCGACCGCGCCGCTGGATGGACCCGACGAGTGGTACTGCGTGCACGACACCGTCTGGCACACCGCCGGCGCCCGCGAGGACACGATCTTATGTATCGGATGCCTGGAGGAGCGGCTCGGACGGCTGCTGCTACACACCGATTTCCCGCCCGCCGTGCTCAACCAACCCGATTACGGCAACCACAGCCAGCGGCTGCAAGACCGGTTACGACCTCAATCCACACCCTGACCCATCGCGGCGGCTCGGTCGGCGCGCCCTCCACAGCAGAGCGCCGTCGGCCGAACCGTTGCCCAAGCACAGGAAACCCCTCATGCCACTCACCGAGTTCACTTTTCGCACGTCCACCGCCGAGGATCAGCAGTTCTTGGCTCAGATGCTGATCGAAGCCGCCGTTGCTTCCGGTCACGTGCTCACCGTCGACGATCTGCCGGAGACGCCGGATTCCTACCGCTACGTCGCGGAGTGGGGTAAACCCTCCGATCTCGGCGTGATCGCCCATGATGAACACGGCACGCCCGTCGGCGCGGCGTGGGCGCGGTTGTTCGACCATTCGAACGCTTCCCCGGCGTTCATCGACGACCGCACCCCCGAACTCACCATCGCGACGGTCGCGAAGCAGCGCGGTCGAGGGCTGGGAACTGCGCTGCTACGACAACTCCAGGACACTGCCAGGAGATCAGGGATCACCAATTTGTCCCTCGGCGTCCACCGCGACAACCGACCCGCCCAGCAGCTCTACCGCAACGAAGGCTGGACAGCCCATACGATTGCGGGCGAATACAACATCCTGGTCAAACAACTCAACTGACCCGCCGTTTTCGAGAGACAGCCGACGAAAGGAGAGACCAATGCCGTTCACACCCTGCCTCGGTGTGCGAGACACCGCGGTGAGCAAGGCATTCTACGAGCAGCTCGGATTCACCGTCGACAGCCAAACTGCCACCGAGGACACCGATATCCACATGGTCCTGTTCGACGGCCAGTTCTGCGGAATGCTCTACCGCCACACACAACTGGAGAACTGGCTGCCTTCGCTACAGGGCAAGCAGATCGGGTTCACCGGAATGTTCTATCTCGAGGTTCGCGACTTCCAATCCATGCTCGACACCTGTGCGGCGGTCACCGACATCATTCGCGGGCCCTCCGCTGATCACACCGGCACGCGGGAGTTCTATATCGCCGACCCGGACGGGTACATCCTCGGATTCAACGACGCCACCTCGCGCCAAGACAGCGAGCTCGTCGGCCGCTACGCCTCCGAATCCTGAGTGTGATCAACACGGAAGGCCGCAACGCCTCTATCCGAGACTTCTTGCCGCGGTTGCGCACTCCGGTCTACCACCAGGACACCGATCCCACGCAGCATAAGTCTCAGCGCACCGACCGCCGACTCCGCTGGCACCGAACCGGTTTGCGACCGACCACCGAGCCCCCGTTCTCAACGGCAGTCACGACTCGTCGAACACACTCAATTCGGCATTAGGTGCGTCGCCAGGCCCGAGATGAAGTCGGTGCGTTGATCTTCGGCCGTGCCGCGTGGCTGGTTCGATCAGCGCGGTACGCGGCTGGTTGCAAGACATTGCCCGGCAGGCGATCGGCCTGCCGGGCAGACAATCAGCGGCAATGCTGGATGCGCGTATAGAGGACGGCCAGGTGGTGGCGGAGTGCGCTCTCGACGGCCGCCCCGCTGGGGACCGGCCTGCCAGCCCAGGTGCTCGCGCCCTCATCTGTGGTGTGCACGCCATTACACACGAACACCAACACGCGCCAAATGGCGTCAGGCAGGCTGTGGGGCGGGCGTCGCCGAATCGGCCGCGACCTGGCCGGCAGTTCCACCTCACGTGGTGCCGCACGGCGTTCGAGGAGCACCTGGCCCCCGGAGATGACCAGCAGGCCCAGGAGCGCCGGAAGGCGCAGGTGGTGGTCGCCTGCGACGCGACTACCTGGCGGATCCTGCGCCAGGACCTCGACCTCGCCCCGGAGCAGGTCCGGCGCGCCATCGAGGACATGCTGCGCCCGGTGCTGGTGTCGGCAGCCCTGCCATAGGGTCACCCCGCAGTGCATTGCCATTGTCGGCCCGTGCGCCGCGCTGATCCTGTTCTGATCGCAGAGCACCCGCACGACAAACTTCCGGCTGATCGCGGTGATGGCCGATACTCGGCGTTATGGTGCGTCGCCAGGCCCGAGATGAAGTCGGTGCGTTGGACTTCGGCCGTGCCGCGTGGCCGGTTCGAACGGCGCGCCACGCGGCATAGAAAATGCTCGGCCAAGGCGGCCTGGACTGCTGGCCGAGATAGTCGCCCAGATCCAGCAGATCCGCGCCCTGCTCGAATGCGTGTGGCCGGCCGCTCTCGAAGCCGCCCAGCAACCGTTCGAATCCCGGACCTGGATGGCCGCGTTGCGGGTGATCTGTGGCCGCGATGGCGGCGATTTCGCCCGCACCCGCCGGTTGGGCCGAAACCGGCTCGAGCGCCTGATCCGTGGCGAGGTCACCCGCGGCGGCGCGAAGCGGCCGTGTTTTCGGATCACCGGGAAACTGTTTGCGGCACCGGATGATCCGGCCGGGGTGCTCGCCCACCGCCGCGGCGCCGTGGAACGAGTGCATCTGCTGCTCGAGGACTGGGCCGAGGCCAAGCAGCGCCTGGCCGAGACCGAGGCTCGCATGACCGGTGTGCTCGATGAGCTCCGGCTCACCGATCTGGTCACCTCGATCGTCGGGCTGTCCGCGGGCGGGGCAGCGGCGATCCTGGCCGAAACCGGCGATCCCACACGGTTTCCCACTGCTCGGGCGGTGGTCGAACACGCCGGTCTCGCACCTCGGGAGAAGAAGTCCGGTGCCTTCACCGGCCGCGCCAGACTCACCGGAGCCGGGCGCCCCGGACTGCGGTTGGCTGCTTGGCGAGGCGTGTGGGGCACCCACCCGGTTTATGCCGCCCGCTATCGGCATCTGACCACCCGGGAAACGAACCCGCTCACTCCCGCTCGAGCTCAAGCCGTGATCGCCGCGATGCCGGGACGACGACAGCCAAGGGCACCGACCGAACCGCTTGACACGAAACGTCTTACGCTGATGAGCGGACGTTGTCTGCCACAGCCTGTCCGAGCCGCTCACACCCCTTCGGCAAAGACCATCCGCACGGTCACGCCGGACCGTACTACATCACTCATGAATCACCGGTTGACCGTGATACTTCCAATTTCATAGCCATGGCCAACCTCGAACCGTACGGCTTTCCAGGCACACTCGAACAGCTCTGGCTCGAGCGACAGGGTGAGGACACCTTCAAGGTTTCATGCATTCCATTCCGTGTCTACGGCCTCGCGCTCGGTGATCGAGTGAGGCTGGATCCGGCCGATCAACAGGTGACCGAACTGCTCGAGAAGTCCGAGCACCGAGTCATTCGCATCCTCCTGCTGCCGACGCTGTCGGATGACGAGGCCACACAGCTACACGGCGCCATCGACCGCGCTATTACGCAAAGCCACCTGAAATCAGAATGGAGCGGGGATCGCCACATCGCGATTGACCTGCCTCCCGACCGCGACCTCGATACCGTATGGGCACTGATCAGGGACGCTGCCAAGGACAGAATGATCGCGTGGGAGTGGGGCGACGTCGAGCAGTTCCAACCCGGCGATGTGAAGTAGCCGGTCCACGGGTGGTTCGCCGCCGCGGTCGGCACAGCGCGCGACCGGATGGCCGCAAGGCGCGGTCCTCTACCTCAATTCGGCAATATGGTGCGTTGGATCGGCCCCCTGATCGCCCTAGCTGGTTGATCTTTGATGCCAAGCGCTGGCCGGTTCGATCAGCGCGGTCGCGGCATTATCGCTCACTTGCCTCGACTGTAGTCAGCGCTTGGCGCGGCCGGGCCGAACCGCGCGCTCGGCGGCTGGGTGTCGACGCGATCCGACCGCCGGATCAGCTTGTCGACGGTCGGTGGTAGTTCCCTTAGTAGACCTGGTTGCCGTTCATCCAGGTTTCCAGGACTGTGATGTCTTTGATCTGATCGGGTGGGACGGCGCGGGGGTCTTGGTCGAGGATGACGAAGTCGGCGTATTTGCCGACTTCGAGGCTGCCGACTTCATGTTCGGAGGACAGCTGCCACGCCGCTTCGGATGTCACGGCGCGGATTGCTGATTCCACCGATATGCGCTCTTCGGGTGCCAGCACATAGTCGGGTTCTTTCCAGGTACGCCGGGTGACAGCCATCTCGATCATGTGCAGTGGGTGGGGGTCGGTGACCATGAAGTCGGAGTGCAGCGTGAACCCGATTCCCGCTGCCTCCACGCTGCGGCACCGGTCGAGCAGCAATGCCTTCTGTGTGCCGAAGACTGTGTCGCGCATCGCAATACCCCAGTAGTGGACATGCCCGATCAGGAAGCTGGCGGATACGCCCAGGTCTTTCATGCGGGTGATCTGTTCGTCGTGCAGGATCGAGCAGTGCTCGATCCGCACTCGCGCAGCGCCTGGCTCCACCCCGGCATCGCGTATCGCGTCGCAGGCATCCAGGATGTTGTCGATACCGGCGTCGCCATTGCCGTGGATCGCGAGCGACCAGCCCTTGCTCGCGCGGTCGACCGCCTCCGCGGCGAGCACCTTAGGCTCCATGTAGGCGATTCCGTAGTTGTCGGTATCGAGATACGGCTCGCGTTGCAGGCCGGTGAATCCCTGGTTGGAGCCGTCGGCGACGAGTTTGTAGCCGGCGATGCGCACCAGCGCGTCGCCATCGCCCGGCCGCACCCCCGCCGCGTCCCAGGTGTCGGTCCCGAGGGTGTAGAAGGAGTAGGCGCGGATGCGGGTCTTCAGGTTGCCGGTGCCTGCTGCCTGCGTCAGGACGGTGAGGTCGTCGGGTGTGTGGCTCAAGGTGCCCAATCCCAGTTCACTCACCGTGGTCAACCCGACCTGCCGCCAACCTTCGAGTAGGTCGATCAGCGCGTCGACCGGGTTCAATCCGGCAGCGGCGTCGCATTTCCCCAGGACCTGGTTGTATGCGACACCGTTCTTCATTGTCCCGGTGAGTTTTCCGTCGGCATCGCGAACGAACTCGGCTCCGTCCGGATCCTCCACATCCTCTCCGATGCCTGCGGCGGCGAACGCCGCGGAATTCGCGTAGGCAATGTGTCCGGAGGCGTTGAGGACGAACACCGGGTGCGCGGTCGATACCGCGTCGAGTTCGGCGAACGTCAGCGCTGCCAGGTCCGGTTGCACTGCCGGATCGAAATTGCGGGCGAGGATCCATTTACCTTCGGGCGCTTGCCTTGCCATGTCTGTCAGATGATCGAGTACTTCTCGCACGGTGGCGAAGCGCGCCATGCCGACGTACTCCATCAGAGCCGCCACCATGCTGCCGGTCAACACGTGGGTATGGGCATCGACGAAGCCCGGCAACATCGTTCGGCCCGCCAGATCGATCTCCGTGGCTCCCACCCCCACGATGTCGCGTACCGTCGCCTCCGCGCCGACCGCTACGATCCGATTGCCCTGAACCGCGATTGCCTCGGCAATCGAGAAGGCCCGGTCAACGGTCAATATCGTTCCGCCCGTGAACAAGTACAGCTGTTCACCCTCGGGAATCCCTGAAGTGTCCATCGATGTCCCCTGCTCTGGTATCTCGACGACACCATCACCACACGCACCGCGATCGACCCACGATGTCGGGGCAACAGCTCGCCGCTGTGATGAACGTCGGTCGCGGCGAACAACATTCGACGCAACCGGGGTAGCACATTCATTGTCCGCGAAGTGCTGCATTGGCCGCAGCCGAACTCGAACTCTCAGGCCGCCTGGGCTGATTCGAACCTGTTCTGCACCAGTCAAATTCCGATGGCTGACCGGTCCGTCATACCTCCGCGGCGCAACACCACGTGCTGATCGCCGACATCGCAGAGCACGATCAGACGGGCGCAGTTGCACGATAATCGGCTATGTCCGTGCGTTTGCGAGATCAATTGGCGGCCAGCCGAACCGCACGCCACGGCATTATCAGATGTTCGGGGAGGTGTCTGAACCGGATGTTGCGGCGGCGCTACCGCGCCGCCGCCGCGCTCTAGCCGCACGCCGTGTTCCCGGCCCGTCAGCACAATAGCCAGCCCCTCCCTAGGTAGGGGCTGGCTATGGTCCCCTCTTCCAAGAGGTGGCAGCTAACGCTCAGCCGTTAATACAGCGAGGCTGGTCCCCCTTCGACATAGGCGTGAACGGAGCCTTCGGTGTTCCTCACGTCGTAGGTGGCGCTTCTTCCTGACATGCCGACTGTCGGAGACGCACCGCTGGTCGGCACGGTCGCGCTCACCAAGGCGAAGGCCCTGGCCAGTTCCTCGAGGGCTTTGGACGCGTGGCCCTGAAGTTTATCTGTGACGAATTGGGTCTCCCGGCTGATCGCTCGCAACAGTACGTCGCGGGTCTCTGCGTCGCCCGGCGGCTGGATTGTTATCGGAATCTGGTGGATCTCGTCATCGGTTGTGGACGCAGTGGTCTGATCTTCGCTACTGGTCATCTGCACTCCTTGAAATCCGCTCTGCGCAAAGAGTATTAAGCAGCCTCTACATGCTAGGTGGAGCCGATCGCCCACAGAGGGTTAACCGATCACGCTGGACTCGACGGATCTGCGCGACAGGAACTGAACGCTCGCACGTCGGCATAGGGCATTCGGACCGCTACGCTTCGCGCCGATCGTCACAAGGAATGCCGACGAACCGCCAGGGCAATCGCAATCCAACTCGGTGATTGCGGCAGGGCTCAGTCGAATCGGAGCAGCGGTACATCGAACAGATCCGGCTGCGGTCGCCGTGTCATGGATGGCGAGGTGACCTCGATGACGAGCATCTCGGTGAGAAACTGCACTGTGGCCGCGAGAAGGTGGCTGGTGTATCCCGTCGCCGACTGTTCTTTGAGCCCTACCGCGATGTGGATGTGCGGCAGGACGGTGTCGGTCTCGGGGTCGTAGGCAAGTGTGCCGCCGCCTCCGAAGGCTTCGACGTTGGTGAGGTGCACCCGTGTCCAGACAGGTGCGGCCGGATTGTCGAGTTTGTCGCAGGTGCCGACGATGTCGACCGAGCTGAAGCCCGCGATGAACGAGGGGATGTATCCCTGCCGAAGGTTGTGGGTTCGGCAGAAGTCGGCGAGCGCGGTGTAGAAGTCGTCACCGTGGTCGAACACCACACCGAAGCTTCGGCCGAGTGTGAGTTCGTGGCTGCGCATCAGCGTTCCCGGCCTACCCAACGGTTCGGCTGGCACATGATCCTTGTGGTTCGCCGATTTCCGGAGCCCCGAGATCGCTTCTCGCCGCTCGCAGCGTGGCTGGTTACCTGGTGTTCGGAGAGGACCGTGCACAAAGCTGCAATCGAAGGCTGGCGTTCGGCGCTTTAATGCTCAGAAGTGTTGCGATGCTTCAGTTCTGGGCCCTGGGCGTGGTCGCCTGGCTCCTATCACCTGCTGCCGGTCTGACCCGGGTCTCCGTGAGGTAGGAGGCCCGGGTCGAAATGAGCCGGTGCCGTCTGCGGCTGGGTGGGTTAGTCGAAGGCGAAGTGGGCAGTGTGGTCGGTGCCGTCGGTGAGGTTCAGATCGAGGGTGCGGCAGGTGCCCGCCCATGCCTTGTCGGTCTTCCACACGTAGTTGTATCGGCTGGTTGCGGAGTCGTAGGACAGGCTGTTGCCACCGGCGGTGACGGTCTCCTCGACCGGCGAGGTGGTGGCGCCGCTTTGGCAGTCGACCTGCTGGGAGGCCGGGGAACCGGAAGCGAAAATGTTCAGGCCTTGGTCGCCGCCGAGGCCGAACTTCACTGGAACGGCGGCGCCGGCTTTCATGGTGTTGACGGTGGGCGGGTTGTCGACCGGGGCGAAGAACCCGGTGAACGGGAAGGCCGGGTTCCCGATCGTGGTGGTGGTGCTGTCCGTGCCGTCAGGGCTTGCATTGATTTCCGCTACGGCGTTGGCGGTCACTGTTCCGGTGGCGGTGGGGAGCACCGTCAGGGTGACGACCGCCGGGAAGGGGGTGTTGTTGTAGTTGAGGCACAAGGCGTGGGTACCGGACGCGGTGCAGTCCATGGTGCCGTTGTTGGAGACGCCGGTGAAGGTCGCTGCCGCGCCGCTGAGGTCGACGACGAGGGCTAGCAGGAAATCGTCGGGGAAGCTGGGCACGGTAACGGTGTAGGTGTAGGGCGTCCCGGTCGGTACCGGGCTGGCCGGCCCGGCGATCTGGACGAGCGCGTCCGCGTGAGCGGGAGCGGCCACCAACGAGCCGGACACGGCGAGAGCGGCCGCGGACGCTAGGACCATGAGCCCGCGGCGGGTGGTGGCGGCTGGCGATGCGGGAACGGTGAGCGCGGAGTGGGCAGCACCAAGCGAATTCGTCATGGGCGTTGTCTTTCTTGCTGTCGTATCAGAGCGATGCGACGATGAGCCAGCTGGACGCTGGCGTGAATGCGGGTCACGGTGTGCCGGATCCCGCGTCAGGTGCCGGTCCCCGCACCGTGGGAGCGAATCCGGCAGCGACACCCTGAACTGCACTAGCTACTCAGTGTGTCGCAGTACCAAGAGGTATCGGCGAAGGTGCGGCAATCATTACGGCGCAACGGATTACGGTACGGAAACGAGCGCCCTACGATCCGTCACGGTCGAAGGCCGATTTCTATGAACCCTGACCGATCATCGACAGTATGGTGCGTCCGCCGGCCTCGGATGAGCACTGCCAGTTGATCTTCCGCTGCACCGCGCTGGCCGGTTCGGACAGCGCGACATGCGGCATTAGAGCTCGCTCGCGTCGACTATGGCCAGGTGTGGACTTGTCCCTACCAGACCGCGCCCGCGGGGGCATGATGAGGCATCGCGCAGTCAGCAGTGCCGGTCTCGACACTCTGGCGTTAGGCTCGGAAGCTCACCAGTTAGGTTGCTGTGGAACCTATTTCGCGCTCCAGCTGATGCTCGCAAAGCTAGCCTTGGATCGTCCTGTTCGATCGAAGGAGAGCTATGGAAATCCAAGATATGACGCCCACCGAACACTCCTCCGAGCCCGACATGCCGCCTGCCGTGGTCCGGGTGCGGGAAGTTCCTGCCGCGATCGACGCCCGCAACGCTCTGCTCGAAGCCATCGCGCAGGAGGCGCGAGCCATCGTCGATGCCAAGCATGGCAAGGCATCCGAGGCCTTGTATCAGCTTGCGCAGGCGTACGCCATGCTGTCCACCACACCTATACCGATGGGCACAGATGGCGCGAGCATGCCCGCACCGATCCAGACCAGGGCAGGCGGCCATCAGGTCGGCCTCTGCCTCGAATTGGAGCCATAGCCACTACACGATGGTCCACTAGGGGTTCGGCCGACTGTAGATCAAGTCGGCCGGACATCCGGAATTCGGCATTATCGTGCGTTGCAGTTGATCGAGATGACCTCAGCCCGTTGGTCTTCGGGCGCGCTCCGTGGCCGCTCCGATCAGCGCCGCAAGCGGCATTATCGTGCGTTCGCAAAGGCGTCTGCCAGCTGCACGGATCGCGGCGTGGGCGCGTGTTCGGCAACGATGTGGCAGCCAGCGGCAGCGCTGCCACGGACGCCATCACGAACTCGTCACGCGTCGGCGGAGGTCTCTATTACCGATCGATGGAGGCGGAAGCATGA
>NZ_BDCE01000127.1 GCF_001613345.1 Nocardia uniformis NBRC 13702 | reverse complement strand
CGAACCGCTGAGCAGCTAAAGTTCGGTGCGGTCGTCGAACCGAAATGATCTCAGCCCGTTGACCTCCCGGACGCACCGCGTGGCCGGTTCGAACCGCGCGGGTTGCGGCATAGTCAGTGTGTTCGGCTCCCACCCTGTCGTGCCGTTCGGGGGCCGGCGGGCCTTGAGGTTCACGTTGCGTGCATGTTTAGCGTCGAGGTGCCGGATGGACCGGCGGAGTTCCGAGCAGGAGGATGGGTGTGGCCTGGTCCGTCGCCGAGATTGCCCGCATGTCTGGCGTGACGCCGCGAACGCTGCGGTATTACGACGAGATTGGACTGCTCTCGCCCGCCGGTATTCGTAGCAACGGTTACCGCGTCTACGAGCAGGAGCAACTGCTGCGGTTGCAGCAGATTCTCGTGTTGCGGGAGTTGGACATGCCGCTCGATGCCATCGCGGCGATTCTCGACGGGCAGACCGACCATCTGCAGGCGCTGCGCGATCACCACGCGCGGGTGACCCGCAAGCGTGATCGTCTCGCTCTGGTAGCACGCACGCTCGCCCACACTATCGAGGAACTCCAGAGCCAGGAGGAATCAGGGGCTGTGACCGAAATCAACAGGCCGGAAAACCTTTTCGAAGGTTTCGACCCGAACCGATACGAGGCGGTACGAAGCGACGATTGGCCCGATCAGGAGCAGGTTCAGCAGCGGTCGCAACAGTTCATCGAGTCGCTCAGTGCCGAAGAGATCGAGCGGATGCAGCGAGAAACGACCGCGGCGATGATTCGGATGGCCGAGTTCATGGCATCCAAAACAGCGGTAAGCGCCCCTTCAGTTCAGGCGGAGATCGAGACGGCGTACCAACTCATGCGCGCAAGCTGGGAGCCGGACGTCCGTGCGTTCAAGGCGCTGGCTCGTACATATGACGATCCGGCTCACGCCGAGAATTTCGACCGTATCGCCGCGGGGCTCGCGACGTACTACCGCGACGCGATGATGGTCTTCGCCGACACCCGGCTCACCTGAGGTAGGCGGCAGCCGTCGCAGAGGCGGGCTGTGGGTAGATGGTCTCCCCCGACTGGGACGCTGGCAAGCGACATCTCGCCACCGAGCCTGTTCTCCGCCGCTCGGTCACGCGCTTTGGCGTGTCGGCTTGCATGGTGCAGAGAAATGGGAGGAGTCGGCGGGAAGTAGGTGCGGCCGGTCAGCATGACCGCGATATCGACCACCGCCGCATAGCTCCTCGGGGTGCGCTCGATGAGCATCAACGCGATCCGCCGCCCGCCAGCGTCGGTGGCCGCACGCGTGAACGCCACCTCAAAGGAGCTGAGCGCCTTCGCGTGCAAGCGTTTGTCGAGGTAGACCCGACGAGCGCGAGGCAGGTGCGCGAGGGTGTAGGCATAGCCGTAGGTGGTGGGTTCGGCCTGCTTCACCTCAGCCAGGATCAGCCCGCGCCGAGTTTGGTCGGTGGGGCCGCGCAGGGCGTCGAGGAAGGCGTCGAACGCGCCGATGATGTTCTCGCCCATGCCGGTGCGGAACGCCGGGACCGTGAGCAGGACGTCGGACAGTCGGCGGCGGCTGAGGGTGACATCGGCGGCCTGGCGATTCACGGCCGCGACGACCGCGCTCCAATTCCGGTGTGGCCGTGCGGGAGTCCAAGTGTTGAGCCCCGCGTCTTCCCACAGGAAGTTCAGCAGGCCGAGCAGTCCGACCGCGCGTTGTCCACTGCCGTCGGCGCCGTGGGAGTCGCTGACAGGGTCGGCGACCGCGCCGCTGGCGGTAACGCTGGTCAGGGGGTGTTGAAGCGGACGGTGGTGCCGTCTGGGCCTTCGACGATGGCGCTATCGGCGTAGTTTCCGCGTCCGGACAGGGCGTAATGACGGCGTGGAAAGGGCACCTCGTCGCGTGGAGTTGGTCGGTACCGGCCCAGCGGGCGAGGTGGTAGCGCTCGCGGCGGCGGCGGATCACCAGGCGCAGCGGTGGCGGTTGGCACAGGCAGAAGTTGTGTCCGTCGGTGGCTTTCGCGGCGGAGCGGGCGACACTGCGCGCGTATTCGGCGGTGGCCTGGGCACTTGCCCACTTCGCCGCCAATGTCTCCACCGGATTGACTTCCTGCTCAGCCGCCGTTTTACGGCCGATGAGCTTGCGCAGCCATTGAAACCGTCGCGGCTTGTCCTTGCTGGCCACCTGCTTCCTCCGCGCGGCCTTCGTCGCCGTGGGTTTGGGGCGGGGCTCAATCCCTTGTTGTGTGATTGGAACCATCGACAACCCGCAACAGAGGCGCACATCCAAGCCGCCGAGGCCCGCGCCCTGGCCCATCTCGACAAATTCGGGGTTGGTCTTTCTCGATGCCCTCATCGAGGTTGATCGAAGCCGCGCGGTCGCGCTACATCAGATCATCGCTGAGCGGGTCGCCCGCGCGAAACCCCTGCTAGCGTCACCCTCGAAAGTTCAAGATCGACACATGACATGGGGGACTCCTGATGGGCGTATCGCTGGCGAGAACGCAAGCGGCACAATTGCAGTCGACCGCGGCGGCAGGGTCGAGAGCGTTTCGGACGGCGGCGGCCGTTGTGGTCGTCGGAGGAGTGGTCGCCGCACTCACTGGCTGTTCGAGCACCACAACCTCCGCCACACAACAAGCGGCCGCGCCCACCAAAACCTATAGCGCTCTCCCGGAGCCCTGTGCGGTCATCTCGCCGCAGGTGATCGACACCTACGCGGCGGGCGCGACCTGCGACGGCGCGAGCGGGTCGACGGCGTCGCAGGATGGATCCGAGCGGGTCATCGAGCCCAGCTGGATCGTGTCGGGTGCGTTCAAGGACCCGACCTCCATCCGAGTCAATGTCACTCTCTCATCGGCCGCGCCGACGATCTTCGCCGACGAGAAGCAGGCAGTGCTGGAGAGCTTCCCGACTTTCAATACAGTGCAGACATCGAGCGCGATCTCGATCGGCGACCAGGCCTACATCCTGTCCGGGCCATCCAGTATCAACACCGCCGGAGCGGCCGCTCATATCGTCGCGCAGTCCGGCAACGCCGTTGTGGTCGTCAAATTCAGCGGCTTCACCGACGTCCAAACCTCAGCGACAGCCGCGGAAGCCGTCGCGAACGATATCCTCGCCAACCTTCGGTGAATCCAGACCGCTGAACTGGTCCGAATCCAGGCGGCCTTCGGACCGCTGACCAGGCTACGAGGTCAGTCGCACGACCCAGGAAGAGAGACCCTTCACGCCCGAGGAGGCGTGAAGGGTCTCTCTCCTTGCTGAATCGATCATTCATACGTCAATTGGGGGGACCATGAACCAACCGCTGAATCAGCATGCCTATCAGCCGTATCCGCCACCGCAGGACCCGAAACCGCTTGCCGTGGCCGTCGGTGTGGCCGCGCTACTCGGTGCGTTGACTGCGGTGCAGTCGTGGGTGAACAGCTACGACCTTCTCGTCTCCGATACTGGGCGCCGCTCGACCGACAGTCGCGATTGGCGGGTGGTCGGGGCCCTAGTCGATATCCCGCTGTCGAGCGTGCAGATCATCTTGCTGGCCTGGGGCGTGTGGGCGTTGTACCAGCACCGGATCGGTGCCCGCGTGCTGATCATCGCCGGGTGCGTGATCGCCTGCCTGAGCGCCTGCTCCGACAGGCTCTTCAACTGGATGTACTACAGCCCGACAATCTCCAAACCCGTCCTGGAAGCTGTCCTCGAAGCCGGATTTGCCTGTGTGTACCCGGCCATCACGGTACTTCTGGTCACGAGACCGCTGCTACGCCGATGGTTCGTACCCGCCGGCATGCCGTCGCAGCTTGCCCCGCACCATGTTTCGCCGCAGCAGCGAGACCCCCTTGCGGGCGCGGTCTTCTCCGGTCTGGCGGCGGTGGCCGGAATCGGCTGGGCGGCGCTGCAGCTCCTCGACGGACTCGACGAGCCCGCCCCCGGGCACGGCATCAACTTGATGCAGAACATCCTGCGCGCCGCGCAGATAGTGCTGCTCAGCGGCGGCGTCCTGGGGTTGTGGCGGCGTCATCGCATCGGGCGCGTACTCATCCTCGCCGCACTGCCGTTGGCGCTCATCCACGCACTGGTGTACACCATAGGGAAATGGGACACATGGCGCATATACCAGTCGATACCCAAATCGCTGTATGACTTCGCGTTCGAGGTGGCGTTCCTCGCCGGTCCGGCCGCCGTCGCGGGCGCTCTGATGCTGGCGCCTTGGTCGCGCGTTTGGTTCAAGCCGAAGTCGGTTCCAAGCAGTGTGAAGCCTCATTTGGCTCGGTAGTGTCCACACAGCCACGGCGCGGTGGGGCAAGACAGCAGCGGGTTGGAACCAAGCGCTGCGCCAGCTCTATCTGGGCCCCGCGATACCCCTTGGCCCAGAGATCTGCGGCGACCACGACGACTACCGCAAGCTTGACGTTCCCGGCACGGCGGGTGAGCAGTGACTGCCAGGTCGCACCAGGTCCGCAAGCGGCCCGAAGCCGCGGGCAGGTGGTCGAAGTCAGTCCCGGCGAGTGTCCGCATGGGCATCCCCTCGGGCCGGGGGCGAACGCTCGTGGGTTGGGCATGGTGCTCTGCAGTCACCCCCGGGGGGCGGCCACCGCACATATGAAGGCCATCACGCCGATGTCATGTCAGCTCAGCAAACCTGAGGGGCGACGCAGGCGAGTGCGCGCTATCCGACTGTGCGGCCCATAGCTGATTCACAGCGTGACCGGCGGTAGTCTCTGCGGTAGTCTTGCTGGTGTGGCGATCGAATGGTACTGGGCGCTCGCGCAGATGCTGGTGCGAACAGGGGTCGATCCGGACGACGTATTCGACTTGGTCGATGCGTGGATGAAAGGAAAACGGCCGGTCTGGCTACGGTCAGCCGTCGACCCGGCGACCTCCCTGGTGTCCCTGGTCATTTGGGGCCGCGCCGACGATGCCACACCACTGGCGGTCTACGCCCGCCGTGTGGATCGTGACCTCGAGGTGTACAACGCCGCGTACCTGGAGCCCGACCAGATCGCGGAATTCGAGAAGTGGGAGGCGATCCGTGATGACGACTGATCCGTTCGAGACCATGAGCCCTGACGAGGTCGCGGCGATGACCCAGCGCCTCGTGTTCACCGATGAGCCGGTCGAACCGCCGATCGAGACCGGCTCGGACACCGGAGCGGTCCTCATCCCCCGGTCGGTAAAAATGCCCCTCGATCTCGACAAGGCGTGCAAGAGCCGTGCGGCAAATCTCGGTATGTCGCAGTCGGAATACATCCGCTCGCTGATCGAACGCGATATCGCCACCGCCGGAACCAGCGAGCAGCGCCCGGCATGGGTGCGCGAACTCCTCGCGGTGATCGCCCACCACGAGAACGACGACCACCGCAAGGCGTCCTGAACCGCATAATTTGTCGACGGTGCGCTGGCCCGCGCGCGATAAGCGGTCGACGCGCTCGTATGCGGTCGACTCACGAGGTTTTGTCTGCGCGCATACGGCGGCGTGTGCGCCGACGGTCAGCCGGACACCTGTAGACCAGAGCCAGGGTGGTCCTAGCCGGGCGGCCCCCCCACCGGTCGGCCGTCGTATGCGGCGTGGGGTACGCGGCGTGATCAGGCCGAGGTCGGTGGCCTACCTGGATCCGGCGAGGTGGCAATCAGTTTCAGGACCTCGTCGATGCCGATTGTCGATTGGTCCTTCGCGGACCGGAACCGCTCGTACAGCACAGAACTGTCAGCGGCGAGGACCGAGGGCAGCCCTGCCTCCGCCAAGGTGTCAGCGATATCGCGCAGCTCGTCGGTCCATCGCCAACCGCGCGCGGCTACCCCTGGCAGTGCGGATCGGTCCGCGAGTAGATCCGCGCCGAGCATCTCTGCTTCCGCGACGAGGGCATCGGTGACGTCGTGTGCGTCGGCCAGGCCGTGAGCGATCGCCGCGAGCAGCCGCGCGGACCGCAGATAGGACGCGGTCGCCATCTTCAATGCACTCGCCGCACCCACCCGCTCGCCCAGCACGCGGGCATCAAGTCCGCTGTCCGACAACAACTCCTGCGCCGACGCTGTCGGCGTCGATGGTCCCGCGAGGTAGATGCGCGGTGAGGTGGAGTCGGTCGGTGGGGAGCCAGAGATCACCGCGTCGACAACCGCTGACGCTCCCCCGTCGCTCACCCGCTGCTCAATGGCAGCCATGGTTGCGGGCTTGGTGGCGTTCGCGTCGATGTAGACGCCGGAGTACCCGTGCTCTGAGACGGTGTGCGCGACGTCCTCGGCGACCGCGGCCGGACAGATCGAGATAACGGTGTCAGCGCGGGCCAGCAGTGCCGACAGGTCGGTGACGGGGCGTAGTCCGGCGCGGTCGGCGCGGTCGCGAGTGTCGGTGCTGCGACCGGCCGGGCACCAGGTGACGTCGTATCCAGCGGCGACCAGTCGGGCAGCGACCGCGGACCCCATGCGGCCGGGATGTAGTAGGCCGATCATCGCAGAGCTCGCGGTGGGTGCGCGGTGAGCAGTGGGGAGGTGATGATGCGTTCGCGCAGGGAGATGGCCAGCGCCGAGGTTTGCAGGTGGGTTCGCTCCAGTGCGGCACTGATTTGCCGGAGTCGTCGGGCTGCTTCGGTCCGGCGTTTTCTGCCCTGTTCGAACACCTCGTCCAACTCCTCCCCAGCCGCGCTGAGGCCAGATCCAAGCGCGCGAGCAGTATTTCACCGACACGCTGGTGTGCAACCGGCACCGCCGTGTAGAGGCGACTTTCGGTTCGGTCGATGCGGTGATCTGTTCGAGCCGCGAGCCGCGGCAATTGCGAACACTCAGCCGGCATCGGACCAGTACGGCTCCCGCCGCGCGGGCGCTTCCACGTAGGTTGAGCCCCCGGCCACGCCATCGCGTTGGTGTAGCGCGGTCAAGTCACCGCGTGCCAGGTCGCGCCGGGATCGCCCCGCCGGAGGCTATCGAGGCGATGGCATAGTTCGCGCTCCGCGCGCTGGTCGCCACGGCGAGATCGGCGGATGTAGCCGCTGAGGGTGTGTAGATCGCGCATTTCCCGCAGGACCGCGAAGCCGTCCCATTCGCGCACATCCCACCCGTACCCGCGCACGAACTCGTCCAGGTCGGCGCGGCTGTTGCCGAACCTGGCCCCTTGAAAGGTGTTGGCGAGATCGAGCTCCCGCGGCGCTATAGCCGCCTCGTCCCAATCTCCGAGCAGCACAGTGCCACCCGGGCCCCGCAGGGTGTTCCCGACGTAGGCGTCCCCGTGCACCATTCCGACCCCGAGGGCCGAATTGAGTTCGGCGTACGCGCTGCGTAGCTGCTCCACTCGATCCGACAGCCACCGGTGATCGGCGATATCGAGGTAATCGGACCGCTGCAGCTCAGTGGTGAGACCCAGCAGCGGCGTGTAGGTCGGCAGCGAGATCGGCGGCCGCGGCAAACTGTGCAACGCGCGCAGCGCCTCCCCCAACCCGACGAACGACGGCCGGGAATCCTGCGGCTGTGGGTAGTGCCGCCAGAAGGTCACCGTGGCGTCCTCGACCTCGACCGCTTCGTCGACGAGCGGTTCGGTCACCGGAATGTGCTGATCAGCGAGCCAGCGCGTCAATGTCACCGAGGCGCGGGCGCGCAAGCCCCGGTGCTCGTGGTGGCTGATCCGGGCGACAGCGTGTTCGTGCGGCAGCAGATAGACGCTGTTGGAGTGCGCCCGTAGCAAGCGTGCATCACGTGTCGAGAGTCCGACGCGGCTGGCGGCCGCCGACAAGATCCTTTCGTCTGCGGCGTGGGTCACGGCAGCGCCGTCGGGGTGGTGGTGAATCGGGCGATCTCCTTGCTGAGCTGTGCCGCCGACGACGCGCGGCCGGACTGCACCGACTGCAAGCTGCGCTCGACCGCTCGCAACCCCACGCACACCGGCGAGATGCGCTGACCGACCGGCAAATCGAGCACCGGCACGAGGACGTCGCCCGCACCCTCGAACTCCCCGCGATGAACTCGCGCGATGGCTACGTCGGTACGGGCGATGGCCGCGTCCCCGTAACTGTATTCATGCGCGGGCCCGGCGGTGTAGGACGTGATTGCCTCCAACCCATACCGTTCCGCCAGACCACCATCGCCGATCAGCCGATAGGTGCTGCCCGCGTAGTACGCCAATTTCGCGGTCGGAAAACGCAGTACCCCACCGAATGCCCCGACCTCATCAGGCCCACCCACCCATTCCCCGGCGTGAAGGGCTCGGGTGATCGCCGCGCGCGCGTCGTCGGCACGCCCCAACCGGGCCGCGCACCGCGCTTGCAGCGCCGCGACCCGGGTCAGCTGCTCTCCAGCGGGCGCGAGCGCGGACGCCTGACACGCGAAGTCGTAGGCAGCCACCGGGTTTCCACCCCATTCGGCGATCAGCGCTTGCGTGCCCGACACCCACGACTGCAGCCCCGGATGGCCCGCCTTGGCCGCCAATGCCTTCGCGGCGAGAGCCTGCTGCATCGCCGCACGCGGGTCGCCCAGGTTCCCGGTCACCTGCGCCAGCAACACCACCGTCACACCCGCGGTGAACAGCAACTCGCGGCGAACCCCTGCTGCCGGACGTGCCCGCAGCAGCTGCCACTGCCGGTCCCGCAATCGTTGCAGATCCTCGAACAGTGGCTGGGGCTTGTCGTGGACGTAGCTGATGGCGATGCGCCCCAGCTCGTAGATGACACTCTCGACTCCGAGGCTGCCTGTCGGCAGCCCACTCGCCCACTCGGCGAACTCCATGGACCGCTGTGCGGCCGGGCCGACAGTCTCGATATCGGACTCGTGTGTGGCGGCCGCGAGCGCGATCAGCCGTCCGCCCGCGTCGAGCGCGACGTCCAGCGCGTCCGCGAGCTCGGGGGTGGGGTTGCGCTCGCCTTTCTCCACTCGACACAGCGCACCGGAGTTCCGCGCCCCGATCCTCTTCGCCAGCTGGCGTTGAGACCAGCCACGTTGAGATCGCAGGTCGCGAACCTCATCACCAAAACTCGGCCCGCTCATGGTTTCCGGTCCGTCCCGTTGTGGCTGTGAGCAGCGCTGCAACGGATGGCAGCACTGCAACACTAGCGCAGCGCCCGCGCCCACGAGCAGCATTGATGCACGAATCCAACCGCATTTCAGATGGTTGAAACCTAATGTGTCGCACTGCTTTTGAGGAGGCATCGGGTGATGACACTCAACTCGCTCGGGCCGGGCGGGCACCGCTACCAACCCGCCACTCTGTGCGGGCCGCCGAGGACGATGCCCACTTGGCACGAGATCCACTTAGCGATGTGTGGTGACAACATCGCCGATGTCCTCTGCGCGGCCGCGCACGTGCTGACCCAGGTCCACACTCCCCCAACCGGCCCCGGCTCGTCGATCGACTCCGCGCGGGCCGCGCTCATCGCCACCATCGACCACCTCGTCACCACGCGCATTCCTCGCCCGGATCCGGACGCGGCGATGCACACCGAGAGCGTCGGCGCGGTGATCGACCGCATGGCCGCGTCCGCCGCACTGGCGCTACATCAGCTCGAAGTGCTCGGTGGCGCCGATCCGGCCACTCACCACACCTGGACGCGGCTGGCCGAACTCGAAATCGCCTATCCCGACCTCGCGGCCGAGATCTGCGCCGGTCGAAAACGTCTTCCCCGCACCGATATCCACCCCCAATGAAGGAGAACCCCGCCATGAATTCCACCGCCACCGACACCCGCGAGCTTGCCCGCACCCGCCAAGACGTCATCGGCGTCAACCCCAGCCGTGCCCGTGCCCGCGTCCGCGCGCTGCTGCACCACGAAGCCCTCACCCCCGCCCGCCTGGTCGCACCGATCCTCGTGCAACCCGACGCCCGCCCAACCACCGACTACGCCCACATCCCCACCGCGGTCGCGTTGTCTCGTCTCGGCGAGTACGTACGAGACCTGCGAATGCTGGGCGTGCAGGCCTGCAAGCTGTTCGTCTACGTCGAGAACAAGACCGACTCCGCGAAAGAAGCGTTGCGGCCCAGCAATCTCATGGTCGCCGCCATCCAAACAGTGCGTGAAGCCGTAGAGGACATGGTGATCTCGACGGAGGTATGCGGGTGCGCGTGGACCTCCACCGGCGAGTGCGCGATCCTCACCCCTGACGACCGCGCCGACCACGAACGCACCTGCGCGCTCATGGCCGCGATGGCGGTGCTACACGCCGACGCCGGCGCCGACATCATCGGGCCCGCCGCCATGATCGACGGCTCCGTGACCGCGATCCGCACCCTGCTCGACCAAAACGGCTACCTCGATGTCGGGCTGACCCCGTCGGTGATTTTCCACTCACACCTGTTCGGCCCCTACAAGAACGCGATGGACACCGACCCCGGCCGGGGAGATCGGCGCGGATTCCAGATCGACCCCGAGCACCAAGGCCAGGCACTGCATCAAGCCGCCCGATGGCTGGCCGAAGGCGCGGACGCCTTGCTCGTCCAGCCCGCACTGACCTCGGTCGACGTGCTGGTGAAACTGCGCGGCAGGACCGCGGTACCGATCACCGCGTTCAGTGTCTCGCGCGAACAGCAGCTCTTCGCCGACGCCAGCGACGCCGAATTGTGCGAGTACGTACGAATGTTGGTGCGGGCTGGCGCGGATCTGGTCATTACCTACGATGCCACCCGGATCGCGGCCGCCTTGGCAGGAGCACGCTGATGCGCATCGACCACTCTCCATGCCGCCCGCCGTTGGTAGTGCGCGCGCACCGCGCGGCACAGGCCGCGGACTTCCCGATGTCGTGCACCGATCAGGTCGGCACGATACTGCGCGCGCTGGCCGCGAGTAAACCCGGCGGACGCCTGCTCGAGCTCGGCACCGGCACCGGCGTCGGTGCCGCCTGGATACTGGCCGGGATGGATCCCTTCGCCACCCTGACCACCGTGGAAGCCAATTCCGACGTCGTACCGATCGCCCGCGGCGTACTCATGCACGACCCCCGCGTCGCCCTCGTCGTCGACGACGCCGCCGAATGGCTGCGCCACTACGACGGGCCACCCTTCGACTTCGCGTTCGTCGACTGCCGCCCAGGGAAATTCACCGGACGCCCAGCCCTGTTCAGCGTGCTCGCCCCCGGCGCGCTCTACTTCGTCGACGACCTACTGCCCCAACCCACCTGGCCACCCGATCACCAGCCCCGCGTCGAGGCGTTCCTGACCGAAATCCAGCAGGAGAAAGCACTGCTCACCGCGACGATGCATTGGGACAGTGGGGTTCTGCTCGGCGTGCGCGGCCCCGAGTAGAGTGCCCGCCATGCCTTCGCGCATCCTCCGGATCGCCACCCGCTCCTCCCCCATGGCCCTCCACCAAGCCGAACAAGTCGCCGCATCACTGGAAAACCTCGGTGCGGCAACCGAACTAGTGAAACTCACCACCGCCGGGGACCGGTGGATGGGCGACCTGTCCAAACTCGGCGGGAAGGGCGCGTTCACCAAAGAACTCGACCGCGCCCTACTCGCCGACGAAGCCGATATCGCCGTGCACTGCCTCAAAGACATCCCCGGCGATATCCCGATCCCCGCCGGCCTCACCTTCGCGGCCTACCTGCCGCGCGAGGACCTGCACGATGCCATCATCACCCGTACCGGCGCTCACCTGGCAGACCTGCCCACGGGCACCGTCGTCGGGACCAGCTCGGTACGGCGCCGTGCCCAGCTGCGCCTGCACTACCCCCACCTGACGGTGACACCGCTGCGCGGCAACGTGAACTCTCGGCTGGCTCGACTCGACGAAGGCCATGTCGATGTGCTGATCGCCGCCGTCAGCGGACTACATCGCGTCGACCAGGCCCACCGCATCACCGAAACCCTCGACCTGGACACCATGTGCCCACCGATCGGGGCGGGCATCCTCACCGTTGCCTGCCGCGCCGAGGACGCCGAGGTCGCCGACCTCACCGCGCGCCTCGACGACCTCGACACCCGCCGCCAGGCCGACGCCGAGCGCGCCATGCTCCACGCCCTACAGGGCCACTGCAACTCACCGATCGCGGGCTACGCCGCCCTCGACGGTGCCGGACGACTCGAGCTACGCGGCAAGGTGTTCAACCTCGACGGCACCCAATGGCTCGACGCCCACCACTGGGGAGTCCCCGACGAACCCCAAGCACTCGGATTCTTCGTCGGGGCCGACCTGCTCCGCCAGGGCGCACGCCGTCTCATCGACACGATTCCGCACTGAATACCGCTTAGAAACGACGAGAGACCCCACCGATGAAGTGGGGGTCTCTCGTCGTGCAGGAGCACGGACAGGATGCGACTGCGGGCGAGTTCGACCGTGCGTTCAGGGCAGTTCGTCGACGATGATTCGCGGATCGAGCCCTTGCAACTGGGGACCGCGGTCGGTCAGACAGGGAAACTCACGCCCGACAGACTCCGCGACGACATGCGCGGATGACAAGGCATCTACCGTCCCCGGCGACCCGGCCAGCACGCCCGCGACCGGGACATGTGATGCTCGATCCAGCGCGACGATCATCGTGTTCGGCAGATCTAGCAGTACCTCGAGTACGTCGAGACGGTCCGGCGGGACGTGTGCACGCGCCTCCGCCAGAGCGGTCGCGGGGACCACGAGGGTGTCACCCACTTTGACTACCGCGAAGCCGACAGCGAGAGAATACGGTTTCTGAAATGCCCAGTCGATAATGGCGGCGCGGTCGAAAACCACACCGCCACGCCAGCTTTCGGTCATGCGGCCGCGTGCGGTGCCCCGGAGTCACCCTCCGGCAGCGGATCGCGACCCAGCACCTTCAACGCCCGATTCACCAACGCCGGATCCACAGACCCGCCCGCCAGACGCTGAATATTGGCGAGCGCCTGCTCACGGTCAGCGGCGATACGCTGCGCGAGCGCATCGGTCACATAGGCGTCGCGGTCGCCGACTCGGTCGAGCTGACCGGCGACTTCCTCCGGCAGCGACACCCGCACTTCGCGTCTGTCCGTCATAGCCACCAGCGTATCTGTGAGCAACCACCAGCGGAACCCACGACGCCCGGTCACACCACCGACCGACTCCACCTCACCGCGCATTGTGCGCTACCAACATTCGCCGCGGGCGTTATGCACCAGGATCGAATACGGCGGCTACGGCTCGCCGTAGCCGGCTACGTACCGAGTTCCAGCCCCTACCACCGAACAGGAAGTACGAGACCTTCAGCGTCAGCCACACGCCGACGACGAAGGTCGCATGATCCTCCGCTAGAACGGGCAGGATCGGGAGCACCCACTCGTTCCAAAGTTTTGGAGGCCGCGAGGAGGGCGACTCACCTGGCATATCTGACGTCTAATCAATAGCATTCATAATTTTTCCGACTTTCTGTTTTTATTACAAGCTAATCACCTTTCCAAAGATTGAAATAGTGCTAGAATGGCTCGAGAATTCCCCTCGTGCCATTCTCATGGTCCTCCGTCGTGCTCGAATTGTCAACAGGCAATCTTGCGGCCTGACCTGCGACTACATTTAAATCTGACGCAATAACATATTAGCGGAAATGATTATTGC
The DNA here is from genome assembly GCF_001613345.1 of Nocardia uniformis NBRC 13702. Lineage (GTDB taxonomy): Bacteria > Actinomycetota > Actinomycetes > Mycobacteriales > Mycobacteriaceae > Nocardia > Nocardia uniformis. The sequence goes on along the minus strand of NZ_BDCE01000127.1, from coordinate 278 downwards.
GATCTAAGTTATTCAGGCCCTAGGTGCCTGAAACCATGCAGTGAAACAACGCCGTGCTGGAGGACATCCCTTGCCGAGCCCGTCGGCGCGGAAGGACCTCGCCCCGCTGAAGTCGGCATCGTCGCGGTGAGCTGCGGTGAAATCGAAGTTGTGGGCGGACCGGCGGTATCGGAAGCAACTCGACAACAGTCGAGTAATGACCGTTCACTCAGCCCGATGATCCATAGGAAGCCATCGCACCTGCTCAGACGTCTGACATCGAGGTAGGCACATGAGCC
>NZ_BDCE01000126.1 GCF_001613345.1 Nocardia uniformis NBRC 13702 | reverse complement strand
AGAGGGGTGCGTTCGCCGACGGGTACCGCGGCCTCGTCGGAACAGCCCCGTAAGCGGCTGGTTAGAAGCGGATGTCCTGCGCCGCACTGGTTCTAGCTCGATGGCTGCAGTTCCGGATCGCGACACCCGATATCCGCTATGCCGCGACCCGCGTGTTCGAACGGGTGACAAACGTTGGCCCGCAGTTCATCTCGCGAACACGCACTCACACCGACGTCAGGATGGGTCGCGCTGTCCCTAGCCGTGCGCGGTTGGTCTTCGCAACAGCGCGGCTACCCGATCCGCCCCGCAGGCGACATAGCCGCCGGGGGTTTTCCGGGCGCCGAACCAATGGGTCAGACGAGCCGGTCCGGTTCGGTCTCCTCGGGTGCGCCGGGGCTTTCGATCTTCACCGTGATCGCGGCACCGGTTTGGGGACCTTGCTGCCGTGGGCCATGGCCCAGGCTCTGATCGCGGCGCTCTGTTCCTGGTTGATGCGCTGCGTCCAGTGGCCACGCCGCACGCTTTCAACGCCCATCCCGTGTGCGGTGAGAAGCCGGGAGACTCTTCGAATTGGGTCGGTGTCACGAAGCTCAGCGAGGTCGTCTATGTCCCGAGATGGCGGTCATGAGCTTCGCATCGGTAGGCCACTGACCGCCATCCGCAACTCGGCATAGAAAGACGTTCGTTCTTAGCCCGGTCAGCGGCTCGCGTGCTGTACGCGGGAACTCGCGTACAGGCAGATCGCCGCTGCCGCAGCGAGATTCAAGCTTTCCGCGCGGCCGTGGATAGGTATCCGAACGCGGTGGGTGGCGCGGCGGGCGATGGCCGGGTCGAGGCCGTGAGCCTCGTTGCCGAAGAGCCAGGCGACCGGGCCGCTGAGGATCTCGTCGGCGTCGTCGAGGTCTACTTCGCCGCGGGCGGTGGTGGCGAGGATGGCGATGCCCGCTTCTTCCAACGCCGACAGTGTGGTGTCGATATCGCGAGACCGGGCCACGGGAACGTGGAAAAGGCTTCCGGCGCAGGCGCGTACGCATTTGCCGTTGTGCGGGTCCACCGAATCACCGGTCAGCACAACACCGTTGGCTCCGACAGCGTCGGCGACTCGAATGAGGGTGCCCGCGTTGCCCGGATCGGCGATCTCGACCGGCACGGCCAGCATGCGGGGTGCGGTGTCGAGGATCGAAGTCAACGGCACATCGACCTGGCGGCACAGGGCGACCAGGCCGGGTGGAGTGACGGTCTCCCCCAGCATTTCCGCGGCGCGATCGCTCACCAGGGTGGTGCGCACCCCGGAGGCGGCGGCACCGGCGACGAGTTCATGCTCGCGTCCGGCGGCCTTGACCGAGTAGAAGAGTTCTTCCACCCGCCCGGTATCGAGGGCCGACGCAACCGAATTCGCGCCCTCGGCGAGGAACAGCCCGGTCTTGCGGCGGTGTGCCCCGCGATGGAGCTTGACGGCGGAAACGACCCGCGGATTGCGCCAGTCGATCACATCAGCGCTCATCGCCGCCTGCCGTTCGACATAGAGCAGCGACCCGCGGATTGCGCTCCGAGAGCGCATCCACGGGTCGCTGCGAATGCTGGGTTGTCACGCAGCCGCGAATCAGGCGGCGGGAGCGTTGACATCCTCCGGCAGCGCGGCCTTGGCCACGGCAACCAGACCGGCGAACGCCTCGGCGTCGGAGACGGCAAGCTCGGCGAGGATCTTGCGGTCGACCTCGACACCAGCGGCCTTCAGGCCCTGGATGAAGCGGTTGTAGGTGATGTCGTTCAGACGCGCGGCGGCGTTGATACGAGCGATCCACAGCTTGCGGAAGTCACCCTTGCGCGCCTTACGGTCCCGGTAGGCGTAGGCGAGCGAGTGCAGCTGCTGTTCCTTGGCCTTGCGGTAAAGGCGCGACCGCTGACCGCGGTAGCCCTTCGAGGCCTCGAGGATGGAACGGCGCTTCTTCTGAGCGTTTACGGCCCTTTTGACGCGTGCCACTTGTCAGTCCTTGATCGATTCGTGGGGCGCTGCGGCGCCCGGAGTTGGTCGGTGATGGCGTTCGAGAACGCGGTGGCTTACTCAGCCGGAAATCAGAGGCCGAGCAGCTTCTTGACGCGCGGGACGTCCGCCTTCGCGACAACCTCCGTGCCGTCCAGACGACGAGTCCGGCGGGACGACTTGTGCTCGAGCAGGTGGCGGCGGTTGGCCTGCTGGCGAACCAGCTTGCCCGAACCGGTCACCTTGAAGCGCTTCGAGGCGCCGCTGTGGCTCTTCATCTTCGGCATGGATTCCTCAAATCTGTCTCGTACCGGCGAAAACGCGCATGCGTCTCCGCCGGTGCTACCTATTCGTTCGTCACTGCGGCTTATCCGCCTGCGCCTCGGTGGGCGCTTCGGCCGCAGGCGCGGGGGCGCTGGGCTGGGCGGCAGGCGCGGGGTTGGCCGGAGCGGCCGTCTTCTGCGCCTGGATCCGCGTCTTCGCACCCTTGTGCGGGGCGAGGACCATGGTCATGTTGCGGCCGTCCTGCTTGGCCGAGGTCTCGACGAAGCCGAGATCGGCGACGTCGGCAGCCAGCCGCTGGAGCAGCCGGTATCCGAGCTCGGGCCGCGACTGCTCGCGACCACGGAACATGATCGTGACCTTGACCTTCGACCCCGCATCGAGGAACCGCATTACGTGGCCTCGTTTGGTGGCGTAGTCGTGGTCATCGATCTTCGGACGGAGCTTCTGCTCCTTGATCACGGTTTGCACTTGGTTCTTCCGAGACTCACGCGCCTTCTGCGCCGTCTCGTACTTGAACTTGCCGTAATCCATGATCTTGCAGACCGGCGGGCGCGCGTCCGGTGCGACCTCGACCAGGTCGAGATCCGCCTCCAGGGCGACGCGTAGTGCATCTTCAACACGCACGATCCCAACCTGCTCACCGCTCGGTCCGATAAGTCGGACTTCCGGGACGCGGATGCGATCGTTGATGCGGGTCTCAGTGCTGATGGGGCCTCCTAGGTCAAGCGGTGTCGTCCAACGACCGCTATAACTGCAACCCCAATTCCAACACGAAAGCCCCGTATCGGTATTTCACCAACACGGGGCCCGAGTCGACCGGTCAGCGACGCAAATAACTCGCATCGCGCCTGTACAGGGCTAACCTGCACAGGGAACCCATCTAGTAAAAGATGGGCGACCGGACCGCCGAACCTGGTGAACAAGTCACCGGCAGACGGTGGGAGTCGGGCTCCACTTGCAGCCCCGAGTCGGTTACACAAACCTGTCCGGGGCGGTCGTCGCGGAAAAGTCTAACACCCGAGCGCCGATCCGCCGAATCGGCTGCCCCCTGGACCAGCGGCAACCCGCTCGGTGCCATGCTTTACCGCATGAGTGAGGCTGACACTACGGCTACCGAGAACCCCGATTCGAACCTGATCGAGGGTGAGGCGGTGCGCGAACTGGCCGAGATTCCGGCCGTCGAGGTCATCAGCCGTGCCGCCGTCATGTTGATGAGTTCGGCCGCGGAGAAGCTGGGCCTGGGTGAGGCCGATCCGTCCACCAGCCCGCATCTGGACCTCGACGAGGCCCGCCGCGTCATTACCGCCCTCGCCGGTCTGGTCACCGCGTCGGTCGAATACCTCGGCCCGCACGCCGGACCCATCCGCGACGGACTGCAGTCATTGCAACGCGCCTTCCGCGAAGCCTCCGCGCACCCGGACGCTCCGGGCAGCGGGCCGGGCGAAAAGTACACCGGCCCTGTCTACTGATCCACCCCACTGCCGTACGGCCCGATGCGACACGATCGCGTCGGGCCGATTTCGTTGTACGGCGGTTCGCTTCATCGGACGGATAGCTCAGCAGTTGCGAGATGCCCTGGAACTCAATCTGTTCGGCACCTCGACCGTGTGCGACAAACACCGCGTGACGTGTACGCGATTTATTCAACGATATGTCGGCAGGTCGGCGAACTTCGTTGCCTACCATTTGCTCATTGTGTAGTCAGCGGCGAAACAGCCTGGGCGAGCGGCTTTGTCCCGGGAATCCCCGCTGCGCGATCGGCCCCGGGATGCGTATTGTCTTGCGCGGCCTATGTTCATGCCCGGTATAAGCCGAGTGCGAACGAAGGCCGCGTACTACGACAGGCAGCGGCCGCTGCCTTTACAACGGGTCGAACGAGAACCTTCAACGGGGGTTGAACATGACTGAACTGATATCCCGAACCACAAGTAGGCGCCGTCCAGCACGCCGGGCAATCGCCCCGGTCGTGATGGCGGCCTCGGTATTCGCCGCACTGGTCACCGGCTGCAGCAGCAGTAGCGATGACACCTCCACCACCACCGCCGCCGCGCCGCCCACCGAGCTGCCCGACGGCGCGCAGATCGTGAGCGAATGCTCGAGGACCACGCAGACCCTGCAGTCGGTGCACCTGAATCTTCAGGTGAAGGACGTTCCGAACCTTCCCGTCGAGATGGTGGACGCCGATGTGACCAACCAGCCACAGGGCGCCGGTCAGGCCATGGGCGAGGCCAAGGTTCGGATGAAGGAGGGCGACCCCTTCGTCGATACCAAGTTCCTGGTAGTGGACAAGAAGATGTACGCGGCGGCCGATGGCGTCACGTACGCCCCCGTGGGCGACGCCGAGAAGATGTACGACCCGGGCATCATCCTGGATAAGGACAAGGGCCTGGCCAATGTCATCGCGCAGGTGCAGAACCCGAAGGCCGAGAGCCGCGAGAAGATCGACGGCGTCGACACCGTGAAGGTGACCGGCACCATCAACGGCAATGTCATCGATCCGATCGTGCCGCGACTCGGCGACGGCGTCGGCGACCTTCCGATCACCCTGTGGATCCAGGACGTCGCACCGCCGACCACCTCCGCCGCGCCGCTGCCGTCCGAGGCCGCCTCGCCGGGTACCGGCCCGAACCTGATCCGCGCGACCGTCACCAGGGACGCGGGCAGCATCGAGCTGACGCTGTCCGATCAGGGCAAGCCCGTCACCGTCGCCAAGCCCGCGGGCTGATCGGGCGCAAGCTCTAGTTCGGAACCGGTCCGGGAAAGCGCAAGGGCGGCAACGATTGTCGCCCATCGCCCCCGGACCGGCTTTCGTCTGTTGGCCGCCCGCTCGACAATCCGACGGCAGTCACGAAACGAAGCATCGGGGGGATCTGATGCCGGAGCAACCCTTGTAAGAGTTTGTTCAGTGGAATACAAGGCGCCGCAAGGACTCTGATGTCCCACGGCCCCAATCTTGCATCGCGTGTGGAGGAAAGAGATGACTGACCGTCCGGACGTAGAGGAGCGGGAATTCCGTCGTCCGCCCGCCCCTGAAGGTCCCCCGCCGGTCTCGAACGTATGGGTCTACAACGGCAAAGCCTACGACCTGAGTGACTGGATTTCCAAGCATCCCGGCGGCGAGTTCTTCATCGGCCGCACGAAAAACCGTGACATCACCTCCATTATCGGTTCGTACCACAAGAACCCGGAGGGAATCGCGAAGCTCATCGAGCGGTACGCGCTGAAACGCGATGCGCTGCCCGAGGATATCCACCCCAAGGCCAATGCTCCCGACTTCCTGTTCAAGGAAGGTTTCGACAGCTGGCGCGATACCCCGAAGTACCGCTTCGACAATAAGGAAGACCTACTCCACAAGGTGAAGAAGCGGCTCAAGGAGCCCGATCTCGCCGCCCGCATCAAGCGGATGGACAAGGCCTTCAACATTGTGGTGGTCATGCTGGCCATCGCGTACTTCGCGGTGCAGGGTCTGCGGCTGTGGGACACCAGCTGGATGCCGTTGCCGGTCTTCGTGATCGCGATGGTACTGCTGCGCAGTTCACTGGCGGGCTTCGGCCACTACGCGATCCATCGTGCCCAGAAGGGCATGAACAAGATCTATACGAATGCCTTCGACCTGAACTATGTCGCACTGGCTTTCGTCACCGCGGATGGTCACGCCCTACTGCACCACCCGCACACCCAGAGTGAAGTCGACATCAAGAAGAACGTCTTCACAATGATGATGCAGATCCCGCGCCTGTACCGGGTTCCCGTGCACACCATCCACAAATTCGGGCACACGCTCACCGGCATGGTCATCCGACTGCTGGACGTCTGCCGGCTCACCCGCAAGGTGGGCATCAAGGATATGTACGGCACCTGGGGCGGTGCGCTACCGCACTTCATCGGATCGTTCGGCGTGCGCTTCCTGCTGATCGCCGAGCTGGTCGCGTTCACACTGGCGGGCGACTTCTGGGCCTGGGCACTGCAATTCGTGATCAGCCTCTGGATCAGCACCTTCCTGGTGGTGGCGAGCCACGACTTCGAGGTCGAAACCGAGGACCTGCACACCGATACCGACGACTGGGCGATCAACCAGCTAGAGCAGGCCTACGACCTGAAGGTGGTCAGCAATCGCTACGTCGACTGCTTCCTGTCCGCGGGTCTGAGTTCACACCGCGTCCATCACGTATTGCCGTACCAGCGCAGCGGATTCGCGAATATCGCGACCGAGGATGTATTGCGTGAAGAGGCCGAGAAGTTCGGCGTCGAATGGCTGCCGGCCAAGAGTTTCTTCACCGATCGTTTTCCGAAACAGATCCGCACCTACGTGCTGGCACCTTCGGATGAGGCGAAGAAAAACAACTGGGGCTTCGCCCGCGAGCATTTCTCGCCATCGGCGCTGAAGGGCTGCGGCGTCTACATGGTCCAGGGATTCACCGGAATCGGAACGGTGTGAACCGATTTCGCTGACTGGTGATCGGCCGCAACGGCAGTACGGCCGATCACCACTTTTTATCGAATGAAACGGGGAGAATTTCGTGTCTATCACCATTGATGAGGGGGGCATCACGCCCACGACGGCGGCACGACGCACCGTCGACAGCGAGTACGCCTACGGCCTTGCGCAGCTACCGCCCACGCCACCGACCACGGTGGGCGTGATCGAGGGCATTGCGACCGGGTCGCCGATCGAAATCTACGATCAGGCCGAGGCCGGGGCGCGGGTCGCCGAACTGTTCGCCGATCCCGCACAGCAGGCGCGCATTCCGCGGGTCTACCAGAAGACCCGGATCGATACCCGCCACCTGGTGGTCGATCCGCTCGATGCCGAATTCCTGGAATTCAGTAGCAAGCCCGCCACGATTCGCGAGCGGATGGACCTGTTCTATCAGCACGCGGTTCCGCTCGCGGTCGATGTGGCCCGGCGCGCGCTGTCCGGCCTGGACGATCCGGCCGGGCAGCTCGGCCTGCTGGTCTTCGTGACCAGCACCGGATTCATCGCGCCGGGTGTGGATGTCGCCGTCGTGAAGCAGCTGGGCCTGTCGCCGTCAATCGGCCGCATTGTCGTCAACTTCATGGGCTGCGCGGCCGCCATGAACGGTATTCGCACCGCCACCGATTATGTTCGGGCACACCCGGATAAGAAGGCGATGGTCATCTGCATCGAACTGAGTTCGGTGAATGCCGTCTTCGACGACGACATCAATGACGTGATCATTCACAGCCTGTTCGGCGACGGCTGCGGTGCGGTCGTCATCGGCGCCAGCCAGGTGCGGCAGCCCCTGGCACCGGGCAAGGTCGTGATTCGCGACAGCTTCACCCAGCTGTTCGATGACGCCGAGGACGGCATCGTGCTGCGCGTCAACGATGACGGTATTACCTGTGAACTGGCCGAGAGCCTGCCGCAGTACATTCTGCGCGGGGTCGATCCCGTGGTCACGGAAGCACTGCGCCGCAATGGATTGCGGAAGTCGGATATCGACCTGTGGGCCATCCACCCGGGTGGACCCAAGATCATCGAGCGGTCCGCGCAATCACTGGGTATTCCGGTGGAGCAAGCGGCGCTGAGCTGGGAAGTCCTTGCCCGGCACGGCAATATGCTGAGCGTTTCGCTGATCTTCGTGCTGGAGCAGATGATTGCCCAGGCCGAGACCGATAAGCCGATTTCCACGGGTGTGGCGTTCTCCTTCGCGCCGGGCGTCACGCTCGAGGGCATGATCTTCGACATCGTTCGCCAGTGAGCGCGACGACCCGCACCCTCTAAGAGAGCGCAGCAACACCATGCAACTCATCAGATTCCTCATCTCGATCTCCTGGATGCGGATCGCCGCCGTAATCGCCGCCGGACTCGTCACCGGTGTGGCCAACACCTACCTGGTGATACTGATCCGGGGGGTCGTATCACCGGAACCGCATCCCGGCGTCACCCTTCAGGCCTTCGCCCTCACCGGCCTCGTCATTCTGGTCAGCGGCGTGCTGTCGCAGGTGTTGCTGATCCGTCTCGCCCAGGAGGCCATCTATCGGCTGCGGGCGCAGCTCAGTGGCGGCATTGTCTCGGCTCCGCTCGAACATCTGGAACGACTCGGTATGCATCGCCTGATGGCGACGCTCACCGAGGATGTGCGGTCACTGTCGCAGGCCGTGACCGCCATCCCCAGCATCTGTATCGACGTCGCCACCATCGTGGGTTGCTTCATCTTCCTCGCGGTGGTGTCGGGGCCGATCTTCGCGGTCACGGTGGCGGGCACACTGCTCGGAATCGCCTGCGTGGAAGCGTTTCTCAAGCGGGTGCGCGCCATCTATCGCGAGGCCCGCGAAAACGAGGACGCACTGCTGCGGTCGTTCCAGGCCGTCACCCTCGGTATCAAAGAGCTGAAGCTGCATCGCGGCCGGCGCAAGGACTTCATGGACCGGCATCTGCTCGGCACCGCGTCGTCGCTGCGGGACCAGAATGTCAATGCCGGAGCGAAATTCACGATCGCCCAGGGACTCGGACAGACCCTGCAGCTCGCGACCATGGCATTGATCCTGTTCATTCTCGCGTCGGCGCTGCAACTGCCGCAGGATGTCATGGTCGGGTACGTCCTGGTGACGACCTTCCTGTCCATGCCCATGCAGAACTTCATGCATCGGATTCCGGATCTGCTGCGCGGTGATGTGGCGCTGTCGAAGATCCGCTCCATGAATCTGTCCATGGAGACCATGCACAACGAGGAGAACCTGCCGTTCAGCGACCGGCCCGCCGTGTCGGAGGCTCGGCTCGAACTGGTGAATGTCGGCTACAGCTATATCGCGGAGCCGCCGCCGCTGTTCCCGACGCCGGGCCATGACGGTCCGCCGCCGGGGCCGGGTGGAAAGCGTTCTCCGGGTGGGCATCCCGCTATTCCCGGTGCGGGTCCCGCGCCAGGTGGGCGGCCCGGTGCGCCGGGCTCTCCGGGTTCTCCGGGTGGACGACCCGCCGGTCCACCGCCCGGGGGTCCACCGCCCGGTGGCGGTCCGCACGGCGGCGGTGCGGGTCCGCTCGGCAGCGGGCCGGGTGCGCACCGTGGCGGGTTGCGACCCGATGTCAACGGAAAGAAGCGAATCACACACGGCGGCAATGACGGTCGGCCCGTACCCCTCGACGCCCCTCCCTCGCCCGGCCCCGACGGTGAGAACGGCGGCGGATTCAGTCTCGGACCGGTCGACCTGACCTTCGAGCCCGGGCAGATCACCTTCATCGTGGGTGGTAACGGCAGTGGCAAATCCACTCTCGCCAAACTGATTACGGGCCTCTACGTTCCCCGCACCGGCTTCCTGGAACTCAATGGTGAGCAGATCAACCACGAGAACATCGAGTGGTTCCGCCAGAACAACTCGGCGATCTTCACCGATTTCCACCTGTTCGAGGACTACCTCGGATTCGATCGACCGGGAATCGACGACGAGGTGCAGCACTATCTCGAGGAACTGCAGATCGCCCACAAGGTGACGGTGCGCGATGGGCGGCTGTCCACCATCGACCTGTCGCAGGGCCAGCGAAAGCGCTTGGCGCTCTTGACCGCACTGCTCGAGGACCGCGCGATCTACCTCTTCGACGAGTGGGCCGCCGACCAGGAACCGAAGTTCCGTGATGTGTTCTACCGGGAAATCCTCGCCAAACTCAAGGAACGCGGAAAGACGGTCATCGTCATCACTCACGACGACCGCTACTTCGACCTCGCCGACCAATTGGTGAAGCTCGACTTCGGTGAAGTGGTGGAGAGTTCGGTGCCCGCCGCGGTGGTGGTGGAGTAGCCGCGCCGGGGTGACCACCCGTGAATACCAGTGGCTCGGAACCTTCCGGTTCCGGGCCACTGCGGTTCCTGGGCGATGCCCGGAATGACGAGCAGTACATCGGATTTGCCGTCGAGCGCACTGCGGCGTGCCGTAGATTTCGTGCCTGCCCCCTCATCTGGGGGTCTGCGGGCTGTGCGCGCAGCCGAGGTTGCGCTATGGAATAACTGTCGTCGAAACCGACCCGCGCGATGATTTCCGCGGCCTTCTCTCGTCTACACATCGGAGCCATTCATTCGAGCCCAGGAGGAAGCCGTGGCCGAGCAGACCACCAGAGCCCTACCCCCAGTCGACCGGCAAACCTGGCTGTTGCTGCGCGTCGGCGCCCAGCTCTGCGGCCCGAAAGGGTGGCAGTGATGACAACGAAGCCTTCGCGCAGTGGTCACCTGCCGATCAACGGCCTGAGCCTCTACTACGAGGTGTATGGCGACCTCGGCACGTCGACGTCTCCGTTGCTGCTGATCCCCGGCGCGTTCATGGCCACCGATTCGATGACGTCGTGGGTGTCCGCCTTCGCGGACAACCGCACTGTGATCGTCTTCGATCAACAAGGGCACGGCCGCACCCCGGATACCTCGCGCACGATGTCCTACGAGCAGTTCGCCGACGATGCCGCGGCATTGCTGCGCGCCTTGCAGATCGAGCGCGCGGATGTGCTGGGCTACTCGCAAGGCGGCGGCGTCGCGCTACAGCTCGCGCTCCGCCACCCGACACTCGTCGACAAGCTGGTCTCGTTATCGGCCACCTACCGCAGGGACGGCTGGTACCCGTCGGTATTAGCGGGCATCGAAAGCCTCAGCGCCGCAGTGTTCGCCGGTACAACCATCGAGAAGGCGTTCAAGGAGCACACCCCCGAGGCCGCGGCATTCGACGCCTACCTCGAGAAGATGAAGGTGTTGAACTTCGACGACCAGAACATCAGCGACGACCAGATGCGGTCGATCCCCGCGAAGACAATGGTCATCGTCGGCGACGCCGATGGTGTCAAGCCCGAGCACGCGCTGGCGATGTTCAAGCTGCGCGGCGGCGGCGATGAGGAAGCTGCAGCATCGGGGATGCTGCAGCAGGTACCGGCCGCGCGCCTGGTGATTCTGCCTGCGACGTCGCATATCGGCATCTCGGGGCAGACAGCGCTACTGGTCCCGATGGTGAACGCGTTTCTCGATAATGTGCCGCCGACGACGCCGGACCTCTTCTAGACGTCGCCGCACAACGGGATTATGACCGTGCGGGGAGTTGCACCGTGACGCGGAGACCGCCGGTGTCACGCGGGGTGAGGGTGAGGGTTCCGGCGTGGGCTCGGGTGATGCTCTTGACGATTGCCAGGCCGAGGCCGACACCCGCGTGGTCGGTGCGGATGCGTTGGGTGCCGCGTTGAAACGGCTCGCCCAGGGTGGAAACCAGGTGGGGGCTGAGCTTTTCGCCCGTGTTCTCGACGGTGAGGACCGCGGTCTGGGGGTGAGCGCTGGTTGTGACCCATACGGTGCCCGCTTCGGGGAGGTTGTGGACGATCGCGTTGTGCACGAGGTTCGTGGTCAGTTGCAGTAGGAGTGCGTGTGAGCCGATGGTGGGCGTGATATCGCCGGAGGTCTCGAGGGTGAGGCCGCGTTTTTCCGCGAGGGGCAGCAGTGTTTCGGTGGCTTCCTCGGCCAGGAGGGACAGGTCGAGCTGTTCTCGGGTGAAGGACCGTTGGTCGGCGCGGCTGAGCAGGAGTAAGGCTTCGGTGAGGTTGATCGCCCGGGTGTTGACCGCGTGCAGGAGGGCCAATAGTTCGCTGGTGTCGCGGTGCGGATCGTTGCGGGCCACGTCGAGGAGCGTCTGCGTTATCGCCAGCGGGGTGCGCAGTTCGTGGGAGGCATTGGCCGCGAATCTCCGCTGTTCGGCAACGTGTGCTTCCAGCCGCGCGAGCATGGTGTCGAAGGCGTCGGCGAGTTCGCGAAACTCGTCTCGCGGGCCGGGTAGCCGGATCCGTTGGGAGAGTGAGCCATTCGCGGCCATGCGGGTGGCGTCGGTGATACAGGCCAGCGGCGCGAGCATGCGGCCGGCGAGCAACCACCCACCCAGGAGACCGAACACCAACAGGAAGGCCAGCACCACGGCAATGAACGGAGCGAAGGAGCGGAGGAGCAGCCGGCGGTTGATCCAGAAGTTGCCGGTGGTGTCGACCCAACCGGCGGGCAAGAAATAGAGGTAGAAGACCAGCATGGCCGCGAGTACCAAAGTGCCCGCGAGCATGAGGAACCCGGCGTAGCTGAGGGTGAGTTTCAGACGAACGCTCAAACCCGGCGCTCTATCCACGGTCTGCTCCGTCACGCCCGGTGCTGATGCGATACCCGACCCCGGCCACGGTGGCGATGATCCACGGTTCGCCGAGACGTTTTCGCAGCGCCGAGACCGTGATACGCACGGCATTGGTAAACGGGTCGGCATTCTCGTCCCATGCCCGTTCCAACAGTTCCTCGGCGCTGACGACCCCGCCCTCGGCAGCGACGAGGACCTCGAGCACCGCGAACTGTTTCCTGGTCAGCGCGATGTAGCGGCCGTCGCGGTAGACCTCCCGGCGGAACGGATCCAACCGCAGGCCCGCGATCTCCCGCACAGGTGGTCTGCTGTGCGCGCGGCGGCGGTCCAGTGCCCTGAGCCTGAGCACGAGTTCCTGGAGCGCGAACGGCTTCGTCACGTAGTCGTCGGCGCCGAGCCCGAACCCGCTCGCCTTGTCGTCGAGCCGGTCGGCGGCGGTGAGCATCAGGATCGGCATACCACTGCCGGTGGCGACGATGCGTTTCGCGATCTCGTCGCCGGAGGGACCCGGGATGTCACGGTCGAGGACGGCGATGTCGTAGGCGTTGATACTCAGCAACTCCAACGCGGTGTCGCCGTCACCGGCGATATCGGCGGCGATCGCTTCCAGTCGCAGGCCATCGCGAATAGCTTCGGCCAGATAGGGTTCGTCCTCGACGATCAGTACGCGCATGGTCGCTCGATTCTCCCAGCCGAGGGATATCGTCGGCGTATCCGAAACGGCATACGTGCTGGCAACACCGTGCTGCCTTGACTGAGGGCATGAATCCCAGTGAACCAGCGACCCGCCGTCTCCGATCGACCGCGCTCGCCGCCCTTGCCATCGTCAGCGCGGCGTCCATCGGTGTCCTCATGCACCAGTCGCTACCGTCCCCGTCCTCGGTCCTCCGGTCCATCGACATCCTCGGCGGTGATCACCAGGGTCCACCCGGTGCGAGAGCCCTCGACGAGGGGAATCCGTCGCTGGCCAACCTCGATCCCGATTTGCTCCGCGCTCTGCGCGCAGCGGCCACCGACGCCGCAGACGACGGGATCGAACTGGTCGTCAACAGTGGCTGGCGTTCCGCCGAGTACCAGGAACAACTCCTGCGCGACGCGGTCTCGAAGTACGGCTCGGAAACCGCGGCCGCCCGCTGGGTGGCCACCCCCGCCACATCCGCTCACGTGACGGGCGACGCGGTCGATATCGGGCCGACCGCGGCCGCGACCTGGCTGTCCGAGCACGGCGCCGGGTACGGGCTCTGTCAGATCTATGCCAACGAACCCTGGCACTTCGAACTTCGGCCCGAAGCCGACGTTCGCGGCTGCCCGCGCCCGTACGCCGACCCCACCCATGACCCGAGGAGGCAGCAGCAGTGATCACGGACGCGGCGCCCACCGAACCTGTCACCACACGGCCCGGCGGGCGCCTACTCGCCGAGACCGCACTCCGATTCTGCGTCATCTATTTCGGCCTGTTCTGTCTGCTCATCACCTTTATCCCGCTGGCACTCCTCGGCCCGCTCACCCGCTGGACCCGCCGCTATCACGGGCCGCCGGATATGGCCCTGACCGACCCCGTCACCGGCTGGGTGGGCAGAACGCTGTTCGGGGTCGACGCGGTATACCGCGTCGACTCCGGGGCAGGCGACCAGACGGCCGTCTGGGTACTGGTGTTCTGCCTCCTGGTCGTCGCGGTGGTGGCCACCGCGGTGTGGACGGCTCTCGACCCTCGACCCTCCTCGCCCCGCGTGCGGGCGTGGTTCGCGTTGTTCCTGCGGCTGTGTCTGGGCGGGCAGATGGTGGGGTTCGGGTTCGCCAAGTTGATCCCCACCCAAATGCCCGCTCCCACACTGGCACAGCTCTTGCAGCCGTACGGTGACCTGAGCCCGGCCTCGGTGCTGTGGTTGCAGGTCGGCAGCTCCTACCCCTATGAAATGACCCTCGGCGCGGTGGAAGTCATCGCCGGTTTGCTGTTGTTCGTCTCCCGGACCGCCGTGCTCGGCGCCGCGGCATGCCTGGCGAGCACGGCGCACATCCTCCTGCTGAACATGACATTCGACATCCCGGAGAAACTACTCGCCGCACACCTGCTGCTGATAAGCCTGTTCCTGCTCGCCCCGTACCTGCGACGACTGGTCGATGTCTTTGTGCGGCAACGCCCGTGCGAGCCGCTGACGCTACCCTCGCTGTTCACCGACAACAGGAAGAACCGGATCGCGACCTGGGTGGTGGTGGCGATCGGTCTCTGGGTCGCGCTGGGTAGCGGCTATGACCGCTGGGTGGTCTGGCAAGAGCAATCCGGTGCGGCCAGCCCCAAGTCCGAGCTGTACGGAATCTGGGACGTGCGTGACTTCACCCTCGACGGGCAGCCGGTGCCGCCCCTGACGACCGATGAGAATCGTTGGCAACGGCTGGTTTTCGACGACCCCCAGGCGGCGACCTACCAACGGATGAACGGTGAACTGGTGCCCGCGCGCGCCGACTTCCTCCCCAACGGGCAGCTGGAACTCACCACCCTGACGGACACGACCGGCGGCCAGGCCGGGCACGAGTCGCCATTCGCGACATTGTCCACTGAGCGCCCCAGCCCGGATCGGCTGCTACTACGCGGGGAACTGCATGACCGCCCGGTCGCGATCATCCTGGAACGCGTGGACCCGAACAGCTTTCCCTTGCGCAGCCGCGGATTCCACTGGGTGCAGGACTACCCGTACTTCCGCTAGCCAAGCGTAACCAACGGCAACCAGCCGCTGATCGCGCTGCCTGAACAGGTACTTCGGACTTGCTCGCCTAGAGTGCTGGGATCACGATCGTCTACAGCGAGCACTTCAGCGACGGCACGGTTCTCGCGACGTTGAGCGACGGCCACCTGCCGTCTGCGCTGCAGCGACCGCGTACCCGGTAATGAGGAGGCGGCGAACCCTTGACCGATGTCGGGCACCAGACGGTGTGGTCGGTGTCGCTAGCCGCGAAATTCGACAGGCCGGGCGACATGCCGATGTCCTTCGATTCCTACTCGAATCGAGACGGTAATTCCCGCGCTGCAGCGGAGTTGTAAGCCAGAATGTCGCCATGCCGACATTCGCCAAGAGGTTGCACGCCGTCGCTGCTGGGTTTCTTATCGTCGTGGCTGGTCACGGCGTTGCCGGGGCACAGCCCGCGGGGAGTGCTGACGGGCTGCTGCCGTGGGCGGCCAGCGGGCCCGTCGGGTTACGGGCGCCGGGGGCGGCGCTGGCGGACGGGCTCACCGGAACGGTGCTGTGGTCGCGCGAGGCGAACACTCCGGTACCGATCGCCAGTATCGCGAAGGTGATGACGGCGGTGGTCGTGATCGTCAGCGGTGACCTGGAGCGACCGGTGACCGTGCCACAGGAAGCCGCTGCCTACTGCGCTCAACACAATGGAAGCACCGCGGGCCTGGCTCCCGGCGAGGTGCTCACCGCGCGACAGCTCCTGTACGGGCTGATGCTGCCGTCCGGCTGCGACGCCGCCTATGCCGTTGCCGAATCCTTCGGCCCCGGTCAACACGGCTTCCTCGCCCGCATGAATGACACCGCACGGGTAATGGGCTTGGCAGCAACACATTTCACCGACCCCAGCGGATTGCCGAACCCGACCGATGATTCCACGCACTCCACACCGGCGGACCTCGTGGCCCTGGCCGTGCGCGCGATGAACCTGCCGGTGTTCCGAGAGATCGTCGGCGCGAGGGACTTTCACGTTCCCGCCGGTGCGGCAAATCGCGAGCACCACTGGGTAACGACGAACCGGCTGCTGCACGAGTATCCCGGCACCATCGGCATCAAAACCGGCAATACCAACGCGGCGGGGCACTGCCTGCTGTTCGAAACCGTTCGCGCGGGCATTCCGCTCATCGGTGTGGTGCTGCACAGCTCGGACCACAGCAGCGCCGCGGCGAAAGAAGACGCCGAGCGCATGCTGAACTGGGCCTACGACCCGATCCTGCGGGTCGTGCAGCCGGTCGGAGGCTGACACCGCTGAGATCAGCCGGCCAACACTCCGGGTCCGTTGACGAACACGGCGCACGCAGCCCGCTGCTCCTCGGCTATCGGTACTGCTCCGGCTGTCACTCGGCGGGCGGGCCCGGGTGCCGGAGCTGCTCGGCGATCGCTCGCACGCGGGGCATGGATATACCGGATCGCTGTTCGACAGCCAGCGGGTGCTCGGTGGGGTCCAACTCGACGACATGGCGGCCGCCGGTGGTAGGAGATCAGGTGTTCCGTGTTGTTGTCGCTCGCTCCGTTCGCGGCAGAAGGAGCCGGACTCAGCCGGCAGGTCATCAATTGTCCGGCGGGAATTGCCCGTTCGCCTGTACTCGGCCGCCGGTCAGGGTGAAGGTGACCACGCTCGGTCCGCCGGTCGGGTTCGCCAGGGCGTCGCCGGGATTCAGCCAGCGGTACTGCACCTGCGTCGTGTTCTCGGACTTTCCGAGGACCTTGGTGTAGCCGTACGGCTTGGCGGTGGCGGTGCCCAGACAGGTGCCGCCGGTGAAGAACAGCACGTGCTGATACGGGTGGTTGCCACCCGCTATCGCGTACATCCACGACAGGGTGCCGTCACAGCCGTCCGAGATCGGGTCCTCGCTGGCGTTGACGATGGTCCACTCCCCTGTCGACACCGGGGCCAGCTGGCTCAGCCCCTCGGCGGCGAGCTGCGAGTTCAGATCGAAGCACAGCCCGTGGCCGCTGCCGTAAGGCGCCGGATTCGACGTCGAGGGAGCCGGATGCGAGGTCGGCTGTTCGGTGGCGATCGTGGTGTCGGGGGATGGTTCGGACGGCTGATCGACTTGCCCGGACCTCGTGGGCTCATTCGGCGTTCCGACGCTCGACGCCGGAGTTCCCGGCTGTTCGCCGGTCGCGTCCTCGCATCCGCCGACAACCACTGTCATTGCCGCTGTCAAGGCCACGACAGCCACCTGCTTGATTCTCATGTTCACCCCTGGATGCACCGCACCCGTGCGGCTATCGGACAACTTCCCTGATTCGACAAGCGGATAGTGCGAGTGCTGGTCATTGCCTGCGGTTCCGGGTCAGGCACCGGCGCACCCATCGCGGCCGCCGTCCGCGATAGATGCGCCGTACCGGTGACCCGCAGTCGATCGGTCACCGCCAGGTCCCGGTACTCGGCCGGTGTCTCGCACAGTGCGGTGCGCTGGTGGATGATGGCTCGAGCCAATACCTTTCGAGTCCCGTCGTCAGCCGCCGCTCAGCTGCGGCGCGCTGTCATCCCTAGGACGAGCTGAGGCCGACGGGTATCGGAATGCGGGTCAGGAGGCAGAAGAGCCAGGAGGGCAGGTCAACGGGGCGGTAGCAGGGGTCGCCCACCGGCTGGACCGCATTCGGACCGGGCGACTCCAGCGCGACAGCCCCGGCGGGAGCGCTGGCAGCCATCGAGGCGGTCGCGAGGAAAATGGCGAATACGCTGATGCGGAAGCGATTACGCATGAGATTCCGTTCTGTGGGTTAAGGGTTTCCATGACGACGTCGGCAGCGATCGGCGCGTTGTCTGCCCGCGATCGGTCCGACCGTTCTGGGTCGTCGTATTGCCTGTGCGCGGTACGTCGACGCGGGAACATCCAGCGAGGGTGTGCTCGTACCGCGGACTTGCTCGAAGCTACCTGCGGAGAACTACCCGTCGGTATCGGACGAATGACCGAACTTGGTGGGCAGGGAAGGGCAGCGCTGACCGGCTGCTCAGGTCCGAGTCAGTCCACGTCCAGTCGCGCCAGCTCCACCCGACGACTGACGCCAAGCTTGGGAAATGCCCGGTACAGATGATGCGAGACGGTCTTCGGGCTCAGGTACAGCCGCGCGGCGATCTCCCGGTTGGTCGCCCCCGCGGCGGCCAGCCGCACCACCTGGAATTCCTGTGGGGTGAGTACTGCGGCCGGGTCGATTGCCGCCTCGGATACCGCCCCCTCACCCGCAGCGCGCAGTTCGGTGCGGGCGCGCTCGGCCCACGGGTCGGCGCCGAGCCGTTCGAAGGCTTCCATGGCGCGGCGCAACCGGCTCCGTGATTCGCTGTAGCGGCGGCCGCGGCGCAGCCATTCGCCGTACAGTAGCTCGGTCCGCGCATGGTCGTACCAGCGGTCGGCGGCGGCGTGCAGGTGCAGCGCCCGCAGGTATTCGTCCTCCCCGCCGTGCAGGACGGCACGGCAGCGCAGCAGGATCGCCTCTGCCCAGGCCATATCGACGGCGGCCGACCATGATTCGATCTCCCGCAGCGCGATATCCGCGCGCTCGGGCAGGTCGGCTCGTATGGCTGCTTCCACCCAGTCGCCCAGCAGTTCGATCCATTGGCCGCGAGCCTGATTGGGCGACCGGTACAACCGCTCGAATCGTTCCAGCGCCGGCTCGTGGCGGCCCTGTCCCATATCGAGGAGCGCCAGGGCCCATTCGAAACCGGTGATATCGAAGAAGTTGCCGTCTCCGGCGGCCTCGCGCAGATTTCGCTCGGCGAGTTCACGGCAACGTTCGGCATCGCCGCGCACAGCGGCGATCACGGCCAGAGTCCGCTCGGCGCTCGCGATCCGGCTGGGCTGGCCGACATCTGTCGCTGTGCCGATGGATTGGCATGCGAACACTTCCGACGCGTGGAAACGGCCCTGCAGCAGTTCGGTATTGGCAAGCATCATCTGGGCTTCCGGCAGCCAATACCTCATGCTGTGGTCGTGCAGCCCCTGCACGAAGTCCTGCAGAATGTCGTGGATGGCGTCCGAGTCACCGATCAGGAATGCCTCGACGGCGACGGCGATGCGCTGGGCGGGCATCTCGATGGGGAACTGCCGACCGTGTTCGACCGCGGAGCGGATGAGGGCGATACCGGCCGCCCGGTCACCGCTGTGCAGCGTCAGCAGACCGTCGAGAACAACCAGCAGCGGGCTGTCGCGGAATAGGCGCGCCGTGTCCGCGCGCACCGCGCGTAGTTCATCGAAATCGCCGCTGAGCCACGCGGCCCGCGCCGCGTCGACCAGCATCGCGGCGGCGTGCTCCGGATCACCCGTGGCAGCGTCGGCGGCCGCGGGCCGGATGAGCCTGCAGGCCCGGCGCAGTGCGCCCGCCTCGATGTCGGCCAGCCCCCGGATGTGGACCAGTTCCGCACGCTGATATGGCTCGAGCGTGAGCAGTTCGGCCCGCTCGGCGAGGCGCGCGGCCTGTTCGGTGTGTCCGATTTCCGAGGCGGTCCGGGCCGCACGCGCCATGCGGTGCGCTCGCAGCGCCGGATCGGGAGTCAGCTCCGCCGCGCGTTCCAGGGCATGGGCGGCGGTCGCGTACCCGGACCGGCTGCGCGCCCGCTCCGCGGCGGCGGCCACCGCGTCGGCGGCGACCTGGTCCGGTCCGGTTGCCGCAGCGGCCAGATGCCACGCTCGTCGGTCGGGATCGACGGCCGGCAGCTCGGCCAGCGCCGCGTGCACGGCGGCACGTTGGGCGAAGGAAGTATGCCGGTAGGCCGCCGCTCGCTGCAGCGGATGGCCGAATCGGATCCGATGCGCGGATACGGTGATCAGCCCGGAACGCTCCGCCTCGGCCAATGCCCGCGCCGGGGCCCCCAGCGTCGCCAGTAGCCGCATCACCAGGTCGACATGCCCGGTCTCCTCGGCCGCTACCACCAGCAAAGCCAGCCGGGCGGCGGACGGCAGCTGGTCGATCCGGACGCTGTAGGCGCGCTGCAGGCGTTCGGGCAGCGGCAGCGGCTCGACCGGCAGTACACCGATGTCGGTGCGGGACAGCTCCAGCAATGCCAGGGGGTTGCCCGCTGCCGACACGACGACCTGGTCGCGCAGCTCGGCCGACAATGTCGGCATCCGATCGGCCAGCAGATCGGCCGACTGGGCGAAGTCGAGCGGTGCGAGCCGCAGCTCGGGCACCCCCGGTGTCCGGCAATCCAGGCGGCCGGCCACCAGCATCGCGATACTCTCCGAACCCAGCCTCCGGGCGGCGAACAACAAGGCGTCAGCCGACGGCTGGTCCAGCCACTGCAGGTCGTCGATCAGACACAGCACCGGGGCCTGTGCGGACAGCGCCGCGAGCAGCGAGAGCGCGGCTATGCCGATCAGAAAGAGATCGGTGGATCCGGACGTGCGGAGACCGAATGCCGTCGCCAGCGCATCTCGCTGCGGTCCGGGAAGCTCGTCGATCCGATCGAGGACGGGGGCGAGCATCGCGTGGAGTCCGGCGAACGCGAGCTCGGATTCGGTGTCGATCCCCGTGGATCGCAGAATCGTCCATTGCTCACCCGCGGTGCTCCCGGCCCACTCCAGCAGCGCCGTCTTCCCTTCACCGGGCTCGCCGATCACCGCCAGCGCACCACTGGTCCCCGCGGCCACATCCGTCAGTAACGCGCCGATCCGTTGTTGTTCGCGCGATCTGCCGTGCAGCACAACCGCATTGGGCCGTACGGCGTCTGACATACTCCGAAATTAGTGCCATCCTGAAATAGTGTCAATCTGGCACTACTTTGCGACCGGGCGCCGGTCACAACGTCGAGGAGCACGGATGTCATCACGCCAGCAGGTCGAGTCGGGCATCCACGCCCTGATCACGGGCGGCGTGCTGCACAACCACGCGGCGGCCCAGCAACTCGGACTACACGCGATCGACCTACAGGCACTGCACCTGCTGGCGATCGCGGGCGGCAGCGGGGCTCCGTCCGCGCTGGCGGCGACGATGCGCACGCCGCGATCCTCGGTTTCCCGCATTGTCCGACGACTCGAGGCGGCCGGCTATGTCCACAGACGCGAGTCGCCACACGATCGCCGGAGCGTGACCGTCGAGGTCGACCGCGATCGGCTTGCGGCCGTGACGGCGGAGTACCAGCAGCCGTCCGGGCGGCTCGCGCACGTGCTCGCCACCTTCAATGACAATGAGGTCGCGGTGATCGTGCGATTTCTCGATGCCCTACTGGATCACGATGTGCCGCCGGGAGCGCCCGCGCAGCCCGGCGAACCGACTATTCGTTCTGCCCCTCCTCGTTCCGCTCAGGAATCAGCCGCATCCCAGCCCGGCGGCCGTGGACTCTCCGGCGGCGCAACCGGGTGAATGCCTGGACCGCGGGTCCCAGTCGCTGCGGAGTAGTACGCCGGGCACTAGCGTTACCACAGTCATGGTCAGCGAATCCTCGGCAGCGAAAGAGCGTCGGCGCGCGGAACTGCGCGACTTCCTGCGTACTCGGCGGGCACGGATCACGCCCGGCGAGGTGGGACTGGTGACGTCGGGGACACGTCGCACTCCGGGACTGCGCCGCGAAGAAGTGGCACTGCTGGCCGGGGTCGGGGTGTCCTGGTACACCTGGCTCGAACAGGGGCGCGATATCAATGTTTCCGCCGAGGTGCTCGATGCCGTCGGTGGGGCGCTGCGACTCACCGAACCTGAACGCGCGCACCTGTTTCTGCTGGCGGGGTTGCGACCACCGCGTCCGCACGAGCCGGTGACCGCGACGGTCGGTCCCGAGCTGCGGCGGCTACTGGATACCTGGGCACCGCATCCGGCGATCCTGCGGGACCGGTACTGGAACCTGATCGGCATCAATGCGGGGACGCGGGCGGTGTTCGGCTATGACGATGCCGACCACAATTGCCTGGTGTCGTTCTTCACCAATGCGCGGTATCGGGATCTGCACACCGAGTGGTCGGCGATCGCGCCCGAGGTGGTGGCCGCGTATCGCGCCGATGCGGCGCACGCTCCCGGAGATCCGGTGTTCGAGCGGGTCATCGGTGAACTCAGCCGGGCCAGTGTGGAATTCGCGGAACTGTGGGCACGGCACGATGTGGCCGCTCCGACCCAAGCCGTGAAGGCTGTACACCATCCGGATGTCGGTGATCTGATCTTCGACAAGACCACCCTCGCAGTGATCGATCATCAGGATTGGTACCTGGAGTTCTACAATCCGCGGCCCGGTACGGGTACCGCGGAACGGCTCGCGACGCTGATGCGCACACGGACCCTGACCCGAGCCTGAATCGCTCAGCCTGGTGGTGACAGACCCAGGTTGAGCACGCACTGTTTGTGGGCGCTGGCGGTCGCGACACTGAATTCCATGACGCACAGCAACTTCCGATTCCAGGACAAGATCGCCCTCGTGACCGGCGGCACCAGCGGTATGGGGCTGGAGACCGCGCGGCGACTGCTCACCGAAGGCGCGCATGTAGTTATCACCGGCCGCGACAAGACCCGCCTCGACGCCGCCGTCGACGAACTCCGTACTGCGGCAGGCGAATCCGGTGACCGTTTGCTCGCAGTACCAGGTGATGTCGCCGACCTCGCCGATATCGATACGCTGGTCGGCGAGATCCGCGGTCGCTACGGTCGCCTCGACGTGGTCTTCGCCAATGCGGGCGTCGCCACGTTCGAGCCGGTCGAAGACCTTTCCGAAACCGAATTCGATCGCGTCGTAGACATCAACTTCAAGGGAGTCTTCTTCACCATTCAGAAGACCCTCCCCCTGTTGTCCGAGCGCGGCGCGATCGTTATCAACGCCTCCTGGACCCTGCACCGCGGGATGCCCGGCGGAGCCCTCTACGCGGCGACCAAGGCGGCAGTACACAACCTGGCCCACACCTTGGCAGCCGACCTGGCCCCCAAGGGAATTCGGGTCAACTCGGTCAGCCCCGGCTATATCGAGACCCCGATGTTCCACGCGAACGTCTCCCCCGAAGCCCACACCGAGGTGGTCGCGACGGTAGCGGCCGGACGAACCGGCACCCCGGAGGAAGTCGCCGCCGCGGTCGCCTTCCTGGCCTCCGATGAGGCGGCCTACATCAACGGCCAAGACCTGATCATCGACGGCGGTCTGGTGGCCGCCATCCCCGCCGCCATGGTGTAGGAATCTGACCCATGAGCGATACCGTGATCCGCCGGGCTGGAATCGACGACGCGACGGTGCTGGCAACACTGCGCTGGCGATTCAAGGCCGAGGAAGACGGCGAACCACCGCAGAACGAGGACGAATTCGTCACCGAATGCGACCAGTGGCTGCGTACTCGAATGGCCGAAGCATGGCGAGTGTGGGTCGCGGAAGTCGACGAACAGGTATGCGGGCACGTATTCCTGTGCTTGGTGGACAAGGTGCCGAGCCCGTTCCCCGGCTCCGACCAACTCGGCTACGTCACCAATTTCTATGTGGTCCCGGAGCAGCGGAATCGTGGGATCGGTTCCGCTCTCCTGGACGAGATGAATCGGTACGCGCAGGACAATGGGTTGGACACGCTCATCGTCTGGCCGTCGGACCGTAGTGCGCCGCTGTACCGACGCCATGGTTTCGAGGAACCGACGGAACTCCTCGAGCTGCCCGTGGAGTGACCGATGACTTTCCGTGTCTGCCGTCGTCAGTAGTTCAGAACAGCCGTCGATGCGGCGGCAGTAGTGCTGAACGGGAGGTTGTTCCGGGTGACCGACGTCGTTTCTCGTAATGGGCTGTGGGCTATGGCCCATGCCGAACGGGCAAGTCTGGCCGATGATCTCGCCGAGCTATCCAATGAGCAATGGTCCACGCAGTCACTGTGCGGAGAGTGGACGGTCGAGGAAGTCGTCGCTCACCTCACCGCCGCGGCGAATATCGGCCGGTTTCGATGGTTGCGCAGCGTGCTCGGCGCGCGGTTCGACTTCGATAAGCACAACGCCCGACGCCTTGCCGAGCACCGTGGCGCTGACCCGGCCGAGACGTTGGCCCGATTCCGGGCGGTGATCACCAGCACTACAGCGGCATCGGGGCACACCGCGGCCTGGCTAGGGGAGGTGATCGTGCATGCCCAGGACATTCGACGGCCCCTGGGGCTGCCGCGCCAGCCCTCGATCGCGGCGACCACCGAGGTTGCCCGGTTCTACGCCAGCCGGAACTTCACCGTGCCCGGGCTCAGCAATATCGAAGGTCTACGACTCGAGGCCACCGATGGGCCGTTCCGCGCCGGAACCGGTCCCACGGTCAGCGGGACCACGATCGCGTTGACCATGGCAATGGCCGGTCGGCCGGATTACTGCGCGGATCTGTCCGGACCGGGCGTACCAACCCTCCGGGATCGCATCGTCCCCCAGGCCGTGTGAAGCCGATGTATCAGCGCGGTTCGAGAACTACCACGGCAGTTTCCGACGACCGTAGTGCGGCATAGGCATCGAGATCGCCCTCGATTTCACGCCACCTGTCCCACAGCCGTGCCCGCTCCGCATCCCGTGCGGCGCGCCCGCGCACCGCGCGGGAGACGCCCGCCACGTCGACGGTCGCTTCGGGGTTCGCCTGCAGGTTGAGCCACCAAGCCGGTTCCCCGTCGGCCCACCCGTTCATTGCGAGGGTGACGAGATTCGCCTCGTCCTCGACATAGCCGAGCATGACACCGCGAGCACGACCCGAACGGCGGCCGGTGGTCGTGAGCCGCATCGTCCCCCAATGAGCACGGTCCTTGGGACTCCGCAGCCCGATACGACCGCCAGTCACGCGGTACAGAGCTCGATGGGCGTACCAGAACAGGCGGACCACCCCGCGCGGCGGAA
Organism: Nocardia uniformis NBRC 13702; assembly: GCF_001613345.1. Classification (GTDB taxonomy): domain Bacteria; phylum Actinomycetota; class Actinomycetes; order Mycobacteriales; family Mycobacteriaceae; genus Nocardia; species Nocardia uniformis. Next base: position 1,358 of record NZ_BDCE01000126.1, on the reverse strand, counting down.
GCCGCGGCTTACGACGGGATTCATTCGACACGGCGCATACTCATCTCATCTGGCTGACGAACACCGGGCACGTCAGCGAACTCTGTGCGCGGCGGTGGATTTCGCCGCTGCCCGCTGGGGACAGCTAAGCAATCGGTTCCGAATTCGGCCAGCGGAACGTGAGCGTCTCACCGATTCGCAGCCGATGCCAGGCGGACGCCACCGTGTCGAGCCGTTCTCCGACCCGGTCGAGGGCGGCGCGGACATCGTCATCCAGTTCGACGGTGGCCGGAATCCATGCCGGTGGTCGCGCTGTCGGGTCGTGGCGGCGGACCCAGTGCACCAGGGACAGGCCCGCCAACTGCTCGGACAGATCCATCTGGTTGTCGTTGGAATGGTCGGTGTCGCGCATCCGGTCCTCCCGCTTGCGCTGCTTCCGCGCCTGCCGCCGGGCCTCGCGACTGTTCCGCCCACCCTCTGCCACCGGACGAAACATGCCGCCACCGCGCTCGGCCCGGCCGAACACCGCATTGGTCAACCCGAGCTCGCACTCGACGATGTAGTGGGCCAGATCGTGCGGAACATAGTCGTGATATCCGGGCGCGGGGTCCAACTCCCGGAGTCCGTGCACATCATCGGCAATGATCGTCGAGTATTGCCGTGCACCGGTGCGCTTGAAAGTCACCTCCACAAGTCCACGGTATTGCGCGACTCCCCCGTCCGCATCCGAATAATTGGACGTGGTTCGCAGCAATGCCCGGACCGCCCGCTCAGGAATCAGCCAGAGGCACGATGGATCCCCTGCGGTGGCAGTGCGCACGACCACGAAAGGCCACCCCCACAATCGAACTTGGAAGATCCGCTGAGCTTGACCACGCAAGGGTGGCTCATTTCGTCTGCCCGGCGTGCGTGGGCCGTCAGTGCGGGCAGCAGGCGACATCACGCGCAGAACCCCAGTAGCGGCGAGCCGAAAATACGCCAGGCCAATTCCGCTGGGCGAGCGCAGTAAACGGCGGCCAGACTCGAGGACACCGTCTCGCCGCTGAGTCCCGTGGCGAGACGGCACGTCACGACGGCGTATCCGAAGCCGAGTCCGGCATGAGGTATTCAGCTGATCGGCATCGGTGCGCCCGCCCCGGAACCATTCGCGACGGTGGTGGGTTTGGCACAGATACCCCGGTTCGCCACAGCCGGGGAAGGTGCAGCCGATATCGCGGGCGTGCAACACGATCCGCTGATCGGCCGACCCGAGCCGTTTCGACGGCCCAGGTAGATCGGCCGCTCGGTGTCATGGTCGAACACCACCAGATAGTGCCGGACGTGCGCGGCCAGCCGGAGCAGGTCCCGCATCGGCAACAGGCTCCTACCTCCAGTGACAA
>NZ_BDCE01000125.1 GCF_001613345.1 Nocardia uniformis NBRC 13702 | reverse complement strand
CCGCCAACCCGCACCCGCCCCGAAGCTCGGGGCGGGTGCGGGTTGGTTCACGCTATTTCGGGTCTCGCCCAGCCTGTTTCAGTGCCAGTCGCAGAGCGTATTCGATCTGGGCATTGACGCTGCGGAGATCGTCGGACGCCCATTTGGCAATGGCCTCGTGGATGGCCGGATCCAGGCGCAGCAGCACCTTTTTCGGTTCACGCTTACCCTGAGCCATGGTCAGTTGTACAGCGAGCCGGCATTGACGACGGGCTGGGTGGGGCGGTCGCCGCAGAGGACGACCAGCAGGTTGGAGACCATCGCGGCTTTGCGTTCCTCATCGAGTTCGACCATGCCCTCATCGGCGAGCTTCGCCAGGGCCATGCCGACCATACCGACCGCACCTTCGACAATGCGGGCACGGGCGGCGACCACCTGGTTGGCCTGCTGGCGAACCAGCATGGCCTGGGCGATCTCCGGGGCGTACGCGAGGTGGGTGATGCGCGCCTCGAGAACGGCGATCCCGGCGGTGGCGGTGCGTTCGCGCAGTTCGGTGGTGAGTTCCTCGGAGATCTCGGCACCGTCGCGCAGGCTGGTGCGAATGTCGTCGTGCGAGTCGTAGGGGTGGATGGTCGCGAGGTGGCGAACGGCTGCCTCGGACTGGGTTTCCACGTACTGCTCGTAATCGTCGACGGCGAAGGCGGCCTTGAAGCTGTCGACGGCCTTGTAGACGACCACGGCGGCGATCTCGACCGGATTGCCGTCGGCGTCATTGACCTTCAGCTTCTGGGTCTCGAAGTTGCGCACCCGCAGCGAGATTCGCCGCCGATCGGTGAGCGGCACCGTCCAGAAGAACCCCGGATCGCTGATCGAACCGATGTAGCGGCCGAAGAACTGGATTACCCGGGCCTCATTGGGGTTCACGATGACCAGACCGGTCAGTCCGAACAGCGCGGCCAGTCCGATGCACCCCGCGACCACGCCGACCAATACGGCCCCTACCCCGCCGCCATCGGCCGCCGTCCCAATAGCGAACACCACCACCGCTCCCGCGGCAACCGTCGCCACGAGCAGCACCGCCAGCATGAGAAACCCGTTGATCCGAAACGCCGGACGAAGCTCCATTGCGCCCTCCCAATATCGAAGTGATATCACTACGATAGCGCGTTTCGGCTGCAGACGCCAAGCGAGTTTCCGGGCTGCGACGCTCAGTGCCCGCGATCGTGCGATCACGGGCACTGAATACCGCGACGGCACTGGGCTCGTCCTTCGTCATCCCGGCATGCTTTTGGCCGGGAGCCACACCCCATGTACCGCACCGGATCGTGTGTATTCCGGCCAAAAGCGCGCCGGAATGACGGGCGGGCCGTTGCAGGAGAAACGCCACGCGCCCACAGCCGTAATGGCCGCGGGCGCGCCGCTCCCCATCCCCGCTGTGTCCCGCTGCCGTCAGGCAGCGGGACGCGGGATCCCAGAGCGGGTTCGGTTCATCCCCCGTAGTCGGTGGCGAACAGTGCTGCCGTCGCGGCGCGGCGGCGGCGTTGTTCGACCGGGTCGGGGACGGGGACCGCGGCTACCAGGCGCTGGGTGTACTCCTGGGTGGCGTTGCGCAGGATGTCGTCGCGGGTGCCCTGTTCGACGACGGCGCCATTGCGCAGCACCGCGATCCGGTCGGCGAGTTGGTCGACGACGGCCAGGTCGTGGCTGATGAACAGGCAGGCCCAGCCGCATTCCTGTTGCAATTGCGCGAAGAGTTCGAGCACCGTCGCCTGTACCGAGACATCCAGGGCACTGGTCGGTTCGTCGGCGACCAGGAGATCCGGATTGAGGACAAGAGCCCTCGCGAGGCTGGCGCGTTGCCGCTGTCCGCCCGAAAGCTCGTGTGGGTAGCGATGTTCCGTTCCCGATGGCAGCTGCACGTCGTCCAGGAGGGTGCGCACGCGGGAACGCAGCGCCTCCCCCTTGGCCGCACCGTGGACGATGAGCGGTTCCGCCACGCATTCCCCAACAGTCATGCGCGGGTTCAATGATGTTGCCGGATCCTGGAATACGAATCCCAGCCGACGGCGCATGGGTCGCAGCCGCCGTTCCGACAGGCCCACCTGCTCGTGCCCCAGTATTCGCACCGATCCGGCGGACGGCCTTTGCAGGGCCGCCACACACCGACCGATGGTGGATTTCCCGGAGCCGGATTCGCCCACCAGGCCCAAGGTTTCACCGCTGTTGATACTGAGGCTGACTCGGTCGACGGCCCGGAATGCCGGACGCCCCAGGGCGCCGGGGAATTCGACGATCAGATCGGTCACCTCGAGCACCGGTCCGGCGGATGCCGCCGCCGTCGACTCCGGGGGCTCCTGGGTTCTCGCCCGTACCGGCGTCGCCGAGGGCACCGGCTCCTCGGCCGGCACCAGCTCCTCGGACGGCACCAGCTCCTCGGACGGCAGCACCTCGCCGAAGGGTCCGCACGGCGGTGCGGGCGGGGGCAGATCGGGTCGACTGCCACCCAGATGCGGCACCGCGGCCAATAGTGCGCGGGTGTACTCGTGCTGCGGATTGGCGAACAGCTCATCCACCGTCGCGGTCTCGACCACCCGTCCCTCGCGCATGACCACCACGCGATCGGCCAGATCGGCCACCACGCCCATATTGTGGGTAATGAGCACGATGGCGCTGCCCAGGCGCGTGCGCAGATCCCGGAGCAGTTCCAGGATTTCGGCCTGCACGGTGACATCGAGCGCGGTGGTCGGCTCGTCGGCGATGATCACCTTCGGCTCACACGCGATCGCGATGGCGATCATGACGCGCTGCTTCTGCCCGCCGGAGAGCTGATGCGGGTAGAAGTCGACCCGATGCTCCGGATCGGGCAGCCCGACCAGGCGCAGCAGCTCCACCGCCCGGGCCTTGGCCGCCTTGCGCTTCATATCACTGTGCGCGCGAACCACTTCCATAATCTGGAAGCCGACGGTGAACAGCGGGTCGAGCGCCGAGCCAGGCTCCTGGAACACCATGGAGACGGCCCCGCCACGCAGCGCCGTCAGCTGCCGCTCGCTCATGGCCGTGACGTCCTTGCCGCCCAGCATGACCGAACCATCCACCCGCGCACTGGCGGGCAGCAGTCCGATGGCGGTGCGCGAACTCACCGATTTCCCGGATCCGGATTCGCCGACGACGGCCAGCACTTCACCGGGAAATACCTGGTAGGACACTTCACGGACCGCCGGGACGGCCCCGGCGTCGGTGGCGAAGGTGACCGAGAGCGATTCGATGGACAGTGCCGGTTCAGACATCGTCGGCCTCCCGCGTGACGGCCGCCTTCTCCACCGAGGTGGGCGCGCCCACCGTGCGACGGGTGCGCAGCAGCGGATTCATCACCTCGTTGAAGCTCTCCCCGGCGAGGGTCATACCGAGCACCACCAGCATGATGGCCACACCGGGCGCGACACCGGTCCACCAGATCCCGTTGGACACATCATTGATGACCGCCTTATTGAGGTCGTATCCCCATTCGGCGGCCTGGGTCGGTTCGATACCGAATCCGAGGAATCCCAGTCCCGCGAGGGTGAGAATGGCTTCCGCGCCATTGAGGGTGATGATTACCGGCAGTGACTGGGTGACATTGGCGAGGATGTGCCGGAACAGGATTCGCACCGTCGACGCACCGGTGACCCGGGCCGCGTCCACGAACGGTTCCTGTTTCACCGCGACCGTGGCGTTGCGCACCACCCGGAAGTACTGCGGCACGAAGATCACGGTAATGGCCACCGCCGCCGACAGAATGCCGCCGGTACTGCTGGATTGCCCGCCCGCCACCATGGCCGAGACGATGATGGCCAGCAGCAGGGCGGGGAACGCGTACATGGCGTCCATGAACAGCACCAGTACCCGGTCCACCCAGCGTCCGAGGTAGCCGGACACCAATCCCAGTGGCACACCGACGAATAGCGACAGCACCAGCGATACCGAGATGACCGCGAGTGCGGTGCGGGCACCGTAGATCACCCGCGAGAGCACATCCTCGCTGCGCACCGAGGTACCGAACCAGTGCTGCGCCGACGGTGCCTGCTGGCTACCGAAATCCACACCGTCGGCACTGGTCTGCGCGAACCCGTAGGGCGCGAGCAGCGGTGCGAAGGCCGCGATCAGGATGAACAGCGCGACCAGGGCGAGCCCGAACAGCAGGGTGACGCGCTGTAGACCGTGCGTCATCCGTAGCAGTTTGAGCCCCGGTAGTCCGCGCCGGGGCGGGAGTACCGCGATACCGCTGTCGGTCGGGGTCGTCAGTTCGGAGGTCGCCATCAGAACCTCACTCTCGGATCGACCATGGCGACGATGAAGTCGATGACGAAGCTCATGACCGCCACCAGTAGCGCGATGAACGCGACAATGCCCTGCACCGCCATGAAGTCGCGACTGGACAGATACTCGGCGAATTGATGTCCGAGTCCCGGCCAGTTGAACGTCTTCTCGGTCAGCACCGCACCGCTGAGCAGCATGGCGATCTGCATACCCATCACGGTGACAACCGGAATGAGGGCATTGCGGAAGGCATGCCGCCCGGTCACCGTCCGGGCGGACAGACCACGCGCTCGCGCCGCGTCGACGTAATCGGCACGCAGGGTTTGGATGAGGTTGATCCGCACCAGGCGCAGGAAGACGCCGCCGGTGAGCAATCCGAGCGCGACCGCCGGCAGTACAGCGTGTTTCAGGACATCGATCAGGTGCCCCATATCGCCGTACAGAATGGCGTCGATGATCAGGATGTTGGTCTTGGGCGAGACGTGCATCAGGTCCAGTTCCACCTGGGCGCTGGCCCGACCCGATCCGGGCAACCAGCCCAGCTGCACCGAGAAGATCAACTTCAGGACCAGCCCGACGAAGAATACGGGCGCGGCGTAGGCCAGGATCGCGAAGAGCCGCAATACCACGTCGGAGCCCGAATCACGATGGGTGGCAGCGTATCTGCCGAGTGGAACACCGACGATGAAGGCGACGATCAGCGCCCAGAACACCAGTTCCAGCGTGGCCACACCATAGGTGGACACCACCTCGGTGACGGCCCGATTGTCGGCGGTTCTGCCGAAGTCCCCACGCAGCAATCCGGAGATGTACTCCCAGTACTGCTCCAGAATCGGCCGGTTCAGTCCGGCCGCCTCCTTGCGGGCCTCGATCTGATCGGCCGGCAATCGCCCACCCAGCGCGGCGGTGATCGGATCACCGATCACCCGCATGAGGAAGAAGACGACCGTCACCAGGATCCATGCGGTGGGCACGATCAGCAGAGCCCGGACACCCAGATAGCGCAGGAGAACGCTGTGTCGAGATCCACTGCCGCGCTGCCTGTTTCGGCGAAAAGGAGCCGGGGATTCCGGCTCCTCCGCCTTGGCGACAGCTGTCACTTACTCAGGACGCCGAACCGGAATCGGAAGGATGCGTCGAGCGTCTCCTGCAGCCCCTTGACGTCCTTGCCCGCCACCGCGATCTGCTTACCCGACAGCAGCGGCAGCATCGAGATGTGATCGCGGGCCAGATCCGTCTGTACCTGCTCGATGATCGCGAGCCGCTTATCGGCATCGGGCTCGGTCGTCTCCGCGGTGAGCTGCGCGGTAATGGCCGGAACCTCGAAGTGGTTCTGCAGGAAGTTGTTCGGTGCGAAGAACGGGGTCAGGTAGTTATCCGGATCGGAGAAGTCCGGGAACCAGCCCAGCTGGTACAGCGGGTACGCGTCGCGGGCCCGTTCACGTTGGTAGGCAACCCATTCGGTGGCCTGCAGGTTGACCCGGAAAAGCCCGGAGGCCTCGAGCTGGGTCTTGATGGCGGCGTACTCCTCGGAGCTGGACTCACCGTAGTGGTCCGGGTTGTACTGCAAGTTCAGTTCGACCGGCGTGGCCACCCCGGCGTCGGACAGGAACTTGGCCGCGGCTTCCTTATTCGGCTTGGCACCGTAGATGTCTTTGTAGGGCTCGGCCGCGCCCGGGAAGCCTTGCGGAACAGACGAATACGCGGGCGTGTAGGTGTCCTTGTACACATTGGCGGCGAGTGCGTCGCGGTCCACCGACGAGGCGACGGCCTTACGGACGGCCAACTTCTGTTCGGGGGTACCACCCGGCATGGTGTCCAGGTTGAAGACGATGTAGCGCAGCTCGCCGCCCGGCCCCTCCAGGACACTGACATTGCCGTTCTGACGCAGCGAGTCCACGTCACTCGGGGTCAGACTGCGCCAGGCCACGTCGATATCGCCGTTCTGGACATCGAGGCGCATATTCTCGGTGGTGCCGTAGTACCTGGTCGAGATGGACTCGGTCTTCGGCTTGCCCAGCGCCCCGTTGTAGTCGGGGTTGGCCTTGTATTCGACCAGCTTGTTCTTGTCGTAGTTGACGATCGAATACGGGCCGGAGAAGGGCTTACCGTTCACGACCTCGTTATCGTCCATCACCCTGTCTGCGGGGAACACCTTCTCGTCCACGATGGGACCGGCCTGGGTGGTCAGGACCGACGGGAAGGTCTGGTCGTTGGCCTCCTTCAGCGTGAACTTCACGGTGCGTTCGTCGGTGGCTTCGGTCCTGTCCAGATTCTGCAGCAGCGAGGCCGGACCGTTCGGGTCGTTGATCCCCACCATTCGATCGAAGGAGAACTTGACGCTGGCCGAGGTCAGCGGGTTTCCGTTGGCGAACTTCAAACCCTCACGCAGCGTGCAGGTATAGACCGTGGGCGCGCTGAACTCGCAGTTCTCGGCCGCGTCGGGTTCGGGCGTGGTCTCACCCGGTGGCAGGTTCAAAAGGAACTGGTACACCTGGGTCTCCGGCAGAAGTGACCCATTGTCGTAGGCGGCGGCGGGGTCGAGCGAGAAGATCTTGTCGGTAGTACCGACCACGATCCCGCCTTCTCCGCCGCCACCGGTACGGCCCGAGCCACAGCCCGCCACCGCTAGCACGGCAAGAGCCGTCATGCCCAGTGCAGCAACACTTCTCACTGCACCCGGTCGAGTCGGCCATGCCTGCCTCGCCGAAATACTCATCTTCGATCCCTCATCTCGAAACCGCCACGCCCCGGACTCGGATCACAAGACCGATGCGACAGCGGTGAACTTTCGGTATGGCGGGGACAGTACCGACGAGTAATTGCCAATATGTTGCATTTGCGAAGATTCGTCCCAGGATTGCCGGGTTCGTGGCGAAAACGCGTGACGCGCAGGTTAATTTCCGGTCGGCGGGCGTGGCATGCCTGCCGGGTCACCCGGCCGGGCGGATGTTCCGGTTGCTCCGGAACATATTGTGGACGTCGTACTTCGACTTCAGTGCGGCGAGGTGGTCGTAGGTGGCCGGGGCGTACCCGAGGCGGGTCTGCGCCTCGTCGGCCTCCGCGCCACCGCCGTAGAGGAAGTTCAGGTGATGACCGATCGTCCACGGCGACAGGCCCTCCCGTATCCCGGCCAATCGCTCGTCGACGGGCGTCGCATCCGGCATGGCGATAACACGGGCGACGTACTCGGCGGCCCGGTGATCCACGGCGATACCGGCCGGGCCGGGACGGCGCAGCGCACCGCCGAGGTGGCGCAGACCGGCGACGACGGGACTCGGCGAGTTCGGACCGGTCAGATCCAGGAAGGTTTCGGCCGCCCGCGCGGGCAGGTCGGTGAGCAGCGCGTTGGTGGCGGTGTAAGCGTGCGGATCGTCGGGATCGCGGTAGATGCCATGGCTTTCGGTGTAGGGCATGGTGCGCAGATCATCGGCGAGGCGCTCACCCACCGCGCGCAGCGGGGCGACGATCCGCTCCCCCGCGGCCGCGTCACCCGTATAGGCGATATTGATGGTGGCGGTGTAGCGCCCGCGCAGGGGTTCGGGGACCTGCGCGATATTCGGAATGGTGAGCATGGTGATGGCGGAGGTCAGCTGCTCGGGCTGGTCGGCGGTCCACAGCCGCCACGCCTCCAGCGCGGGTTCGACCAGGCGCGTATCGAATTGGAGTTGACCGCCGTACACGGTGGTGACCGGCACCAGTTCCAGTTCCAGCGCGGTGACCACACCGAAGTTGCCGCCGGTGCCGAGCACGGCCGCGAAGAGTTCGTCGCCGGGTTCGAGGCGGCGCAGGCGACCATCGGCCGTCACCAGTTCCACGGCGCGCACATGATCTGCGGCATAGCCGAATTCGCGGGCCAGAATGCCCACGCCACCGCCGAGGGTGTAGCCCACCATGCCGACCGACAGCGAGGAGCCGTTGAGTGGGGCGAGGCCGTGGGCGGCGGCGGCTTCGATGAGCGCACCGGCCCGCACTCCGGCGGCGACGCGGGCGGTGCGGGTGGCGGCGTCGATGCGGATATCGGCCATGCGGCGGGTGCTGATGAGCACGCCGCCGTCGGTCGCGACCGACAGTCCGTGCCCGGTGGCCTGCACCGCGACCGGAAGGCCCTGGCGCGCGGCGTATTCCACGGCGCTGCGCACATCTTCGGCATGCAGCGCGCCGACCACCAGGGCTGGGCGGTGGGTGTAGGCGGTTTGGAAACCGGCGATCTCGGTGTCGTAGTCCGGTTGTCCCGGCCGGAAGACCGGGCCGGTGGTGCGGAGTTCGGTGCTGGCTGTCGGCGTCATACCTCGACTCTGCGCGTACACCGATGATAACTCCAACAGATAGTTCTGCTGATCGCTAGAATCAATGGTTATGGAACTGCGTCAACTGCGCTACTTCGTCACGGTGGTCGAGGAGGCCAATTTCACCCGCGCCGCCGCCCGGCTGCATCTGGCCCAGCCGGGCCTGAGCGCACAGATCAAGCAGCTGGAACACGAACTGGGACAGCAACTCCTGGACCGGACGGGCCGCTCGATCACGCTGACCCCGGTCGGCGCGGCGGTCCTGCCGTTCGCGCGAGCGGCCCTGGCGGCGACGGAGCGGATCACCCATACCGTGGACGAGTTCACCGGACTACTGCGCGGGCATGTGCGGGTGGGACTCATTTCGGGAGCGGCCCTGGACGAGTTCGATGCCGCCGGCGTCCTGGCCGCCTTCCATCGCGATCATCCGCAGGTCCGCATCAGCCTCACCGAGGACACCTCGGACCGGATGCTGTCGGCGCTGGGTCGCGGCGAACTCGATATCGCCATGATCGGCCTCACCGGCGCGGACCTGGATCCGGCCGTGGCCATCGAGACGGTGGTCGATACCGCCATTGTCGCCGCCGTCGCCGCGGACGATGAGCGCTTCGACGACAAGATCGACCTCGCGGAGCTGTGCCGCCACCCGCTCATCTGCCTGCCTCCCGGCACCGGCCTGCGCGGGGTACTCGAACGAGCCTGCGCCGCGGCCGGTCTCACCCCCGATATCGCCTTCGAGGCCGCCGCTCCCCCACTACTGGTCCGGCTCGCCGCGCACGGCCTCGGTATCGCGGTCATTCCCGAACTCGGCCCGGATGAGGCCGCGGCCCTCGGAATACGCGTACTGGGTCTCGATCCGGCGCTGCGCGGGCGGCTGGTGCTGGCCTGGCGCACCGATCGCCCGACCAGCCCGGCCGCGAAAGTTCTACTGGGTCAACTACGTATCGCGCTGACGTCCTGAACGACCCTGCCGCTCACTGGAATACCCGACGTAGCCCGCCGTCGCGAAGCGCCTGGGTCGCTATCAGCGCGAGCAGCAGCACGCCGGTGGCGATGTGTATGACGGCATCGGTCCGGTGATTCGGGAAGCTGAAGATCAGGACCTGTTCGGAGAACAGCGCCCAGATGCCGATGACGAATCCGCCTCCGACAGCGGCGATCACGCAGTACCAGGCCGCCCAGGACTTGCGGGTGGCGGCCAACAGAGCCGGAACGAAGAGCAGTAACCCGCCCACGGCGTGCCACCCGTTGTAGTCCATCCCGAGCACCGGGGTGGCGGCCGCGTGCTGCCCGACCTCGAAACTGGGTTCGACAATGAATCCGACTATCGCCCACACGATGTGGACGATGCCGACGACCGCCACCGCCCACTGCAGAAAACTCCACCGCGCCAAGTCGATTCGGCGCTCCGACGCTGTCTGTGCACTCATCGTGTGACCCTCCCCACCAGCACGGCGAATTATCTACTACGCAGTGTAGTTGCAAATGGCAGTGAGTGAAAGAGTTCGCGAACATCCCACCGATCTACATCACATGTTCCCAATCACTCCCTAAACAACCCCATTGTGATTACAAATAGGGACTGTTAGGGTCGTTTTATGACCGATCGCCTGTACTCGGTGGACGAAGTAGCCGAACGCCTCGGCCTGCACGCCCGCACGGTGCGCACCTATGTGCGCGACGGCAAGCTGCCCGCCGTCCGCATCGGCAAGCAGTACCGCATCGCGCACGCGGACCTGGAGGCGTTCACCGGTCGTCCGGTGCCCGACGCCCTGCGCGAGACGGTCGGGCGGCACCGGCACAGCGAGGTGTCGAGCATTGTCGAGATCGAGGCGGTCGGCCCCGATACGGCGTCGCGGCTGAGTTCGCTGCTGTTCGCCGCTGCCGGCAGTCGCGGTTCCGACGAGGACGAGCCACTGCGTATCGAAACCATCTACAACGCCGAGCGGGCCCGCATGAAGGTCATCATCGTGGGTGGCCTGGGTGCCACCGCTCGGCTCTTCGACTACATGGAAGGGGTGCTCGCCTCATGAGCACGATCTACCGATCCGAGGCCGGCGCGCAGGTGGTCGAGCGGCGCTACCGAGAACTCTTGGGCACCTGGCCCGTTCCCGCCGAGGAGCGGCGGGTACCCACCCGCGAGGGCGACACCTTCGTCCTCGTCTCCGGCCCGGTCGACGCGCCGCCGCTCGTCCTCCTGCACGGTTCCGGCGCCAATGCCGCGACCTGGCTCGGCGATATCGCCTCGTGGGCACAGCATTTCCGCACCTACGCCGTCGATATGGTCGGCGAGCCCGGTTTCAGCGCCCCCTCGCGCCCCGACCTGAAGTCGGAGGCCGTCGCGCTCTGGCTCGACGATGTGCTGACCGGACTGGGGCTGACGAGCACCGCCGTGGTCGGTATGTCGCTCGGCGGCTGGACCGCCCTGGACTACGCCATCCGCCGCCCGGAACGCATCACGCGGCTGGCGCTGCAATGCCCCGGCGGCATCGGCAAACAGCGCTTCGGCTGGATGTTCAAGAGCATCGCGCTGCACCTGGTCGGCCGTTCCGACCAGCGCGCCTCCACCCGTCTCGTCACCGGCTTGGACAAACCGGAGTTCGAGCCGGTCCTCGATGACGTGATACTCACCTTCGAACATTTCAAGCCCCGCACCGGACGCCTTCCGATGTTCACCGACACCCAACTACACGGGCTGGCAATGCCCGTCCTGGTCATTGTCGGAGCCCGCGATGTCATGTTCGACTCCACCGAAACCGCCCGCCGCGTAAGGGAAAACGTGCCCGACGCGACCGTGCGGGTGCTGCCGGACGTCGGTCACGCCATCCTCGGGCAGACCGATACCGTGCTGAACTTCCTGCGCGGGTAGTGCCGCGTCACGAATCGTTGCCGACGAAACTCACCGTCACGGCATACGAAACCCGTCATTCCGGCGTGCTTTCGGCCGGGATCCACCCCTGGTCAGAAGTGGATCCCGGCCAAAAGCATGCCGGAATGACGGAACCTCGGGGCTCGGGGCCTCGAGGACTCGGCGTCAGAGGATGCGCGATAGGAAGGCCTGGGTGCGCTCGTGCTGAGGATTCGACAGGATCTCGCGGGGCACACCCGCCTCCACCACGACGCCGCCGTCCATGAACACCAGCTGGTCGGCTACCTCACGGGCGAAACCCATTTCGTGGGTGACGACCACCATGGTCATACCGTCGGCCGCGAGTTCCCGCATGACGCCGAGGACCTCGCCGACGAGCTCCGGATCGAGCGCCGAGGTGGGCTCGTCGAAGAGCATCAGCTTGGGATCCATGGCGAGCGCGCGGGCAATGGCTACGCGCTGCTGCTGACCGCCGGAGAGCTGGGCGGGATAGGTATCGGCCTTGTCCGCCAAACCGACTCGGTCCAGCAACTCCTTGGCCCGGGTGATGGCCTTCGCCTTGGGGAGCTTCTTGACCTGGGTGGGCGCTTCGATGACATTCTCGATCGCGGTGCGATGCGGGAACAGGTTGAAGTGCTGGAACACCATGCCGATATCGCGGCGCTGACGGGCGGCCACCCGCGGATGCAGCTCGTAGAGCTTGCCCTTCTTCTCCTCGTAGCCGACCAGATCGCCGTCCACGTAGAGCCGTCCGGCATTCACCTGCTCGAGGTGGTTGATGCAGCGCAGGAAGGTCGATTTACCGGAGCCGGACGGGCCGATCAGGCACATCACCTCACCGCGCCGCACCTCCAGCGTGATGCCCTTCAGGACGCGCAGTGCGCCGAAGTTCTTGCACACCCGCTCCGCACGCACCATCGGCGCGGCGGCACTTACCGTTTCGGCGCTCAATGCCCCTCCTCCCCGGCGACACGGGCGGAAGCCAACGCCCGCAACTGCTTTCCGGTCAGCTGCTTCGACAGGCCACGCGAGTAGTAGCGCTCCAGATAGAACTGGCCCACCATCAGCACACTCGTGATCACCAGATACCAGGTCGCCGCCACCAACAGCAGCGGGACGGGCTCGAAGTTCACGCTGTAGATATCGCGAGCCCTGCCGTACAGGTCGGTGGTCAAGGGCAGCGCGGTGACCAGCGAGGTGGTCTTCAGCATGGAGATGAGCTCATTGCCGGTCGGCGGAATGATCACCCGCATGGCCTGTGGCAGCACCGTGCGCCGCATGGTCTGCGACCACGACATACCCAGCGCCGTCGACGCCTCCCGCTGCCCCTCGCCCACCGAATTCACACCGGCGCGGACGATTTCGGCCATATAGGCGGCCTCGTTGAGCCCCAGGCCGATCACCGCGAACAGGAACGGCGCCCGCCAGTCCTGCACATTGAAATCCGCGAAGGACGGCCCGAACGGCACGCCGAGGGTAATGACCTTGTACAGCGACGGGAACAAACCCCAGAACACCAGCTGCACGTAAACCGGGGTGCCGCGGAAGATCCAGAGGTATACCCAGGCCACCGAGCGCAGGACCGGATTCGGCGACAGCCGCATAACGGCCAGCGCCACACCCAGCACCACGCCGAGGAACATGGCCAGCACGGTGAGTTCCAGGGTGACCAACGCACCCTTGAGAATTCGCTCGTCGCGCAGGTAATCCAGATAGGTGTCCCAGTGGTAGGCCGGGTTGGTCTTCGCACCCCAGAGGAACAGGCCCAGCGCCACCAGAATGATCGTGGAGGCTATCCAGCGACCCGGCCGCCGCAAGGGGATCGCCTTGATCGGCTCCGGCTCGCCCTGGGCCGAAGCCGCCGCCGCGGTGGCGGCGGCCGGCTCCGGTGTATTGGAACTATCGGACATCGCTGTCGATCAGCCCTGTGCGCCGTTGATGACGGACTTGGCGATAACGCCCTCCTGGACGCCCCAGTTCTCGGCGATCTGCTGGTACTGACCGTTGTCGATCAGATGCTGGACGGCCTGCTGCAGCACGGGAGCCAGCGGCGAGCCCTTCTGCACCGGCCAGCCGTACGGCGCGGAATCGAACATGGCACCGGCGGGCTCGAGCACCTTGTCGTTCTTGTTCGCCTCCTTGATGGCGTAGGCGGTGACCGGCGAGTCGGCGGACATGCCGTCCACCTGACCCTGTACCAGTGCGGTGACCGCGGCGCTCTGCTCGTCGTAGGCGACCTTCACGATCTCCGGCTTGCCCTCGGCGACGCACTTGGCGCTGCGGGCCGGGAGTTCATCGGTGTCCTGAACGGTGGTGCGCTGCACCGCGACCCGCTTACCGCAGGCGTTCTCCGGATCGATGGGCTTGCCGACCGGCTGTGCCCACTGGCTACCCGCGTTGAAGTAGGTGACGAAGTCGGCGATTTTCTCGCGTTCGACATTGTCGGTGAACGACGACATGCCGACGTTGTAGGTCCCGGCCTCGATACTCGGGATGATCTTCTCGAAGTCCGATTCCCGGTAGTCGGCGGTCAAGCCGAGCACCTGGGTGACCGCGTCCATCAGGTCCACATCGAAGCCAATGATCTTGCCCGAGGAGTCCTTGAACTCGTTGGGCGCGTAGGGGACATTGACGCCGATCACGAGTTTGCCGGAGTTGCCGATCTCCTCGGGCAGTTGCGAGGCGATGGAATCCACCTTCGAGATGCCCTCGACCTTGGACACCTCGGGGGCGTTGCTTTCCTCATTGCTGGTACACGCGGTCAGCACCAGAGCGCTGCCCGCGAGTGCGCATGCGGCACGCAGGGCGCGCCCGCGGAAAAATCGAACAGACACAGGTCCTCCACAGTTCGGTTACGCGACATCCGGTCGTCGCCCGCCGGTTCGAAATGTAGGCGAGTCGGACATTCCGTGCGGGTCGGTAACGGAAGATTAATCCGCGACACGCTGGCGCGTGCCCGTTACGCGCCGGACATCGCTCACCAGCGGTGCAGACGTGCCCGCACCTGCTCGGTGAATTCGGTGGTAGATGCTAACCCACCCAAATCGGATGTAGCGACACCGGCCCGCAACGTACCGGCAATCGCGTACTCGATCCGGTCGGCGACTCGATGCAGGGCACTGTGGGAATCGCGGTCGCCGAGCCAGCGCAGCATCATCACCGCGGACCCCATGAGCGCCACCGGATTCGCGCGATTGTGTCCGGTCAGCGCCGGGGCCGCGCCATGTACCGCCTGTGCCATCGCGTGGGTATCGGAGCAGTTCAGCGAGGCCGCCATCCCGAGCGAACCACTCAGTTCGCCCGCCAGGTCGGAGAGGATATCGCCGAAGAGGTTCTCGGTGACGATGACGTCGAACCGCTCCGGCGTACGAACCAGCAGCGCGGCCATGGCATCGACGTGCTCATCGGTGGTCTCGATATCGGGATACTCCGCGGCGATCTCGTAGCACACGTCGCGCAACAGGCCCATGGTCATGGGCAGCACATTCGCCTTGTGCACGATGGTGACCTGCTTGCGCCGCCGCCCGGCGATCTCGAAGGCCAGCCGCGCGATGCGCTCGCACGCCACCCGGGTGAACACGCCGACGGCGAGCGCGATATCCGGGGTCGGCATGAACTCCCCCGACCCGGCGAACATATTGCGGTCGGCGTAGAGCCCCTCGCTGTTCTCCCGCACGATCGCCAGGTCCATGGCCGACGCCGTCGACCGCACGCCCGCCATGGTCCGCGCGGGACGGATATTCGCGTACAGACCGAAGTGCTTGCGCACCGCGCCGCCCGGCGGCAGGCCGGTCCGGTGGGCGCGTGGATAAGAGGCATTGTCGTGCGGGCCCATGATCCAGGCGTCGAGTCCCTCGAGCCCCTCGAGCGTCTGCTCCGGAACCGGATCGCCATATTCCCCGATGGCGGCATGGCCGATGAGCAGCGGCACCCACTCCACGGGTGGCACACCCACCACCTCGAGGGCCTCGTCGACCACCGCACGAGTGGCGCGCACGATTTCCGGGCCGATGCCGTCGCCCTCGATCAGGCCCAGCCGCAGCGGATTCGCGCTTTCAGTCATGGCGGTAATCCTCGCGCAACCGATGCGGCGGTAGCGCGGCGGCACACGCGCACGGCCCCTTTTCGAAATCTGTGGCAGGTGGTCGGCACCGGAGTCGGTCGGTGGACCCGGGGATTTTCCGGCTACCGTTGTGGGTAACCGGCGGTGGAACAGCGATCGGCGGCGGGAGTGGCCGGTCGGGCAGGGAACACAACCGCGAGGCCCGGTGTTGGACCGGGCGAAACCGACACGAGAGGATGCCATGGCCACCCAGACCCTTACCGAGCAGAACTTCGATGAGGTCGTGACCGGAAACGACGTGGTTCTCGTCGATTTCTGGGCGTCGTGGTGCGGACCGTGCCGCGCCTTCGCACCGACCTATGAGAAGTCGTCCGAGAAGCATCCGAACGTGGTGTTCGGCAAGGTCGACACCGAGGCCGAGCAGGGTCTCGCCGCCGCCGCGCAGATCCGTTCCATCCCGACCATCATGGCGTTCCGCGAGGGCGTCCTGGTTTTCGCGCAGCCCGGTGCCCTGCCTGCGGACGCCTTGGAGGACCTCATCGGTCAGATCGAGGCGCTCGATATGGAAGACGTTCGCAAGCAGCTCGCCGAGAAGCAGGCCGCCGAGTAGTCACGACGCACTGCGCAGCACGACGCACACAAGCGCCGCACCTTTGGAAAAGGGTGCGGCGCTTGGTGTTACTCGACCCCGGCTGCGTTTCGGGGTAATAGGATACGCGACAACTGATCTCGCACGACTCGGGGTAACTCACCGGGTACGCCCAAAATCGACTCGGCTCCCAACCGGCGGCACGCGTGCACGACTGTCGACGGCTCTCGGCCGTGCGCTGAATACTCGGGGAGGCGGGGGAGCGTTCTAGAAGTGCGATCCGAGATGGTTGATACCCGCGATCATCGCGCGAATCGTGGATTCCGCACCATCGTCGGCAAGGGCCGCGCCCCAGCCGCGGCGGCCGTTGAACTCGCACTGCACGAAGGTGGCGAAACCACCGTCGGTGCCGCGCTGGTGGAACGCCAGGATCTCGACCGGATAGCCCTCGTCGTAGAGGGCCGAGGTCAGGGTGGCCACCGGATTACCCGTCGTAATGACGGTGCGCAGGTGATCGGCGATCTCGAGGGTCGCCTGGTACTGGCCGCCCGGGCCGTGCTGGCCGATGGGCGTCCATTCGCTGAGCTTGATCGGGCCCGCGTATTCGCAGTACCGGTCGTAGAACTCAGCAGGACTCGAGCCACTGCACTCGGCCCGCAGGCTAGCGGGGGCAGCGGCAATGAACGTGGCGGTATCAATGGTGATGGTCATGTGAACGAGGTCTTCCCGAATCTTCCGTGGAATGGCAGAGGGGACCAGCGCAAAAACTTAGGTGGAGAAAGTGGCCGCAGCGAGGAGGCCGGTCCGAATCAGACCCCGCTACGGCGGGCTACTACGAGAATTCGCCCGGCAGCCACCATCGCGGTGAGCGGAACAAGCGCGGCGCGGTCGCGGTCGGCGACCATGAGCGCAGCGCTGCGGCTGTAGGCGGGATTCGGCACGGCACCGAGCTTAAGGGGACATCTCGGGGATAGCAACCATATTCAACACCGACCGACGAGTAACTTTCAGCACAGCCCATCCGGCACGCCTACGTCCAGGTCAAGCCTTCCTGACCGAGAATGAGCAAATTCCTAGCAACCGCTCCGGAGGGATGCGATGACCGAGCCGAAGATCCAGAGCACCATCAACCACCTACTGGGCTGCCACCGCGGATGCGAACGGCAGATC
The DNA here is from genome assembly GCF_001613345.1 of Nocardia uniformis NBRC 13702. Lineage (GTDB taxonomy): Bacteria > Actinomycetota > Actinomycetes > Mycobacteriales > Mycobacteriaceae > Nocardia > Nocardia uniformis. The sequence continues at coordinate 14,697 of NZ_BDCE01000125.1, read as the reverse complement.
CTCGACTCCCTCGACCTCGGCGGGAAGCACGCGACGAGACAACACATCGCCATGCTGACGGATTTGTCCGACCTCTCGCATGTGACCGCGGAACTACTCGAACGCGGCTCGGAATGGGAATGGGCGGAGTGGTTGTGCGAACTGACCGGTGACGCGTGCGTCGAGGCCGCCGACCAGTGCGAGCAGCTCGGGGAGACGGAGTGCGCGGAAATGTGCCGGACGGCCGCGGCGGCGTGTGCGGCCATGGAAAAGCGCCCCGCGCAGGCTGGTTGAGGGCGGGCGCCCCGCTCGGAGTGCCCCGCGCGGTGTTGGACCGGATGCCGGTCGAGCGTGCCGTTGCGACGGCTCGACCGGCGTCGCGGCTCAGTGTGCTGCGGCGTCCCAGCTGCGGCCGACGCCCACCGATACCTCGAGCGGTACCGAGAGTTCGATGGCGCTCGCCATATGTTCGCGGGCAAGGGTTTCCAGTGCCTCGCGTTCGCCGGGGGCCACCTCGAAGACCAGTTCGTCGTGGATCTGCAGCAGCATGCGCGATCGCAGGCCCGCGGCGCGAATGGCGCGCTGGGTGTCGATCATGGCGACCTTGATGATGTCGGCGGCGGTGCCCTGGATAGGGGCGTTGAGCGCCATACGTTCGGCGGATTCGCGGCGCTGCCGGTTACTGGAGTCCAGGTCGGGCAGGTAGCGGCGGCGACCGAAGAGGGTTTCGGTGTAGCCGACCTTGCGGGCCTCGTCGACGGCATTGTTGAGGTAGTCGCGAATCGCGCCGAAGCGGGAGAAGTACACCTCCATTTGGGCTTTCGCCTCTTCGGCGCTGATCTTCAGCTGCTGCGACAGACCGTAGGCGGACAGACCGTAGGCGAGGCCGTAGGACATGGCCTTGATCCGCCGGCGCATCTCCGGATCCACCGCGGCAATGGGGATGTCGAAGGCCTTGGAGGCGACGAAGGTGTGCAGATCCTCACCGGAATTGAAGGCTTCGATCAGGCCCGCGTCCTTGGACAGGTGCGCCATGATCCGCATTTCGATCTGGCTGTAGTCGGCGGTCATGAGCGATTCGAAGTTCGGACCGACGACGAAGGTATCGCGAATGCGGCGACCGGTATCGGTGCGGATCGGAATATTCTGCAGGTTCGGCTCGGTGGACGAGAGACGTCCGGTGGCGGCGACGGTCTGGTTGAAGGTGGTGTGGATGCGACCGTCGTCGGCTACCGACTTGAGCAGACCGTCGACGGTGACCTTGAGCCGGGTGGCGTCGCGGTGTTCGAGCAGGTGCTGCAGGAACGGGTGCTGGGTCTTCTCGTAGAGACCTTCGAGCGCGTCGGCGTCGGTGGTGTAGCCGGTTTTGGTGCGCTTGGTCTTCGGCATATCGAGTTCGTCGAACAGCACCACCTGCAGCTGTTTCGGCGAGCCGAGGTTGATCTGCTTGCCGATCACCGCGTAGGCGGCATTGGCGGCTTCGGCGACCCGGTCGGCGAATTCGCGCTGCAACTGTTCGAGCTGTTCGGAGTCGACCGCGATACCGGCCTCCTCCAGGTCGGCCAGCACGGTCAGCAGCGGCAATTCCATATCGCCGAGCAGGGCGGTGGATTCGATGCGCTCGAGTTCGGTGTCGAAGGCGTCGGCGAGCTCGGAAATCGCTTGGGCGCGCAGAATTTCGGCCTTGGCGAGCTCCTCGTCGGCCTGGTCCTCATCGTCGAGCAGTGACAGCTGGGCCTCGCCGACGGTATCGACGCGCAGTTCCCGCTTCAGGTACCGCAGCGCCAGATCGTCGAGGTTGAAGGTGCGCTGGCCCGGACGCACCAGATAGGCGGCCAGGGCGGTATCGCTGGCGAGTCCGCCGAGCCGCCAGCCGCGGCCGTGCAGCGCGTGCATGGCGGCCTTGGCCTCGTGCAGGGCCTTCCCGATTTCCGGATCGGCGAGCCACGCGCCCAGGGCGGCTTCATCTTCCGGGGTGAGTGTGTGTACGTCGACGTAACCGCCCTCGCCGTCGGCGGCGGCAATGGCCACGGCCTTGGTGTCACCGTGCGCCGGGGTACCCACCCCGACAATCGAAACCCCGTGACGCTGACCGGCTTCGGCGTGTTCGGCCAGCCACTGTGCGACGGTGCCGGGTGTCAGCGGACCACCGTTGACCTCGAATCCGCCCTCGGCCTCCGGCTCCACCGGCGAGAGGGTGTCGAACAGCCGATCGCGCAGCACCCGGAATTCCAGGTCGTCGAACAGGGTGTGGATCTTCTCGCGGTTCCACGGCTGCATGGCCAGCTGATCGGGCGTGTACGGCAGCGGCACATCGCGCACCATCTCGGTGAGCTGCCGGTTGAGCACCACAGCGGACAGGTTGGCGCGCAGGGCATCTCCCACCTTGCCCTTGACGGTATCCACCCGATCCACCAGCGCGGCCAGATCCCCGTACTCGCGCACCCACTTGGCCGCGGTCTTCTCCCCCACGCCCGGAATACCCGGCAGGTTGTCACTCGGGTCGCCGCGCAGCGCCGCGAAATCGGGATACTGCGCGGGTGTCAGCCCGTACTTCTCCTCCACCGCCAGCGGGGTGAACCGGGTCAGTTCGCTGACGCCCTTCTTCGGGTACAGCACCGTCACATTGTCATTGACCAGCTGTAGCGAATCCCGGTCGCCGGAAACGATCAGTACCCGGTATCCCTGCGGTACCGCCTGCGTGGTCAGCGTCGCGATAATGTCATCGGCCTCGTACCCCTCGAGGGCCATCACCGGAATCCCCATCGCCCCCAGGACCTCCTGGGTGACCTCCACCTGCCCCCGGAATTCATCGGGCGTGGTGGCGCGATTGGCCTTGTACTCCGGATACGCCTCCGCCCGGAACGTCTTCCGATTCACATCGAACGCCGCCGCCACATGGGTCGGCTTCTCATCCCGCAGCAGATTGATCAGCATCGCGGTGAACCCGTACACCGCATTGGTGGTCTGCCCACTCTGCGTCTTGAAGTTCTCCGCGGGTAGCGCGTAGAACGCGCGGTACGCGATCGAATGCCCGTCGAGCAGCAGCAGGGTGGGCCGCTCGCCGGTTTCAGAGGTTGCGGTGGACACAGCACTCGGCCGCTGATCGATGGAGGCAGGAGTCACGCGTCAGAGTCTAGGGAGGTCCACCGACAATCGTCGGCACCGGGGACAACCGGATCGTCGCCGTCCGGTACGACCGGGCCGGAACACGGCGCGGAAAAGCGATTTCGTCCGGGCGTTCCGGCTTGGTACCGTGATCACGCGCCTAGGGGCGTAGCTCAATTGGCAGAGCAGCGGTCTCCAAAACCGCAGGTTGCAGGTTCAAGTCCTGTCGCCCCTGCAATGGGTTCGGGCCGGTCATTCTCGCGAATGACCGGCCCGACCAGCTTGTACCGATTTCAGCCGACGCCGAGATAAGCGGATTTGACGGCGTCGTCCCGGAGGAGGTCCGCGCCGTTGCCGGTTTTGGTTACCTCGCCGGTTTCCAGGATATAGGCGCGGTCGCTGCGGGTGAGCGCCTGCTGGGCGTTCTGTTCCACCAGCAGAACCGTGGTGCCCTGCTCGTTGATCTCACTGATGATGCGGAAGATCTGCTGAATAACCATAGGGGCCAAGCCCATTGACGGTTCGTCCAGCAGGAGCAGTTTCGGCCGGGCCATCAGGGCGCGGGCGATGGCCAGCATCTGTTGCTCGCCGCCGGACAGGGTGCCGCCGACCTGACGGCGACGCTCGGCCAGCCGGGGGAACAGCTCGAACATCCTGGCCACGGTTTCGTCATATTCGGTCTTCTTCTTGAACGGCCGTGCGTAGCAACCCATATCGAGGTTGTCCTGCACGGTCATACCGGGGAATATGCCGCGCCCCTCGGGGGCCTGAATGAGACCCTCGAGTACCCGTTCGTGCGCCTTCATCCGGGTGATATCTCGACCTTCGAGGAGGATTCGACCCTGGGTCAGCGGTAGCAGACCCGACAGCGCGCGCATGGTGGTGGTCTTGCCCGCACCATTGGCACCCAGCAGGGTGACCAGCTCCCCGGCGTCGACACTGAGCGAGACGCCGTGCAGGGCTTGGATTCTGCCGTAGTTGACGACCATATCCTCGACCTGCAACAGCGGGGTCCCAGTGCTGTCAGCCGGTGCCCCGAGCCCGGGGACACGCGGTGTCACGGACGGTTCGGCGGTGTCACCGTCATCCTTCGTCAGGCTGACGCTCGCCGCAGTGGTGCCATCACCGCCCGGTGCGGCGGCCCGCCCGGACTCCGAATCGCTATCCGGTACACCGAGATACGCGTTGATCACCGCCTGGTTCTCGCGGATCTCCGCGGGCTGCCCGTCGGCGATCTTGCGACCGAATTCGAGCACCACGATCCGGTCGGTCACACCCATGACCAGACGCATATCGTGCTCGATGAGCAGGACGGTGAACCCGTCGTCGCGGATCTTGCGGATGAGGTCCATCAGCGCCGACTTCTCGCTGGGGTTGAATCCGGCGGCGGGCTCGTCCAGGCACAGCAGTTTCGGCTCGGTCGCCAGGGCTCGCGCGATCTCCAGACGACGCTGGTCGCCGTAGGAGAGATTGCGCGCCTTCTCGACCGCGCGTGGTGCGATACCCACGAATTCCAGTAGCGCCATACCTCTTTCGATGGCATCGCGCTCCTCGCGCCGATGGCGCGGGGTGCGGAATATCGCGCCCGGAACCGAGGTGCGGTGCCGCGCATCGGTACCCACGACCACATTCTCCAGCGCGGTCATCTCACCGAACAACCGAATGTTCCGGAAGGTGCGGGCGATACCGAGCCGGGTGATCTGATTGCGCTTGGTCTTGGTCAGCGGGTGACCGTCGAAGAACACCGTGCCGCTGGTCGGACGGTAGACGCCGCTGATCGCATTGAAGCAGGTGGTCTTGCCCGCGCCGTTCGGACCGATGAGGCCGAGGATCTCACCGCGCCGAATCTCGAAGCTCACCTTGTCCAGGGCGGTCAGACCGCCGAACTGGACCGTCAGCTCATCCGTGCGCAAGAGCGGTGCGCCGACGGCGGTTTCGATTTCCCGGGTCGGGGCGACCACCTCGGCCACGGTCGCGGCATCAGCGAGGTCGGGCATCACCGCGGTGACATCCACCGTTCCGGCGCTCTCGACCTCCGGTGGCGCGGTATATCCGGCCGCCATGTCCTCGTTGTCGAACAGCGCGCCGCCCGCGCCCGGCCCGGTCACTGTCCCGCTCCCGTCGAGGGTGTCGGGCGGTGTACCGCCCGATACACCTGCCGCGCGTAGGCGAGCAGTCGCTGTCGAGCCGGGAACAGACCCTGTGGCCTGAAGATCATTACCACCACCAACGCGAAACCGAAGAACAGATACTTGTAATCACCGAGCGATTGCCCGCCCACCTCCACCGACATGAACCGGTTCGGCAGGTACACGATGAGGAACGCGCCCACCAGCACGCCGAGCTTATTGCCCTGGCCACCGATCACCACGGCGCACAGGAACAGCATCGAGTTGATGATGTTGAAGCCGGTCGGGTTGATGAACTGCACCTGACCGGCATACAGCGCACCGGACAGACCGCCGATCGCCGCGCCGATGGTGAACGCCCACAGCTTGAACTTGAACGCCGGCACCCCCATGACCTCGGCCGCGTCCTCGTCCTCACGGACCGCCACCCAGGCGCGCCCCACCCGGCTGCGCTCCAAATTGCCGACGATCAGCAGGACGATGATCACCAGAATCATGCCGAGCCAGAACCACCAGGTCCCGGAGTTGGCCCGGTCCAAGAGATTTCCGCTCGTCGAATCCCCGAGATTGCCCGAGGAGAAGTAGCCGCCGGATACTGTTTCCGATTCGCCGACCCGCGGATACGCGATACCGGCCAGGCCGAGACTGCCATTGGTGACATCGCCGAGGTTGTCGGCCAGCAGCCGCACGATCTCACCGAAGCCGAGGGTCACGATCGCGAGATAGTCACCCCGCACCCGTAGCGTCGGGGTGCCCAGGATCAAACCGGAGATCGCGGTCAGCAGGATCGCGATCGGCACACACGCCAGCCACGCCCACTTGGTGTTCAGGAAACCGCCGGCGGCCTGGTTCCACGGACTGTTCGGACTGGTGAGCAGACCGACCGAGTACGCGCCGACCGCATAGAAGCCCACGTAGCCGAGGTCCAGCAGACCCGCCTGTCCCACAACGACATTCAGCCCGACCGCGATCAACGCGTACATCGCGAACTGGGCCATGACGCCACCGAAGCTGGTGCCGGGCGTATTGAGCAACGGCGGCGGGAACAGCGGCAGCAGGGCCAGCAGCACGATCGCCGGTACCCCGATACCCCATTGCGCGGGCCGCGACAGTCCGCCCCACCAGGACCGCAGCGCGTCGCCGACGCCGCGCATCGGCCGCTGCGGCGCGGTCGAAGTCTTCTTCGTCTCGGTCATACCCGGGCCCTCCCCAAGCTCTCGCCCAGAATGCCGGTCGGACGGAACATGAGCACCGCGACCAGCAGTACGAAGGCGACCACGTCACGCCATTCGGTGCCGAACAGGATCTGTCCGTACATTTCCGCCAGCCCCAGCAGCAGGCCGCCCAGCAGCGCACCGCGCAGATTGCCGATACCGCCGAGCACGGCGGCGCTGAATGCCTTGATGCCCAGGATGAATCCACCCGAGTAGATAATGCCGTTGGGCACCTTGAGGGTGTACAGCAGCGCGGCGGCGCCGGCGAGCACACCGCCGATGAGGAAGGTCAGCATAATGACCCGTTCCCGCGATACGCCCATGAGCGTCGCGGTATCGGGGTCCTGCGCGACCGCACGAATACCGCGGCCGAATTTCGTTCGGTTGATGATCATTTCGGTGAGCGCGGCCAAAGCGACCGCCGAAAGGATGATCACCAGCGTCACATTGGTAACCGAGGCACCGAAGATCTGGAACTGTTCAGTGGGTTGGACAAGCATGATCGGCTGCTGCGCGTTCGTACCGCCGAGATTTTCCGAGACATTCGGCAGCACCTCGTGTATGCGCAACTCCGGCCAGATTTTCGGCAGTACGTAGTGCACGAATTCCTGCAATACGAAGGACATGCCGATCGCGGTGATCAGGAAGATGAGCGGTTTGGCCCCGCGCTTACGCAGCGGGCGATAGGCAACGCGCTCCAAACTCACGGCCGCGGCACCCGAGACCGCCATACCGATCAACATGGCCGCACCCAGATAAACGACGGTGAGGACGACTCCTTGCGAATAGGCGTTTCCGCTGGGGCCGAAGCCGAGCAGCATCAGGCCGACATATTGACCGAACATGCCCACCATGAATATTTCGGAATGGGCGAAATTGATCAGTCGGAGCACACCGTAAACCAGCGTGTATCCGACCGCGACCAGTGCGTAAATCGAGCCGTAGGCCAGTCCGTCCACGGTAAGTCGCCAGAATTGGTCGACCACACCCGAGACGTTGAAATCGATCGACCCGTTCGCCAACAGAGTCGCATCGATCAATGCGGATGAACTCATTCGTTACTCTCGCCGTCAGGAAAAACAGCGTGCGCCGGGAGCCGGTGGATCGCACCGGACTCTCGGCACACGCTATTTCGAACTAGGTTGGGCTACTTGACCTCGTACATCCAGATCAGCGCCTTGGTCAACTCACCGGTCGGACCCCACTGGTATTCGCGGGCCAGGCCCTGCCCCTGGTAGTTGCGCACGTACTCGACCATGTCGGCGCGGCTGGTCTTGCCGGCCGCAATGCCCTTCAGCACGATCGTGGCGAGGTCATAACCCTCGGTGGAGTAGGTGCCCGCGTCGAATCCGGAGTGCTCCTTGTACGCCTCGGCGAACTCATCCGGAGCCGGACCACAGGGGCACGACAGCACCGCGTCCTTCGACGCGTCGCCCGCCTGCCGCACGAATTCGACATCCTTGGTGCCGTCATCGGAGATGAATGTCGCCGTCACACCGCCCGAGCGCAGCTGCTGCACGAACGGGGCGGCCTCGGCGTAGTAGCCCGCGTAGTAAATGGCGTCCGGACTCGCGGCCGACAGCTTCGACACCGCCGCGGAGAAGTCCTTATCGCCTTCCTTGACGTTCACCGCGCAGCTGGGATCGGCGACCGACCCGAGCGTCTCGGTCAATGTCGCCGCCAGGCCGACACCGTAATCGGTGTTATCGGCGACAACGCAGATCTGCTTGTACTTTCCGGTTTCCAGCAGGTAATTGGCCACCGCCGGACCCTGAACGCCGTCGTTGCCGAGGCCGCGGAAGAAGGTCTTCCAGCCGTTCGTGGTGAGTTCGACATTGGTGGCGGACGGTGACAGCGCGAGCATTCCGGCGTCGCTGAGCACCTGGCCGGTCGCCTTGCTCTCGCCGGAGAAGGTCGGCCCGATCAGCCCTACGATCGACGGATCATTGATGATCGTCGGGATTACCTGGGTGGCCTTCTGCGGATTGCCCTCGGTATCGAATTCCTTCACCGCGACCTGGCAGTCCGCATTCGCCTTGTTGTGCTCGTCGAGCGCCAGCTTCACACCCCGGACGATATTGAGACCGAGATTCGCGTTCGGACCGGTCAGCGGACCCGCGTACGCGATCGTCTGCGGGGCGCACTCGGCCTTGCCGTCGCCCGCGGGGTCGGCGGCCGCGGACGTATCGGCGGCCGGAACCTCCTTGCCGTCGAGGTCGACCTGCACCAGTGGCTGAATGGTCAGGCCCCCGGCGCTCTGCGTCCCATCGCTATCCGACTTGTCACCGCAACCCGCCAGCGCGAGCGCCGCCGCTGCCCCGATGGCCACTGCCCGTCCCAGGCGACGTCGTCGCTGGGACGTCGTGCGCGTCATTGAACCAAGCACGATTCACCTCTATGTTCTGTGCTCCCCCGGCGCGCCGAGGGGGCCGCCTCATCTGTCGGCCCGGTCAGAACATAGCCCCGCCACGTGAGCTGCGCATCACATTCGCATCAAGCATGTGACATCGAAACAAACAGATGGGCCCTTTGCGTTTCGTGCGGGTAAATCCGCACGGGCACCGTCGGCAAAGGGCCAGCGAACGGCTACTTGGGTGCGAGGTTCTCCAGCACCACTTCGGCAACCGCCTTCATCGTGGTCCGGCGATCCATGGCGGTGCGCTGAATCCATTTGAATGCCTGCGGCTCCGACAGACCCTGCGTCTGCATCAGCACACCCTTGGCACGCTCGACCAGCTTGCGGGTCTCGAGCCGATCCGCGAGATTGGCGACTTCGCCCTCCAGCGCGGTGATCTCATGGAATCGGCTGGCGGCCAATTCGATGGCCGGCACCAGATCCGACTTGGTGAACGGCTTCACCAGGTACGCCATCGCGCCCGCGTCACGCGCCCGCTCCACCAGATCACGCTGACTGAAGGCGGTCAGAATCACCACGGGGGCAAGCCGTTTCGATGCGATCTCCGCCGCGGCGTCGATGCCATCGCGCCGCGGCATCTTCACATCCATAATCACCAGATCGGGGCGGAACTCCTCGGCCAGATCCACCGCCTGCTGACCGTCACCGGCCTCACCGACTACGTGATAGCCCTCCTCGGAGAGCATCTCGACGAGATCCATCCGGATGAGCGCCTCGTCTTCGGCGACCACCACCCGCTTCGGGGTGGACGGCGCATCCTTCTTCGCGCCCCCTGCTGTCGTTCCCATAGATGAACCCCTGTCGCTTCCGATAACCAACACCCGATGCATCTCGTCCGGCGCCACCCTCGCTGGATCGGCACGCACCCGAGTAACCCAAAGAGTACCGCCCACCTCCCACCACAACCCATCTACCCAGCGCAAACCGACCAGTATCACAACGTCGGACGCAGTTCCCGGGTGTGGTTAGGTTTGCGAGGCACCCACCCGCTATAGTTTTCTCCCGGTGCGCCGGGTTGGCGGAACTGGCAGACGCGACGGTCTCAAAAACCGTTGTCCGGAAGGACGTGTGGGTTCGAGTCCCACACTCGGCACCAAGGTAGAGGGCTATTTCGGGGATTCCCCGGGATAGCCCTCTGCCATTCCCGGCCGCAGGCGGTAAATGGCGACCCGCGCACCGACACGGCTTGCGCGACTTCACTATTCGCCTCGGCACCGACCTGGTGACGCCGAAGCGTACCGAAGGCCATGAGGCGCAATGCTCTTCACCGCGGCCGTCTCGAGGGCACAGCAGACAGCATCGCATCGGAGATGCGGATCCGCTTTCCGATTCCCAACTTCATCCGGATCGGGTGAGGTGCGGTGACTGCCGGGTTTCTACGGTCGGGTTATGACTTCTTCCGCGATCCCGAACTCGGAAACGCACGATTCCGCCTTCGCCTATGTGTACGGCTTTCCACTGGTGTTCAACCTCGAGCAGGTGCTGCGATTCGTCACCACCGGTGTGGGTGCGAATCCGGCCGCGCCGTTCAACACCTTCGGCCACACCCGCGCACTGGCCACACCGGAAGACACCTTCGTATCGGTCAACAACGACACCGTCTACTCGGTGGCGCAACTCGATCTGAGCGTCGGTCCCGTGCGGCTGTCGGTACCCGACACCGGTGGCCGCTACTACGTCCTGCAATTCGTCGATGCCTGGACGAACAACTTCGCCTATATCGGTAGCCGCGCGACCGGCACCGGCACCGGGGAGTTCCTGCTCGTACCACCGGGCTGGGAGGGCGACGATCAAGGCTTGCGCGTGATCGGCTGCCCGACCCGGATTGCCACGATCGTCGGCCGCTGGGCGGTGACGGGCGATGACCTGTCCGCCGTGCACGCCTTGCAGGACGCGACCACCCTCACCCCACTCGCCGCCTCCGCCCCGACGGGGCTCCCCGCGATACCCACCGGACTACCGAAGGCGATCGACTTCTTCGAGAAATTCCGGGTGTGGTCGCAGGCGCTCCCGCCCGCACTGCGCGACGTGCCGATTCAGCACAGCTTCGCCGATCTCGGGCTCACCGGCATCACCTCCCTGTCCGAGGCGAGTCCCGAACTGACGGCGAAGTTGGAGGCGGCGTACGCCCGGGGCAGCGAACAGGTCGAGGAGTACGCCCGGGCCATGCCGGGGGTCGACCGGGTCAACGGCTGGATGGTCAGCATCCACGGATTCGACTACAACAACGACGCTTTCGAGATCGGCACCATCGACGCCCCGGAATGGAAGATCGCCGACACCGAAGCGCGGATCGTCAGTCGTGCCGCGTCCGCGCGCGCGGGCCTGTGGGGCAACCACGGCTATGAGGCCACCTACGCCCTGACCTACACCGACAGCACCGGCAGCCCACTCGACGGCAACCACCGCTACCAGCTCACCCTCGACCCGATCCCGCCGGTGAACGCGTTCTGGTCGTTGACCATGTACTCGATGCCGGACTTCTATCTCGTCGACAATCCGATCGGCCGCTACTCGATCGGCGACCGCACCCCAGGTCTGATCACCAACCCGGATGGGTCACTCACCCTCACCATCGGCCACGACGAACCCACCGATCCCATCGAACGCGCCAACTGGCTGCCCGCACCCCCGGCACCCTTCCGGCCCGCCCTCCGAATGTACGTACCCCGCCAACCAATCCTCGACGGCGCCTACGAGATCGCACCGATCGTCGGAATCAGCTGACCGACAGCGATACGTCCCCGAGTCGGCCTGGTTGCCCGCATGCACGCCTACCGTAGGTGCGGAGGTGGCGCGGATATATTCGGACGGGTTCGCAGCTGTGCCATCCACTGCGGCCGGTCGACGAAGAAGACGAGAGGTCAGATGCACTGGGATCAGATGACGGATACGCCTGACGATCTACGGCGGCGGGCTACGCGGTTACGGCGGGGGGTAGGGCAGCTCGGAGTACTCGAGTCGGTGATCGACGCGGCGGAGGGCCCGTGGTTGGGGGCGATGGACGCCGATGGGCGCGGGGCGGCGGAGCTGCGCATGCATCTGGTGGGGCGCTACCGGCTCACCGTCGTCGTCTCGAATGTCGGCAAGCTCAATCACGTGCAGATGACCACTCCGTCCGGGGAGTGGGTGCTGTCGTCGAAGACCCTGCTGCGGCGCGGTTGGACCGACACGGTGAAGATGCCCAAGCAGTCCGAATGGCTCAACTACGTGGTGGATTGGGTGACCGACACCAGCGGGGCGGTGGATCGCCGGGCGGTGATCGAATGGCGGTTGATCGGGGCCGATCGGCTGCTGGCCAATATGAACGACACCATCGACAGTGTGCGGGCGAATCTGCTCGAGCGTGAAGAGGTGCGCGATGAGTTGGCGGCGGAGGTCGCGGGTCTGCGTGCCGAGCTCGAGACGCTCGGGTCGAGGGATGAGACGTCTCCCGCGGCTGCGGAGCAGCCGATGTCGGTCGCCGATCCGGTCGACGCGTCCGAGGAGACGGACGCTCTCGCTGGTCCCGAGATACCGCCGGTCGGCGAGCGGGAGTTGCCCGTCCAGCAGGGCGATGAAGCCATCGACGACGATGCGATCGAGACCGACCGTCTCGAGCCTCGGACGAGTTCCTCCGCGCACCAGTAGCGCCGCTCTTTTCGGGCGAGTTGCGGTTGTGTCAGTCCGGCAGGCGGTCGTGTCGGTCCGGCAGGCCGACGAGCCCGGCGCTGTCGTTCCAGAGTGTTTGTGCCAGCTTGTCGTCGCGAGCCATTTCCGACGGCTCCAGCCAGGTGAGGTGTCCTCGCCGCAAAGCGGCGTAGTTGTGCCCATCCGGGGGCGTCGCGCGGCCGAGCACCAAGTCGGCCAAGGTGTTTCCCGCGTCGGCACGGGTGTTGAGGGTGGGGCTGAATCGTCGGATCGGCCAGCCCAGCGGGGTGCCGAACACCTTCCAGGCCATCCGCAACGGCAACGCCAAGTTCTGCGCCAACCCGGTCCCGAACACCTGTCCCGGGTCATAGGCGAGCACCGTGATTCGCCGAGTCGGACCGTTCCCGTACTCGGCCAACGACCGTGCGGTGAGTACGGCACAGAGCTTGGATGCGGTGTACGCATGCTCCCCCGCTTTACGCGGCCGAGTATCCCGGTCCGGATCGCAATCCGGGTGCGCCAGCAGGTCCGCATCAGCATGCCGAGGCGGCACCAGCCCCGCCTTGATAGCGGGATCATGCGTCCCGCTCGAGGTCAGCGTGACAATCGCCCCATCGCCCAATACTGGCAGCAACAACCGCGCCAACAGATAGTGCGCAAGATGATTCACCGCGACACGTTGCCTCCCCAGAGGCCGCAGAATCGAACAGTTCCCAGGGTAGCGCTCCGCCAATCACAGGGCCCTAATACATCGACTCGGTGAGCTGTCGACTCAGCCGATCTCACTGCGGCGCACCGAGTGGTTCAGCGCGTTGTAGAGCCAGTGGTGAGCATGACCGATCGTGGCGGGCGTTTCGAACAGCTCCGCTGTCAGGTTCCAGTAGCGCAGGATGCGGCGGTCCATGTCGGTTGCGGCGACCAGCAGTTGCTGGCGGAATTGGGGCGAGTCGCGTTGTCCTCGTGCTGCTGCGTGAGCATCGACAAAACGGTCGAGTGCGGCACCGGTGTGCGGTTGTACGCCAGCCGATACGACGGGCAGGACGTCAATGCAGACGGTGGCCAGCCCGGACAAGAATCCGAGCTCGTCGCGTGCCGGTTCCGGATTCGGCCGCCAGATCTGCCGCCACGCCACGGCATACAGTTCGGGACGGGTAACGAGACTGGTCATCTCCGCGTAGGCGGCTACCTGCGCGGCGGAGGGATCGGCCGGTGGTTCCGGAACGCTCATCGCGATATAGCCGTCGAAGTGGTCCGGTGTCATCGGCGCGAGAATGCGCCGCCAGAAACGCACGATGGAATCGTAGGCCGCCCGGCCGTCCTGCGCTGCCGCCAGCAGCGCGAGTCGTTTGGTTCGCTCGGCCGGGGCGACTGTCTCGAGCGCATGCAGCGAGGCTCGTCGCCAAGCCAGGGACCGGTATTCGTTGTCCACTCGGACGCGTTCAGCGGCAATAGTCTCCGAGATCGATCGTTCCTCCTGCAGCACACCCGCGATCGCCCCGAGACCTAGGCCGAGCGCGCGCAGCCGACGAACCAGCCGCAGGCGCTCCACCGCCCCTTCCGCCTCGAACATCCGATGCCCGCCCGCGCTTCGCCGCGCCTCCAGAATCCCTTCGTCGCAATAGAACCGGATCGTCCGCACCGAATGATCGGTCGTCCGGGCCAGCTCGCCGATACTGATCAGCCGTGTGCTGTCGGTCACAGTTTGTTGAACCTCCACCCCACTGGAGCTCTTAGCGTACTGGCACTGCCTGCCGAAACCGCTGAGAGGACAAGACATTGGGAAGATCGTTGACAGAGCTCGACCTGCTGCGGGAGTTGGAGCCGGTTGCCGAGGAGAACGTCAATCGCCATCTGGCGGTGGCGAAGGAGTGGCATCCACATGATTACGTGCCGTGGGACGAGGGGCGCAATTTCGCCGCGTTGGGTGGGATCGACTGGGCCCCTGAGCAATCCCGGCTGTCCGAGTTGGCCAAAGCCGCCATGATCACCAATCTGCTGACCGAGGACAACCTGCCGTCCTATCACCGCGTCGTTGCCGAGAATTTCTCCCAGGAGGGTGCCTGGGGCACCTGGGTAGGTCGCTGGACCGCCGAAGAAAACCGGCACGGCATCGTCCTGCGCGACTATCTCGTCGTCACCCGCGGCGTCGATCCGGCCGAACTGGAGCGGGCCAGGATGATCGCGATGACCAAGGGATTCGACCCGCTGTCCGCCGCCCACC
>NZ_BDCE01000124.1 GCF_001613345.1 Nocardia uniformis NBRC 13702 | reverse complement strand
GGGTTCGGGCTCGAGGCTGTCATCCATCAGGTCGATCGCCGCGAGCGTGCGACGAATGATTGGAAGCATATCGAGGTTTTGCTCTTGCTCTTCCTCGCCGTACAGCCTGGATGGGTCGATTCGTAACGCCTGCGCGATCAGTCCGACCATCGACGCGCTGGGCGTTGCGTGGCCGGACTCGACTTTGCTGATCATGCTGTAGCTGACGCCGGATATGGCTACGAGTTGGTGTTGAGACAGTCCGCGCACCTTGCGGTACTGGGCGATGCGCGCACCTACCGAGTCGCTCTCTTTCACACTTCAACGCTAACACCTTCATTTTGAAGAAAATTTGAAAGTTCGGTGACGCTTAGGGACTTAACGTCGGATGCAGCCTCGGTGTCGGGGGCCAGTCGACCCTCATCACTCATCGATCGCACTGCGACCGCAGGTCGCTGGACGGTCAACCCCGGCACCGGGTGCTCTCCACGACCGTCGAGGACCGGGAGGCCCAGGGGTGGAAACCATCCTCGCCATCATGCTTTTCGCCGCAGTGATGGTCGCGGCAGCTCTAACATCCAGCCGCACCAGTCACGCGCCCCAGCATCGAGACGGCTTGGCCATCGCCGACATCGAGGCCCGCCTACGCGCTGAGGCCCGCTCGCGCGTTCCCATAGGGGCGAGGTGGTGACGATGCTCGAGATCCCGACCGCCGTCGGCTATCTGCGCGCGGACGTGTCCGGGGCGCGGCAGCCCTGGGACGAATTGCAGAGCCGCAGTCTCGCGAAGCGTCTCGGCTACACCGTTGCCAAAACCATCGTGTTCGGTCCACACACCGACGACCCGGTGCGACGACTGATCAACGTCGTGCGCGCCGCGCAGGCCGAGGCGGTGGTCGTGCCTGGTCTCGACCATTTCGACGGGCGGGTGCCCGACGCCCTGGTCGCTGTTGTCGACGTGATCGCGGTTGATACCGGGGACATCTACGTGCGCTGGATCATTCCACCTGACCCGCCCGCCGACATGGGGTCGCGGTGAGCGCGATTCTGTCGACGATGCCCCCAGCGCGCGCCCGCCTCGATGTCGGGGTGCGTCGCTATCTCGGGCTGCGCCGGTTCGCCCGTGAGACGGGCGTGTCATATGACCGGTTGCAGCGGTGGCGGGTACATGGCCCGTTCTGGGTGCCGCCACCGGTCGTGATGGTCGGTCGTTGGCCGGGCTGGGCGCTGCCCACCATCCAGGCGTGGACACCCGGCCATGTCGTCGGGAGCGCGGTGCCGCCCGCGCTGCGCTGGCCGCACCCGACGCTGGTGTGCGCGGACACGGTGACGATGTGCCGGACGCACGACTGCGCGAACGCTGGTCTGTGGCCGCGGATCTCGCGCGGCGATATCCGTGTGCCGGACGTGTGGGTGGACGACAAACCCGGCTGGATCATCCGATGACCGAGGCCGAGCGGGAGACGGAACGCGCGGCGGATCGGTCGGGGCGGCACGCATGGGAGAACGCAACGGTCGCGGCGGCGACTGTCGAATGTGGGCACCGCCTGTGGGAGCTGCTCCACTGTGGACTCGAGGTCGCGGCGGCCGAGGGAGCCCGCCGGATGGGCGCTGAGCATCTGCTGCTGCACATGCTCCGTGACCCCGGCGCGATACCTAGCCGAGAGCTGGCGGATATGGGACTTGATCCGCGGACCGTGTTCGCCCGTCTGGCCGACTACGCGCAACGCGTGGCGGACCCTCCGAACTCACCGAGCCACTGAATGAGTATCGCAGCGGCGCGAGCACCGCCCACAACACGGAATACGCACCCGATTCTCTGGCATCTCCTGGCATCCCCGAAGCACTGCGCCGGGGATGCGCTTATCCGAAACACGCACTGCCACAACTGAACCAACAGGAAACCATCATGAATATGCGAATCGTCGGACTGCTCACCGCCGTCACAGCCACGCTCACCGCCCCGGCCATCGCCCACGCCGAACCCGTGACACCAGTCGCCACACGCGACGCGACGTGCGCCTTCACCTTCCAACCACCCCAGCCGTACCTTCTACACGATGCCGTGCTCATCGCTGGATACGTGACATGCGCTGCCAGGCCCGACGACTTCCATATCTCGCTCCGGCTGCAGCGCCGAGAAGGTGGCAACTGGGTCACACGCGACGGCATGGACAGCAACGACATTCCGAATCCGAACCTCAATGTCGCCGCCAGAGACCTCGATTGTGAACCCGGGGCGTGGCAGGGTGCTTATACGATGTCGTGGAGCGTCGGCGACGATTGGGGTGTCGCCAACAACGTATCCACCACCGCCATCATCTCCTGCTGAGGACCACCGATGAAGCTACTTCGAGATATTTTGTCCCGGCGCTGGTTCTGGTTGCGGCATCGCACGCACGTCGCAGTCGAATCCTGGAAGAATCCGCCGGGCGACGCTGGCAACAACTTCAAGCTGCTGCCCGAGTTCGGGGGGTGGACGGTTCGGCCCCAGCAGGGGTGGCGACGCCACCGCTGGGTGAGTCCACCGCTGCACTACACGCGCAGCGCCAGTGACAGGGATGCCGCCGGGGACTGGGCCTTGGAGCGGATGGGAATCGGCTGATCGACGTGCCGAACCTGGATGCCAACAAGTCCGCAGACCTGCGAAACAAGATCCAACTGATCAGCGAGGAGGTGGCCGCCCTGCTCGGTGCCGAGCACCCGGCAGCGGTGTCGCTCCAGCGCGCGGCGGCCGAGCTTGCCGCCGCCGCGCCCGTTCCTCGCCGTTACGCCGATTACCAGCAGAAGGCCGAGTAAGCCCCGAACCCTTTGAAGGCCCCATGCGATGAGATCGTGGTTCGCTCCTGCGCCCAGCCGGGACTCGATACCCAGTCGGCAGCGGTCAAGGTAGGTGAGCGCGGTGTGATGGCGAGCAGCATCCAGCGTGAATACGCCGAGAGCGGCCTCCGATGAAGCTGTCCTATCTCCAGCACGGCAACCGTGAGTTCGGCGAACGTGACCCTCATCTGGCTATGCAGGTCCACCGCGGATGCCACATCGACACTTGTGCCACCAAAGCCGCCGCATTCAGCACGCTCGTGGCCGACGGGAAGATCCGCCCCGATTCGAGCCGCTACATGAGGAGCGATATATGACATGCCCCGGGAGTGGGAATGCGAGCGTCGCAATAGCGGCTGTCGAGTGCGGGCATCGCCTCTGGAACCTGCTCCATCGCGGACAGGAAGTCGCTGTCGCGCAAGGGGTCAGCCGGATGGGCGCGGAGCATCTACTACTGCACATGCTTCGCGATCCGGCCGCGATTCCGACCCGAGAACTCGCGGAGATGGGGCTGGATGCGCGAACGGTGTTCGTGCGCTTGGCGGAATTCGCGCACCGTGACCCAGGCCCCACTTCTCACTAGGTCAATAGCGTCGCAGCCGCCAGAGCGCGCCGCTGACGACACAGAATGGCGCCCGTTTCTCTGGCATTACCGCCTGGCTGCGCACCTGCAGGCTTGCTGAATCGGGCTGATCGCCCCCGGCCGTCGCGGCTACCGCCCGTGTCTGATTCACCACAGCCCCTGCTCCTTCGGCACCCGTTACCGGCGATAGCGAACGCGGCGCGCCCACGGTCTGACCGTCCGGCTCTTGACAGTGCGGTGTCCGAGCGCGACCCTAAAATAGTTGCGCAAGCTAAGTTAATTCTGAGGTGCGCACATCCGGTCCTGGCTGTGCCGCGCCGGATGGCGATTGTGCAGGGAGGATGGTCATGGTCGACGATGCGGTAGTTTCACGGCGTGAACGGCGGATCGCGGATGTTCTGTCTGATGGGCAGGTGCGGGCGGTGCTGGCGGATGCAGCGGTTCGCGATGCGGCGCGGCAGGAGGGGCTGCGGCTCGCGGAGATTATCGATGCGCTGATGACCGGGTACGCCGACCGCGTGGCTCTCGGATGGCGACGGTCGCCGGAAGCGTCCGAGTTCGAGGCGATGACCTATCGGCAATTGTGGGCGCGGGCGGGGGCGGTGGCGGCCGAGTGGCGCGATGATCCCGAGAGTCCGGTGCGGGCCGGGGATATCGTGTGCACGCTCGGGTTTTCCAGTCCGGACTATGCCGTGGTGGATCTGGCCTGTGTGCGGCTCGGTGCCGTAGCGGTGCCATTGCAGGCGAGTGCGTCGGTATCGCAATGGAATTCGATTCTCGCCGAGACCGAGCCACGAATGTTGGTCGCCAGTGCGGAGCTGCTCGAGTCCGCGGTCGACGCGATTGTCGGCGGATACGCGCCGCGGCGGCTGCTGGTGTTCGACTATAGGGCGGAAGTCGATTCCCAGTGCGCGGCATTGGAATCGGCGCGGCGGCGGTTGGCCGAGAACGGTGACGGGGTGCGGCTGGAAACCCTCGGCCATGCGGTGGAACGCGGATCGAATTTGGTTGCGCCGCTGCATATTCCGGATTATGCCGAGCGATTGGCGCTGCTCGTCTACACCTCGGGGAGTACGGGAGCGCCCAAGGGAGCCATCTACACCGACCGGCTCGTGGCCGCTATGTGGCTGGCCCCGACCGATATTCGGGTTCCCGCCATCACCGTGAACTACATGCCGCTCAGTCATGTGGCGGGACGGCTGACCCTGTACGGGACATTGGCGCGCGGCGGGACAGCGTATTTCGCGACGGCGAGCGATATGTCGACGCTGTTCGACGATATCGCCCTGGTGCGCCCGACCGAGCTGGTGTTCGTGCCGCGCGTCTGCGAGATGCTGATGCAGCGGTATCAGGGTGAGGTGGATCGGCGGGTACTCGATGGGGTCGATCCGGACGACGCCGCGAACGCGGTGAAAGACGAACTGCGCGAACAGGCTCTGGGTGGGCGATATCTGACGGCACTGTCGGCCAGCGCTCCGTTGGCGGCCGAGATGAAGACATTCATGGAATCGCTGCTCGAAACCGAGCTACATGACGGGTACGGCTCCACAGAGGCCGGGGGCGGCATCCTGATGGACAATCGGATCAAGCGGCCCCCGGTACTCGAGTACAAGCTCGTCGATGTACCCGAACTCGGCTACTTCCACACCGACAAGCCTTATCCGCGTGGGGAATTGCTGCTGAAGACGACCACCATGTTCCCGGGGTACTACCGGCGGCCGGAAATCACGGCGGAAATGTTCGACGCGGACGGCTTCTATCGCACCGGGGATGTCGTGGCCGAACTCGGGCCCGATCATCTGGTGTACGTGGACCGGCGCAATAACGTGCTGAAACTGTCACAGGGTGAGTTCGTCACCGTGGCCACCCTGGAGGCGACCTATTCGACCAGTCCATTGATTCGGCAGATTTTCGTCTACGGATCGAGCGAGCGGGCCTATCTGCTGGCCGTAGTGGTACCGGTCGAGAACCTGCTGGGCTCGGATCAGTTGCGGGCGGCGGTGGGGGAGTCGTTGCGGCAGATCGCCAAGGACGCCGAGCTCGCGCCCTACGAGGTTCCGCGTGACTTTCTCATCGAGACCGAACCGTTCACGGTCGAGAACGGGCTGCTCTCAGGTATCGGAAAACTCTTGCGGCCCAAGCTGAAGGAGCGGTACGGGCAGCGGCTCGAACAGTTGTATACCGAGTTGGCGCGACAGCGTGACGACGAATTGACGGCATTGCGGCGCGGTGCCGCCGACCGGCCGGTCCTGGAGACCGTGGGGCGGGCGGCGAGTGCGGTGCTCGGCCTCGAGGTCGCGGAATTGCGGCCGGATGCGCATTTCGCGGATATGGGCGGTGATTCGCTGTCGGCGCTGTCGTTCTCGACGTTGCTGCGGGAAATCTTCGAGATCGAGGTGCCGGTGGGCGTCATCGTCGGTCCAGCGACCGATATGGCGCGGCTGGCCGAGTACATTGCCGCCGAGCGCAATTCCAGCGGGGATCGGCCTACCGTGGCCTCGGTACACGGTGACGGCGGGCTGCTGCGCGCCACCGATCTAGCTTTGGAAGCCTTTATCGACGCCGCGACTCTGCGCGCCGCCACCACGGTTGCACCGGCCACCCAGCCGCCGCGCACCGTACTGCTGACGGGTGCCAATGGTTACCTCGGCCGGTTTCTGGCATTGGAATGGCTACGCCGCCTTGATGATTCGAACGGCACGCTGATCTGTGTGGTGCGCGGATCCGATTCCGAGGCAGCCCGTCGCCGCCTCGACGCGGCGTTCGCGACCGGCGATCCGGAACTGGAAGCGGCCTATCGGGACCTGGCGCGGCGGCGACTACGCGTCCTGGCCGGGGATATCGGTGAACCGAATCTCGGGCTGAGCGAATCGGATTGGCGAGAGCTCGCCGACACCGTCGACCTGATCGTGCATCCGGCGGCCCTGGTGAACCATGTGCTGCCGTACGCCCAGCTGTTCGGCCCCAATGTGGTGGGCACCGCCGAGGTGATCCGCCTGGCCCTCACCGCCCGGCGCAAGCCGGTGACCTATCTGTCCACGGTGGCGGTGGCCGGCGGAATCCCCGCGGAGACCTTCACCGAGGACGGCGACATCCGCGAGATCAGCCCGGAACGCACCGTCGACGACGGGTACGCCAATGGCTACGGCAATAGCAAATGGGCCGGAGAGGTCCTATTGCGCGAAGCCCACGATCGCTTCGGTCTACCGGTGGCGGTGCTGCGCTCCGATATGATCCTGGCGCACAGCCGCTACGCCGGTCAGCTCAATCTGCCCGATATGTTCACGCGGCTACTGCTGAGCCTGCTCGCCACCGGGATCGCGCCGGGATCCTTCTACCGTACCGATGCGGGCGGCAACCGCCAGCGCGCCCACTATGACGGTCTCCCAGCGGATTTCACCGCCGCGGCCGTCACCGCACTGGGCGCGTCGGTGACCACCGGATTCGAAACCTTCGACGTGCTCAACCCGCACGACGACGGGATCTCCCTGGATACCTTCGTCGATTGGCTGATCGAACAGGGTCAGCCGATCGAGCGCATCGACGATTACGCCGAGTGGCTCACCCGTTTCGAAACGGCGCTGCGGGCACTGCCGGAACGGCAACGTCAGCATTCGGTGCTGCCGCTACTGCATGCCTACCGCAGGCCCGCCCCGGCATTACGCGGTGCCGCCCTGCCCGCGAAGCGGTTCCGCGCGGCGGTGCAACAGGCCGAACTCGGTCCCGACGGCGATATTCCGCATATGACGCCGGAGCTGATCGGCAAGTTCGTGGCCGACCTGCGAATGCTGGGACTGCTCGACTGAGCTCGAACGCGTGAGGTTGGCCAGGGGGCAGTATCCGCTGGCCTTGCCGCGCGGTTGGCGCGTCATCGACGGTCGGCCCGATCCTGTCGGCGCTGTATGCGATCGTGATCGCGTGGGTGATGGTGACGGGATTTCGGGGAGTAGTAGCGAGCCGCCGACCGAGGTGCGGGACGGCTCGGGCATTGTGACGGCGGACGCGCGGCCGGGCACCGTGGCGGATGTGGCGAGTGCCGGGCCGCGGCGCATTCTCGGGATCGCGGTGCCGACCCTCGGGGTGTTGGTCGCCGAACCGCTCTATCTACTCTTCGATATGGCCGTCGTCGGACGGCTCGGCGCATTGGCGCTGGCCGGACTCGCCGTCGGGGGATTGGTCCTGGCGCAATTGAGTTCGCAGCTGACCTTCCTGAGTTACGGCACCACCGCGCGGGCGTCGCGGCGGCACGGCGGCGGCGATGAGCGCGGAGCCGTGGGGGAGGGCGTACAGGCCAGCTGGCTCGCGCTCGGCGTGGGTCTCGCGATTGTCGCCGTACTGCAGGTATTCGCGGGTCCGATCGTCCGCGCCATCGCGGGTGGCGGCGAGATCGCCGAGGAGGCGCTCCCGTGGTTGCGGATCGCCTCGTTCGGGGTGCCGTTGATTCTGCTGTCCATGGCCGGGAACGGATGGATGCGCGGAGTTCAGCAAACGCGTCGTCCGCTGCTGTATGTCGTTGCCGGACTGGCGCTTTCGGCCGTGTTGTGTCCGATACTGGTGCACGGGCTGCTCGGTGCGCCACGCTGGGGGCTGGAAGGATCGGCGGTGGCCAATGTGATCGGGCAGCTCGTGACGGGCGGGTTGTTCGTGCAGGCGCTGCTGCGGGCGCGAGTGTCTCTGGCTCCGCATCCGGAGGTGATGAAGGCCCAACTGGTGTTGGGGCGCGATCTCATTGCCCGCAGCCTGGCATTTCAGGCCTGCTTCGTCTCCGCGGCGGCGGTGGCGGCCCGGTTCGGGGCGGCCTCGGTGGCCGCGCATCAGCTGGTGCTGCAGCTGTGGAATTTCCTGGCGCTGACCCTGGACTCGCTGGCGATTGCCGCGCAGACACTGGTCGGCGCGGCGCTGGGCGCGAGCAACGCGCGCGGAGCCCAGGCACTGGCGCGGCGCATCACCGGTTGGTCGACCGTGTTCGCGGTGCTGCTCGCCGGAGTATTCGCCCTCGGCTACACCGCGATTCCACGGCTGTTCACCGACGACCCGTCGGTGCTCGACCGCACCCAGGTGGTGTGGTGGTTCTTCGTCGCCATCATCCCCATCGCGGGCGTGGTGTTCGCCCTCGACGGCGTCCTACTCGGCGCGGGCGACGCCGCCTTCCTGCGCAATGCCACCCTCGGTTCGGCCCTGCTCGGCTTCCTGCCCGCCATCTGGCTATCCCTCGCCTTCGACTGGGGGATAGCCGGAATCTGGTCCGGCCTGGTTGCCTTCATGGTGCTGCGACTGATCGCCGTCTCCTGGCGTGCGCTCTCGGGGAAGTGGGCGACGGTCGGCACAGAGGTGCCGCGCCGACTCGCCTGAACACCCACCACCGCGGGACGGCCGCGGCCTACTGCCCGTTATTCTGTGCGGCCGCCTGCTTTTCGAGGTTCTCCGCCACCTCCGCCTGCCACGCCTCATTGGCATGGGTGGTGTCGACCTCGAATTCGAAACGCTGCGTCATATCGGGGGTGATATCGGCGACGTCGACGTAGAACTGCTCGTACCAGCGGCGGTACTGGTACAGCGGTCCGTCCTCCTGGGTGAGCAGCGGATTGTCGATGCGTGTCTTGTGTTTCCAGATCTCCACGTCCTGGAGGAAGCCGACGCCGAAGCTCTTGGAAAAGGCCTTGGCCAACTTGGGTGCCTTCTCCGCCGGTACGCCCGGAATGCGCTGCACGCTCACACCCCACTGCAGCATGAAGGAGTCGTGGGTGACCGGATAGTGGCAGTTGATCAGCGCCACCTCGACGGTGTGCTCACCGAAGTCGTTGTGCAGGTAGTTGATCATGTAGGACGGCCCGAAATACGAAGCCTCCGAACGCAAGAGCGAGTTCTCCACCGAATAGTTCGAGCTGGAGTGCACATCCGGCCGCCCCTTGGACTTCAGGAACTGCGTCGCCACATGCCCTTCGAAGACGTTCTTGAAGTAGATCGGGTACGCGAAGTGGATATAGAAGAAGTGCGCCATATCGACGTTGTTGTCGACGATCTCCCGGCAGTGCGCACCCTCGATGAGCAGTGAGTTCCAACTCCACTCGCTCCACTCGTCGGTCTCGATACCCTCGATATGCGGAATCGCGACCTCCGGCGGCGGCGGATTGCCCTCCGGATCGTGCCAGACGAAGAACTGCCCGTTCTCCTCACAGGTGATCCAGGACCTGGTCTTCGCCAGCGGCGGCACCCGCTTCGCGTAAGGGATTGCCGCGCACCGTCCGTCGCCGCGCCAGCGCCAATCATGGAACGGGCAGGCGATGTCATCGCCCTTCACGCTGCCGTAGGACAGATCCGCACCCATATGGCGGCAGTACCCGTCCAGGCAGTGCAGTTCGCCTTTGCTGTCGGCCCAGACCACCAACTTGCCGCCGAACGCCTGGATCGAATGCGGCTTCCCGTCCCGGAAGCTCTCGGCCAATCCGAGGCAGTGCCAGCCGCGCGCGAATCGCGTCATCGGCTTCCCTACATCGATGGTCCGGTGCTGTTCTTGTGCCTTCACCGTGGTCCTCCGCGGTCGATGATCGGACTCATCGGCTCGGGCATTCGGCCACGGGCCCGACGGATCCGGTTGTCTCATTGCAGGATGCCACTAAAACTGTAACGTGTTCCAGTTTTGGTGGGAAGTCGATGAATCGGACTGACCGGTTGGGGGCGCAGGCTCGGTGCACCCTCATTCATGTCGGAAGGCGCCCTCGTCATCCCCGGGCCTGTTCCTTGGCCGGGGTGCACTACTGCGGAGGTGTGGATTCCGGCCAAAAGCGCGCCGGAATGACGGGGGCGGGCTACGCGCCGGAATGACGGGGGCGGGCTATCGACGTCGCGATTTCGGCCCCGAGTAGCTCGTGCGGGTGTTGGCGACTACCCCGGGATCGTCGCCTCGGCCTTCGGCGCACGGAACCGCCGTACCACCACCCTGGCTGCCCGCACCGACCGCTCGCCGACGAGCAGGCCCGGCGTGATCACCGTGTCGACGGTGCGATCGGCCTCGGGATCGGCGGTCTCGCACACATCGGCGGCCTCCATGGTGAGGGCGTCGAATACCGCGCCCGGCGTCGGCTCCACCAGCCGCCCGCCGCGTCCGGCGAGCAACCGCTCCACTCGCGCCGCGAAGGTCTCGAACGCTGAACGCTCGGTATCGGACCCCGCCGTGCCCGCGAGGGTCCGCGCGTCCTCGTGCAGCGCGAACAATTCCACCACCAGGGGCACATCGGCCCCCGCGCGCTCGCGCTGGGCGCGCGCCTTGCCCTCGTCAGCGAGTCGCTCGAGGGTGCTGGCCTGGCGGGCGACGACCCGGGCCAGGTCATCGACACGCTCCACCAACTGTTCGGCGGTCGCGGTTGCCTCGCGGGCTGGGGTGAACGCCTGATCGGTCGGCGTTGTCCAGGGCGGCCGGCCGACGTTCTCGGCTGCGTCCTGGCTGGCTGCGCCGTCGGATTGTCCGGTGGCTGCGGCGGATTCGGTCACCACAGAACTGTATCCCCGTGTCCGGATTTCGGCTGCTACGATCGCGTGCCATGGGGGTCTTTGGAATAGACCTGGGCACAACGAATTCGGCTATCGCACGTATCGATGCCGACGGTCGTCCAGAAGTCCTGGTGGGGTTGAACGGTGAACCGACGGTCCCCTCGGTGGTCCTGTTCGCGTCCGCGCACGATCATGTGGTCGGCGAGGGCGCGCGACGGCAATCACGGTTGGATCCGGAGCATGTCTGCGCGCTGGTGAAGCGGCGAATGGGCGATGCCGACTGGCGGTTCATGGCGCACGGGCAGACCTGGTCCGCGCCCGCGGTGTCCTCGCTGATCTTGAAGAGTCTGGCCGCCGACGCCGAATTCGCCGGGGCGGATACGGTGCGGCGAGTGGTGATCACGGTGCCCGCGTACTTCGGTGACGAGGAGCGTCGCGCCACCATTCAGGCGGGCACCTACGCCGGATTCGATGTCGCCGGGGTGCTGTCGGAGCCGATCGCCGCCGCGCTGGCCTACGGGTTCGGGCGACTCGACGGCAGTATCGCCATGGACAAGGGCGGGGCGCGCGAAACCGTCCTCGTCTACGACCTCGGCGGCGGCACCTTCGATGCCACCGTGATCGAGCTGGCCGATCGGCGCATCTCCGTGCTAGCGGTGGAGGGCGATCACCAGCTGGGTGGTGCGGATTGGGATGAGCGCATCGCACTGCATCTGTCCCAGCAGTTCTGCGCCGCCAATCCCGACGCCGAGGATCCCCTCGATGATTCGGCCGGATCGCAGATGCTGGTGCTGGCCGCCGAACGCGCCAAACACGAACTCACCGACGCCGAGAGCACCGAGGTCGTCATCGCCCATGACGGGGCGCGCGCGGTGATCACCCTGACCCGCACCGAGCTGGAGGCCATGACCTCCTCACTCATGCGGCGCACCATCGACCTCACCAAGGCGTGCCTGGCCGCGGCCGAACAGCGCGGTGTGCACGGGGTGGACCGGGTGCTGCTGGTCGGCGGATCGTCACGCATGCCGATGGTGGCGCGGGAACTGCGCGCCGAACTCGGTCTCGACGGTGAACTGCGCGACCCGGATCTGTCGGTGGCGCGCGGCGCGGCCCTCTACGGCGAGAAGCTGGAGATGGAGCGCCTGGTGGTCGCCGATCTGGTGACCCGCGGTCGGCTCCGCGACGGCGCGGAGATCAGCGAGGCCTCGCCCACGGATCTGGAACAGTCCATCGCGCGGGTGGCCGCCTCCTTCGGGCAGCCGGTGAGCCTGGTGCGGCGCATGATCGATATTCGGGTCGACACCGTGGTGTCGCGCGGATTCGGGGTGCTGGCACTGGATCCGTACAACGGGCTGGCCGCCAGCTGGCTGGTGCACCGCAATCAGACGCTGCCGATTCGGGTGCGCCGCTCCTACGGCACCGTGCGCGCCGATCAGGATCAGATCGAACTGACCATTGTCGAACAGCAGGGGCAGGCCGCCTCCACCCGTCCCGAGGATTCGAAAGTGCTCGTCGAGGGCCGGATGCATATTCCGCCCGGCTATTCGGCGGGCAGCGAGGTGCGGGTGACCTTCGAGATGGGCTTCGACGGTGTGCTGCATGTGACGGCCTACCACGTCGATGCCGATATCCCGCTGAATTTGGCGGTGCAGACCGGCGCGACGCTGTCGGCGGCGGATGTGGCACGCGAACTCGACCAGCTGCAACGCACGCGGCGTCGGCCCGCGTAGGCGAAAACCCATGCGCGCCTTCGATCCCAATGAATACCGCAAACGAGTACTCGCCGCCGTCGAAAAGCGTGGCGGTATCGAACAGTCCGATGCGTTCGAGCTGTACGACATTCCCCTCGATGAGGCGAGCACCGTCACCGACGTCGAGGTGAGTGCGCGTATCGACGAGGTGTGGGGGTTCTGGCAGAAGCAGCGCGACCATCCGAAATACCGGGTGCTGGTCGGGTTGCTGGTGGACGGGCACGGCAGGTTGTCGATGCCGCTGCGGACGGCCTCCTCGCGGCGGGTGGAAGCCCACCGCGTGGCGCAATTGCGGGCCCGGCGCGAGGGCGAACGCTACGAGATGATCGACACCGCCATCGAGCGACTCGTGAACCGGCACGGTGGGATTCCGGCCGGGAAGATTCCCGGGCTCGAGGATATCGGCAAGATGAGCGGGCTCGATGCGGCGGAGATCGCGGCGCGGGTGCGACGGCATCGCATTCTCGACGAAAGCGTGCCCGCCGCACCGGAATCCGAGGGTTTGAGTGCGCAGCGGCGCGGGCAGATCCGGCAATTGCTCGCCGAATACGAGCGGCTGCTGCCGGGTGATGCGGTGCCGACGCTGCTCGCGCTCCTGGGTCTGGACTACGCGGGGGCCATGCAGACCGGTGAAATCCGTTTGCGCGCCGAGGCTTTGCGCGCCCGCACCCGCGAGCTGCCGCCGGGACGCATCCGGGTGGTGCTCGATGAGCTGCTGGTGCACGTCCGCGACCTGCTGGAACCGGGTGGGCAGGGTGTCGAGGACTATTTGAAGGCCATTGCCTCCGATGTCACCGAGTTGCTGCGCCCGCAGGTGCGGGCCGCGGTACTGGTGGAAGACCAACTGGTGGAGGCGGATTACGAGTTCCTGGTCGGCGAGGCCATTGCCGCCGGTCTGGATCACGGCACCGCGCAGCAGGTGGTCTACGGGCTGGCGGTGGAATTGGGATCGACGGTGGAGGGCGTCACGCAGCCGCCCACCGGTTCCGCGCACACCGCATCGAATGCGGGTGCTACGCACAGTGCTTCGCGTCATGCGACGGGCGGTGGCTACTCGAGTCCCGCGCGTGGCGGCTCATCGCATCGGGGTACCGGGTCATCGCACAGCGGCACCTCGCACGCCGGTTCGTCGCAATCGCACAGTGGTGCCACGCACGCCGGTTCGTCCCACTCGAGTCCCGCACGGGGACATCAGACTTCATCCGCCCGCGCGTGGGAGGAACCGCTGAAGGCGGCCCGCGCCGCGCTGCGGGCCGGACGCCCCCTCGAAGCGTCCCGCCATGTGGAGCAGGCGCGGCAGTACGCCGGAACCGACGGACTCACCTCGGTGCGTCCGGTCGCCGACGAGGTGGGCCGCATTCTCGCCGAGGCCGCCGTGCGCTGGCGCAGCGCCACCGTCGGCTGCGCGGGTAAACGCTATATCGAGGCCCTCGACCACCTGCAATACCTGGAGCGCAGCGCCTCCGATGTACCGAATCCGCAAGGCGGACAGGGTCTCGCGCAGCTGCTGGCCCAGGTTCGCGCCGCCATCGCGGAGGCGGACCGCATGCTCGCCGCCGCCCCCACCGAACCGGTGGACGCCCGCATGCGCGCCATGCGCGCCGTCCTGGACCTGTGCGCCGACCACACCGGCGCCCAGGCCGCCCTCGCCGCCGTCCCCCTCGACCCGCCCGCGACCATCTCCGCCACCCGCAAACCCGACGGCACCGTCACCATCACCTGGTCCCCCTCGCAGACCGCACACGTCGAATACCGGGTCACCCGCCTGCAACCCGACGGCTCCTGGCGGGTAGTCGGCCGCACCCGCACCACCGAACTCGAAGACGGCGGCGCGCCGCCAGGACCACCGCCGGTCTACGGCGTCGTCGCCACCATGTCCGGCCGAGCATCGGAGATGAGCCGCACCGACGCAGCCCCGCGCACCGGCGAGGCGGGGCGGGGCGATCAAGCGGCCCGCACCCACGCGGCGGGTCCCACCGGCATTGGCGGACCTGCGGACACGACGGGCAGTGGCGGTGGAGCGGGTCGTATCGACATGACCCGTCCGCTTCGAGGTCGCGCCGCCACCTCCGCCTCGGCTACTCCGACTCCGGCCATTCCCACGTCGACCGCCCAGGCGGGATCGACCGGCGCTGCGGGTTATGCCGATGTCAGCGGACATTCCAATGCCGCGGACAGAACGGGTGGAGTGGGTCGTATCGATATGACGCGTCCTCCTCGCGGTCACGCCGCCGCATCCGCTTCCGCGCCATCACCTACCAGCACCCCCGCCCCGCCCCTCCCGGCCACAGCAGCCGCGCCCACGTCGCCGACTCCGCACGCGCCCACCACCCCCACGGGCTCCACCGACAACCCCACCCCCAGCGGTATGCCGACCGTCGAAAACCTCACCGCCCAAGGCGGTCTCCTGATCTTCGACTGGCCCCCCGGCATTACCGAGGTCATGGTGGTGGCCCGCTCCGATTCACCACCCGTCGCCCCCGACGACCCGGACGCCCGCGCCTGGAAGGTCACCAACACCCGCTACCAGATCGACGGCGGCGTCCGCATCCCGGCCGACATATCCACACCGTGCCACATCGCCATCGCCTCGTGCCGCCGGGCACCGAGTGGAACCCTCACCGTCGCGGTCGGATTCGCGCCGACCGCCCGCATCCGCTGGAACGGTTGATTCGGCGACCACCGCGTCCCCGTTTGCCGCGAGGTACTCGGCCGGGACCAACGCCTATGGCACATCAACTGCCGGTAGCTTCCGGCCAACGGCACGCGGGAATGCCGAGTGCGTCTGGACGGCAGGGAGGTGGCTGGATTGCGGTCCGAACGCAAGGTCCGTCGTGGACCGCCTCGCCCCGCCGATCCGCATCGAAGGCAAGGCCTGTACCGCCTACACCGTGCCCGTACGCTGACCGTCCGGCTCGGCCGGGTGCACCGGTGTTCGCACCGCGTGGGAATCTGGTGGGGGTCGATGCCGTTGCCGGATAGGGCGTGCGGTGTGTGGCCGCGAGTAGAGAGGCGGAACCGGGTGACTCCGAAACTGATGGCGGTGAGCGACATCCATGTCGGTCATCAGGGCAATAAGCCGGTGGTGGAGCAGATCCGGGCGGATTCCCCCGAGGACTGGCTGATTGTGGCCGGTGACGTGGGGGAGAAGACCGATGACATCCGGTGGGCCCTGGAGACGTTGCGCGGTCGCTTCGCCAAGGTGATCTGGGTCCCCGGCAATCACGAATTGTGGACCACCGCAAAGGATCCGGTGCAGATCCACGGCGCGCCCCGCTACGACTACCTGGTGGCGCTGTGCCGGGATCTGGATGTGCTCACCCCGGAGGATCCGTTCCCGGTGTGGGAGGGTGCGGGCGCCGAGGAGTACGGCGGCGCGGTCACCCTCGCGCCGATGTTCGTGCTCTACGACTACTCGTGGATGCCGGAGGGGGCCCTCACCAAGGCGCAGGGGCTGAATATCGCCCGCGAACGCAATGTGGTCGCGACCGACGAATTCCTGCTGTCCTCGCAGCCGTACGCGACTCGCGACGCCTGGTGTCACGCCCGGGTGCAGTACACCCAGCGCCGCCTCGACGCCCTCGAACCGAATACGCCGGTGGTGCTGATCAACCACTTCCCGCTGCTGCGTGAGCTGACCGACATGCTGTTCTACCCGGAGTTCGCGCTCTGGTGCGGCACCGATCTCACCTCCGACTGGCATATCCGCTACAACACCGTGTGCTCGGTCTACGGCCACCTGCACATTCCGCGCACCACCTTCCACGAGGGCGTCCGCCACGAGGAGGTATCCCTCGGCTACCCGCGGGAGTGGAAGCGCCGTGGCCTCCCGGACAAACTGCTGCGTCAGATCCTGCCGAACCCGCAGTACGGTCCGGACGACCTGAACGCCTGGGGCGGCCACTTCAAGATCACGCCGGAAATGGAGAAGATGGCCCAGGAGATGCGCGCGCAGGCCGATAAGCGGCGCGGGCTGGCGTAGCGCGTCGGCGCCGCCTGGAGCGGCGGCGGTTGAATCCCGTTCCACCGGTCGCGTTAGGCTCGATACGGCACGAATCGGGTTGAGCAGGAGGCGGTCATCGAGCAGCAGGCAGACGCGACGACGGAGTCGGCGCGCTTGATCGACACCATCCTGCCCTCCGGGGTCGCCGCCGCCGAGTTGCGCGCCTATCCGCCGGATCTGAAGGCTCATCCGGGCGAGGAGCATCTCATCGCCAAGGCGGTGGAGAAGCGCCGCCGCGATTTCATCGGCGCCCGGCACTGCGCGCGCGAGGCCCTGACCCAGCTCGGTGAGCCCGCGGTCGCCATCGGCAAGGGCGAGATGGGCGCACCGGTGTGGCCGCGCGGCGTGGTCGGCAGCCTCACCCACTGCGACGGCTATCGCGCGGCGGCGCTCGCGCACCGACTGCGTTTCCGGTCCGTCGGTATCGACGCCGAACCGCACGCGTCGCTGCCCGACGGCGTTCTCGACTCGGTGAGCCTGCCCGTCGAGCGCGAGTGGCTGTCCGCCGCGTTGCCGGGTACCGAACTGCATCTGGACCGACTGCTGTTCTGCGCCAAGGAGGCCACCTACAAGGCGTGGTATCCGCTGACCGCGCGCTGGCTCGGTTTCGAGGACGCCCACATCACCTTCACCGTCGACGCGGAAGGCACCGACGGCGGCGCGGGCACCTTCCACAGCGACCTGCTGATACCCGGGCACACCACCGACGGCGGTGCGCCACTGCGCACCTTCGACGGCCGCTGGCTCATTGCCGACGGCCTCATTCTGACCGCGATCGTGGAGGGCTGATGAGCGACAATCGCACAGCGGCTCATCGGGGCCGACCGGGTGCGGGTGTCCCGCAAATGACAGCGGAGGGCTGAGGGCTTATGGGCGAGAAGCGAACTCCCGTGGTGGACGCGCTCGGCGGTCTGTTGATCGTCGATAAGGACGGCGGTTGGACCAGCCACGATGTGGTCGCCAAATCCCGGCGGCTGCTGCGCACCAAGAAGGTCGGGCACGCGGGCACCCTGGACCCGATGGCGACCGGTGTGCTGGTGCTCGGTATCGAGCGGGCCACCAAAATGCTCGGTCTGCTGACCCTCACCACCAAGGCGTATACGGCGACCATTCGCCTCGGCCAGTCCACCATTACCGACGATGCCGAGGGCGAGGTCACCGCCACCACCCCCGCCGGACATGTCACCGATGCCGATATCGCTTCCGGCGTAGCCGAATTGACCGGCGATATCCAGCAGGTACCGGCCACCGTCAGCGCCATCAAGGTCAATGGTGAGCGCGCCTACGCCCGCGCCCGCGCCGGTGAGGATGTGCGGCTGGCCGCCCGCCCGGTCACGGTCAGCCGTTTCGATATTCTCGAACGTCGCAATATCGACAGTGACGGTGGACAATTCGTGGACCTGGATGTGGAGGTGGAATGCTCCTCCGGCACCTACATTCGCGCCCTGGCCCGTGACCTCGGCGAAAAGCTCGGTGTGGGTGGACATCTCACCGCACTGCGGCGCACCCGGGTCGGCCCCTTCACCCTGGAACACGCCCGCACCCTGGATCAGCTGACCGTATCGGCCGAGGCGGAGGAGCCGCTGCTGAGCCTGGATATCGACGAGGCGGCCCGCACCGCCTTCCCGATCCGCGAGGTGGACGAGAAGCAGGCCGCGGATCTGCGCAACGGCCGCTGGCTCGAACCCATTGGTGTCCAGGGCGTCTACGCGGCCGTCGATCCGGCCGGTCACGCCATCGCACTGGTACAGGAAAGCGGCAAACGTGCCGCATCGGTTATGGTGGTACGGCCCGCAAATCTCTGAAGATCGCGGTTGTAAATAGCAGGGCTGTGGGCCGCTGACCTCGTCGAGGTTTGAAGACCCTGCAACGGTGGAAAGTAGCTATTCGATATCATTCACCTCAATGAGGAGGCATGGAATGAGTTTCGAAGGGCCCGAATCCGAAGAGGAATATTCCGCTACGGTTTTCGATTTTATTCCTCGCTCTTATGCTTTGCGTTCGTCCCGCTCGGGTAACGCGACCGAACGGCCCTTGAATATAGTGATGGTGGCTCCTCCATATTTCGATATCCCGCCCGCCGGTTACGGCGGCGTGGAGGCGATCGTCGCCACCCTGGCCGATGAACTGGTCGAGCGTGGACACCGGGTGACTCTGCTCGGTGCAGGTCGAGCGGGTACCAAGGCGCGGTTCGTCCGAGTGTGGGACGAGCTGCTCACCCATCGTCTCGGTGAGCCATACCCCGAGATCGTCAACACGATGAAGGCAATGCGCGTCGTCGAGGAATTGCACGCGCAGGAGCCCATCGATATCGTGCACGACCACACATTCGCGGGTCCGGCCAATGCCGCGGCGTACCGAATGATGGGAATTCCCACGGTCGTCACGGTGCATGGTCCGGTTGATCCCGATATGCACGAGTACTACAGGTCATTTGACCAGAGTGTGCAACTTGTCGCGATCAGCGATCGACAGCGCGAATTGGCCCCCGATCTGAATTGGATCAGCCGGGTACATAATGCGATTTGCCCGGATGAGTGGCCGTTTCGTACCGAGAAGCTGGACTACGCGCTGTTTCTGGGCCGGTACGCGCCGTACAAGGGCCCGGACCTCGCCCTCGAAGCCGCGCACGCCGCCGGTCTGCGCCTGATTCTGGCGGGCAAGTGCAACGAGCCCCCGGAGAAGGCGTACTTCGAGCAGAGCGTCCGACCACTGCTCACCGACTCCGACGATGTGTTCGGCGAGGCCGATGCCGCCGCCAAGCGGCACCTGCTGGCGGGTGCGCGCTGCCTGCTGTTCCCGATTCGATGGGAAGAGCCCTTCGGCATCGTCATGATCGAGGCGATGGTCTGCGGTACGCCGGTGGTCGCACTGCGCGGCGGCGCCGTCGCCGAGGTCGTCGAACACGGCGTCACCGGCTGGATCTGCGATGATCCCGCCGAATTGCCCGAGGCCCTCGCACGGCTCGACGAAATCGACCCCTACGCCTGCCGCAAGCGGGTCGAGGAGTTGTTCGCGGCCGACCGTCTCGCGAGCGGCTACGAGGCGGCGTATCGGCGGGCCGTATCCATCAACGCCGAACGGCTTTCGGCACCGGCCGCGCACCGCATCGTGGTACCGGCGGTACTCAGCGAGACCGATGAGCTGGTCGCCGGTCGACCCGACGAGATGGTCACCAGTCGGCCATGACCATTTTCAATGGTGGTCAGCCGCCGATAGCCGATGACCGGGGCGGCATCGTGACCATGGTCGAGGCGAGCACCTTCTGTCTGTCGGATGCGCTCGGCGATATGCACGCGGGCACCGCGCAAGGACTGTTCTACCGCGATGCCCGCGTCCTCGCCCGCTGGGAACTACGGCTGGACGGCCGCACGCCGGAGCAGCTTTCGGTCATGATGCCGGAGGCGTTCCGGGCCCGGTTCGTGGCGCGCAAGCCGCCGAATCCGGGCGTCGCCGATGCCACGGTGCTGGTGCTGCGCAAGCGCATGATCGGTGACGGTATGCGCGAGACCATCGTGGTGCGCAATCTCGGCGACGAGGACACCGCGATGACCGTCACCCTCACCGCCGACTCCGATTTCGCGGATCTGTTCGCGGTCAAGGAGGGGCGGGTCAACGGTGGCGGCTGTGAACTCAGCACCACCGACAGCGCCATGCATCTGACCGATCGACAGGAATCCGGCCGCGGGCTCACCGTGACCGCCACCGGCGATCCGGTGGTCCAGCCGGGCACGATGAGTTGGCGGATCGTGGTGCCCCGGCGCGGTAGCTGGCAGACCGTGGTGCATTGTCAGCCGATCCTCGAACACCGCGCCGTGCCGATGAATCTCGCCCACGAGGACGAGGACAGCCCGACGAACAAGATCCGCCAATGGCGGGCCACGGCAACCAGTCTCACCGCGAGCGGTGCGGGTCTGACCGCCGTACTGCAGCGCACCGAGAGCGATCTGGGTGCGCTCCGCATGGACGATCCGATCGACGGGACGGCGTATGTGGCCGCGGGCGCGCCGTGGTTCATGGCGCTGTTCGGCCGCGACAGCCTGCTCACCTCGTGGATGGCCTTGCTACTGGACTCCGACCTCGCCCTGGGGACCCTGCGCCAACTGGCGAAACTGCAAGGGGTGCAGGACGATCCGGTCACCGAGGAAGAACCGGGGCGCATCATGCACGAGATGCGGCACGGTCCGGGCGGTGATCTGGTCCTCGGCGGCTCCGTCTATTTCGGCACCGCCGACGCGACACCGCTATTCGTCATGCTGCTCGCCGAATGCTGGCGGTGGGGCGTCGATCCGGACGCCATCCGGGAACTGCTGCCCGCCGCCGACGCCGCGCTGGCCTGGATCGACCGCTACGGCGATGCCGATAGCGACGGATTCGTCGAGTATCAACGCAAAACCGATCGCGGCCTTGCCAATCAGGGGTGGAAGGACAGCTGGGACTCGATCAGCTTCGCCGACGGACATCTGGCGGACCCACCGATCGCACTGTGCGAGGTCCAGGGTTACGTCTATGCCGCCCGCATGGGCCGCGCCGACCTGGCCGAGGCAGACGGTGATGACACGACGGCCGCCCGGCTGCGCGCGGCGGCACAGGAGTTGAAGACCCGATTCGACGAGGCGTTCTGGATACCGCAGCGCGGCTGGTACGCGCTCGCGCTCGACGGTGCCAAGAATCAGGTCGACGCGCTCACCAGCAATGTCGCGCACTGCCTGTGGACCGGCATTGTCGCCGACGAGCGCGCCGCCACCCTGATCGAGCACCTCGGAAACGCCGATATGGACAGTGGTTTCGGGCTGCGCACGCTGTCGGCGTCCATGGGGCGCTTCAATCCCATGGGCTACCACAATGGTTCGGTGTGGCCGCACGATACGGCCATCGCGGTCGCCGGGCTGCTGCGCTACCGGCATATCCCCGGTGCGTGGGAGCTGGCCGAACGCCTCGCCGGTGGTCTGCTGGAGGCGGTTCGGGACTTCGGTGCCCGCCCGCCGGAGCTGTTCTGCGGTTTCGCTCGACGTGAATTCCGTTCGCCCGTACCGTATCCCACGTCCTGTTCACCGCAGGCCTGGGCCAGCGCCGCACCGCTGCTGCTCATGCGCTCCTTCCTCGGGCTGGCACCGAACGTGCCGCAGCGCACCCTGACGGTGACGCCGCGACTGCCCGAGCGCGCGGGGCGGGTACGGCTGGCGGATCTGCGCTTGGGATCGGCCACGGTGACCATCGAAGCCGAAGGGACCTCGGTGAAAGTGGAGGGCTTGCCCGGCGACTGGGAATTGATCCAGCCCTGACCCTGTAAATGGGGGTGATCAGTGGTAATTCCTGCCGGTCGGCAACCGATATCTGGATATCGGATGTGCGTGACCGGAGGGCGGCGGCAATGGGTCATCGGAGATTTCTACCGGCGGTGCTCATGATCGGCGCGTTGGTGGTCGCGACGGCCTGCGGTATGGACGACGCGCCACCGCAGGCCACCTCGGGACTCACCACGTCATCGCAGTCCCCGGCGGGCGCGGTGACTCCGAACGCACCCGGGCCCCGCGTCCCGCAGGTGAACGCGCCGACCGCACCCGGCGTCACGACGCCGGTGCCGCCGAACGACCAACCCGGATCACCACAGGGCAGTAGCACCGCCATTATTCGAACCGTGTCCCTGCAGGGCACCGCTATCCCGTATGTCCCGGTCAATCTGCGCCTGTACCAGCCGTGCGATCCCGCCTCGAACGATCTGCCGGAGGGCACCCCCGAGGTGTACCGCTGGGACGACACCACCGACGCCGATGGCCAAGCCGTCTTCGCGGTACCGGTCGGCTGCTACCGCCTCGGTATGAACGCACCGCCCGGCACCAACCCGGTCCCGGAGGGCCTGCACACCCTGTTCGTCACCACCGTCGGCCAAACGGTCTACGGCAGCTTGCGATTCCAGGACCCGGCCCCCGACCCGATCTGCGCAGCGCAGACCATAGTCCGCGACCTGGCCGTAGAGCCCTATCTGGAAGACGCCACCCCCACGGTCGCCGAATGCGACGGTTTCTGGGCGGTCATCCGCTGGGATTCCCCCGGCGACAACCAACGCATCGTCCACCGCACCTACGACACACCGTGGACCACCTACGTCCGCTTCCCCCACGACACCTGCTGGAGCACAGCCCGATCCGACGGCGTCCCCGAAAACCTCGAACAGTACTTCCCCGCCTGCTGACCTGGTCGCCTGAGCTCACGTCACGATGTCGGCCGGTTGCCTTCATCACTCCGGCGTGCTTCGGCTGGTCCACCGCGATGAGTAGTGGATCCCGGCCACAAGCACGCCGGGATGACGGGAAGGGTTGGCCGACTTCGCGATGTCGGAGGAGGTTGCCGCACTTCCCCGCCTGCTGACCCACGCAGGGGAACCGGTGGCGGCGATCGTCGACAGGTTCCCGCCGCCAGTTCGCGCGGCGGGCCGTCAAGTTGGGTCGAGGTCACGGCGTGCCCGGCCGCCTTCGTCATTCCGGCGTGCATGTGGCCGGAATCCGCCGCCGAGTAGTAGCGGATCCCGGCCACAAACACGCCGGGCCGGCGGGGAGTGTTGCCGGATGACGGGGTGCACGCCGGGACGACGAGGTGCACGCCGCGATGACAGGGAATGCTGGCAGGTCCGCAGGGGAGAGCTCGCCGGGCGAACAAGGCAGCGCTCGCTGCTGTCGTGCCCGAGCCTCAGCCGCCGACGAGTGTTCGGGCCAGTCGTGCGACCTCGCCCGCCAGACCGGGCGGGTTGGTGGCGATGAACATCGAGTCGGCGGCCAGATTACCGACGACATGCCAGGTCGGGTCGGGTTTGCCGCCGACCAGTAGCTGTCGGGTGGCGGGGTCGGCGGAAAGTCCTCCCGCCGGGTGGAATTCGGCGGCGCCCGCCTGCAGCAGGGCGCTCACCAGCGGCTCGGTTTCGCTCGGCGTCGTGTAGGCGGGCGGGTTGACGGCATTGACGACCGCGTCGACGTCCCATGCGGTCTCATCGACAACGGTGAATCCGCCGCCGGGTCGGGCCTCGATCTTCGTCACACCGGGTCGCAGCCGCAGCTGGCCCGAATCCAGCAGGCGCAGCATGATTTTCGCGTTGTGCGGCACCATCGGTGAGCTGAGACTATTGATGGTGCGGAAGTGCCGTCCGCGCAATCCGGTCCGATCGGACTCGTTCAGCAGTGGCCAGGCCAGCGGCCCGATGGCGCGAATGGCCATGGCGAGCAAGCGCAAACCATGATGCGGCGTATCGACGTCCGCCAGCTGCCGTCGCAGCCGGTCGATGGGCGGCTCGGTCTCGGTGGTCAGGATCTCGGCGGCGAAGGAGTCGAAATCCTGTCCGAGATAGGTGAGTTCGGCGCGCATGAGCGCGACCAGATCCTCGAAGGAGAGTCCGCCGGATTCCCGCACCACCCGCAGTACCCGCTCCGGCGTGAGGTAGCGCGGTTCGAGCCGCACCGGCCGCTTCTGCACGAATGGCAGTGTCCCGCTGCGGGACAGGAAACTGATCGGCCCGATATGCCCGCGTGCCGCGAGTCCGGCCGCGATATCGACGGCCGTCAACCCGCTCCCGATCACCGCCACATGAGCATCCGCCGCGACCTCTGGCAGCTTGCTGGCGAGCGGATACGGCTCGTTCACATAGCCGGAGGCTCCGGTCAGCCCGTAATGGTCACGCGGGCGGCCGTTTCCGACAGCCAGCACCGCCCGATCCACCGGCACGCGCCGCCCATCATCGGTGTGCAATACCGCCCGGCGTACTAGCAGGTGCCCACCGTCCTCCGCATGTAATTGCGCCCGCTCGACCGGCGCGTGGCTCCCGTCACCGGCGTGCGGTACCGTCCGGCCGACTCGCAGCTGGCCGCCGTCCTCCGCATGTAACTGCGCCCGCTCGACCGGCGCGCGACCCCCATCCTCGAGGTGTGGCACCACCCCCACGTCGCGCGAGAACCCACTGACCCGCGCATTGACCACGCTCACCCGCCAACCGGCCCTGCGCAATTCGTCGATGGCCGCCCGCGCGGTGTCCTCCAGATACTTCCCATACCGTCCGCGCGGCACCAGCGTCTGCCCCATCGCCTCGTCGAGATAGCCCGCGACGTCCGGCTGTTCGCCCAACCACCGCTGATAGTGCGTCGGATCGCCCGCCCGAATCGACATGATCATGGGTGGCGCGTTCACCCGCACCGCCTCCAGATCCGGCTGGTACGGCCGACCCCGCCACAGTGCGGGCGAGCCGTCGAAAACCGTGACGGCTCCCGGTGCCCCGCCCGTCGCGGCGAGCGCGTCCAATAGTGCGACTCCGGCAGCGCCCGCGCCGATGATTCCGATATGCATGGTCTGAGTCCTTCCGATCACTCGGTGATGCCTGGACCAGCGTTATCGGCGCGACCACCGGTTCCCATCCCGCGAATAGGGGGATTTCCCGCACCCGGAACGGTTCCCCCTCATATGAGGGATGGCGGACGGCCCCGGGGACGGGCCAGCATTGCTGCCATGACCACCGCGACGCCCCATGCGGTCGAGGCGCTGCTCGCCGATATCGCGACCGCCCCGGACGCGCACGCGCTCTTCGCCGACACCTCCGACCGGCTACAGCGGATCGCCCCCTTCGACGCCGCCGTCTGGGTGGCCACCGATCCGATCAACGGGCTGACCACCGCGCCGGTGCGGGTGGAGAACCTGCACGAGGGCGGTTGCGGAACCTATTGGGAATCGGAGATTTTCGCCGAGCACGTCAACCTGTTCCGCGATCTCGCTCATGCCCCGGTCCCGGTCGCCGGACTGCGGGCCGTCACCGGCGACCAACCGACCCTGAGCCCGCTCTACCGAAACTTCATGCGGCCGCGAGGCTTCGAGGACGAGTTGCGCGCCGTGTTCCGCATCGACGGGCAGTCCTGGGGGCAGCTCAGTCTGTTCCGCGCGGGCGGCCGCGCCGAATTCGACGCCGCCGATATCACTCTCGTCGAAGCGCTGTCCGCGCCGCTGGCACAGCGCCTGCGTTCCTTCGCCCAGCCGTCGGCGTATTCACCGGAGAACACCGCGCACGCCCCGGGCATGCTGCTGTTCGATACCGACGGAAATCTGGTGTCGATCAATGACGAGGCCCGCGACCTACTCGCGCAGATGCCACCCGGCCCGTCCACGCGCACACCCCTCGGTATCGAGCTACCGCTGCCGGTATGGATTCTCAGTACCGCCGGTCGCGCCCGCCTCACCGGTGGCAGCGCTCGCATCCGCATTCGCGCGACCACCGGCCGCTGGCTGGTCTGCCACGCCTCCTGCCTGCGCGACGGCGCGGGTCGTGGCGGTTCGACGGCCCTGGTCATCGAACCGGCGAAACCCTCCGAGATTGCCGCGCTCGTGGTCGCCGCCTATGAATTGACCCGCCGCGAACTCGATGTCATCGATCTCATCGCTCGCGGCCTGCCCACCGGCGAAATCGCCGAACGGCTGTACCTATCCCCGCATACCGTCCGCGACCATGTGAAAGCCATCTTCGACAAGGTGGGTGTCACCAGTCGTGGCGAATTGGTCGCGAAACTCTTCACCGAATTCCACGAGCCCCTAGCAGCCCGCGACACCGTCCGGGTCGAACGAAACTAGCGGCGTCCAGACAGGTTGCTGCGGAACCATGCTCGCCACTGGAACCAGCCCGTCATTCCGGCGTGCTTTTGGCCGGAATCCACCGTGATCAGCTCATGCGCTTCGGGGGTGTGGACCCCAGCCTGAAACACGCTGGGATGACGACTGGGCTGATAGGTTTCGCCCGGCCATCTTTGCCACGGCGTCAGGCGGTGAGCCAGATCGCTTCGGCGGCAATACCACCCAGGTCGATGGTGCGGTCCTGCACCTGAATCGCGATGGTGCCCGCGAAATCTCGCCGCTCCACAATCGAGATCGGGGTATCGAGGGCAATGCCGAGCGAATCGAAGTACCGCAGCATGGCCGGATCGGAATCGGAGATCCGGACCACCCGGCCGGATTCGCCATCGCGGAAATCGCTGAGCTGTCGTGCCGGGGGAGTGGGCACCGCGCCGTCGGCCGAGGGGATCGGGTCCCCGTGCGGATCCCTGTCCGGATGTCCGAGTTTGGCGTCTATCCGGGCCATCAGGGTCTCCGACACGGCGTGCTCGAGCACCTCCGCCTCATCGTGCACCTCATCCCAGCCGTACCCGAGCTCCTGCACCAGGAAGGTCTCGATGAGCCGATGCCGGCGCACCATGGCGACCGCGGCCCGACGGCCTTCCTCGGTGAGGGTGATCGCCCCGTACCGGGCATGGACCACCAGATCCTGGTCGGCGAGTTTGCGGACGGCCTCGGACACCGTGGACGCCGACACTC
The DNA here is from genome assembly GCF_001613345.1 of Nocardia uniformis NBRC 13702. Lineage (GTDB taxonomy): Bacteria > Actinomycetota > Actinomycetes > Mycobacteriales > Mycobacteriaceae > Nocardia > Nocardia uniformis. The sequence continues at coordinate 6,052 of NZ_BDCE01000124.1, read as the reverse complement.
CGATGCGCTCGGCGAGCAGTTTGGTCGATACCTTCTCCTGCGACCACTCCTGCGCGGTCCAGATCACCTTCAGGTAGTCCTGAGCGACCGAGGACAGCACCGGCGCGACACTCGACGCGGGGTCGGTCGCGGTGACGTCGGTCTCGCCATCGGGTACGGAGGGTGCGGACGGATCTGCCAGCTCGCGGCGCGTGGCGATGTCTCGTTTTCCGGGCACGCACCCGAGCTTAGGCATACCTGGTCCGGTTTCCCACATTGGCGCGCTGCCTGGTTGACGGGTCAGAAGAGTGGGAGACGGGCGGGCGAATCGGGGGTGATCGACACCTGTCCAGCAGTGAACATCACCACGGCCGAATATTGTCTGTGACGCGCTTTCCGTAAGCTGCGCTTGTGCAGAGATGGCGAAGTCTCGATGAGATGCCCGCGGAGTGGGGCCGGTGCGTGCTCACGATCGGGGTGTTCGACGGCGTGCACCGCGGTCACGCCCAGCTCATCAGCCGCGCGGTGAAATCCGCTGCGGCACGGGGCGTTCCCTCGGTGCTGATGACCTTCGACCCGCACCCCATGGAGGTCGTGCGGCCCGGTTCGCACCCGGCGCAGCTGTCCACCCTCGATCGACGCGCGGAACTGGTGGCCGAACTCGGTATCGACGTGTTCTGTGTCATGCCGTTCACCCAGGAATTCATGAAGCTCACCCCCGAGCGCTACGTGCAGGAACTGCTCGTCGACAAGCTGCACGTGACCGAGGTCGTGGTCGGTGACAATTTCACCTTCGGCAAGCAGGCCGCCGGGACCGTCGACACCATGCGCGAACTCGGTAAGCAGTACGGCTTCGAGGTGGACGGTGTGACCCTGCTCGGCGAGCACGCGGTCACCTTCTCCTCCACCTATATCCGTTCCTGTGTGGTGGCCGGGGATATGGCCGCCGCCGCCGAGGCGCTGGGCCGCCCGCACCGTGTCGAAGGCGTGGTCGTGCACGGTGACGGCCGTGGCAAGGGCCTCGGCTTCCCGACCGCCAATGTCGCCCCGCCCATACACGCCGCCATTCCCGCCGACGGCGTGTACGCGGGCTGGTTCACCGTCCTCGGCGAGTCCGATACTCGGATGGCCGCGATCTCGGTGGGCACCAACCCCACCTTCGACGGCCGCAATCGCACCGTCGAACCGCACATTCTCGATTTCGACGGCGATCTCTACGGCAAGCGCGTCGCCGTCGATTTCATCGAGCAATTACGGGGTATGCGGAAATTCGATTCGATCGAGGATCTGGTCGAGGCCATCGGCCGCGATGTGAAACAGGCTCGCGAGGTCCTGACGGCCTGATGGGGTCGATTTCCGGTGCTCACCCACTGTCCGGTACTCTGGCCCGTTGGGTTTGCTGTGGTTCGCGGCGGCACCCATCCGGGGATCTTTCCCGGCTACTCATTGCGCGGACTGAAAAACAGGAGTGAATGTCTGTGGCTTTGACCACCGAGCAGAAGAAGGCCATTCTGGCCGAGTACGGCCTGCACCCGACTGACACCGGTTCTCCGGAAGCCCAGATCGCGATGCTGTCCAAGCGCATTTCCGACCTGACCGAGCACCTGAAGGTGCACAAGCACGACCACCACACGCGGCACGGTCTGCTTGCGCTCATCGGTCGCCGTCGTCGGCTCTCGAAGTACCTGCAGGCCAACGACATCGCGCGTTACCGTTCGCTGATCGAGCGTCTGGGCCTGCGTCGCTGATCTTCACGACACCGTGTCGCGTGGGCCGCGACACACCAGGTGGTTTTCCCCGCGTGTGCGGGGATGAGCCCACAATTGCCCTAGGCAGTTGACGAACCAGCCAACGGGGAGGCATAGAATCTCCTCGTTGGCTATTCGTGCATGTACCGAATCTCGCTGAGATATCTCATAGGGATCGCCGGTCACGTGCACACCAACGCACAGCTGTATGCATCCGTCGCGTGGCGTCGGTCTTCGGTAGTGGCCTTTCGGCAGAGCTTGGAAGAGAGCCAGCCCGGAGGGCTTCGATCGATGACCGCCTCCGCGTCGTTGTATCCAAGGGGATACGGCACGGGTGTGCGCGCTACCAGCCACGAGGGCTGCGGTGCGCCTATATCGGGTACGGCTGACGATGCCGGATCGCGCGCTGATATCCAGCGCCCGCGGATCTGGCGAAGACGAGAGGTTGAGAGAAGAAAAATGTCCGAAACAGTAACGAGTTCCGCCACCGAGATCGAGCCCGGCGTTTTCGAATCCGTAGCGCTCATCGACAACGGCGCCTTCGGCACCCGCACCATCCGCTTCGAGACCGGACGCCTTGCCAAGCAGGCCGCCGGCTCCGTGGTCGCCTACCTGGACGACGAGACCATGCTGCTGTCGGCCACCACCGCCGGTAAGCACCCTAAGGATCACTTCGACTTCTTCCCGCTGACGGTGGATGTCGAGGAGCGGATGTACGCCGCCGGTCGTATCCCGGGATCGTTCTTCCGTCGTGAGGGTCGTCCCTCCACCGACGCCATCCTGACCTGCCGCCTGATCGACCGTCCGCTGCGCCCGTCCTTCGTCGACGGTCTGCGCAACGAGATCCAGGTCGTCGTGACGGTCATGTCGCTCGATCCCAAGGACCTCTACGACGTGGTCGCCATCAACGCGGCCTCGGCGTCCACCCAGCTGTCGGGTCTGCCGTTCTCCGGTCCGGTCGGCGGCGTGCGCGTTGCCTTGATCGAGGGCCAGTGGGTCGCGTTCCCGACCGTCGAGCAGCTCGAGTCGGCCGTCTTCGATATGGTCGTCGCCGGTCGCGTCACCGACTCCGGTGATGTCGCCATCATGATGGTCGAGGCCGAGGCCACCGACAATGTCCTCGCGCTGATCGCCGAGGGTGCCCAGGCGCCGACCGAGGCCGTGGTGGCCGAGGGCCTCGAGGCCGCCAAGCCGTTCATCGCGCGCCTGTGCCGGGCGCAGGCCGACCTTGCCGGTGTGGCCGCCAAGGAGACCGCGGAGTTCCCGCTCTTCCCGCCGTACCAGTCCGATGTGTTCGAGGCCGTCGAGGGCACCGCGAAGTCGGAGCTCAACGAGGCGCTGTCCATCGCGGGCAAGGCCGAGCGCGAAGAGAAGATCGACGAGATCAAGCTGGCCGTGCTGTCCAGCCTGGCCGAGACTTTCGAGGGACGCGAGAAGGAGATCGGCGCGGCCTTCCGCTCGGTCACCAAGAAGCTTGTGCGCCAGCGCATCCTGACCGACAGCTTCCGGATCGACGGCCGCGGCCTGGCCGATATCCGCGCCCTGTCCGCCGAGGTCGCGGTGATCCCGCGCGCCCACGGTTCGGCGCTGTTCGAGCGCGGCGAGACCCAGATCCTGGGTGTCACCACCCTCGATATGGTCAAGATGGCGCAGCAGGTCGACTCGCTCGGCCCGGAGACCTCCAAGCGCTACATGCACCACTACAACTTCCCGCCGTACTCCACCGGTGAGACCGGTCGCGTCGGTTCGCCGAAGCGCCGTGAAATCGGCCACGGCGCCCTCGCCGAGCGCGCTCTGATGCCGGTGCTGCCGCCGCAGGACGAGTTCCCGTACGCCATCCGTCAGGTGTCGGAGGCGCTGTCCTCCAACGGCTCCACCTCGATGGGTTCGGTCTGCGCCTCCACCCTGTCGCTGCTGAACGCCGGTGTGCCACTGAAGGCCCCCGTCGCCGGTATCGCCATGGGTCTGGTGTCCGACACCATCAAGAACGACAAGGGTGAGGACGAGGTCCGCTACGTCGCGCTGACCGACATCCTGGGCGCCGAGGATGCCTTCGGCGATATGGACTTCAAGGTCGCCGGTACCCCCGACTTCATTACCGCCCTGCAGCTCGACACCAAGCTGGACGGTATCCCGTCGCAGGTCCTGGCCGGTGCGCTGAACCAGGCCAAGGATGCCCGCACCACCATCCTGGATGTCATGTCCGAGGCCATCAATATCCCGGACGAGATGAGCCCGTACGCCCCGCGCGTCACCGCCATCAAGATCCCGGTCGACAAGATCGGCGAGGTCATCGGGCCCAAGGGCAAGATGATCAACCAGATCACCGAGGACACCGGCGCCAATATCTCCATCGAGGATGACGGCACCGTCTTCGTCGGCGCGACCGATGGTCTGAAGGCGCAGGCGGCGATCGATGCCATCAACGCCATCGCCAACCCGCAGCTGCCGAAGGTCGGCGAGCGTTTCCTGGGCACGGTCGTCAAGACCACCGCCTTCGGCGCGTTCGTCTCGCTGCTGCCGGGCCGCGACGGTCTGGTGCACATCTCGAAGCTGGGCAATGGCAAGCGGGTCGCGAAGGTCGAGGACGTGGTGAACGTCGGCGATAAGATCCGCGTCGAGATCGCCGATATCGACAACCGCGGCAAGATCTCGCTGGTGCCGGTCGAAGACGACGCCGCTGACAGCTCGGCTCCGGCCGAGGCTGCCGCCGCCGAGTGACTGACGTCGCCCTGAGGTAAGTGCGGTGGCCCCTCGTTCCGGAATCGGAGCGAGGGGCCACCGGTTTTTCCAGATTCACCGACCGTTGCTAGACCGGTCTTCCTCGAGCGAGTATCTGAGCTGCGGGGCGTGATCGGGTGCTCGAACTCGTAGATGTCACAGCCGCGCTCGAACAGAGGCTTGCAGGAAAAATGGGTCGTAAGAAGGACAGTCAACTGTCGGGTACTACTTCGTCGCTGGTGCGGTCGATATCGGACGCGCCACTGGCCGACACCGGTGTGCGGCGCACCGTTCTGCCCGGTGGGCTACGCATCGTCACCGAACATGTACCCGGCGTGCGGTCGGCGTCGGTCGGCGTATGGGTCGGCGTCGGTTCGCGCGATGAAGGCCAGACGGTGGCCGGTGCCGCGCACTTCCTGGAGCATCTGCTGTTCAAGGCGACGCCCACACGGTCGGCGCTCGATATCGCCGAGGCCATGGACGCCGTTGGCGGCGAACTGAATGCGTTCACCGCCAAGGAACAGACCTGCTACTACGCACACGTCATCGACGAGGATCTGCCGCTCGCGGTGGACCTGGTCTCCGATGTGGTGCTCAACGGCCTGTGCCGGTCCGAGGACGTCGATGTCGAACGCCAGGTGGTCCTGGAAGAGATCGCCATGCGCGATGACGACCCCGAAGATATGTGTGGCGACGCGTTCTTGACGGCGCTGTTCGGTGACCACCCGATCGGGCGGCCGGTGATCGGTTCCATCGAAACCATCGAGGAGATGCAGGCCAGCCAGCTGCGCTCGTTCCACCTGCGCCGCTACCGCCCCGACCGCATGGTGGTGGCTGTCGCGGGCAATATCGAACACGAGCACACGGTGGAATTGGTGGCCCGCGCCTTCGCCGAGCGTCTCGATCCCGCTCGCGATCCCGCACCCCGCCGCGAAGGCAAATTCCGCCCGCGCGGCAATCCGGAACTCATCCGCATGTACCGCGACAGCGAGCAGGCCCACCTCACCTTCGGCACCCGTGCCTTCGGCCGCCACGACGGCGAAAAGCGCTGGCCCCTCTCGGTTCTCAACACCGTCCTCGGCGGCGGCCTGAGCTCGCGCCTGTTCCAGCGCATCCGCGAGGAACGCGGCCTCGCCTATTCGGTCTACTCCAGCGTCGACACCTTCGCCGACACCGGAGCCTTCTCCGTGTACATCGGCTGCCAGCCCGACAACCTCGGCCAGGTGGCCACGCTGGCCCGCAATGTCCTCGAGGACGTCGCCGAGAACGGCATCACCGACGCCGAATGCGCCCGCGCCAAGGGCTCTTTGCGCGGCGGCCTGGTCCTCGGCCTGGAAGACTCCGGCTCCCGCATGAACCGCATCGGCCGCAGCGAACTCAGCTACGGCAACCACCGGAGCGTCTCCGAAACCCTCGCCCGCATAGACGAAGTCACCACGCATGAGGTTTCGGCAATCGCCAGGACGCTGCTGTCGCGGCCGTTCGGCGCGGCGGTAGCGGGACCGTACCGTCGCACTCGCGATCTTCCGGCTGTGGTGCGTCGGCTGGTTGACTGAGGGGCTGGTCTGGGGCACGGTCGTGCTTTGGTGGGGACTGAAAAGCTG
>NZ_BDCE01000123.1 GCF_001613345.1 Nocardia uniformis NBRC 13702 | reverse complement strand
ATGCTTCTGGCCGGGATCCACTACGTCGGAGGCGTGGATTCCGGCCAAAAGCATGCCGGAATGACGAGGTGGACGGCGATACCTCTTGGTGAGGACCGCTCCTGATCAGTGGGACCGGGGCTCGCGGGCAGCGCCGCGGCGGCCGACCATATGCCTATTCGAAATATCGCTAGACGAATGGGTGAGAGGGCGAGCATGCACTCCAACAGCGGGTCGGACACCCGGTACGACGTGATAATCGTCGGGGCCGGATTCGCGGGCCTCTACGGTGTCCATCACGCGGCGCGTGCGGGCCTGCGGGTGCTCGGTATCGAGGCGGGCGACGATGTGGGCGGCACCTGGTACTGGAATCGCTATCCGGGCGCACGCTGCGATGTCGAGAGCGTCGACTACTCCTACTCCTTCGATGCGCAATTGCAGCAGAGCTGGACGTGGACCGAGCGCTTCGCCGCGCAGCCGGAGATCCACGCCTACCTGCGCCACGTCGCCGACCGGTTCGACGTGCGGCGCCACTACCGGTTCGGCACCCGCGTCACCGCGGCGGAATTCGACGAGACCACCTCGACCTGGACCGTCGGCACCGATCGGGGCGACACCTTCCGATCCCGCTTTGTCGTCTTCGCCACCGGCTGCCTCTCGGAGCCCATCCGCCCGGATATCCCGGGCGCGAACACTTTCGCGGGCGAGGAGCTGTTCACCGCCCGCTGGCCGGAGGCGGGCGCGGACCTCGCGGGCAAGCGCATCGCCGTTATCGGCACCGGCTCGTCGGGTATCCAGGTCTCGCCGCTCCTGGCCCGAGATGCCACCTCGCTCACCGTCTTTCAGCGGTCGCCGAATTACAGTGTGCCCATGCCGAATCGGCCGTGGACCGAGGCCGAGATGCGGCAGATCCGCGAGACCTACCCGCAGCGCCGCGAGAAGTCCTCCTACGCACCGGCGGCCACACCACACGAGAGCATTCAAACCAAGGCCCGCGAGCTGAGCGAGGACGAGCGCCTCGCCGCCATGGAGCAGCGCTGGAACGAGGGCGGCGTGCTGTTCAACAAGGTCTTCCCGGACCAGAACAGCGATATGGCCGCCAATGACATTGTGCGCGAGTTCGCCGACGCCAAGATCCGCGCCAAAATCGCCGACGCCGCTGTCGCCGCCGATCTGATCCCGAACGATCATCCGATCGGCACCAAGCGCATCTGCACCGATGTCGGCTACTACGAGATGTTCAATCAGGAGCACGTCTCGCTGGTGAATCTGCGGCGCGAGCCGATCGAGGAGATCACCGCGACCGGTATCCGTACCGTCGACCGCCAGCTGGAATTCGATGCCATCGTCTACGCCACCGGCTTCGACGCCATGACCGGCGCACTGCTCAGTATCGATCCGAAGGGCGCCAACGGCATTCGGCTACACGAGGCCTTCGCCGACGGCCCGGTCACCTACCTGGGCTTCGGAATTCCCGGTTTCCCCAATATGTTCAGCGTCAACAGCGTCGGAACCCCCTCTGTCATGGCGAATATGGCCTTGCACTCCGAACAGCAGCTGGACTGGATTCTCGCCCTGATCGAGCACTGCCGCACCCGGGATATCGCCCGCGTGCAGGCCCGAACCGAATCGGCGCGGGAGTGGACCGACCACCTCATGGAGGTCGCCGCGGGCACCCTGTTCGTTCGCGCCAATTCCTGGTACCTGGGCGCGAATGTGGAGGGGAAGAAGCGCGTATTCATGCCCTACATCGGCGGTTTCGGCAATTACCGCCGCCGCTGCGACACCGAACGCGAGAACGGCTACCCGGGCTTCGAGCTCAGCCGGTAGTCCCGGTCTCACCCGGAGTTTCACGCAGGCAGCGGTACTCGCAGTTCGACCGACGTGCCACCGCTGCCGGTGTAGACGGCGACGTTCGGCATCAATGCCCGGATGAGTGCCAAGCCACGCCCCCGAATCCCGGTCGACTCCGGTTGCGGCGGCTTCCAACTGCCCTCATCGACCACCCGGATACAGACATCGGACTCGGTCGTCGCCGCCTCGACATGGACGGTGCCGTCCTGATCGCGGTACCCGTGTTCGACAGTATTCGAGCAGGCCTCGGTGACGGCGAGCCGGGCATTACCGCGCAGGTAATCGACCGATGGATCTCGGTGCGGCAGCCTCGATCCCATGACAGCCACCATCGACGCCACCGGTACCGCCCTGTTCCACCAGTCCATGCCGTTCACCGAGCGGCTCGGTGTGCAGGTGCTCGCCCACGGCCCCGAACTGGTTCGCAGCCGCCTGGCTTGGCACGAATCCCTCTGTACCCTCGGCGGAGTCATGCACGGCGGCACGCTCATGGCTCTGGCCGACTCCACCGCCGCCGTCTGCGCCTATCTCAATCTGCCCCAGGGCAAGGTGGGCACCACGACGGTGGAATCCAAGACCAACTTCCTGCGCGCGGTCCGCTCGGGGTATGCCACCGCCACCGCGCGACCGCTGCACGCGGGTCGCGGTTTCATCGTCGTGGAAACCGAGATCCACGACGATGCGGGCAAACTCGTCGCCAAGGTGACGCAAACCCAAGCGGTGTTCTAAGCGGTGCGCCCGGTCCGCCGACCCGCCGATCCGTAGCGCTCACGCGCCTCGGCCGGAGTCACCACGACCGGATTCTCCGGCACCCCGGCTTCGACGTGCTCGCGGTAGAGCCGTGCCGTCATCGGGCCGATGGCGGATCCCAGGACCTTCAGTTTGGCCCGGTCCCCGCTGATCGCCGCCACCGCGAGTTTCGCGGCGGGTCGAATACCCGCGTCGACGATGCCGGGATGGTCGAAGCCGCCGGTTTCACGCATCCACCTGGGCAGGGTGGCGATCACCGCCGGGGCGACGAGACGGCTGCCGAATCCGAGGCGGAAGCCGCGGTCGAACGGGGTGTGCAGCAGGTAGTGCATGGCGCGGTGCGCGCGGTCGGAACTGCACAGCCGCGGCTTCACGGCCGCGAAGTACTCGCGCACCTCGGCTCGGGAGCGCGGTACATCGGTGGATTTGCAGGTTTGCAGTTCGGCGGCGATCACGCAGTCGGCCCAGTACCGCTGCTCCTCGGCGGGGCTGAGCGGGCCCGGTCCGAACATCTCGTAGCACTTGAGGACCGAATGCCAGCCGGTGACGTGAATCCACAGCTGCGAGTCCGGATTGTTGGCGCTGTATCGCTTACCGGTGATCGGCTCGATACCGGTGGCCTTGGCGTGCACCTTCATCAGATGTTCGGCGGATTCGATGGCCATGCGGCTGTCGCCGACCGCCGCGATGAGGAAGTACGCGAAGGTGTGGTCGAGGCGGCCGCGCGGGTCGCTGTAGATACCGCCGACATCGGCGACGGCGGCGGTCAGATCCGGATCGAAGTGTTCGAGGGTGACCGAGCGCTGGAATCCCAGCACCGCGGTCGGCGCGGTCCATACCTTCCACGTCGGTGAGTCGGGTCCGAAGAAGCCGTAATCGACCTCACGGATCTTCCGTACCGGTGCGTTGAACTGCGGACGCTCGGTCTGTGTGGTCATCGCGTGCTCCTTTGCACAAGATCGCTCGAAAACCAGCCGACCAGATTTATACACGAGTGTAGCAATTGTGTCACCGCGACTGCCGGACACTCGCGCTCGGCACGTCCTCACCTGCGACGGAACCGCTTACGCACCCTCCTCGGATTGCGAGAACGCTAGGCGAAAGTGGGCGGTGCGAGATGCACCGACACGTCGTTCACGGCCGTATTCGGCGCTGGCAATCGCGCGCAGACGTAGCCACCGGTGGCATCGTCGGTGGTCCATACGCTGACACTCGGCCCACACCACGGGACCATCGCGCGCTCGATCGCCTCGTCGACGGTATCGACCCGCATCACCGGAAGCACCGGGCCCAGTGTCTGCTGCGTCAGCACCGACATGGCCGGATCGACATCGGCCAGGACGGCCGGGGCGAAGGTGTGCCCCGCACTCACCCCGCCGATGCGCAGGTTCGCACCCTTGTCGAGAGCGTCACGCACCTGATCGGCAACGAAGCGGACATGTGTCTCGGAGGTCATGACATACGGATCGGTGTCCTCCGGATCCTCCGCCCCGAAGGCCGCCACCTCGGTGGCCAACTTGTCGAGAAAGACTTCATAGACCGTGGATTCGACGAATACCCGCTCGATGCTGTGATAGGCCTGTCCGCACTCGGCCAGCCCACCCAGCGCGATCGCGGCGGCGGCCCGATCCAGATCGGCGTCGGCGAACACAATGGCGGTGGATTTGCCGCCGAGCTCGAGACGGCACGGAATCAGTCGGCCCGCGGCGCGCAACGCCACCACCTTGCCGGTATCGGCCGATCCGGTGAAGTGCACATTGTCGACACTGTCGAGCACCGCGGGTCCGGCATCCGGCCCGATTGCGGTGGCCAGCACCGCCGGTGCGCCCAGCCGCGCCCAGCCCGCCGCGATCTCGTGCACGGTCAGCGGTGTCACGCTGGACGGTTTGACCAGGACGGCGCAACCGGACAGCAGTGCGGGGATGATGTCGAAAACCGTGAGGGCCAATGGATATGTCCAGGGCGTGATCACCCCTACCACTGCGCTTCGGTGGTAGGAGACCGACAGGTGCACGGCGAGCGAGGGCAGGCTGTGTGCGCGAGGTCGTTGTACGCCAAGGTATTCCGCGCCGTGGGTACGGTGATAGTCGATGGCCTGCACGGCGAGGGCGAACTCCTGACGCGCCGCGCCTACCGACTTCCCGGTTTCAGTCGCCAGCAACAGGGTGAGCGAATCCTCGTTCTCCAGTAGCCATTCGCGGAATCGATTCACCCAGTGCAGGCGTCCCACGACACCCATCGCACGCCAGGGAATCTGCATGGCGCGGAGCCGACCGACCGTCACGCCCACTTGCTCGGGCGACTGCACCTGAACAGTTCCGACCGGTCGGCCGTCAATGGGGGCAAGTACGGTGATCGATGATTCCCTGACAGTTCTCGTATGCGGCATTCCAGCTCACTTCAGACGAATCGGGAATGGAAGTGCCGCACCGCGATCGGGTAGTTCGGGGGCACACATGAACGACTACCCGGGCTACAGAGCCGCCGCTCGCGGTGCGGCATGATGTCACCGTACGTTCGCCGGGCACACCTCAACAGCGCACAATGGGCCAGGAACCGGCGAATATCGGCCGTCGAAAACGCCCCGTCATCAGCGAATCCGAACCACCGACACGCCGGATTCTGGGACGATTTGCGCATGGACACCGACCGGGCCGACGAGACGATGCGATTGCGTTCCATCGGCAGCGCCGCCCTGCTCGTGGACTACGCGAGTTCCCGCGGCCTGTCGACGGCCGATGTGCTGCGCAGCACCGGAATCCACGCGGCCGACCTCGACGATCAGACCGCCGAGATCACACTTGTCCAGGAAATCACGCTCATCCGCAATATCGTGCGCGGCGTGGAGGACGAACCCGGGCAGGGTTTGCTGGCCGGACTCATGTGCCACGCCACCAGTCTGGGTCTGCTGGGCTTCGCCATCATGAGCAGTCCGACACTGGGCCACGCCATCGATATCGGACTGCGGCATGTGGATCTCACCTACACCATCGCCAACCACACCATGCGGAAGGTCGGCGACGAGGTGTGGATCGTGCGCGACGATCGCCTACTGCCGGAGGAGATTCGCAGCTTCGCACTCGAACGCGACCTGGGCGCGATCTCCACCGTGCAGCAGGATCTGATGTCGATCAAGCCGCCGGTACTGCGGGTGCAGGTGGCGCTGCGGGCGCACCCGATCTATGAGATGTTCGGAGCCGTACTCGGCGTCGACGATATTCGGTTCGATGCCGATCAGAGCATTATGGTCTTCACCAGGAGCGCTCTGAATCTGCCACTGCCGCAGGCGAATATCGCTGTCGCCCGCTACTACGAGCAGCAGTGCGAGGAGCTCATCGAGCGTCGCCGCAGCCGGATCGGCGTCAGCGGGCAGGTACGCAAACTGCTCATTCGCCGCGGCGGGGTGGCCGACCAGAGCCATGTCGCCGCCGACCTCGACGTCAGCGTGCGTACCCTGCGCCGTCGGCTCGCCGATGAGGGCACCACCTTCCGGGAGCTGAGCAATGAGACGATCGGAATGCTGGCGGAGGAACTCCTGGTCGCCGGGCTGACCGTGGAGCAGGTCGCGGATCGATTGGGCTATTCGAGCGTTTCGGCATTCGGTTCGGCGTTTCGGTCGTGGAAGGGTCAGTCGCCCGGGCATTTCGCGCGCAATAACCGCGGACGGACCACGGTGCGGGTCTAGTCGCCGAGGGTCAGCTGCGCCGTGGTGCCCGCCTGCACTGCGGCGCGCACCTCCAATGGGGTCGGCACCGCATAGCGTTCGAATGCGGCTGCGGGGGTCATTGTTTCGGGCCAGTCCGGGGGTACTCGGCGCAGTGCCGGTGCCAGCACGGGCGCGGCGGATGGCGAAATCCAGGCCAGGAGAGCCAGTTTCACCCGGTCGCTGTAGGCGACGGCGCGGAACAGCAGCCGCGCTATCGGACGAACCAGGACGTCGACCAACCAGGACTGTCGCAGATCGGCCAGGTCGCGCTGCCAGTGCGGAATGGTGGAAAGTGTTGCCGCCCGCATGATTCCGTTGAGCAGCCAGGCGAATGGCCGCAGAACACCCGGGTAGCGCGGATAGATGTGACGCGGCTCGAGCAGGTGGTGCATTGCCTTCTGAGTGGTCTCCGAGGCGACCAGGCGCGGCCGGATCTCGTCGAAGTAGGCGCGCACGCCATCACGGCTGCGCGGCACCCGATTCGGGTCGCAGGTCTGTAGTTGGGCGGCAATGGCACACTGCGCCCAGTACTCCTGCTCCTCGGCGTCGGAAAGCGGTCCGGGGCCGAGCGTTTCGTAGCTGTAGAGGATGGAGTGCCAGGCGGTCAGGAGAATCCAGAGCTGGCTGTCGGGATTATTGGCCTCGTACGGCAGGCCCGACACCGGCTCGATGCCCTGGCCGTGCTTGGCGTGAATCTTCGTCAGCACCTCTGCGGATTTCACCACCGTCTCGCTGTCGCCGACTATGACGGTGGAGAAGTAGGCGAGGGTGTGGTCGTAGCGCGCCTGCGGATCCCGGTAGATCTTGCCGGTGCGGTCGACCGCCGCCACCAGGAACGGGTCCAGCTCCTCGATCACCACCGAGCGCGAGAAGCCGCAGACCGCACTGGTCGGATACATCCAGACCCGCCAGGCCACCGAGTCGGGTCCGAAGAAGCCGTAATCCTTGGCGGGGGTGATTCGGCCGCGCAGCCACCGCAGTGGTTTGCGGCGACGCTTGGTGGGCTCACCGCGCCAGGCCGGTGGCAGGTGGGATGGATCGGCGTGCGGCTGACTGCTCATCGTTCGCTCCTTCGCGAATCGCTGGCACCGGCTGATCAGATAAATCGTAGGCGGGTGGGCCTTATAGCAGCGGCGGTTCGGGGTACGCGATCGACGGACCGCACCCGCGGATGTATGGGTCGGCGGGGTTGGCGCGCAGGGTGACTGGCTGCGGCCTATCGACGCACCGGACCGGAGGACGCCGAACTCTCCCCCGCCACCGTGAACGAGTCGCTACGCCCACGCGCCTCCAACCGACCATCCCCCCAACTCGCACTGCCGTAGGCATCGACCTCGATGGCGTACTCCCCTGCGGCCAACGTGTCGGGCAACCGCACCGATGTCGAAGGTTGCCCATCCACAATGTCCAGATACGCCCGCTGCGCCTCATCCCCCAGCGCGACCAAGAAGATTCGCGCGCACTCGAACCGCCGACGCGCGTCCGCCGGCATCAGCGCCCACCGGATGCCGAAAGATCGCTCTACCGAATCGATGACCTCGACGGTGACCCGCAGCGTCCCCAGCCCCTCGAGCCCCGCCCGGTCTCGCACGACGTCCTCCCTCGAGCACCCGACCGGCCGCACACTCACCGCACGCCTCAGCGGGTTTCCACTCTGCAATCAGGCTGGCACGGACGGCGCCTTCGAGGCAACGCGTATACGCCCCGCAAACACCCCCGCCTGCTATCGAAACTATGTTCGACTCGAGGTAGTCTGCCGAACCATGCCAGACCTCGACCCCGTGGCCATAGCCCACATGCAGCTCAATGATGTCCGCCGCCAACTCCTCGACGCCGCCGCCTTCGGCAAACTGACCCCGCCCGAATGGCTGGAGCACATGGCCGGAAGGGTCGCCGACGGCCTGCGCATCTACACCGCGGCCCTCGACAGCCGCACCCCCGAATTCCATCCGGCGAATCTTGTCGACGATATCGACCATTAGTTTGCTGACGAGGTAGCTCGAGCCAGGGCATTGCGGGGCAGCCGGATTCGGACCCGCGACCGTCGGACAGTGAGTTCGGGCCCGGGCGGGTGAGCTGCACAAAATCCAGCCCACCTCGACACACCAACCCTCAACCCCAGCCCGACTAGGCATCACCCCACCCGGAGCGATAACATCTCCGAGCCCGCTCATTTTCCGCAGCGGTCAGGGGCGGTAGCTCAGTCGGTTAGAGCCGTGGACTCATAATCCATTGGTCGCGGGTTCGAGCCCCGCCCGCCCCACTTAGACCCCCTGACCTGCGCAGACTCTGCGCAGGATCGTAAAGACGATTCAGTACATAGCTCGAAGAGCAATGAATTTTGCGCTGACACGGCCGAACAAGCGTTCCAGCAGGCCGCCCGCACCCGAGTACGTCCGCAGCAACTATCGAGCCCTGCAATAGTTCTTCAAATACCTTGCGGCAGAAGAAATCATCAACAGCGACCCGTTCGACAAGATGACGCTGCCCGACGCCCTGAAAGCCGTACGGCAGTCCCGCCCGATGAGGCACTCCGTGCGCTGGTCCGGCTGGACGAAACCTTCACCGGCCCGAGGCTTTGCGCCACGATCGTCGGCCGCCTCGCCTTCCGCGGCCACATCATCGAAACCGGCATCGACTCCTACCGCCTCGCCCGGACAACGCGAGCAGTGGCCGCGGCGAGACGACATCGAAGTTCACCGATAGATAGCTGGTCAACATGCAGAAACCGCTGCCACGGGCAATTACCATCAACGACTACGCCGTCTGAACAACCGGATCCGCCCGTACGCCAACGACTCTGCGCGGGCGGACACTTCCTATGTGGGGTCCCGGACTGGTAGGAACCACGTCCCCGCGCGGATGCACGTGCCAGCACGAACCCGGATAGCACGTCAGTCTCGAAGACTGCGGTCTCATCCTCAGTCGCTGGTTCCCGCAGATCGCGTACCGCTGCCAGAGCGATGGCTAGGTCCAGGCTGGATGGGATGGAGAAGCCGAAGCGGTCATGAACTCATCGACTATTGGTTCAACCTACAGCCGGGTCCGCAGGAAGGACTTACTCGCCGTGTAGTAGGCGCGCCGGTAGATAATTGGACCCGATGCCCAGCTCCCACCCGTGAACCCGGATGGCGAGCTTGACCAGCGCGATCGTGCCGAACGGCAACAGGCTTCGTGGGGGCGCGTCGACTGCTGCGTTGTCGCGATACTGGGTGAGACGGGTGGTCAACGCGTGTTCGAAGGTCGACCGGTCGTCTTCCAGGAGTGTGCGGAGCAGCTGTTGATCCGATGTCAGTGGACCGACTGCATCCAATTGTCGTGCAGCCTCGGCGCGCTCGTCCGCGTCGGGCTTGCGCAGAACCAATGACGACCCGTGCACGGAGGAGTTCGGCTGCCACGGCCCGACCAGGTAGATGCACAATGCGTCCATCTCCGCGATATCTGCTGGATCCGACTGCGATTCCAGCGGCGAGTGCGGCACTCCCTCACGGATGGTGGGCGCGTAGTCGACGAGCAGCAGCCCGCCGATCACTCGGTCTCGCTCCCACGGTCCGCTGATCAGGCACAATGAGAACACTTGCCGCCAGGTTCGTGCGGTCGGCGCCTGGTCGACAAGAGACCTGTAGTCGACTACCTCGCTACTGAACATCTCATCGATGAGCGGGAGAGGCACCTCCTGGTCGCCGTTGGGAAACGCGCCAAGGCTCAGAGCCCCGAGAGCGCACTCCGCTGCAGTGCGCAGGACGACGGCCGAATCAGGCGAACAGAGCTCGGGGTCCTCCGCGATGCGAGCGGCGAGGTGGTCGAGGAGCCCGTCGCACATCTCCTGTAGTGACCCGAGGGACAGGCCGTCGTACCAGTGCTCCCAGTGGATCCTTGTGCGCTCGGAGATGCCGTCGAGTGCGTAGGCCATCCGCCACTCATCGACACGGTGGCTCGCCACTTCCCGCACGTCGCAGTCCTTTCATGTTCAGCCTGTCCGGAGCGGGAGCCACGCACTCGACTGGGGGCGACACCGCCCAGCGAGCTCGTCAGCACTACGGAACCGGCCACCGCTACGTTGAGATTGTGCCTTGCCCCCACTGTTGGGGACAGTGACGTCACCGTTCGTCGTCACGATCACGGCTGAACTGACATACGCGGCGTCCGATTTCGCCGATAAACGACGCCGGAATTCACTGGCACAACCACTTTGCGGTTGCAGCGAAGGCTGGCTTCACGCAGCACGTCTATGTCGTTGCGGTCCCGCAGATTCGGCGCGCCACCGCAGGCCTGAGTGATTCGCATACCTTCCCAGATTCGTTCCTTGCGCATGGCTTCCTGGTACTGCGCCAAGTGAGCGGCAGGTTTTCATCCCGGAGTCCGACCAATCCTGTTCGGAGACATGTGCTTTCATTCGGAAGCATGAATGAGTGGACCGTTGCCGAGATGGGTCGGCGGCTGCCGGATAACCCACCCCAGCGTGACGGCATCGATAGGCACTCCGAACCCGGGTTGGCTGCCGGGCTCGAGTGCGATCAAGTGTGATCCGTTACGGCGTGAGCCCGTGGATCAGGGGGTCTGGTCCTGCTGGGCGAGCACGAAGGCACCTTGGCCTTCAGGGTCCAGTCCGGTGTCGAGGATCTTGTCGTCGAGGAAGGCGGCTGCCTGCTCGTCCATGAAGATGCGGGATCCGTCGGCATCCAGGACCTTGTCTTGCTCTGCCGGTGCCTCGGCGACCGCCAACGCGATGGCCTCGGCGTTTTCCGTCGCGAAGATTCGCAATCCGGAACCTTCCGGTGTGCCCTCTGCGGAGGTGAGGGTGCGAACGGCCTCGATGGCGGTGGGGGTGAGCATCAACATGGTGTCCGGTTCCTTTCCGCTGTCATGACAACTCAGCCAGGAAGAGCTGAGTCCAGTCCCGCAGGTCGGTTCCCACCCCGATCACCATCGGCATGGGCACCCAGCCCGGCACTCCCCCATGAGTAGCCAGAAACTCTTCGGCGAAACAACGCGCTCCTCGGAGCGTGGACGAGCGCGGTCTTCCGCCTCGAGCGATGCTTGAGGTTCGGCAGAACCAAATGGTCAGGAGGAACTGTGGCAGACCTGTTCGTGAATGTGTTGCGGGGGCATCAGTGGCTCTACGAGAAGAGTGGCGGGTTGGTGGGGCATCGGCTCCTGTTCGGCAACCCGACATTGCTGTTGCGGACGGTGGGGCGGAAGAGCGGGAAGGATCGGACCAATGCGTTGACGTACGCGCGGGATGGGAAGGACTATCTCGTGACCGCGTCCAATGGCGGGTCCGTTCGACCGCCGGGGTGGTTGGCGAATGTGAAGGCCAAGGGGGACTGCGAGATTCAGGTGGGGAGTGAGAGGATCGCGGTGACCGGGCGGGCCACCTATCCGGATGATCCGGAGTACGCGCGGCGGTGGGCGTTGGTGGACAAGGTCAATGGGGGCCGGTACTCGGCCTATCAGGAGAAGACCTCGCGGCCCATCGCGGTGGTGGTGCTCAGCCCCCGATGAACTGGACAGTTGGACGGGAGAGCTGAGGGTCGGCTATCGTGGCTCGCGAGGGGAGTACTTCCCAAGCATCACTCCGGTCAATACGGATCGCGTCATCGCGGTCCCCGGATGGTCGCCTACGGTCTCGTAGGTGAAGGAGACCTCGGCTGGTTGATCCTGTCCGAGGAGTTCTCTTGAGTCTCGCCGTATCCCACTTCGCGACTTCCACCACCATCGAAACCGTTGGCACGCCCGGACTGTGGGCGCTGACGATTCTCGGCGTGACCGGCCTGCTGGTGCTGGATTTCGCGCTCACCCGACGCCCCCGTGACCCGTCCATGCGGGAAGCGTTGGGGTGGACGATCTTCTACATCGCACTCCCCGTCGCATTCGGCGTATATCTTTGGGCCAGTATGGGTTCCACGCCGGGCGTGGAGTTCTTCACCGGGTATCTGCTGGAGAAATCGCTCTCGGTCGACAACCTGTTCATCTTCATGCTGCTGCTATCGGCGTTCGCGGTGCCCGCGGCGCTGGCGCAGCGGGTGCTGCTGTACGGCATCGCGGGAGCATTGGTCTTGCGCGGCATCTTCATCGCGCTCGGCGCCACGGCGCTGGCGACCTTGGACTGGGCCTTCCTGCTTTTCGGCATGATATTGCTGGTTACCGCGGTGAAGTTGATTGTCGACGCGCTCGGTGGGCAGGAGGCCGATGTCGATGTGAACTCGATGAAGTCGGTGCGGCTGCTGCGCAGGTTCATGCCGGTCACCGATGATTACCGTGGCACCCGGTTGACGGTTGTCGAGAAGGGCCGCCGGGCGCTCACCCCGCTGGCCCTGGTCGTGGCCGCCGTAATGATCACCGACCTGGTGTTCGCGGTCGACTCGGTACCCGCCGTGTACGGGGTGACCGGTGACCCGTTCCTGGTGTTCGCCACCAACGCCTTCGCGCTACTCGGTTTGCGCGCACTGTATTTCGTGCTGCACGCCGCCCTCTCGCGACTGGTGCACCTGGTCTACGGTCTGGCGATCATCCTCGCCTTCATCGGCGTGAAACTGGTGCTGCACTGGGCGCACGATGTCTGGACCGCGGTGCCGACCATCCCGACGCTCGCCTCGCTGGGCGTGATCGTGGTGGTGTTGGCGACCGTCACCGCCACCAGCCTGTGGACCACCCGGAGTGCAGAGGTTTCGGTCGCGAACTGATCGATCGGGGTGGGGTGCGCAGCCCCGTGCCCGACCTCAGTCCCCACCTCCTCCACCGCAACCACCGCCTCCTCCACTACATTCGCTGCCGCCCCATCCCCCAGCGCTGCAGGCGCCACCACGGTCACCCGAGCCGGTGCAGCCACCCCCGTATCCGCGATAAGCAGATCCCCCGCCCTTGGCCGCCCAGCGCCTACGCCTTCTCGCCCGTTCCTGCATCGAATCGATCCGAAACATCAGCATGAAGAAGCCGATCGCCCCCGCCAGCATGACCACCACGAGGCCGAGTACGCCTACCCACGGCAATATCCACTGGGCCAGAGATAAACCACCCATGACCACTCCGATTCCCGCTGCGGCGCTTCGGTAACCCTCTGATCCAGTGGGATTGACCGGTCCGAAGCCCATGAAATTGAGGTTTGATCGATCAACCCGCGCCGCCGTACCGTGAATCGTGTTGCGTAAACGCCTGAGCCGCCTTCGAATCGATCGGATCAATAGCGCCGTCGATGCGCTGGAGTTGCCGGAAGCCGTATTCAAGACCTCCCCCTGGCAGCCACGCGAACTGGTGGAAACCGGTCTGCGGCAATGGTTGCGGTGCTGCGGGGCCGCCATCCGCGATGAGCAGGTGATCGGAATGCCGTCGCACGCGGTGGATGAGGCGTGGCACGGGTTGATCCTGTGCACCATGCGGTATCAACGCTTCTGCGATACCGCGTACGGGCGGTTCCTGCACCACTTCCCCGACGGCGAGGGGTCAGGGGGCACTGCGGCGGGTTCCATGGCGGATCAGTTGGGGCGCACCGTGGTCGCGTGGTCGATAGTGGCGCGGCCCGATGAGACGTGTGTGCTGTGGGATCTGGACGCGCGAGTCGGGGTCGAGCATCCGTGGGGTATCCCGGCGGAGCGGGTCGTCCGCATCGAGGAGGAACTGCGGTCGGGTTCCTGACAGACCGGCGCCCTCAGCTCCCGCCGCCGCCACCGCCGCCCCCACAGCCACCACCGCCGCCGCTCGAACCTCCCCCGCAGCTCGAACCTCCGCCGTAGCCCGAGTCACCGCCGTAGCCCGAATCGCCGCCGTAGCCCGAATCGCCGCCGTAGCCCGAACCCCCGTCCCGGCTATCGCCGCCGCCGGATTCGTACCCGGTGTGGTGCACGCTCCGCCAGCGTCGTATCCGATCGCGAGTCCGGAGGTCGGAGACCACCGTCCAGGCGTACCAGCCGAGAACACACAGCAGGAGAACGAGCGCCGCTCCTAGAAATAGTTCCATGAGCGAAAGCTACCGTCGCGCTTCAGCTCTCGATAGACCCGCAATCAGGGGTGATTGAGCGCTCGTGACACTGGGTACCGGCCTGTCCCGATAGCTACCGGCATTCCGCGAATACCCGGCGACCCGCATGCGTCGAATGAGGCACGCCTGCCACGACATCGCCTCGGATGCCTGGTGTGGCGCGAACGAGCCACCACTAGTCGCCCCCACCTCCACCACCCCCGCCTCCGCCACAACCGCCACCGCCACAACCGCCTCCGTCGGACTCACCACCGCCGCCCCCACCGGCACCCCACCCTCGACGCCGACGCCCTCGACTGGGCCGAAGTTCACCCTCGGAGCTGTGGTTCAGCCACGCGAGGAACAAACCCACGACAACCACCAGCACGATAATCGCGATCACTACGTCCATGGACGAAAGCTATTGGTCCCGCGGCGATCCCGCCAGCCAATAATCGACCTGTTACACAGCGAAGCGGCCGGTCCGCGCGTGAGCAACGAACCGGCCGCGTCCCCGGACACCCACCGGGGAGCCGAGACGGCGCCTAGGTCAGTTTGACCCGCGCCGCGACGAATCGGGCGACCGCCGGAGCGAAACGGTTGAAGCGGTACTGCAGGTGCGCTTCCGGCGTTACCGGCACGACGGCGCGATCGCGTTCGACCGCTTTGACGATCTGGGCGGCGACCTTCTCCGGACCGTAGCGCCGGGCAGCGTAGAGCTTGTCGTAGCGCGCCTGCTTCTGGGCTTCCTCGGCGGCGGAGACGCCCGCGAAACGGGTATTCGCCACGATATTGGTGTGCACGATGCCGGGGCAGATGGTGTGGACGCCGATACCCTTGCTCGCCAGTTCGGCCCGCAGGCAGTCGGAGAACATGAAGACCGCCGACTTGCTGGTGGAGTACGCGCTGAAACCGCGCTGCGGCGTGTAGGCGGCCATGCTGGAGAGGTTGACGATATGTCCGCCCAGTCCACGCTCGGCCATGGCCTTGCCGAAGGCACGGCAGCCATTGATGACGCCGTACAGATTGATATTGAGGACACGGTCGAATTCGGCCGCGGAGGTGTCGAAGAAGTCCCCGGCCTGACCGATGCCCGCGTTATTGATCAGGATATCGGGCACCCCGTGCTCGGCGATCACGGTGGCGGCATGCTCTTCCACCGCGTCCTTATTCGAAACGTCCAGCTGGTAGGCCTGCGCGCTACCACCTTCGCGCGCAATGAGTTCCGCGGTCTCCTTGGCGGAGTCGAGGTTGATATCCGATAGCACCACCTCGGCACCCTTGCGGGCGAAGGCCAGCGCGGTCTCGCGTCCGATGCCGCTACCGCCGCCGGTGATGACGAGCAGCTGATCGTCGAATTCCCGTTGCTGGCGGCCGACTTCGGCGCGACGCAGGCCACGCGTCGCCGCGCCGGTACGCAGCGAGTCGATGAGCTCGGTGGTGGCGGTGGCGAGCAGCTCCGGATGCGAGAACGGCAGCCAGTGCCCGCCGCCTACCTCGCGGCGGTAGAGGTTCGGTGCCCATTCGTGCGTGTCGTTGTATCCAGTGGGCCGCACCGCCACATCGCGGCGCGCGATGACGAGCTGCACCGGAACTTCGGTGCGACGCTCACGCGGACCGCTCATGCGGCGCAGGATATTCGCGCGGTAGATGCGCATACCGTCGAAGAAGTCGCGCTGGAACTCCGGACCGAGCGTGACGTTCTCCGGCGAGGTTTCGTTCATGAGGCCGACGAATCGCGACCACATCTTCTCGGTACCAAGGGGTTTCAGCACCACGCGAGGCACACCCGGTGTCATGAACAGGCCGGTGTACAACGACGACAGCAGCTGGGTGAACGGCCCCCACAGCTTGCCGCGCGAGAGCTCCCCACGCACCCAGGCGCCCAGGTGATCCAGGTTCGGCCCGGAGACCGAGGTGAACGAGGCGATTCGCGCGGCGGCATCCGGCTCACAAACCGCTTCCCACACCTGCACCGAACCCCAGTCATGGGCCAGCACATGCACCGGCTCCCCCGGGCTCACCGCCTCGGCGACCGCGAAGAAGTCGGCGGCGAAACGCTCGAGCTGGTAGTCCTCGGTGCGATCGGTGCGGGTCGAACGCCCGTGTCCGCGGGTGTCATAGGTGACGACGTGGAAACGCTGCGCCAGCAGCGGCACCACGTGATCCCACAGGTGATTGTCGTCGGGCCAGCCGTGGACGAGCACCACGGTCTCGGCCGACGGTTCACCGTATTCGTAGACAGCGATCTCGAATTCACCATTGCGGACAATGCGCTCGGATGCGGGGATGATGGTCGGTTGATCGGTCACGATCGTCTCCTCGAGAGGGGTGCTAGAGGTCCAGCACCAGTCGTTCACCGCCGCAGCGGGATACACAGATGAGCATGTCGCCGGCGGCGCGCTCGTCGGGAGTGAGCACCGTGTCGCGGTGATCGACATTCTCCGAAAGCGTGTGCACCCGGCAGGTGCGGCAGAACCCCTGACGGCACGAATACGGCAGCTCCGGGCGGACTTTCAGCACTTCCTCGAGTACGGATTTATCCGCGGGCACCTCGATGACAGTGCCGCTGCGGGCCAGTTCGACCTGGAATACGGTGCCGTTCACCACGGGCGGCGCGGAGAAGCGTTCGGAATAGAGCTCCACTCCCGCCATATCGCACACCGAGTCGGCGATGACCTGGGTCATGACCACCGGTCCACAGCAGTACACGGACGTGTCGGGTCCGACGCCACGCAAAAGGTCCGCGGCGCCGGGTATTCCGTGCTCATCGTCGGTGCGGATGGTCACCCGGTCACCGAAGGACTCCACCTCGTCGAGGAATGGAATGGTGTCGCGGCTGCGACCGACGTACACCATCGTCCAGTCCACACCGAGCCGGTTCGCCATCCGCACCATCGGCAGGATCGGGGTGATGCCGATACCGCCCGCCACGAAATGCACTCGGGCGGCCGATGATCCGTGTCCGGGGAGCACGAACGGGAAGGCGTTACGCGGCCCGCGTACGGTCAGCGCGGTGCCGACGGCCAGGGCCTCGTGCACCTCCAGGGACCCGCCGCCGCCATCGGGTATGCGGCGCACCGCGATTCGATAACTGTGCCGATCGGCGGGGTCACCACACAGCGAGTACTGCCGCACCTTCCCCGACGGCAGCTCCAAGTCCAGGTGCGCCCCGGGCCGCCACTCGGGCAGCTTGCGCCCATCGGGTGCCGTGAACATGACACTGACGACGTCGGTGTCATGTGCCTCGACGCGTCGTTCGGTGACGATCAGCGGAGTCCGCCGATCATCCACCCGCACCGCCGGAGCCTGACGGTTGATCACCGTGGTCCACCGCAACCGGGTCTCGGCAATGAGTTCCAGCACCCGGGTAGCGCGATCGCTGCGGGCCTTGCCGAACAGGTCGAGCGGCGGTTCGGACGGGATCGGACGCGACGCGGTCACGATGCCATGACGCGGGCCGCCGGGGACTGCGCGAGGTAGGCGATAGCCTGCGCGGAGGAGCCGACCCCTTCCGGGCTGTACCCGGGCTTGAAGGTCGACAGCGCGCTCACCAGCAGCGACGGAATGCCGGGTAGCGCTCCCCGCCACATGGAGGCGAAGATCCGGCCGACCAGCATGGGGTAGCGGTGGTTGGGCAGCGAAGGGTCCTGGTGCACCAGATATTTGGTGCCGCGCAGCAGCAGTGCGATAAAGATCGGGAAGATCAGCAGCATGAGCGCGCCACGCCGCACATAGCCGACATCGAAGTACTCGGCGACATCGTGCGCGACCATCCGATGCTCGACCTCTTCGGCCCCGTGCCAGCGGAACAGATCCAGCATCTGCGGGTCGGCGTCGAACTTCTCCAGATCGGCATTGATCACCCAGTCGCCGAGGAAGGCGAAGAAATGCTCCAGCGTCGCGATGACGCCGAGCCGCTCCACCAATTGCTGCTGCCGTTGCGCCTCCGAGCCCGCCTCGCGCGGTCCGAGGGTCTTACGGAACAGGTATTCCGCTTGCCGCACATAGGGTTCCACGTCGATGCCGTGCGATTTCAGCACGTTCTCCAGAACCTGGTTGTGACTTTCGGCGTGCATGGATTCCTGGCCGATGAAGCCGACCATGGCCTCGCGCAGCTTCTCGTCCTGCACCAGCGGCAGGGCTTCGCCGAAGGTGACGAGGAACATGCGCTCACCCTCGGGCAGCAGCATGCTCAGGGCATTGAGCACATGGGAGGCGACCGGTTCGGCGGTCATCCAGACCGGCGGGGTCTTGGTCCAGTCGAACTGGACATTGCGCGCGTGGAGGGCTACCTCGCCGGGATCGGTCGTCGGCTGGCGGCGGCCCAACTTCGGAAGTAGCTTCATCGATACTCCTGGTCATTGTGGTACCCGTGGCCGTGCGTGAAACCCGCGACCACAGTTGCTACGTGAGCGTAGCAATATTCTACCCGTTTGTGCTACCAGGGGTAACAGTTAGATTCTCCGCGACTGCGAGCTGTCCGGGTGCGCATGCGGCCGCTGCGACCAGCGGGGTACGCCACGGTGCGGGATCTCGCGCGTGACCGGCGCGCCCGCGCCCGCACCGAGGAACAGGAAGCGCAGCAGGTTGGCCACCGGATCACCGTCCGCCCATTCGACATACACGTGCGGGCACTTGTTGGCGCGTGCCTGACCAGGCAGCAGAATAGCTGCGACGGAGTTCGGCAACGCGACCGCATGCACGCCGACCACTCCGCCGCCGAGGACCCGATGGATCCGGGATCGGGTTTCGCGGTGCTCACCTGGCCGCCCTCGATATTCCGGCGCGTGGATCCCGGACGAGAGCATGCCGGGACCTACCGATCCTGCGCAACCAGGCTCAGTAGCGGAGTCAGCCGAGGTAGGCGATGATCGCCGTGGCGATCGTGGCGGCGAGACGGGCTCGGCCGTCCGGGGATTCGATAATCGCTGCGTCCGCGGGATGGCGCATATTGCCGCATTCGACCAGGGCCGCGGGACGTTCGGCGAAATTGAGGCCGGCCAGGTCCGGGCGCGGATTGAGACCGTGTGAGCCGATATAGGTGGAGGGCGTGAAGCCATTGCCGACGAAGGTGTCGCGGAGCGTGGTGGCCAGGCGCAGGGACGGGTCGCCCTGGGCATCGTTGAGGGGCGGGGAGGAGTGCGCCACGTGGAAGCCGTGGGCATTCGCACCGGTGGCACCATCGGCATGAATGGAAACGATGGCATCCGCGCCGGCGCTGTTGGCGAGTTCGGCGCGCTGGTCCACACAGGGACCGACGCCGGTGTCGTCATCGCGCGTCATGACTACGCGAATACCGCGCGCGGTGAGGAGATCTCGGACGCGGACGGCGACATCCCAGGTGAATTCGTGTTCGGCGTAACCATTATTGGCACTGGTGCCGGTGGTGTTGCACGCCTTGGTATTTCCGCGACCGTCGGGCACCTTGGCATTGATGATCGCCGGGTGCGAGCCGTTACCGCCATTGTGGCCGGGGTCGAGGACCACCACCCGCTCGGACAGGCCCGGGGATTCCAATCCGGGCCGCGACACCGTCGACGGATTCGGCTGTCCCGCTGCCGAGGTATCGGGAAGACCAGTCGTCATTTCGGTCCCTTCAGTCACCGAACCGCCCGCCTTCGAACTCGCGGCCGACTCCTGCGCGCACGCGGCCAAAAGGACCGCTCCGCAGATGGCTGCCATGGTCTTCATCCCTCGCTGCCACACGAGACCACGGTACGGAAGCTAGGCAGGTCTGCGCGGAACGGCGGCTGCCATCGGCGACACCGACCTCGTGTGCGCGCGGTTCGTCACCCACATATATGCGAGCACCCTTGCCACCCGAGTACACGCTCGTGGACCCGTTATTCCGGCGTGCGTTTGGCGGGATCCGCACCGATGAGTACAGCAACAGATCGTGGTGGATTCCGGCCAGAAGCACGCCGGAATGACGGGGCGAGCCGCGTCCGCGACATGGCGGGCGGGCCCGTGACGTGTCGGCCCACCCTCATGGACGTGCGGGGCTGCCTTCATGACGTGTCGGGCCACCTTCACGATGCGTCGGCCCGCCCTACGACGTGCCGGCCCTCCTCGATGGCATGCGGGCCGGGCCGCCCGCTAGGGGGTGAAGGTGCCCTCGAGGCGGTTGCGCGAGCCGGGGTGTACCAGGCGTGCCGCGCTCACCAGTCCCGAGGCCGCCCAGGTGCGCCGCCGAATCAGGAGGCAGGGCTCATCGCGTGCGATGTGCAGAAGGCGGCATTCCTCGGGGCTGCCGTGGACCGCTTCGACGACGTGTTCGCCGCGGACCAGCGGGGCGACCTCGGAGAGGTAGCTGTTAGGGGTGCGCTTGGTGAAGTCCTGTTCGAGGTAGCCGGGGGCGACGGCGGGGGCGACGAAACGGTCTTCGACCTGGATCGGTACGTCATCCTCGAAATGCACCAGGAGGGAATGGAAGACGGTGTCCTGAACCATTTCCCGGAGTAGCGGAGTCGTGACCGGGTCGGTCTGTTCGCGGCGCAGGAGTATTACCTCGGTGCGGTGGCGGTGTCCGCGCTGCTGCACCTCGTCGGCGATATTCTTCACCTCGAACAGCGCACTCGGCTTCTTGGCGGGCGCCACGAAGGTGCCGACGCCCATGAGCCGCTGTACAACTCCCTCGGCCGCCAGTTCGCGCAGCGCCCGATTGACGGTCATTCGGGACAGTTTCAGCGCGGCGACCAGTTGGCTTTCCGAGGGCAGCAGATCACCCTCGGTCCAGTGACCGGCCTCGATCCGCGCCACCACCATGCGCTTGATTCGCTCGTAGGCGGGCGCGGATTCGGCCCCGGCCTGCGCGAACAGCGTCGCGAGCTCGGTATCGACCGCGACCTGCGCCATGCACTTCCATCCCTCCGCACCGCGGACCACCCGCCGCCTGGAAATCGTATCCGACAGCTTGACAGATGCCTGTATATACAGGACTATACATCCCATCTCGGATCCGGTGACTCAGCGCACAGTGCACGCGATGGCCACCCGCACGGAGGTACAGGCCCATGACACTGAGCAAGCCGACGGTCTGGCCATCGAGCGCCGCGCCATCGATGTCACCCCCGAGGCCGAACGCCACGGCACCCCGCGCAGCCAGGTCACCCGCATCCCCTTTCCAACGACAAGGAGCACGCCATGACCGATCGGAAAGATGCTCTGCCGGGTGCCCGCCCGGTACGCGCCCCGCGCGGCAGTGAACTGACCACCCTGGGCTGGCAGCAGGAGGGTGCACTGCGCATGCTGATGAACAACCTCGACCCGGAGGTGGCCGAGCATCCCGACAGCCTGGTCGTCTACGGCGGTACCGGTCGCGCGGCGCGCAGCTGGGAGGCCTTCGACGCCATGGTGCGCACCCTGAAGACCCTGCGCGATGACGAGACCATGCTGGTGCAATCCGGTAAGCCGGTCGGCGTACTCCGCACCAGCGAGTGGGCCCCGCGCGTCCTGCTGGCCAACTCCAATCTCGTTGGCGACTGGGCCAATTGGGAGGAATTCCGCCGTCTGGAGGCGCTCGGTCTGACCATGTACGGGCAGATGACCGCCGGATCGTGGATCTACATCGGCACCCAGGGCATTCTGCAGGGCACCTACGAGACCTTCGGTGCCATCGCGCGCAAGCGTTTCCATGGCACCCTGGCCGGAACCATCACCCTCACAGCGGGTCTCGGCGGTATGGGTGGTGCGCAGCCGCTCGCTATCACCATGAACGAGGGTGTGGCGCTGTGCGTCGACTGCGACGAAACCCGCATCGATCGACGAATCAAGACCAGGTACCTCGACGTCAAGGCAGAGAATCTGGATGAGGCCCTGCGTGTGGCTGTCGAAGCGCGCGATGCCCGGCGGCCACTGTCGATCGGCGTACACGGCAATGCCGCGGAGATCTTCCCGGACCTGCTGGTGCGGGAGGCACCCATCGATATCGTGACCGACCAGACCTCCGCCCACGATCCGCTCGCGTATCTGCCGGTCGGAATCGACTTCGCCGAGATGAAGTCCCGGGCCGCGGCCGATCCGAAGCGGTTCACCGACGAGGCGCGCGAGTCGATGGCCCAGCATGTGGAGGCCATGGTCGGCTTCCTCGACCGGGGCGCGGAAGTATTCGACTACGGCAATTCCATTCGCGATGAGGCCCGCAAGGGCGGATACAAGCGAGCCTTCGATTTCCCCGGCTTCGTCCCCGCCTACATTCGACCGCTGTTCGAGGAGGGCCTGGGCCCGTTCCGCTGGGCCGCGCTCTCGGGCGATCCCAAGGATATCGAGGCCACCGATCGCGCCATCCTGGAACTGTTCCCGAATAACGAACACCTGAGGCGCTGGATCACAATGGCCGGTGAGAAGGTCGCCTTCGAAGGGCTACCCGCACGCATCTGCTGGCTCGGCTACGGCGAAAGGCACCGTGCCGGGCTGAAATTCAATGAGATGGTGGCCTCCGGCGAGCTGTCCGCACCGCTGGCCATCGGCCGCGATCACCTGGATTCCGGATCGGTCGCATCGCCGTACCGCGAAACCGAGTCCATGCTCGACGGTTCCGATGCCATTGCCGACTGGCCGCTGCTCAATGCGCTGGTCAATACCGCGTCGGGCGCATCATGGGTATCGATCCATCACGGTGGTGGTGTCGGCATGGGACGCTCCATTCACGCCGGACAGGTATGTATTGCCGACGGCACCGAATTGGCGGCCCGCAAGCTCGAAGCGGTGCTCACCAATGATCCCGGGATGGGTGTTATCCGGCACGTGGATGCCGGATACGAACATGCCCGCGAGGTCGCCGCCGAGCGTGGTATTCGAATTCCCATGTCGGAAGCCTGATTCCCGATACGCGAGAAAGGACTCCCGTGACCGCACGCTCCACCGTACTCACCGATATCGGCACGCTGGTCACCAATGACCCCGAACTGGGTACGGGGCCGCTCGGGGTGCGCCACGACGCCGCAGTCGTTTTCGACGGCGGCGTGGTGGCGTGGGTCGGCGACTCCGCCGATGCGCCCGGTGCCGATATCCGCCACGATCTCGGTGGACGCGCGGTACTGCCCGGATTCGTGGAAAGCCATGCGCACCTGGTATTCGCCGGTGAGCGGGCGGAGGAGTTCGCCGCGCGCATGTCCGGTGAGCCGTATGCGGCGGGCGGTATCCGCACCACCATCGAGGCGACCCGCCACGCCACCGACGCCGAACTGCTGGCGAATGCCCGGCGGCTCATGGACGAATCGCTGCGGTCCGGTAGTACGACGGTCGAGTGTAAGACGGGCTACGGGCAATCCGTGGCCGACGAATTGCGCAGCGCCATGGTGGCCGGTGCGGTCACCGATGAGGTGACGCTGCTGGCCGCGCATGTGGCACCGCCCGAATACGCCGGGCGCATCGATGATTACGTGCGTATGGTGTGTGCGGAGATGATCCCGGCGGTCGCCGCGCACGCCAAATGGATCGATGTGTTCTGTGAGCGTGGAGCTTTCGACGGCGACCAGACACGGGCGGTACTCCAGACCGGTATCGCGCACGGACTGATTCCCCGGGTGCACGGCAACCAACTGCGGGAAGGTCCCGGTGTCGCGCTCGCCGTCGAGTTGGGGGCGGCGTCGGTCGATCATGTCACCCATGTGACGGCGGACGATATCGAGCTGCTGGCCCAGAGTCCGACGGTGGCGACCCTGCTGCCGGGTGCCGAATTCTGCACCCGGAGCCCATACGCCGACGCTCGGGCCCTACTCGACGCCGGGGTGACGGTCGCACTCGGCGCGGACTGCAATCCGGGCACCAGCTACACCACCAGCATGGCGTTCTGCATTGCCCTGGCGGTGCGCGAAATGGGTATGACGCCGGCGGAAGCGGTGTGGGCGGCTACCGCGGGAGGGGCGAAAGCCCTGCAACGCAACGATATCGGCACCCTGCGTCTCGGCGCACGGGCCGACGCCATCGCACTGTCGGCTCCGTCATACCTACATCTCGCCTATCGGCCAGGGGTCCCGCTGGTCGAAACTGTTTGGCAGGCAGGGCTTTCCGCTCACTCCAACAGTTCGACCGACTTCGGAGCTCTGATTCCGTGACCATCCATACCGCACAGACCGACGAACCCGGAGTGCCCGGATGGGCGGGCCGCGTCGACGGAGAAGGGCCCGAGCACCTGCGATGGCATCAGGCGGTGCGACCCTATCGGTCCGACTGCCCCGCCGGGGCAAGCGTTTTCCTCGGCTTCGCCAGCCATGCCGGAGTACGACGAAACAAGGGTCGGCCAGGCGCGGCGGCAGGCCCGGATGCCTTGCGGCGCGCACTCTCGTCCATGGCCTTGGCCGCACCGCTCGAGGTCTACGACGCGGGCACCGTAGCCGTGACCGGCGACCGGATGGAGGAGGGGCAGCGGGCGCTCGGCACGGCGGCGCGAGCCCTGCTGGACGCCGGGCATTTTCCGGTGGTGCTGGGCGGCGGTCACGAGGTCGCCTATGCCACCTACCTCGGCTTGGCGGAATCGACACTGCGCGGCGGGCGTCGGCTCGGGGTACTCAATCTCGACGCGCACTTCGATCTGCGTGACGACCCGATTCCCAGCTCCGGCACCCCCTTTCGACAAATGCTGGCGGCCGAAGGTGACGCGCTCCGCTACGACGTGGTCGGCATCAGCCAACCCAGCAATACCCGCGCCCTGTTCGACACCGCCGACCGCTTCGGCGTCCACTATCTCCTCGACGAGGACTGCGGCGTCACCCAGACGGCGACCGTCGCGGCGTTCGTCGACGACTTCCTCGCGGATGTGGACCTCGTGTACCTCACCATCGATCTGGACGTACTCCCCGCCGCGGTGGCCCCGGGGGTGAGCGCACCCGCCGCCTTCGGCGTCCCCCTCGAGACCATCCAGACCGTCTGCGATCAGGTTACCGCCAGTGGCAAGCTCGCCATCTGCGATGTGGCGGAACTGAATCCATCGCTCGATATCGATAGCCGCACCGCCCGCACCGCCGCCCGCCTGCTGCATCGCATTGTCACCAAACGGGTTCCTATCACCCGCTGACCGATATCCGGCGCGCCGTGTCCGGCGCCGCACACGATGCCCGCGGGACGAATCCGACTAGGGTCGTGGTTGTGACCACGCAACCTCCGCGCATCGTGGTGATGGGAGTGGCGGGCTCCGGGAAGTCGACTGTCGGGACACTGCTCGCCGAGGCCCTGGGCGTCGAATTCGGCGAGGGCGACGACTTCCATCCGGCCGCGAATGTGGCCAAGATGGCGGCCGGGAACGGCCTGAACGACGAGGACCGCGCACCCTGGCTCGATGCCCTCGTCGCCTGGCTGGCCGAGCGACCCGCCGCCGTCCTCAGCTGCTCGGCCTTGAAGCAGGGCTACCGTGATCGGCTGCGCGAGGCCGCGCCCGATCTGTTCTTCGTTCATCTGGCCGCGCCGCGTGCGGAATTGAAGCGACGGCTCACCTCACGCAGAGGTCACTTCATGAGTGTGGACATGCTCGACTCGCAGCTGTCGGTGCTGCGGCCGCTGAGCGCGGACGAAGCCGGTATCACCCTCGATGCGACGCTGCCACCCGGTGAACTGGTGGAGCAGACGCGCAGCGCCCTGCCGTCCGGTGTCGTCTAGGTCGGCTCATCGAGATGATCAGTGGCGGCCTGAACCGTCGCACCGGGTGTGGCAGGTGCAGCGGGAGGTGGACTGACCGGCGGCCCTTAGCCATCCGGCGCACTTCGGCCGGAACGACGAAGGGCCTCGGTGCTCAGACCGTCAGCAGTGTCCGCCCGACCGCCGACCGCGATTCGATAGCAGCGTGTGCCGCGGACGCCTCGTGCAAGGGGAATGTCTGACCGATCACAACCTCCAGGCGACCGGCCGCCACCTCTGCGAAAGCGCGATCGTGCAGCGCGTTCCAGTCCACCTCGGAGCCGGTGAGCTCGAAAAGGCCGACGATGGTGATGTTCTGGGCGGCAGCGGCTTCGGCATCGAAGTCGGCGAAGTCGCCTGCGGCATTGCCGTATCCGAGAATGCGACCGCCGACGGCCGTGGCGGAGACCGCCGCTCGGCCGATATCCCCGCCCGCACCGTCGAAGACAGCATCCACACCGCGCCCATCGGTGGCGGCCCGCACCTGCTCCGGCCAGTCCGGCTCGGAGTAGTCGATCACCGTCTGCGCGCCCAAGCGCTGTGCCAGTTCGAGTTTGGCCGCGCCACGAGCGGCGGCGATCACAGTCGCGCCCGCCGCTCGCGACAGCTGGATCAGCAGGGTGCCGAGCCCGCCGGCGGCACCGGTGATCAGTACCCGCTCCCCCGGTTGGATGGCGGCGCGGTCGGCGACCAGGAGCGCGGTGATGCCGTCGTGCACCAATGCGGCTGCCTGCGTGAGCCGCACGCCGTCGGGCACCACCGTGAGGGTCTCGGATTTCGCCAACGCCTTCTCCGCGTAACCGCCGATCGGCTTACCACCGCCGATGCCACTCGCGGCGGTGCGGCTGGCCACGCGCTTGCCGAGCCAGCTCGCGTCGACACCGTCGCCGACCGCACTCACCACGCCCGCCACCGCGCCGCCGGGCACGTAGGGCACCTCGAGCGGGAAGAAGTCCTGCCCCCATCCCCCGCGCAGGCGGACATCGAGGAACATGACATCGGCCGCCGCCACATCGATGACGACCTCGCCCGGACCGGCCACCGGATCCGCCGATTCGGTCACCGACAGCACCTCGGGACCGCCGTAAGCCTTCGCCTCCACTGCACGCATCTCATTGCCTCGCTTTCGATTTCATCCAGCTCGTGATGACTCCACCCTCCACCCTTAAGTTATGTTGAGGTCAAGCCGCGACCGCCGATTTCGCAATGAGCGAACGATCGGTTAAGCTAGCTGAGCTTCCACGGTCGCGAGACCGGGGGAAGTCCTGGTCCCGTCGTCTAGCGGCCTAGGACGCCGCCCTCTCAAGGCGGTAGCGCGGGTTCAAATCCCGTCGGGACTACAAAGTAAGG
The DNA here is from genome assembly GCF_001613345.1 of Nocardia uniformis NBRC 13702. Classification (GTDB taxonomy): domain Bacteria; phylum Actinomycetota; class Actinomycetes; order Mycobacteriales; family Mycobacteriaceae; genus Nocardia; species Nocardia uniformis. Next base: position 7,721 of record NZ_BDCE01000123.1, on the reverse strand, counting down.
CCCCAGCCATTGCGGCTCGGGGCCTTTCTACTTTTCACAGGTATCACGAAATCAGTGCGAACCGGCCCCCGTTGCCCCTGGTACGTGCATCCGCAAGCGACGGTCGCATCCGCGCTCACGACGGAGTACACCGGAATCAGGAACACCGAGGGGCATGCCATGGGCACCAACCGATCCTGGGACACCATTACCGACGCACTGGACCGAATCAGCGGACCCGGTAGGCACAGCGGCGACTGGATGCGCTACCTGTGCCCCGTCCACGAGGGCGACGGCCGCCGCCACCACCCCTCACTGGGGGTCATCTACGACCGGCAGCGCGGCAGGACCGTGATCCGCTGCTTCGCCGGATGTTCCGACGAGCACGTGCTCGAGCGGCTCGGACTGGGTGTGCGCGACCTGTTCGACCATCCGCGCGCCCATACCGGAAGCGCGCCGCGGCGACGGTCGGAACGATCCGTGGCCGATCGCGCCATCCTGGCGGCTGGACTGCCGCTGGCCGTACGCAAAGCCGACCTCGGGCGGCAGATCGGCCGACCGCGACGCGTCGCCGTGTACGTCTACGAGCGGCCCGACGGCCGCCCCGAAGGCCGGGTGCATCGTATGCGCATTGCGCACGCTCACGGCCACGCCAAGAGTTTCTGGCAGCAGCGGATGACGGAAACCGGTTGGCGCCACGGCGGATTCGCGCGTATCCCCTACCGGCTGCCCGAACTGATTCCCGCCGTGCGGTCCGGCGCGGACATCTTCGTCTGCGAAGGCGAACACGATGTGCTCACCGCCCGCCGGTGCGGCCTCTTCGCGACCTGCAATGCGGGTGGCGCGCTCGGCTGGCATCCCGACCACGCGGCCTGGCTGCGCGGTGCGCATCGCGTCATTATCGTCGCCGACCGCGACGGACCTGGATATCGCCGCGCCGCGCGAGTGGCCGCCACCCTACTGGGCGCGGTCGAGCAGATTCGTATTGTGCAGGCCCGGGACGGCAACGACCTCACCGACCATTGCAATGCCGGTCATCAGGTGAGCGAACTCGATCCGGTGCCGCTGCTCGACGAGCACTATCGCAGGCGCAGCACGGCGGACGGCTACTGCTCGCCGGGAATGACCGCCACCGCGAGAACGAGCAGCGGCGGCACAGCGGCCATGGCCAGGCATACGCCGAAGTAGACCCACTTGTGCTCGAAGAGAATGCCGACGAATTCCCGCAGGATCGCACTCGGCATGTAGTAGAAGGCGGTCGGTGATCCGACCACCTGGGCGTCCAAACCCAATCGCCGAGCGAAGATCGCGGTGCGCAAAGTGTGGAAGTTGCTGGTGACCAACACCATTCGGGATACTCCGCACGCGGCCAGCAGATCCTTTGAGAACAGCAGGTTTTCGCGGGTGGTCGCGGACCGGTCCTCGCGCAGAATTGCGGTGTCGGGCAGCCCCCTGTCGATGAGATAGCCTGCCATGGCATCGGCCTCGGCCATCGCCTCATCGGATCCCTTACCGCCACTGGTCACCAGCAGCGGATGGTTTCCGACCGCGAACTCCGCCCGGTACACCTCGAGCGCCCGATCCAGTCGACTCGCCAGCAGTGGCGGCACCCGCGCGCCGATCAGACCCGAGCCGTGCACGACGATCGCGCCCATCCCCCGCTCATACGGCAACCGCAGATAGACGAACGAGTACAGCAGAAAGGCCACCAGCAGGAAGCTGATGTAGCTGACCACCAGGGTGATCGAGGCGAGCACGGTTGCGAACCACACACTTTCGCTGATCACCGCCACCACGAACAACACGTACGGGGCCAGTAGCGCGACACCCAATCCGAACGACATCAGGTTCGCGACGCGCCGACCTTCGCGCCGCACCATTTGCACGCCATTAGCCATGAGCAGTCCAGCCAGCACCAGCACCAGTAGCGGCGACAGGATGATGAGCATGGCCGTCGCGAATCCGACGACACTGTCGGTATCGAGATCCATCATGCCGAGCAGGGTGAAGAGCAGCGCGAACAGCAGCACCACCCCATTGGCCAGTCGCCGCGGTTCCCGGCGGAGCATCAGGGCGAAGGCACCCAGGAGGGCGAGGCCGATGACGAGCGGGATCACCAGGCCACGGTAGCTGGACTGACTGCCGCGTCCGGAGTTCGGCGCGCCGGACGCGGCTGGTCACGCGGCCCCGGTCACCACCGGCACCGCGAATCCACCACGGTCGCGGCCACGAATCGCCGCCGATAGGCATCGAGCGTGGCGGTGAGCACATGCTCGTGAGCTGGGCATTTATCTGGTTATTTCGATCGGCTATGGTCGAGGCCGGGTCGGTTCACGGGAAGGAGGAGCGGGTTGGTCACGATCGTCGGAGGAGGAATCGCCGGAACTGTCCTCGCGGGTGCGCTGGCCTGCCATGAGCGGCCCGCCACGGTCCTCGAACGGCGTGTCCCGGAGCCCGATGGGGCGTTCCTGGTGCTGGATCGGCACGCCCACGATGTGCTCGGCGAACTCGAGGTTCCGCACGAGGCCTTGGAGGCGGTGTCATTTCCGGTGACCGGCCTGCGGTTTCACTATTTGCCGGAATCCCGCAATACCTTGGGCAGTCGAATGCATCGCCTGTACCGGCGCGCCGACCTCATGCGGGTGCTGGCCGAATTCGCCTGTGACGCGGGGGCCGAGATCCACTACGAGGTCACGGTCACCGATATCGATCCGGTCACCAGAACGGTTTTCACCGAGGATCGCGCTATTGCCGTCAACGATCTGATCATCGCCGCCGATGGTGTCGACTCCGTGGCCCGCGCCCGGCTCGAACCCGACCGCGCCGCCGAATACACGGGACAGGTCATTATTTACGGTACGACCACCGAACCCGTTCAGCTGCCGACTGATCCATCGGTCCTGCATTTCGACGGCCGTTTCGGCACGGGCGCACTGCCGATCAGCAGTTTCGGGCACCTGTGGAAGGACGGCACTGCCTTCTGGTTCGCCCGTCTCACTCGTCCGGCGATTTCTCAGCAGGACAATGGATTTCAGGCCGCGGACTGGGCCGACGATATTCGCGCAGCCGCACCCTGTGTCGACATTATCGATACCCTGCTCGCGAATACGTCGAGCGTGCTGGCCTGCAATGCTCGTCGCGTTCCCTTCCGCGGCGCGAAACCGCCACGGCCACCAATGATTCTGTGTGGGGATGCCGATCACGCCAATTCTCCTGCCGCCGGGCGCGGCGCCTGTGAGGCCATCGACGATGCGGACGCCCTGCATCGCGCCATCCTGACCGGCGAAGATCCCGCCGCCGCCATGATCGTGCGTCGCGGCCGGATCGCGGCCGAACGCGATGAGGCAGCACACCTCTACGGCAGGGAGTGACCGTCATAGACTTCCCCGTCACCCGCTCTGACGCCATCGACGCGGGGCCGCTGGCATAGGAGAGGGAATTTGCGCGTACTCGTCACCGGAGCCAAAGGGTATGTGGGACAGGCGGTTGTCCGGGCACTGCGGGCAGCGGGCCACTATCCCGTCGCCATGGTGCACAGTCACGGTGCGGTGTCCGAGGCCGCCGATACACGCGTGGCCGATCTGCTCGATGCGGCGTCCCTGCGTCGCGCCATGGACGGCGTCGATGCGGTCTGCCATCTCGCCGGGCTGGGGCGGGCGCGCGAATCTCTGACCGATCCGCTGCGCTACTTCCGGGTCAATACCGGCGGAACGATCGCACTGCTTGATGCCATGGCCGCGAATGGGGTGTCGCGAATCGTGTTCGCCTCAACAGGTTCCATCTACGGCACTCCGGAACGGCAGCCTATGATCGAGGAGTTGCCGGACGCCCCACCGCATCCGTATGCCAGCAGCAAGCTGGCGGCCGAACTCGCCGTCGAGGCGGCGGTGCGCGGCGGAATTATCGGCGCGATCACCCTGCGGCTATTGAATATCGCGGGTGGTTCCGACCCCGACCCGACCCGGCTGATCCCGCGCGCGATCGCCGCCGCCCTGGACCACACCCCGCTGACCGTCAATGGCGATGGGACCGCGGTCCGCGACTACCTGCATGTGGACGATGCCGCACTGGCTTTCGTCGCGGGCCTAGATCACCTGTCCGACCCGGGATCGTTCCGCCGCTACAACATCGGCAGTGGGCAGGGCAGCAGCATTCTCGACGTCGCGGCGGCCGTGGAACGAGTCACCGGGCACGCGGTGCCACTGCTGCACGCACCCGCCGCTCCGGAACCGCAGATCCTGATCAGCGATGCGACCAGGGCCATACGCGAACTCGATTGGGCGCCGAAGAATTCGGAGCTCGACGCCATTGTTCGGGACTGCTGGCAGGGACTTCCGGTCCGAGGGCCCGCCTCGTCAGCGTCCACCCCGTAGGCGACGCCACCAGCTCACGCGTTCGGGCTCTGCTCTCTGTGCGGGAACACTCGGCGCGGCAGGTTCGGTAGTCGGCGCGGCACGCGCCTCCCGCCACTGCGCGACCACCTTATCCACATCGATCGGCCGGATGGGAACGATCGGCCCCTCCGGCATCCGCAGCCACCGCACGATCCGCTCATTGAGTTCGGCGACGACCTCACGAACCCGCGATTCGGACGCCAGCTCCCGCACGCCCTGCGGCAGCCGCTCGATATCCCGGCGCAAGAGCAGCGACGGCGGCAACATCACATCGCTACTGAGCCCCTCCCTGCGCAGGTAGTCGTTCAACCACCAGCTCTCGTCGACGGACGTCCCCGCCCCCGGAATCGGTTCCCCTTTCCCGGCCAGACCGTCGAACTCCCCTCGCTCGGTGGCCTCCCGGATCTGCCTGTCGATCCACGATTCGAACCCCAGATTCGACGGTTTCCGCTCAACCATCGCCACCTCTCAATCGTGCGAGTGCATCCGCGCCCGCACCTCGGGCCGCCGCAGCGGCGGAATCGTCTTCGGCGGCACCTTCCGGTCCGGCAGCTCCGCCAACAACCGGGTGGTGACCGCCGCGATATCGGCGACGGCAGCGTCCACCACCGCCCGGTTGCTATCGGAAATACTCGACAGCCCCCCGACCTTCCGCACGTACTGCAAAGCGGCCGCCGTAATCTCCTCGGGCGTCGCCGCAGGTTCCAGCCCACGTAGGGCGGTGATGTTTCGGCACATACTTCGAGGCTAGCGCGGCCTACTGACAAGGTCAGGATGCTCGGCAACGTACTTCTTGGCCGCCGGGTAGTTGGCCTTGCCGTTGGGCTGGCGCATCACCTGATCGACGAACCAGTAGCCGCGCGGGGCCTTGTACCCGGCGACCCGGCTGCGGACCTGGGCGTTCGCTCATCCGCGATACCGACCGAATATCCGAAAGCTCCATCTGCCCGCCCACCGCGCCTCCGATCAGCAACGCGCGCCGCACCAAGCTCCGATACCGATACCGATTGTCGTCAATCGCCGTCACTCCCACACGCTGTATGGGTCACGAGCTCATCGCGCTTGGTCGACAGGGGACGCGGATCTGGTGGGGCCTGATCGATCCGCCCCCGCACGGCGATATCACCACGATCGAACTTGCCTCCCTCGATCCCGCTCTGCCCGTGCGGAAATCAGCCGGTGTAGGTGCGGTATCGGAGGTTCGCCTTCAGCCGCCCCACCAGGCCGGCGGCGTGCATGATCCACAGACCGCGGGGAACACGCCTGCGCGTGAACGGATTCCAAGGATTACACAATGTCGCCACCACCAGCGAGATCAGCATCGCGCGGGTGGGAATCCGCGGGCAGCCGAGCGACCGATGCTTGATACAGACTTGAGCGTACCCATACCCGTAGTCGACGCATTGTCGCCATGCACCTCGGAAGTCTCGCCGCAGCCGGTAGGCCACCAACGCATCGGGAGTGTGCGCGAAAGTCAGACCGGACTGTTGCAGCCGCCACGAGATATCGACATCGTCGCCGCCATTGATCAGATCCTCGTCGTAGCCGCCGATCGCCTCGAAAGCAGTACGCCAGTATGACGTATTGTTCCCATTCGCAAAGGGCATCCAATGCGTAGGAAAGCCCTCCTCCACCGTAGGCACAGGCCGCCAAGTGACGCTACCGCGGTCGTTGAGCGTCTCCGATTCGATCGGCCCACCCACCGCGTCGGCGCCGGATGCGGCACTCACCAGAGCGCCCAGCCAGTGCGGATACACCCGATCGTCCTGGTCGACGAAGACCAGGAAATCTCCACTGGCCACCGCGGCCGCGTGATTACGCGCGAAGGGCGCGCCGCGTTTGGCGCTGCTGTCAACATATCGCAGCCGCAGTCTCTCCGAATGCGGTTGGCGCGCGATGTATTCACGGAGTCCATCGGTCGACCCGTTGTCGCTGACAAGCACTTCGTAGTCGCCGACGTAGTCCTGCCGAGCGAGGGCCTCGAGCTGCTCGGCGAGGTCTGGTAGCCCGTTGTACACCGGGATGATGACGGAAACCAACGCGGGCCTGCGCGTCACCGATCGGGGGTCACTCACAAATCCGCTCCAGTGTTCGCGTCTCGTTCTTCGGTTCACAGTTGCTGCCGCACACTCGCGTTCACCCCCAAGTGACCGAGTGTCGACCCGCGATGTGGATCGATCGAGGCCATGGTTGGCAGATGAGCGCAGCAATTCGTTGTCGTGGACGCGCAATGATAGCGACCAGCGCTCACCCATTCGGGACCGTATTCCCACCACAGGGAATGTTTCGGACGCGGGCTCGCGAAACCCTGCCACGGAGCGCCGACTTCCCAGTGATGGGAACTCGAACTTCACGTCACTTTGCGACGATCCTACGAAAAACCGGATGCCGCACATGACATCTCGGGTTCACTCGCGCCCGCCACCTCCTGCCGCCAACGATATTCGAACGGGTTACACGATGGTCGTTCCACCCTCCCAGGCAACTCTCTCTGTGGTCGTTCCGGCGTTCAACGAGGCCCCCTCGATTGTTCGGACCCTCGAGTCCCTGGTCGAGCAACAGGCTGTGGACGAGATCATCGTCGTCGACAATGGCAGCGAGGACGGCACGGCGGGAATCGTGTTGGAGTTCATCGCCAGCCACCCGAAGGTCGAACTCATCACTCAGCCGCAGCGCGGCGTCTCATCGGCCAGAAATGCCGGATTCGACAGCGCCAGAGGAACATTCATCGCACGCACCGACGCGGACACCTGTGTGGCAGCCGACTGGGGTGAGACAATTCGGGAGTTCCTGCTCGAGCACCCCGATACTGCCGCGGTGACCGGATTGTGTACGTATCACGACTCACCAGTCGGGTTCTTCCTACGCTGGGGCCAGGCCCTGCTGGTGAGGTTCGGCAAGCTGGGAGGTCAGGTGGGGAACCTGTACGGGCCCAATATGGCGATTCGGCGCGAGGCATGGTTGACAGTCCGAGACGACGCGCAAGTCCGTGAGGACGTGGTCGACGACCTCGATCTCGCACTCTGCCTCTCGAAGCGGCAGTTGCGGATCGACCAGTTGACTTCCATGCGGGCGCAGACCTCCTCCCGGCGGCGACGAACCAACCCCCGCCGCTGGTGGCGGTATCAGCTGACCGGCTTGCGTACCGTGCGTGATCAAGGGTTCGAGGTGCGCTCGATACACCGGGTCGCGATCGTCGGCTCGTGGATCGCTCATACCGTGCAATGGCCGATCTACCGATTCTGGGACTTCGAATGCCGACGGTTCCGATTGCGACCGGGAGCCGAACGTATCTCCTCAGCGGGGCGGTTGACGATCGACCAGGCCGGTCGGACGGTATCGATCGAA
>NZ_BDCE01000122.1 GCF_001613345.1 Nocardia uniformis NBRC 13702 | reverse complement strand
GTTGCCCCCTCAATAGAGCGGAGCCAACGGCGCCAAAGGATCCGCGGCATGCGGAGTGAGGGCGGCAAAAGCGGCAGCAATGGACTTCACCGCAATCCGCAGATCGGGCTCCTCCTGGCTGAACGGCAGCCGAATGAACCGTTCGAATGCCCCCTGAACGCCGAAACGTGGTCCGGCGGCGAGTAATACGCCGTGATTGGGCGCGGTGGCGGCCAGGGCGGTGGAGACCGGGGCGGGGAGTTGGACCCACAGGGACATGCCGCCCGCTCCCTCGGAGGTGGGATGCCAGTCCGGGAGTTCCTCGGCGAGCGACTTCAGGAGAGTGGCTCGGCGCGAACGCAATTGCGCGCGCCGCTCGGTCAGGATGGTATCGGCGTGCTGGAGCAGGTGGACGGTGGCCAGCTGATCCATGACGGGGGTGCCGAGGTCCATGGTGGAACGGGTGCCGAGCAGTTTGGTGATGAGCGACTGATTGGCGCGCACCCACCCCACTCGCAGACCGCCCCAGAAGGATTTGGACGCCGAGCCGATGGTCACGATCTCCGAACCGCGCGCGAAGGCCGCCACGGGTGGCAGCGGATCGCCGTCGGTGAGGTCGAGATCGACCATGGATTCGTCGACGATCACGGTCATGCGGGTTTCGCGGGCGATGGCGGCCAGCTCGGCGCGGCCCTCCACATCCAGCAGCAGCCCGGTCGGGTTGTGGAAATCGGGAACCAGATAGGCCACGCTGGCCGCGGTTTGCCGTGCGGCACTGCGGATTCCGTCGAGATCCCAGCCTGTCGGCAGGAGTGGTACCGGGACGGGGCGCGCACCCACATCACGGACGGCCTCGATGGCATTCGGGTAGCTCGGATGCTCGATCAGCACCCGTTCCGCCGGTGTGGTGAGCACATTCAGCAGCAGTCGCAGGCCGTGCTGCGCGCCCAGGGTCACCAGAATCTGCTCGGGATCGGTGGGCAGTCCGCGCTCGGTATAGCGCCGCGCCAGAGCTTCTCGCAGCATGAGCATTCCCACCGGATCCATGCCGTGCGTGCCGAGATATGCCGGAAGTCCGTGTAGCGCAAAGGTATACGCATCGGTCATCTCGTGCGGTGCGGACATGGCCGCATAGGTCATATCGATGGTCGGCACCTCCGGCTGGGCCATCATGGCCAGCAGGCTGCGTGACGGTTTGGTGCCGTCATGTGCCACCGTCGGCGGCAGCGCCACGGTACTGCGGGAGCCCTGGCGGCTGATCAGATAACCGTGTTCGCGCAGGAGCGAATACGCCGAGGTGACGGTGGTGCGGCTGACACCGAGCGTGGTCGACAGGTCGCGTTCACTGGGCAATGCGATGCCGAGCGGGGCGCGCCCGTCGTGGATGAGGAGCCGAATACCTTCGGCGAGCGCCAGGTACGCGGGGCGAGGAGAGCGGCGCGCGGCATCGCTGTCGGCGCTGCCCCGGGCACCCGGCTCGTCCTGCCGCCACCGGCCCAGGTCCCGCGCCAGACTCGCTGCACCGATCACTCGTATTGCCATACAGTCCAGTATTAGGTCAGTGGATATTTCTTTCAAGTCCACCTGGCTGCACGCTCGAATAATGATCGAGTTCCTCGCCGCCCTCGCGGTCATCGCCCTGTTCGGGTGGACGGTGTATCACTTCGCTCCGGCGCCAGGTGAGCGCTGGGACTACCTGCTCACCCGGTACCGCCCGCATGCACCGATGTCGGACTGGTCGGTCGTCGATTACGAAGGTCGGCGGCAGTATTCGGATCTGGCCGCCATCCGTGCTCATGAAGACGTTCGCGAACTCCAAGAACTGGAGTCCGTGGGCCACATTCCAGTAGTCAAGCAGTCCAGTACTGAAAAATTGGTCTGATATCTCTGGTCGGACTCAATCGGAAACATGTCGGTCTCCCCATGCACACTGGCCTTATGTCCAACCCGGATCGCTCGCTGGCCGCGGCGCTCTTCGATACCGCGATCGGTCCCTGTGCCATCGCCTGGAGTGCCACGGGTGTGGTGCGCTTCCAACTCCCCGAAGCGGATGAGGAGGCCACCCTCACCCGTGTCACCCGTCCACACGCGGGCAAGACGGTCTACGAATCCGGCCCCACCGACGACATCATCGCCAAGGCCATCATCCGCATTCGCGCCCACCTCGCCGGTGATCTCGACAACCTCCGCTGGATTCCCTTGGATACCAGCGCAATCCCCGAATTCCACAGCAAGGTCTACGCCATCACCCGCACCATAGACCCCGGCCACACCCTCAGCTACGGCGCGATTGCCCACCGGGTCGGAGCGCCGAATGGCTCGCAGGCGGTAGGACAGGCCATGGGCCGCAACCCCATCCCACTCATCATCCCGTGCCACCGCGTCCTGGCCGCGGACCACGCGCTGCACGGGTTTTCCGCCAATGGGGGTGTGACGACCAAAGAGCGCCTACTCGAAATCGAACGCACCCCGGGCTTCGGCGAGCCGACCCTGTTCTGAAGTGAGGGGCTTCCGGCATTCCGCGCGGGTTCAATTCCAGTAGCCGGGCTCCGCGTAAGCATCGACCCGGCCTCAGCTGGGCGGCACCACGTTTCGGCTGCGCGCCACCGCGTCGAACAGAGTCCACCCATCCATCTCCCGGGCGCTCGTCTCCTCGGGTTGCCAGCCGCGAGATCTGGCTTCATCCAGCAGAGCGCGAACGGTGCCCGGCTCATGCAGATTCAAGACGCCACCCTCAGTTGTCCCGACGAACCCGGTGGGCATGAACCCGTCGGGAACGAGCCGCCCAGGACCGTCGGAAAACACAATCGTGAGCCGCCCACCCCCGTCCCTGCGAATACCGAGCACCTCACAACAGTCGCGATAGGCCCCGCTCTCACCATGATGCCGGTGCCGCAGCGACCAGAGAAACGTCTCCTCGCCAACCATAAGACGACGAGCCTTCCTCACATTGCGAACCACCCACCGATGCTAACTCCGCACCAACGGCCCCCGGCCGAGCAATCAAAAGTGTTGGTGCGGAGTCCTTCTCCTGTTCGGAGGCACGTTCCTACCAGCCGGCCTTGACGATCGGGCCGTAGTAGATGAACGGTGCCCCGGTGCCGTGGCAGGTTGTCCAAACGTCAGCGCCAGGCGTGAAGCGCATGTAGATCGGATTCGGTCCGAGCGAGTACTGATAGATGCCGGGCGATACCTGGTAGAACGGCGGCTGCAGGCTGGCGGCGTTACAGCTCCACCACTCGCCCGGTGCGATATCCAGCCGGATCACACCACCCGGTTCGGGTGTCGGAATTGGCGGAGTTGCCGAAGCCGCTTGCATACCCAACGTGCCACACGCGGAGACTGCTGCCATCAGGATGGCAATGCGCAGTGTCAATTTCATCTTCATCCTTTTTGCGCTGAGTTAGACAACAGCGCCGTATGCGCTGCCGATACCGAAGCCGACGATGCCGCCAGCGACGCCACCGGCGACAGCCGCCGGGATGCCGAGGAGAGCGGCTCCTGTGGCCGCACCTGCGGCCGCACCGACGCCCGCGCCGATCAACGCTCCCGCCGCAGCTCCGGGGGCTATGGCGACGCCACCTGTGGGGAATCCTGTTGTGATTCCGCCGATGACCGCACCGACGCCTGCACCGACGCCTGCACCGATCAGGCCGCCGGGGACGGCCCCAACGACTGCGGCAGGCAGACCGGCGGCGGTCGCGCCAGCCGCAGCTCCGATCACGGTGCCCGCGACTGTGCCAGCGGCCAGCTTGTCGGAGCGGCTGGCGTTGATGCCGATTGAGTTCAAGCCGGTGGCAATGCCCGCCTCGACCGCTGCGGCGCCGGTGTTCACTGGATCGAGCACGTCATTCGGGACATCGTCCGTCACCGGAGTGGAAAACGCTCCCACGCGGAGGGTGCGCGGGGGCGGGGCGATCGGGGCGACGGGGGCTACAGGGACCGGGGCGTGCAGGGTGCTCAGGTCGATGGCCGGGGCTGCTTCGGCGCCGGGGACCGGGCGGAAGTTGGGCGGCACAGCGTAATTCGGTGCGGGTTTGGGGGCGGGCGGGGTGGTCACGCCGGGCTGGATGGGGCCGGGGTGTGCGGCGGGGCGGTCGGCCGCGGGGGCGGTAACGCCGGGCTGGACCGGGCTGGTGGTGGCGCGGGGGGTGATGGTGCCGGGTGCGAGGCCGGGTTGGGGGGCCGCTGTCTCGGCGGGCCGGGGTGCGGCACCGGGAGTTTGGGGCGCTGTCGGGTTTTCGGGTGCGCTGCTGGATGCATCGGGGGCGGCGGGGGTGGCCGCGTTCTGGTCGGTGGCGGTGGAGCAGCCTACGGCCAGGGCCAGCGGGATCGCGCCTGCCACGAGGGCGCGTCGACGCACGCCGGGGTTCATATTTCGATGCCGACGAGCCACGTCGAAACACCACCTTCATCTGGTTTGAACGGTCATGACCAGGGGGATGATGGCGTCGTGCCGGAGCGGCGCGCCACTATTTCCTGGTGATCATGAATTCGGAGCGGGGAGGACCTGGGACGCTTGGTCTTTGGTTCCCGCACCACTTTCATGGTTATGGGGTTGTGTTCGGTGTGGCCCGCGACGTGGGTTTCCGCGGAAACTCTCGATCCCCCCGGACCGTGCTGGTCACCTGACCTGGGATGTTAGCTGAAAGGAAGCTATAGCTCACAATCGATTGTGAGATGGTGCACAGAGCTGGATGTCGCTGTGTGGAAGATGGAAAAGGCGCTGACTGATGGCTTAGTTGTCCATTTCCCCGGTCAGCTTCCGGATTTGCCGAGAGATGACCCGCCGTGCATGAGTTCCGCGAGCGCTTCACGATCGGTGACATCGAGCTTGATACACGCACGGTAGAGGTGGCCCTCCACCGTGCGGACCGAGACGGTCAGCCGATCGGCGATCTGGCGGTTGGACAGGCCCGCCGCGACCAGGTTGGCGATCTCGCGTTCGCGCGCGGTGAGCGGCAGCGGCTGCGCGGATTGCTTCAGCGCGGGCGTGCTGGCCCCACCGCAGGCCGCCGCCAGGCGGTTCGCCGTCGCGGCCGATTCCAGCAGCCTGCGCCGATCCCCGGCGCGTTCGTGTGCGGAGGCGGCTTGCGCCGCGGCATCGGCGGCGGAGAGCAGCGCCCCGATCGCCTCGAATTCGGCTGCGGCGGTATCCAATCCGGGCCCGTCGTGGGCGGCGACGGCCACCGCGTGCCGGGCTTGGGCCTGAACGAGTCGCCCATCCACCCGTGCGGCCAGATCGGCGAGGCGTCCGGCCACGCTGTGGTCGCCGAAGCGGGCGGCGGAATGCAGTGCGAGGGCCTCGATGGCGTGCTGATGGGAGCGAGCGGCCGCGTCGGCCGCACTCAGTGCGAGGCGGACGGCGGGACTGACGGTGCCCTCGGCAGCGGCCTGCCAGGCCCGGGCCAACTCCACCTGCGGTTCGTAGACAGCACTGTGACGCCCCCCGCGAGCGGTGGCGGCATCAATACTCTCGGCCGCCTCGGCGGCCCGACCGAGCGCCGAATACGCTTCGGCCAGACGAAGTCTCGCGGGGAACATCCAGGCCGCCGCACCTTCGGTGGCCAGTGCGGCAATGGCCTGCTCGAGATTGTCGACAGCATCGAGGAAGCGTCCCTGCGCGACATCCACGGTGCCCTGCAAGATCTTCGACATTCCCCAGGCCAGATACTGGCCGGGGGAGGAGTAGCCGAAATACCCTGCGGCACAGCGCCGAGCGGCATCCAGATCGCCGGTGAAGGTCAGCGCCAATACCTCGGCGTGCGTGGACATGAACCGATTGAGTCCGTCGATCTCCGATTCGATCTGGTGCCCGCGCGCCGCGTATTCACGCGCCGCGTCGCCACGCCCCATGAGCGCCAGCGCCAGTCCGCCGCCGAAAGCCGCCCACCACACCGCCCACGGCGGCGCCTCCGCATTGGAGATAACGGGTTCGGCCAGTGCGAACGCCTCATCGAGTTTGTTCTCGTTGACCGCACACGCCGAAGCCAGCCCATCGAGGGTGGCGACTATCTTCGGATGTTTCACCCGGCTGCGCACCGACTGCAACACCTCATCGGCATGATCGGCATCACCCATGGCCCACAATAGATTCGACACCCGCGTGCTACCCCAGCGGGCCAGCTGCACTTCGTTCAACTGATCCGGATCGAAGCTGGCGAGCGTCCGCTCGGCCTCGATGCGATGTCCCTGCCACAGCAGCGCCCGCGCCAGCAGATCAGCGGACTCCACCCCACCGCGCCGCTCCACCGCTGCCCGCGCGAACCGTTCTCCCAGTGGCAGATTCGCCAACCCGATGGCATCGGCGGCCGCCGCCTCGAACAACTCCAGATCAGCGGATTTATCACTGTCCAAAGCCAATTCGGCCAGTCGTATCCGATCGGACGCGGAATTGATGGGCCGCTCCCGCAGCGAGGAGTACAACCGCCCGCGCAGCCGCCGCGCCGACGCGATACCGAGTCGCCGCCGAATCACCTCACCGAACAGCGGATGGTTGTACCGCACCAGCAGCTGATGGCCGTTCTCGACAACCCGTATGACACCGCGTGTTTCGGCCGCCTCCACGGCCTCCTCGCCTACCAGCTCGCACAGCACATCCAGATCGATGGGCTCGCAGAAGGTGAGCAGCTCGAGTACCCGCAGTACCGGGTCGGGCAGTTGCTCCACCCGATCCTCCAGCAGCGCGGCCAATTCCGAGGTAACCGCGGCCCGCCCGCGCAGCTGCCACACCCCGCTGACCTGCCGCAGCGACCCCGCCTCCAGTGCGCCTTCCACCAGGTGCCGCAGGAAAAGCGCGTTGCCCCCGGATGATTCCCACATGAGGTTGGCGGTGAACCCCTCCAGCTGCCCGCCGAGCATGGATTCCACCAGCGCCACACTCTGTCGCTGGGTGAACGGTTGCAGGTCCACTCGCAGCAGGTGCCCGTCCTTCCACAGCGAGGTCACCGCATCCGGTACCTGCACCCCGCTGCGCACGGTGGCGACAATGGTCGCGGCCTTGTCGATGGCCAACTGCAACAGCAGCGTCGCCGACAGCTGATCCAGCAGGTGCGCGTCATCGACGCCGATAATCGTGTGCCCGTCCGCGAGCAGCGCTTCCCGCGCCGCCGCCATAAAGGTCACCGGATCGTGCGCGGTGTACACGCCGACCATATGGGCGAATACCCCCAGCGGAATACTGCGCGCCGATTCGGTTCCCGCCACCCACCGAACATTGCCCCCCACGGCGGCGGTGGCCTGCCGTGCCAGCGTTGTCTTACCGACCCCGGCATCACCGGTCAGGACCGCTCCGACGAAGTCCTCGCCGGTCAGCGCGTCCCGGATCGATTCGAGCTCGCTGACACGTTCCACCATCGGCCAATTCCGAGCCATGGCTCAACTGTAGTGCGCGGACCAATTGTGAGCAGGGCAAACGATCTGCGAAGTGACACAGACCGTTTGCCCCGAGTGTTGCTCCGAAATGGCGAGGTGCGCCGCTAGTCCGCCCAGACCTCGTCGAACGGGGTGCCAACCGTCGGCGGCGGGGTGGGAATCTCCGACGGGGTGCGGGAGAAGCGCGGGGCCGGGGCGTGCTGGACCACGCCGTCGATCTCGACGAGGCCGTTGCGGGCCTGGATATGCGGGTTCTCGGTGGCCTCGGTGAAGGTCAGCACCGGGGTGGTGCAGGCGTCGGTGTGCTCGAAGATCGCCCACCACTCGTCGCGGGTCTTGGTCTTGA
Organism: Nocardia uniformis NBRC 13702; assembly: GCF_001613345.1. GTDB lineage: Bacteria > Actinomycetota > Actinomycetes > Mycobacteriales > Mycobacteriaceae > Nocardia > Nocardia uniformis. The sequence goes on along the minus strand of NZ_BDCE01000122.1, from coordinate 30,049 downwards.
ACTTCTCGGTGAAAAGTTTGCGCAGCTCGTCCTGGCCATTGGGGTCGAGTTGGAAAGGCAGGCCCTCCGGGTCGATTTCCAGCCCCTTCAGGAATTCCGCGTAGAACTGCGGTTCGATACAGCCGACGGCCATGTACTTGCCGTCGGAGGTCTCATAGGTGTCGTAGAAGGCCATACCGGTATCGAGCAGATTGGTGCCGCGCTCATCGGACCACAGGCCCATGCCGCGCATGCCCCAGATCATGTGCGAGAGGGACAGTGCCCCATCGATCATGGCGGAGTCGATGACCTGACCCTTGCCGGAGGTCTGCCGCTCCACCAGCGCGGCGAGAATGCCGAAGACCAGGAACATGGAGCCGCCACCGAAATCGCCGACCATATTCAGCGGCGGCACCGGCCGCTCACCCTTGCGGCCGATGGCATTGAGTACACCGGTCAGCGAGATGTAGTTGATGTCGTGCCCGGCGCGATCGGCCATCGGACCGTCCTGGCCCCAGCCGGTCATCCGCCCGTAGACCAGGCGCGGATTGCGCTCCAGCGCCGTCTCTGGACCGAGACCCATCCGTTCGGTCACTCCGGGCCGGAATCCCTCGATCAGCACATCGGCCTTCTCGACGAGCCCGAGCACCTTCTCGATATCGGCCGGATCCTTCAGGTTGGCCTCGACAATGGTCCGGCCACGCCACTGCGGCCGCTCCATGAAGCCGGGAAACTGTCCCGGCCGCTGCACGCGCACCACATCCGCGCCGAGATCGGCGAGCAGCAGCGCCGCATGCGGACCGGGGCCGATACCGGCCAATTCAACAACCCGAACGCCCTGGAGGGGGCCCTGCTTGGCGGTGGATGGAGTGCTCACGCCCTACCTCGGTTCATCATCGATCCTGCGCTCCGGCTCACAACGCCGGTGTTGACAGTATGACAATAACGGGTCCGGCCAGCCGCCTCCACACCCCACCGCCGCCCGCTATTCGGTTCGCTCCAGCACGACGATCGGGATCTCGTCCTCGACGGCGGCCTGGTACCGCAGGTAGGGCGGGAAGCGTTCGGTCATGAAGTGCCACAGCTGTTCCCGCTCCCGACCCTGCGCAACCCGGGCCCGTGCGGTGAATCGGTCGGCGCGGATCTGCACCTGGGCCTGTGGATTATCGAGCAGATTGCGGTACCAGCCGGGCCGCGTGCCATTGCCGATTGTCGAGCCGGAGGCCACCAGGATGTACCGGCCCTCGTGCTCGCCGTAGAACAGCGCCGTCCGGCGCGGTTTTCCGGTTTTCCGGCCGACCGTGGTGATCACCAGATTCGTGACTCCGCCTTCGAGATAGCCATCCGCGCCATCGGTAGCGAGGTATCGCCGCACGTGATCGGCAACGGACCGGTCTGGACTGTCGATTTCGTTGTTCATGTCCCGACCATGACGGTCGCCGCTTCGGATGCGCTTCAGATCTCCTTCGGAACGGTGTCCGCCGGGTTGTCGGCACCCTTGCGGTAGGCCGCCTCGAATGCGGTGTCGCTGAGTACGGCGCGCACCCGGGCGGTGATCCGCTCGACATCGCCACGCTCCGCGCTCGGCAATGGCGCTCCGACGGTGGTCCGCATTGTCTCGGCCGCACCGAGCAGCCGCGCCGCTGCCTCCGGCCGACCCGCCAGCACCTCGGCTCCGGCCAAACCCTCCACGGCGAGTGCCACCGTACGGGGATCGCCGGTCCGCCGCGCGGCCGACAGGCCCGAATGATGAAGTGTGCCCGCGGCTTCCGCATCACCGCGCAGTTCGGCGACGAATCCGAGCTCGGCCATGATGAAGGCGATACCGAAGTCGGAGTCGAGTTGCCCCTCCCAGTCCAGCCAGCGCCGCAAATGCGTTTCGGCGGCATCCAGGTCACCGCGCCGCCGGGCGCTGATGGCCAGTCCGAGCTCGGCGTACTCCTCGCCGAGTTGGTAACCGTGTTCGGCCGCCAGCCGCAAGGCCCGGCGATGCAGATCGTCGGCGCGGGTGAGATCGCCGGTCAGCAGGGCGATCCGGCCGAGCTCGGACAACTTGTCCGACATCTCGGTCCACAGTTCCAGCTCTTCGGCCATCCGCAATCCGTCCCGGTGCAGACGCCCCGCCCGGTCGTAATCACCGACGATCTCGGCACACCGGCCGAGCAGCTGCGTCGCCCGCACCTGTCCCCAGCGATCACCGAGTTCGGTGAACATCGCCATGCTCTGCTCGCCGTACTCCGCGAGCGCCGTCAGATCACTGCGAATCAGCGCGTGCTGGGCCCGGGTGATCAGGGCGGCGGCCGTACCCCACTGATCGCCGTTCGCCCGGAAATTCGACAGGCTGCGCACGGCCGGGGTCTCGTCCTCCTGTTCGCCGATGAGGCTCTGCGCGTAGGCCATAAACCATTCCGCCCGTGCGTCTTCCGGCTGTCCGCTCGGGGGCACGGGCTCCTCGGAGTGCTGACCCAGTCGCCGGGTGAATCCGGCGCGCCACAGCATCGCGGATCGATTCGCCGGGAAGGCCGACAGCGCGCGAACACCCTCGCCGAGCCGCCCCCGCAATACCCAGTACCAGGCCAGGGCATTGACGAGTCGGCAGCCTTCGGGACCCGCGCCATCGAGCGCGTACCGCAGGTTGGGGGTCTCGGCATCCAGGCGCCGCAGCCAACGGCGTTGTTCCGGGCCGCGCAGGTGGGCGTCCGCACGCTCGGCGAATTCGGTGTAGTACTCGCGGTGCCGCCGCCGGACCTCCTCGAATTCACCTGCCTCCCTGAGTCGTTCGATGCCGTACGCCGCCACGGATTCGAGCATGCGATAGCGCGGCTCATCGGTGCCGGAGACGGTCAGCAGCGACCGGTCCACCAGCCGGGTGAGTGGGTCGAGCACCTCGGTGCCGCAGGACGCCTCGGCCGCGGCGAGAGTGCCGCCGTCCGCGTGAATTGCCAGTCGGCGCAATACCATTCGTTCGGGCTCGGGCAGCAGCTCCCAGCTCCAGTCGATCATCGCCCGCAGTGTCCGCTGCCGGGGCGGCGCATCGCGAGGGCCCGAGCCCAGCAGTTGGAACCGGTCGTGCAGCCGCCGGTCCAGTTCGTGCACACCCAGCGCCCGAACCCGGGTCGCCGCCAACTCCAGGGCGAGCGGGATGCCGTCCAACCTCCGGCAGATCGAGGTGATCGCGGCGACGTTGTCGTCCTCGCGCCGGAAGCCCGGCGCTGTCGCGTTCGCGCGGGCGACGAACAGTTCCACGGCGGCCGATTCGAGGTCGAGCGGCGGCACCACGAACAGCCACTCGCCGCTGATACCGAGCGGCTCCTGGCTGGTCGCGAGAATATGTAATCCAGGTGCGGCCCGCAGTAACTCGGCGCTCAGCGCGGCCACCTGTTCGATCACGTGCTCGCAGTTGTCCAGTACCAGCAGCATGCGCCGGTCCCGCAGCGTCTCCGGTAGCCGATCACCGACCGTGGCCGAGTCATCGCGCACTTCGAGCGCCGCGAGCACGGCATCGGCGACCCGGGTACCCGGCCCCTCCGGAGCCAGTTCCACCAGCCAGGTCCCATCGGGGAAGCCGCCGGATACCGCGCGGGCGGATTCGGTGGCCAGTCTCGTCTTGCCGACACCGCCGGGCCCGACCAGCGTGACCAGCCGGGCATCGGCCAGTAGGTCACGCACCTCCGCCAGCGCGGTATCCCGGCCGATGAGCTCGTTCACCGGTGCCGGGAGATTCGTTCGGGCACGGGTGGTTTCGGCCGGGCGCAGCGTATTGTCCTGTTCCAGGATGGCTTGATGCAGGGCGGCCAACTCCGGGCCGGGATCCACGCCCAGCTCATCCGCCAGGCGGGTGCGCAGGTCCTGGTAGCTCTCCAGCGCCTCGCCCTGGCGGCCTGCCCGGTAGAGCGCTCGTAAATGCACGGCGCGCAGTCGTTCCCGGAGTGGATGCCGGGTGACCAGATCGCTCAGTTCGTCGGCGAGCAAGCCGTGTTCGCCCAGTTCCAGCCGGGCCTCGGCGCGCAGTTCCGCGGCGGTCAGCCGCTGCTTCTCCAGTCGGGCGATAACCGGCCGGGTGAATTCCGCATCGGCGAAGTCGGCCAGCGCCGGGCCGCGCCACAGGGCCAGTGCGTCGCCGAGCAGCCGGGTTACCGAACTCGGGTCACCCGCCCGTCCAGCCTCCTGAATCAGCCGCTGAAAGCGCGCCGAATCCACTGTCGCGTCCGAAGACAGCGCGTAACCGGGGGCGCGCGAGACAATCAGGTCCCGCCCGCCGGGCTCGGCGTCCTCGAGCGCCCGCCGCAATTGCGAGACCCGGGTCTGCAGCGCCCCCGGCGGATTGGCCGGGAGTCTGTCACCCCACATATCGTCGATCAGCCGGTCCGCCGGAACCACCTCACCCGCGCTGACCAGCAGATGAGCGAGCAGAATCCGGACCTTCAGCTCCGGAATCCGGACCGGCCGCCCTTCCGATGTCCACACAGCAAGTGGACCGAGCACCCCGAAACGCATGGTCCTCACGGTATCCGGAGTCGAGCTGGAGTCCATCCGGAGCAAACCCGAAGCGGCTGCCGCCACTGTGAGCACCATGAACGAAGAGCCACTGCGGATGGTGATCCTCACCGAGGAACGCTCCGGTGCCACCGCCGCCGAACGGTTCGCCGAATACGCCGCGAGCCGCACCGAACTCGAAACCGACATTATCGATCTGTCGCTGGCCTGTCTCCCGGAGGTGCCGCGCGACGGTTCCGCGGTGCGCGATCTCGCACCCTGGCTGGCGGACGCGGACGCCTTCGTCGTGGTGACGGCCGAAATCAATCGGGGCTACTCGGGGTCGGTGAAGAACGCCATCGACTGTTTCGCGGCGGAATGGCGGGCCAAACCGGTGGGATTCGTCGCCTATGGCGCGCCGACCGGTGGCCGGTTGGCGGTGGAGCAACTCCGGTCGGTATTCGGCGGCCTCCATGCCATGACCGTTCCCGATGTCGTCGGTGATCCGTTCCGGGTCGAGGACGCCGAACGAATGACGAACCAGCTCGTCTGGTGGGGCCGCGCTCTCCGCGCCGCCCGTCCCTACACCTCGTGACCCACCTCTTGTGAATCCGAAAGCCTTCTAGGAGAAGATATGTCAACCGGTGCTTCCACCGACGTGCGAGCGGGAACGCGCGAATGGCTGGGCCTGACGGTCCTGCTGCTGCCGACCGTGCTCCTATTCCTGGCCATTACCGTACTGTTCCTGGCCACCCCCTATATCGCCGCCGACCTGGGGGCGACCAGTACCGAGATGCTGTGGATCAATGACATCTACGGCTTCGTCATGGCCGGGCTACTGGTCACCATGGGTACCCTCGGTGATCGAATCGGCCGCCGCCGACTACTGCTGGTCGGCTCGCTGATCTTCGGTGCCGCATCGCTTTTCGCGGCATTCGCACCCACCATCGAGTCGATGATCGGGGCCCGGGCGCTGATGGGATTGGGTGCCGCCGCGCTGATGCCGTCGACCCTGTCGCTGATCAGCACCATGTTCCAGAACGACAAGCAGCGGGCAACCGCCATCGGTATGTGGGCTGCCGCCGTATCCGCCGGTGTCGCGCTCGGTCCGCTGGTCGGCGGACTGCTGCTGGAGGCATTCGGTTGGGGCGCCGCCTTTTTGGTCGGCGTGCCGGTGACGGTGCTGGTGTTGATCGCGGCCCCGCTGCTGATTCCGGAGTACCGGACGGCGAATGCCGCGCGGATCGATCTGCTGAGTGTGGTGCTGTCCATGACCGCGTTGCTGCCGATCGTCTACGGCGTCAAGGAATTCGCCAAGTCCGGCCTCGGCCCGGTGTCCGTCCTGGCCATCCTGGTCGGCCTCGCCTTCGGCGTGGTGTTCGTTCGCAGGCAGGGCCGGTTGGACAGCCCGCTGCTGGATATGCGGCTGTTCGCCAACCGGACCTTCAGCGGCGCGGTGACCGTCTTCCTGCTCGGGGCGGTCGGTATCGGCGGGATCTATCTGCTGTTCACGCAGTACCTGCAGCAGGTCGCGGGACTGTCGCCGCTCGCGGCGGGCCTGGCGATTCTGCCCGCCGCCGTCTTGCTGATCATCGTCTCCACCGTGACGCCGGCCATCGCACGGCACGTACAGCCCGCCTACCTGATCGCCGGCGGTCTGCTGCTCTCCGCGATCGGCTACCTGGTGCTCACCCAGGTGGACAGCGTGGCTGGACTGCCCGTGCTGCTCATCGGCTTCTACATCCTCTACCCGGGTATCGCTCCGGTCATGGCGCTGGTTCCCGGCATGCTGATCGGCGCGGCCCCGCCGGAGAAGGCGGGCGAGGCGTCGGCGGTCAACAGCACCGCCGCCGATCTCGGCACCGCATTGGGCATCGCGGTTGTCGGCAGTGTGGGGACGGCCGTATACCGCGGCTCCATGACCGAGGGCGGCACGGCGGATGAGAGCCTGACCGATGCGCTCGCGGTCGCGGGAACCCTTCCGGGTGCCGCCGGTGAAGCGCTGATCGACACCGCGCGTGCGGCTTTCACGTCCGGTCTGAATGTCGCCGCCATTGTCGCCGCGGTACTCGCGCTGGCCGGTGCGGCGCTGTCGGTCACGGTGCTTCGCAAGCCTGCCGAGGCGGCGGAACCCGCTGAGGTGGCAGCGCCCGCGCCGGATCGAGAGCTCGAAACCGTCTGACGAGCGCAACCGAAAACGGGGCCGGAACCATATGGTTCCGGCCCCGCTTCACGTATCCGCGATTCAGCTCAGTGCGCGATCCAGATCGCCGAGCAGATCTTCGACATCCTCGAGACCGATCGAGATGCGGACGACACCGTCGGTAAGACCCACGGCCGCACGACCTTCCGGCCCCATGGCGCGGTGGGTGGTGGTGGCCGGATGGGTGATCAGCGTCTTGGCGTCACCGAGGTTGTTGGAGATATCGATAATGCGCAGCCCGTTGAGCACCTCGAAGGCCCGCTTCTTGCCCTCGTCGGCGGCCGCCTTCAGCTCGAAGGTGACCACGGTGCCGCCGCCCGACATCTGGCTCTTGGCCAGGTCGTACTGCGGATGCGATTCGAGGAAGGGGTATTTCACCCAGGCCACGGCGGGATGCCGCTCCAGGAATTCAGCAATGCGATGGGCCGAGGAGTTGGACTGACGCACCCGCAGCGGCATGGTCTCCAAACCTTTGAGCAGCGTCCAGGCATTGAACGGGCTCAGTGCCGGACCGGTATGGCGCATAAGGTTTTTCACCGGGCCGTCGATGTACTCCTGGGAGCCGAGAATGGCCCCGCCGAGTACCCGGCCCTGCCCGTCGATGTGCTTGGTGCCCGAGTAGACGAGCACATCCGCGCCGAGTTCGAAGCCGCGCTGCAGCAGCGGGGTGGCGAAGACATTGTCCAGCACCACCTTCGCGCCGGCCGCGTGCGCGAGCTCGGTGACACGGCGTACGTCGACCAGCGATTGCATGGGGTTGGACGGGGTTTCGAAGAACACCGCCTGGGTGGGCACCGACAGTGCCCGCTCCCACTGCTCCAGGTCCTCGCCGTCGACAAAGACCGTCTCCACGCCCCAGCGCGGCAGAATCTCATTGGCCACAACGAAACACGAGCCGAACAGGCTGCGGGCCGCGACCAGTCGGTCACCGGCGCTGAGCAGTGCGCCCAACGCGGTGAAGACCGCCGACATACCGCTGGCGGTGGCGAAACACGCTTCGCCGCCGTCGATCAGGCGCAGCCGCTCCTCGAACATGGCGACGGTGGGGTTGCCGTAGCGGGAGTAGACGTAGTGCTCGATATCGCCGGTGAACGATGCCTCGGCCGCCTCGGCACTCGCGTAGACGAAGCCCGAGTTCAGGAACAGGGCCTCGGAGGTCTCATCGAAACCGGTGCGGCGCAAGCCACCTCGTACGCCGAGGGTGGCGGGGCCGACGCCTTCCGGCAGCGGCCTGTCGAATGAGCCTCCGGTGATCACGACTGCCTCCTGATGGCAGGGCCCCTGTGGCGTGGCGCGTGTGCCGGAATGGTCATGGTCATGACTGCCTCCTGATGGCAGGGCCCCTGTGGCGTGGCGCGTGTGTCGGGATGGTCATGGTCATGACTGCCTCCACGGAAGCCCTTCGGCGCGCCAGCCGGAGCCGCCGCGGTGTCCTTGCGCGTCGAGCGCGCCCTCGAAACCTTCGACCACATTGAAGGAGGGCTCGAAGCCCACCGCGGTGGCGGCGGTCGCGGCGCCGATGGACCGCTGGCCGGAGCGACAGATGAAGATCACGGGCGCGTCCCCGGCGGGATCGCGCTCGGCGAGCGCCTGCTTCAGCTGATCGGTGAATCGGGTATTGCGCGTGCCGGTGACATCCACCCACTCGATCAGTGCGGTCGGTCGTCCGATGCCGCCGGTGTCGGGCACGCCGACGAACCGCCATTCGGCCTCGGTGCGCACATCGACCAGCACCGCGTCCGGATTGTCACGCAATAGCTCCCACGCCTGTCTCGGCGTGATGTCACCCGCATAGCTCACTGTTCTAGAACCTCCTGTGAATCCGCACTTGCCGCACCCGGAGTGCGTGGCCAGGTCGTCACCCGGAGCACCCCACCGCGGAGGAGGGTTGCCGACCAGCGAGCCGGGGCTTGACGCTGGTGCTCATGACCTGGGTCTGAGATTGCATCGACAGGTCCCCGCCTGTCAAACCTGAAATTCGCCGGGGCGGTCGGTCAGCTGTCGCAGACCACCCAGCCGCTATCGGAACGGGTGAAGTTCCAGGTCGAGGTGGTTTCCTTACCGTCGATCTTCACCTTGACGGCGGCGGTGGCGCGGTCGCCGTCCACCTGCGGATCGTCGAGGCCGGTGAACTCCAGTTCCGGCGGGTCGTCGCCGTGTTCGGTCCCGAGCGGCGACCGCTTGTCATCGAATCCCGCGCAGACGATCCGGGTGTCCAGCGGATCGGCGGCGGCCCGCGCGGCGGTGAAATTGCGGGCGGCTACGGCCAGCCGGTCGGAATCTGTGACATTCTTCTCAGCCGGCGAGATGATCCCGGCCACCACGATTCCCAGTACGACCAGCGCGATAATGCCCGCTGCGACCAGAAACGGGAGCATCGATCGAGTCTCGCCCTGATCGATCCGGATCGGCTTGTCGTCGTCATCGCTCATGGCTAGATCATGCCTGGTCGTAAGGGGTGTACGGAGCTCGACACCGGCTCACCGCACCGATGGTCCCCCGACCAGCTGACCGTCCCCCGACGGGAGGTGATCCGTCCCACCGATAGAATCGTCTGAATTCTCCGCCCGCGCGGGGGAATAGCAGTACAGGGCAGCAACGCTGCAGCATCGAAGGGCACTCGGAAGAGGCCTGGGCGCGTCAACTTAGCCTAAGCTAAGAATGGCGGCTAAGACCGCAAGCAAGATTGTTTCGACTCACAAGGGTGCGCATAAGAGATGACCGAACAGAGTGCAGAGTCGATCGGTGCCGGGACCCGCCCGCTTCGCATTGCGATCGTGGGTGCTGGTCCGGCCGGTATCTATGCCGCTGACGCATTGATGAAGTCCGATGCCGAGGTGAGTATCGATCTCTACGAGCGCATGCCCGCGCCGTTCGGTCTCATCCGCTACGGCGTCGCGCCCGATCATCCGCGCATCAAGGGCATCATCACCGCCCTGCACAAGGTCCTCGACAAGCCACAGGTCCGGCTGCTGGGCAATATCGACTACGGCGTCGATATCACCCTGCCCGACCTGCAGCGCTTCTATGACGCGGTCATCTTCTCCACCGGCGCGAATGCCGACCGGGCCCTTGAGATCGCGGGTATCGACCTCGACGGTTCCTACGGTGCGGCCGATTTCGTGTCCTGGTACGACGGTCACCCCGATGTGCCGCGCGAATGGCCCCTCGAGGCGGAGAAGGTCGCGGTCCTCGGTGTCGGCAATGTCGCCCTGGATGTGGCGCGTGTGCTGGCCAAGACCGGTGATGAGCTGCTGCCGACCGAGATCCCGCCGAACGTCTACGAGGGACTGCGGGGCAATAAGGCCCGCGAGGTCCACGTATTCGGTCGTCGTGGCCCGGCGCAGGCCAAGTTCACGCCCCTGGAACTGCGCGAGCTCGATCACTCGCCGACCATCGAGGTGATCGTCGATCCCGCCGATATCGACTACGACGAGGGCTCCGAGGCCGCACGTCGGCATTCCAAGCAGGTCGACATGATCTGCAACACCCTCGAGCAGTGGGCGATCCGCGATGTCGGTGCGCGTCCGCACAAGCTGTTCCTGCACTTCTTCGAGTCCCCGGCCGAGATTGTCGGCGACGGCGATGGCAAGGTCGTGGGGTTGCGGACCGAGCGCACCCAGCTCGATGGCACCGGTAATTGCAAGGGCACCGGCGAGTTCACCGACTGGGATATCCAGGCGGTGTACCGCGCGGTCGGCTACCTGTCGCAGAACATTCCGTCGCTGCCGTTCGACGAGCAGGCCGGGACGGTGCCCAACGAGGCCGGTCGGGTGCTGGTCGACGAGGACGCCGACGGTGCGGCCCGCTACATGCCCGGCACCTACGTCACCGGTTGGATCAAGCGTGGCCCGGTCGGGCTGATCGGCCACACCAAGGGTGATGCGAACGAGACCATCGCCTGCCTGCTCGACGATGCCGCGACCTTCGCTCCGGCCCAGAGCCCGGAACTGGATGCGGTGACGGCGTTCCTGCAGGACAAGGGCGTGCCGTTCACCACGTGGGCGGGCTGGTACCGCCTCGACGCGCACGAGCGGTCCCTCGGTGAGCCGCAGGGTCGCGAGCGCGTCAAGGTCGTCGAACGCGAGGACATGCTGCGCGCGAGCGAGCCGGATAAGGTCCCGAACTCCTGACCTGGCCTAATGCGCTAGGCGGGTAGCGTTTTCCGCACCTGTCACCGTTCTGAGGCATGCTGATCACGTGTTCGATGCCCATGTCCACATTGTCGATCCGCGGTTTCCGCTGATCGAGAACGAGGGCTATATGCCCGCCCCGTACACCATCGCCGATTACAAGCGGCGGATGTCGCGCTTCGACATCGACGGTGGTGCGTTGGTGAGTGGGTCCTTCCAGGGCGCCGATCAGACCTGGTTGCGGGCGGCGCTGGCCGAGCTCGGCGAGGGCTGGGTCGGCGTCACCAACCTGCACGTGGATGCCAGCGACGAGGAGATCGTCGATCTGGATCGCGCGGGGGTGCGCGCGCTGCGCTTCAATTTCAAGCGTGCGGGTGGCGATATTGTCGGATTGACCATCTTGGCGCTGCGCGCGTACGAACTGGTCGGCTGGCATGTGGAGCTCTATATCGACGGCTCCATGCTGGGTTCGCTGGAACCGGTCATCACCAAGCTCCCCAAGCTGTCCATCGACCATATGGGTATGTCCGACGATTGTCTGCCCTACCTGCTGAATCTGGTCGATCGCGGGGCGCGGGTGAAGGCCTCCGGCTTCGGTCGAGTCGCCATGAATGTGGGTGCCGCGCTGCGGAAGGTGCATACCGTGAACCCGGATGCCCTCATGTTCGGCTCCGACCTCCCCGGTACCCGCGCCGGTCGCCCCTTCCGCGATACCGATATCGAGCTCATCGCCGATGCCGTGGGCCCCGACCTGCATCGAATCCTGGAAGACAATGCTCGCGCCTTCTATGGGCTGCCGGCCAAGGAACGGCACTTCCGCGACCCGGCGCCCACCGTGCCGCTCTTCGGCCCGGAAGCGCCCACCCTGCGCCTGCATCGCTCCGAACTCCCGAAACCCCCTGCGGGAGATACGATTCCATTCCCTGTCATCGAGTAGCGCAGTTAGACCACGAAAGCTGCGACCACCCACACCCCCGTCGCGAGCAGTGCTCCGAACAGCTCGATGAGTATCGACAGCCCAACGCCTTTGAGCGCATGCACCGTCGACCGCCAAGCCGTGTCATGCGCCTCCAGCCGCTGTAGCTCCGAAAGATAAACCCCTAGAACGAATCCCAAGAACAGGCCGATCACCGGAACCACGAAGAACCCGACGATCCCGAGCAGCGCACCGATCACCAGTGATCGGTTCGGAATCCCGGCCGCCTTCAGAGTCCGTCCCGGCCACAGGTACTTGACCACCCAGCTGATCACGAGAAACGCTGCGCAGACCCCGAATACGGTCCACGCCGCCGCCCCTCCGGTCAGGAACGCCCACACCCCTATCGCCGCCAGAATCAGCGTCACGCCCGGAAGAATCGGTACAACCACGCCGAACAGCCCGATCAGAATCGCGACGCCGACCAGTAATTCGCCCGATGTACTCACGCCGACTCCTTCGCTCTGCGACGTCCCGATTCTCGCGTACTCGATGTGCTCGCGTGCGGGTAGTACCGATCGCCGAAATTCGAATGTTGACAGCATGCTGTCAATTATGACAGGATGCTGTCATGATAAAGACCGTGCATATGGCCGTTTTCGACACCTTCGCCGACTGGGAGGTCGGGCATGCGACCGCGCATATCAACAAGACGTTGTGGCAGTTGGAGCCTGGTACCTGGCAGGTGCGCACGGTTGGGCTGACCCGGGACGCGGTGACCTCGATGGGGGGGATGCGGGTGGTGCCGGATATCGCGCTCGATGAGCTGTCGCCACAGGAGAGTGCCATGTTGATCCTGCCGGGGGCGGACACTTGGGAGAGTGGGGTTTTGGCTCCGTTCGTCGAGAAGGCTCGGGAGTTCCTCGCGGCGGGGGTGCCGGTGGCGGCCATCTGCGGAGCCACCTTCGGGCTGGCGAGCGCCGGGCTGCTGGATGCGCGCAAGCACACCAGCAATGCGGCGGAATACCTGGTGTACAGCGGCTATTCGGGTGCGGACAACTTTGTGTGCGAGCCCGCTGTTACCGATGGTGAGCTGATTACGGCCACGGGAACCAAGCCGGTGGAATTCGCACGGGCGATCTTCGCGCGGCTCGGTATTTACGAGCCGCATGTGCTCGATGCCTGGTACCGGCTGTACGGCGAGAACGATCCGGCCGGGTTCTTCGCGCTCGCCGAATACGAGGAGCAGCGCTCGGCCGCCGCGGCGCAATGACCGAAAAATGCGCGGTGGTCAGCGGATTCGGTGCGCGGGAGGTGAGATGAGTCGCAGTGAGCAGGAGCTCTTCAGCACAGCGGCCATAACCTCGTTCAAGCTCAATGGCCAATTCCTCGCCATCGCAGAGGAATTGGCCCGCCCGGCCGGTATTACCGCGGCCTGGTGGCAGGTGCTCGGTGCGGTGCTGCACGAACCGCTGCCCGTGGCCGGGATCGCACGCGCGATGGGCATTACCCGGCAGAGCGTGCAGCGCATCGCTGATCTACTGGTGGAGAAGGGACTTGCCGAGTACCGGCCGAATCCGGCGCATCGTCGCGCCAAACTCGTCGCCATAACCGAGGCAGGTCACGACGCGGTGCGCCGCATCGATCCGCAGCATACGAAGATGGCGGCGCGATTGACCGCCGAGCTGGGGCGTGAGCGAATGGCCGAGATCGCGGACGCGCTGACAACATTGTCGGCTGCTCTCGATGCGATCGAGTAGGGCACCGTGACCGAGTCGCGCCCCGTCTTCGGATAGCGCCCCCGTCAACGGATATCGCCTGGTCGTCGGCTGGTGTCTCGTCAACGGATAGCGCCTGGTCGTCGGCTGGTATCTCTTCGTCGAGTAGCGCCTGGTCGTCGGCTGGTATCTCGTCGTCGAGTAGCGCCCGTCATCCCGGCATGCTTTTGGCCGGGATCCACACCGTCAGTACCGCAACCGGTCTCGGTGGATTCCGGCCAAAAGCACGCCGGAATGACGAGGAGTGGGCGACGAAGGAGTGGGCGACGAAGGCGAGGCGTGGCCAATGAAGGAGTGGGCGACGAAGGCGTGGGTGTGGCGAGGGGGTGGGTGTGGGCGGCCAGGGGTGGGCTCAGAGCAGGGCGAACGGGTCCCGAGTGTTCCCGACCAGATCCGCGACGGAATCGAGGATCAGGGTGGGCCGGAAAGGGAAACCCTCGGCCGTCTTGCTCCCGGAGATGCCGGTGGTGACCAGGATGGTGCGCATTCCGGCCTCGAGCCCGGAGATGACATCGGTGTCCATCCGGTCGCCGATCATGACTGTCGACTGCGAATGCGCACCGATCCGCCGCAGCGCCGACCGCATCATCAGCGGGTTGGGCTTTCCGACGTAGTACGGCTCCTTACCCGTAGCGCGGGTAATGAGTGCGGCGACCGATCCGGTGGCGGGCAGGATGCCCTCGCGGGACGGTCCGGTGGCGTCCGGATTGGTGGCTATGAAGCGGGCTCCCGCCAGCACCAGTCGAATGGCGGTGGTGATGGCCTCGAACGAGTACGTGCGGGTCTCACCGAGCACCACGTAATCGGGGTCGGAGTCGGTGAGTACGTACCCGATCTCGTGCAGCGCGGTGGTGAGTCCGGATTCGCCCACCACATAGGCGGTGCCGTTGGGTCGTTGTTCGTTGAGGAAGGTGGCGGTAGCCAGCGCCGAAGTCCAGATCGACTCCACCGGAATGTCGAGTCCGGAATGCCGCAGCCGCGCCTGTAGATCACGCGCGGTGTAGATGGAGTTGTTGGTGAGCACCAGGAAGGGAATCTCATTGGTGCGCAGTTCGGCGAGGAACTTGTCAGCCCCCGGCACGAGGTGGTTCTCGTGCACCAGCACGCCATCCATATCGGTTAAGTAGGACAGGATCGGCTCGTCGATGGTGGTCACGTAGCCAATTGTCCGCTACTGGGACCGTACTCGCGCGTAGGCGGTGCTCCCGAAGCTCGGCGGTATCGCCCGCACAGCTCCGCCGATCCCGCACATGACTGCCTGACCTCCGGGAATGCCTGAGCGCCAACCCGGGTTCGTCCCTGTGGATGCGACCCTCGCCACAGCACCGCCCACCGCTGACCTATGGTGCGAATAGGACGTTCGTGACGCCACACCCAGCGTCCCCGAACGCCCCGCGGGAGGCAGGGGACCCGCACACACAGCGCAATACAGCGACAGGAGTGGCGCAGGTGACAGACCTCAAGCTCGGATACAAGGCGTCGGCGGAGCAGTTCGGACCGCGGGAACTGGTGGAGATCGCGGTGCTGGCAGAACAGCACGGCATGGACAGCGCCACCGTGAGCGACCACTTCCAGCCGTGGCGGCACAAGGGCGGCCACGCCCCGTTCTCGCTGGCCTGGCTGGCCGCGGTGGGTGAGCGCACCGAGCGCATCATGCTCGGCACCTCGGTACTGACCCCGACCTTCCGCTACAACCCGGCGGTCATCGCGCAGGCCTTCGCCACCATGGGCTGTCTCTACCCCGAGCGCGTCATGCTCGGTGTCGGCACCGGTGAGGCGCTCAATGAGTTCGCCACCGGGTACAAGGGTGAATGGCCGGAATTCAAGGAGCGTTTCGCGCGGCTGCGCGAAGCCGTGGATCTGATGCGCGCACTGTGGACCGGTGACCGCGTCGATTTCAACGGCGAGTACTACCAGGCGGCCGGGGCCTCCATCTACGACGTGCCCAAGGGCGGCGTCCCCATCTACATTGCCGCGGGCGGCCCCCTGGTGGCGCGCTACGCGGGCCGCGCCGGTGACGGTTTCATCTGCACGTCGGGCAAGGGGATGGAGCTCTACACCGACAAGCTCATGCCCGCCGTCGCCGAGGGCGCGGCCAAGGTCGGCCGCACCGCCGAAGATATCGACCGCATGATCGAGATCAAGATTTCCTACGACACCGATCCCGAACTGGCGCTGGAGAACACCCGCTTCTGGGCCCCGCTCTCGCTGACCCCGGAGCAGAAGCACAGCATCTCCGATCCGATCGAAATGGAAGCCGCCGCTGACGCGCTGCCGATCGAGCAGATCGCCAAGCGCTGGATTGTGGCCAGCGATCCGGATCAGGCCGTCGAGCAGATCAAGCAGTACACCGATGCGGGCCTGAACCACCTGGTCTTCCACGCCCCGGGCCATGACCAGAAGCGCTTCCTGGAACTGTTCGAGCGCGACCTGGCACCGCGACTGCGCGCCCTCTGACCGACCGGATCCCCCATGACGGGTGCGTTGCCGAGGCATGCCGGGATGACGGGTGCGTTGCCGAGGCATGCCGGGACGACAGGTGCGTTGTCGAAGCCCGCCGGAATGACGGGCGCGCTGCGCTGCTGGCGGGGGTGTGTCGCGACCGGCGTGAGCGGGCTCAAACCTTCGCGGGTTCGAGGGGCGTGAGCGTCCACACGCCCCCGCCCGCGAGCTCCAGCCGTTGGGTGTGATGCCGATCCACCGTGCTGCGATGCGCGACGCTGACCAGCACGGTATTCGGCGCCCGGGTGCGCACCAGGTGGTAGAGGGTGTACTCGAGCCCCTCGTCGACCGCCGAGGTGGCCTCGTCGAGAAAGACCAATTTCGGCTGTAGCAACAGGATTCGCGCGAAGGCGACGCGTTGCTGTTCACCCGGTGAGAGGGTCGCCGACCAATTGTCGTCCTCATCGAGCCGCTCGGTCAGGTGTCCGAGATTGACCTCGAGCAGTGTCGCCCGCAGTGCCGCGTCGTCCACCACATCGGAGGCGGCCGGGTAGGTGATGGCAGTGCGCAGATCGCCGAGCGGAAGGTACGGCCGCTGGGATAGGAACAGCACATCATTGCCGAGCGGACGGGCAACGCGCCCTTCGGTATACGGCCACAGCTCGCCGATACTGCGCAGCAGGGTGGTTTTGCCGACTCCGGAACCGCCCTTCACCACGAGGGCGTCGCCGGGTACGAGTCGCAGCGTCAGATCGTCGATCAGCAGGGTGCCGTCGGGTTTGCGCACCCGCACCGCCTCCAGTTCGAGTCCCGCCGCGATCTCCTCGGTCTCGATCTTCGGCAGCTGCCGGGCGCGCTGGTCGGCCTCCCGCAGCCCGTCGAGGCGGACCAGGGTGGCGCGGTAGTAGGTGAACGCGTCGTATGAGGTCTGCGGCATCGAGAGCGCGCCCTGCACCTGCGTGAACGCGCTGGCGGCCTGCTGTAGATCGCCGAGCGTGCTGGTGCCCGCGAAGACGCGGGGCCCGAGCAGCAGGATGGTGAACACCCCGGCGATCTGCCCGGTGGTCAGGTTCCATCCGTAGAACTTCAGCAACCGGTACACCCGTGCCCACATATTGGCGATCAGCGCGCCGAACCGGGTGTTCAGCTCACCGCGTTCCTCGCGCTCGCCGTGGTAGAAGGCGACGTTCTCGGCGTTCTCCCGCAGCCGCACCAGCGCGAAACGGTAATCGGCCGTACGTCTTTGGAACCAGAAGTTGAGTTTGACCAACGGGTGGGCGATCCAGAACGCGACGAGGGTGGCGAACGCCACCCATGCGAAGGCCGCGAATACCAGCACGCGGGGGATGGTCACACCGAATACGTCCAGCTCGCCGGATAGCCCCCAGAGAATCGGGGTGAAGGACACCAGTGTCAGTCCGCTGCCGATCACCCCGTTACCGCTGATCGAGTACGGGCCGACATTGCCGCCGAACGCCAGCGCATAGGAACCGTTCACGAAATCCAGCACATCCTGCTGGATGCGCTGATCGGCATTGTCGAGACTGCCGTCGACGAATCGGGTGCGGTAGTAGGCCTTTCCGGCCATCCAGTCGTCGAGGTAGCGCGTGTTCAGCCACTGCCACCAGTGGATCTGGAAGGCGTTCTGCAACCAGAACATGAACATGCCCATGACGACGATGAGGGTGCTCAGTACACCGAACACCAGCAGGGCCCGCCAGAACAGGTCGCGGGCCGCTTCGGTGCCGGTGCTCGGATTGCCATCGATCAGGGCCTGCACACCGAGCTGCAGCGAGGTGTACAGATCGTTGTAGAAGTAGGTGACCAGCACCGTCATCCGCACGCTGTACACGGCCAGTAACAGCACCACCGCGAACAGCCCCCAGGCGGGCCAGCTCTGCCGACCGGTGAAATACCCGCCGCTGATCCGCCAGAACATCCGACCCCACTCCGTGAATCTGACGATTGCCGCCACCCCGATGAGGAATACGACGGCGGCAATGGCGAAGGCCTTCGCGATCCAGAAGAGGCTTGTGAGTGTCTCGTGTCCCCAGTCGAGACCGGAAGCACCGATCATGCGCGGAGCCTATCGGCAACGGCTAGGCAACCAATACCGTGAAACGCGGGGTGGCCACACCCGATGCGGACAGTGATTTCGCGAATAGTTGCCGCGCTCCGCTACCCATACCGATGGGTCGGCTCACTAAGCTCTCGATCATGGCCGCTTCCGCACCATCCGCCGTGTACATCGCGTCCCCCGAGGGCGATACCGGTAAGTCGACCATCGCACTCGGCGTGCTGCAGATGCTGGCCGCCACCACCCCGCGGGTGGGCGTGTTCCGGCCGATAACCCGATCCGCCACCGAGCGCGACTACA
This sequence comes from Nocardia uniformis NBRC 13702, assembly GCF_001613345.1. Classification (GTDB taxonomy): domain Bacteria; phylum Actinomycetota; class Actinomycetes; order Mycobacteriales; family Mycobacteriaceae; genus Nocardia; species Nocardia uniformis. The sequence goes on along the minus strand of NZ_BDCE01000122.1, from coordinate 11,745 downwards.
TCCTCGAGCTACTGCTCGAGCATTCCACCGCCGATGACGACTACGACTCGTCCATCGGCGTCACCTACGAGCAGGTGCACGCCGATCCCGACGGCGCGATCAGCGAGATCGTCATGCGGTACCACGAGATGGCCAAGCACTGCGATGCCGTGCTCATTCTCGGCAGCGACTACACCGATGTCGCCAGCCCCAGCGAACTGCGCTTCAATGCCCGTATCGCGGTGAACCTGGGTGCGCCGGTGCTGCTGGTGGTGCGCGGTGCGGGTCGCACGTCTGCCGAACTCGGCCAGCTGGTGGAGCTGTGTCGCGGCGAACTGGTCAACGAACACGCCAAACTGGTCGCGGTCATCGCCAATCGCTGTGATCCGGAGCAGTTGGAGGCCGATGCGGCCATGCTGCGCAAGATGTGCGCGGTGCCGTCCTGGGCGCTGCCGGAGGTGCCGCTGCTCACCGCACCCACGGTGGAAGAGCTGTGCCAGGCGATCGATGGCGAAATCTACAGTGGCGACCCGGAACTCATGCAGCGCGAGGCCCTCGAGGTAATCGTCGGCAGTATGACCACCGAACATATTCTGGAGCGGCTGGCCGACGGTATGGCCGTCATTACGCCCGGCGACCGCGCCGACGTACTGCTGGCCCTGGTGAATGCCCACGAGGCGTTCGGCTTTCCGTCGCTGGCGGGCATCATCATGAATGGCGGCATGCTGCCGGAACCGTCCGTCGCGCGGTTGATCGAGGGTCTGAAACCGAAGCTGCCGATTCTGACGACGCAGTTGGGCACCTTCGAGACCGCCAAGGCGGTGGTGGGCACCCGCGGCCGGATATCGCTGTCCAGTATTCGCAAGGTGGATACCGCGCTGGCGCTCATGGAAGAGCGGGTCGACGCGCCGGAACTGCTGAAGCAGATCGAGATTCGCTTCCCGGATGTGGTCACCCCGCAGATGTTCGAGTACCAGCTGATCGAGCGGGCCCGCGCGGATCGCAAACGCATTGTGCTGCCAGAGGGCGACGACGACCGCATTCTGCGCGCGGCCGGTCGGGTCCTGCAGCGCAAGATCGCCGACCTCACCATTCTGGGCGACGAGTCCGCCGTACGCGGCCGGGCCGCCGAACTCGGCGTGGATATCGAGGCCGCCGAGGTCCTCGACCCGCTCACCTGTCCGCTGCGCGACGAATTCGCCGAGGAGTACGCGCGACTGCGCGCGCACAAGGGCATGACGGTGGACCGGGCGCGCGAATTCATGGCCGATATCTCGTATTTCGGCACCATGATGGTGCAGATGGGGGTGGCCGACGGCATGGTGTCCGGTGCGGCGCACACCACCGCGCACACCATTCGCCCCTCCTTCGAAATCATCAAGACCGAGCCGGGCGTTTCCACGGTGTCCAGCGTGTTCCTCATGTGCCTGTCGGATCGCGTTCTCGCATATGGCGACTGCGCGGTGGTGCCGGATCCGACGTCCGATCAGCTGGCGGATATCGCCGTCTCCTCGGCGCGGACCGCCGCGCAGTTCGGTATCGAGCCGCGGGTCGCCATGCTGTCGTACTCGACCGGCGAATCCGGTTCGGGCGCGGATGTGGACAAGGTGCGCGCCGCCACCAAGCTGGTGCACGAGCGTGCGCCACAACTGTTGGTGGAGGGCCCGATTCAGTACGACGCCGCCATAGAACCGGATGTGGCGATCACCAAGCTGCCGAATTCCAAGGTGGCGGGTAAGGCGACGGTCTTCATCTTCCCGGACCTCAATACCGGCAACAACACCTACAAGGCGGTGCAGCGCAGTGCGGGTGCGGTGGCCATCGGTCCGGTGCTGCAGGGGCTGCGCAAGCCGGTCAATGATCTCTCGCGCGGTGCGCTGGTCGCCGACATTGTGAATACCGTGGCCATTACCGCCATCCAAGCCCAGCAGGAGGCGTAGTCGTGCAGGTGCTGGTGATCAACTCCGGGTCCTCGTCGATCAAATACCAACTGCTGGAACCGGATAACGGTGACGTGGTCGCCTCCGGTGTGGTGCAGCGCATCGGCGAGCCGGTCGGCGACGGCTCGCCCACCATCGAGCACAAGAGCGACGGAAAGACTTTCGAGCACGACGGCCCCATCGCCGATCACGGCGAGGGATTGCGCCTGGTATTCGACCTGTTCGCCAAGAGCGGCCACGATCTCGCCGCCGCGGATCTGGGTGCGGTCGGACATCGGGTGGTACACGGCGGCGAGGTTTTCTACGAGCCCACCCTCATTACCGATGACGTGGTGCGGGCGATCGCGGATCTGTCCACCCTCGCGCCCCTGCACAATCCGGCCAATGTGACCGGCATCGAGAGCGCCCGGGCGCTGCTGCCGGAGGTACCGCAGGTGGCGGTCTTCGATACCGCCTTCTTCCACCACCTACCCGATGCCGCCAAGACCTACGCCATCGACGCGGAAACCGCTGCCGCGCACGGTATCCGCAAGTACGGCTTCCACGGCACCTCGCACGACTACGTATCCGGGCGAGTGGCCGAGGTGCTCGGCAGGGACCGCTCGGAAATCAATCAGATCGTCCTGCACCTGGGCAATGGCGCGTCGGCGTCGGCCATTCGCGGCGGCCGTGCGGTGGATACCACCATGGGCCTCACCCCGCTGGAGGGCCTGGTCATGGGCACTCGTTCCGGAGATCTCGACCCGGGCATCATCTTCCACCTCATTCGCGCCGCAGGGATGGATGTGCAACAGGTCGACGATCTGCTCAATCGCCGCTCCGGTATCAAGGGGCTGTCCGGCGTCAATGACTTCCGCGAACTCGGCCGCCTCATCGACAGCGGTGACGCCGCGGCGAAACTCGCCTACGAGGTCTACATCCACCGACTGCGCCGCTATATCGGCGCCTACCTGGTGGAACTCGGCCGGGTCGATGCCATCACCTTCACCGCCGGTGTTGGCGAGAACGATGCACGTGTTCGCGCCGATGCCCTCGCGGGCCTGTCCCGCTTCGGCATCGACGTGGACCCGGACCGCAATACCGCCGAAAACCGTTCCGCGCGCTACATCTCACCCGAAGGCGCGGAGGTAGCCGTCCTGGTCGTCCCCACCAATGAGGAACTGGCCATCGCTCGCGCCTCCGCTGCCCTGGTGGGGTAGTACTTCACGAAATCTTCAGGAACCATTCGGCATAGTGGCCAAGAGCCCGGCACTTCGGACCGGGCTCGCCGAAACCCGTGTCGCGAAACAACGCACCAGCGGTTCGGGCGGTGACCCCTCGCCGGCCCCCGTCGATCGGCTGCCCCTGATCGAACCCGCGGGAATGACGCGGGTTTCGGCGTTCCACCCCCTCTCGCGCAGCCTCAGTACAGCCGGGGCGGACTCGCTGTCGGCGGTCTCAGTGCAGTCGGGCGGAACTCCGCGCCGGAATGGCGAGGGTGGTTGTGCGCGAGGTGAGTCGCGCTGCGCGGGACCGCCATTGCGGCATCGGTTATAGATGTGCGATCGGTTCGCAGTTGCCTGCTGCGGTGGGTTGTCGCGGTGTGGTCAGATCCAGGATTTGGCGCGGACCGCGTTGGCGAGGTCCACCAGCGCGTACCGGTGGGTGCGGGCGGGGGCCGAGCGGGCCAGGGCACGCAGCCCCAATTCGATACCGCTGCGCAGTTCGCGTTCGGTGAAGGGTGCACCGAAGATCTTGCTATGGGGTGCTTTCGGCGTGCGCCCGGACTGTAGCCAACCCAGTGCGGTGCCCAGTACCAGCACCCGCAGCTGCCCGGTGCGACTTTCGCCCGCGGGCAGCGCCTGCACCCGGGCGGCGGCGATATGCAGGGTGGACTCGTCCAGTTCATCCACGGGCGCACTGGCGAGGAGCGTGAGAACCGCCGTCATCCGGGCCTCGGCGTAGTAGCGGGAGGCGGGTGGGACCTCGTCGAGGGCGCGGACGGCGGCGGAAATATGGCCGGCGGCGGCCAGTTGGCGGGCCAGGCCGAAGGCGGCGGCCACTACGCCGCGATCGGTGCGCCAGACGGTGGCGTAGTACTTCTCGGCATACGCGCGCCACTGTTCCGGATCGGGTGAAACCCAGTGCTGGAGAATTAGTTCCGCGGTTGCGGCCAGGGCGAGTTTGGGCGCGATCTCGCCCGGTAGCGCCTGCAGTACCGCGTCGAAACGGGCGAAAGCGCGCTCGTAGTCCAGTTCCAGGAGTCCGGCGACGCCGAGATACCAGTCGATTCGCCAGTCGGGGGCCGGCAGTCGCGCGGTATCGGTGAGCCGGTCGAGCAGCATGCGGGCGGCGGCGGGCTCATCGAGATCCAGGTGTGCCCGCGTCTCGGCGAGGGTGACCTCCAGTTCGAAGGTCTCGGGGGCACCACCGGGTTCGGCGCTGGCGCGTTGCCGGGAGTGCCGCAGCTCATCGAGGACGTGCCGGGGTTCGGGATGCGCCGCACCTGCCAGCAGCGCCGCAGACGGGTCGCTCGGATCGATCAGCGGAACCTGTAGCGCCGCAACAATATCGCGGGCCCGTAGCAGGGTGTCGCGCTCCAGGCCGTCCACCAGGCCATCGGTCTGCTCGACGGCTTCCGCTGTCCCGAAACAGGTTCGGGGCGGGCTGAACAGGGTGGACAGCTGCGGATGCTCCACCCCGGTCTCGGTGGCCAGTATTTCGCGCAGCACTCCGATGAGCTGATTGGCGAAGATGCGCGCGGACGGGAAGCGGCGCTCGGGATCGGGATCGGTGGCCCGCAGTAGCAGCCGGTGAAAGAACTCGTGCTGTGCCAGCACCGGATGGTCGGCCGGATCGGGTAGCCCATCGCAAAACGCGCCCTGCTGCATGGGCATATCGATGGTCAGCACCGCGAGCGTACGACCCACCGTGTAGATATCCGATGCGACCGTCGGTCCAGTCTTGGCTATCTCCGGAGCCTGGAAACCCCTGGTGCCGTACAGGTTTCCATACGACTCGAAGGGCGCGACCGCACCGAGGTCGATCAGTTCCACTCGATCCTCGGTCACCATGACGTTATCGGGTTTGAGGTCGTTGTAAGCCAGCCCCACCGAGTGCAGATAGTCCAGTGCGGGCAGCACCTCCAGCACATATGCGATGGCCTCGGTCACCGGCATGCGCTCCGGTTTGGGATGGACGTCGAGCATATTGCGCAGCGAACGCCCGCCGACGTACTCCATGACGATGTAGCCGATCGGATTGCCCTCGGCATCAGGATGTTCCACGAAATTGTGGATCTTGACGATGCTGGGATGCACCACCTCGGCCAGGAACTGCCGTTCGGCCACCGCCACCGCCTGCGCCTCGGCATCGCCCGCGTGCAGCAGGCCCTTCAGTACCACCCATCGGTCGCTCACATTGCGGTCGATGGCCAGATAGATCCAGCCCAACCCGCCATGGGCGAGGCAGCCCTGAATCTCGTACTGCCCGGCCACCCGATCTCCGGGATACAGCGAAGGGCGGAAATCGTAGGGCGCACCGCAGGTTTCACAGCTGCCGACGGTTCTGGACGGTTGGGTCGGCGTTGCCCGCCCGACGGGTTTGCCGCAGCGCCAACAGAATCGGCGGCCTTCGGAGACCACGGGATCCTTCAGCACCACCGCGGCCGGATCCACCGGATCCACCGCCGGAATGGACACCAGCCCCGCACCCAATCGCCGCACCGACGGGCGCGGGCGAGTCATTCGACCGGTCCGCTGCGAGGGGCGGGTCGAAGGTCCGGAATCGCCATGCGCAGCGGTGATCTCGATGCCGTCGGGATTCGATCGGGGCCCGGCGGTGGTACCCGCGCCCGCGCTGACCGCCACGGTGTCGACGTCGGCGGGCGGCGTCCCGGCCGCATGCCTACCGACGCGATCGGACTCCGCGCGGTAGCTGTACTCCGTATCGGGCGCCCCCGCACCGGTGTCCGGGCGAGCGGTGAATTCCGTCCCTTCGGGGTCGCGGGACGGTTCGGGTCGATGGCTCAACTCGGTACCGGGCTCGGCGTCCCCGGTGGGATCCGGTGCCGCGGGGCGTTTGCTGTCGCGTTCGGACGATTCGCTCATCGCTCAGTCCTGATATCTCGGCGGCGGCGGGATGGCGGCATTGCCGAGCTGCGGTTCGAGCCAGCGTCGGTACAGGCGGGACCAGGTGCCGTCGCCGCGAATGCGTTCCAGGGTGCCGTTGACGAACCGCACCAGATCATCGCGATCTTTCGGAATGCCGATGCCGTACTGCTCGGTACTGAGGTTCTCCCCGACCACCGCGGTGAGCGGGTCCTGCACGGCCAGCCCCGCCAGCACGGTGTTATCGGTGCTGACGGCATCGACCTGCCGCTGCTGCAGGACCACCAGGCAGTCGGCCCAACTGGGCACGGTGAGGATGGAGGCGGCGGGCTGCAGGCGGCGAATCCGGTCCAGTGAGGTGGTGCCGCTCACCACGCACACCCGTCGGCCGGCCAGATCGCTCAGCCCGGTGATCCCGGAATCGCGTACCGTCAGCACCCGCTGATGTGCCTGCAGATACGAGGTGGAGAACGAAACTCGCTGCCGCCGTTCACAGGTGATGGTCATGGTCTTCACCACCACATCGACGGTGTGATTCTGTAGCGCCTGCTCCCGCTCGGCCGAGCCGAGCATGTGGAATTCGACCTTCTCGGGGTCGCCGAGCAGATCGCGGGCGATCTCCCGGGCGATCTCCACATCGAAGCCCTGAAGTGTGCCGGTGGCGGGATCGCGGAAGCTGAACAGATTGCTGCCCGGGTCGAGTCCGACCAGTAGTCGCCCGCGGGTTCGAATGGCGTCGAGGGCCGCCCTGTCGCGCACCGCACCGGGGCGCAGGCTGGCGGTCGGGTCGCCGCAGCCGTCGGGTTCCGGCGGCGGCGTCGAATTTGGCTCTGCGGCAGTGGCTCCCGATGGCAGCGGCGGATCGGTGTAGCTGGCCGTCCGGTCTGACCGGGGCGCACTGTCCGGTTCGCCGCAGCCGGTCAGGGCGAGTGCGGCGATGGCGAGCACAGCTAGTCGGCGTCTCATCATCGGTACTCCCGTAGTCGGGGCCACAGTCCGGCCGCCACCAGTACGGCCGCCGCGGTGGCCAGTACCAGTGCGCCCGGAGCCAGCAGATCGAGTGCGCCGGAGGCTCGCGAAGTGTCCTCCCGCAGGGTGTTCCGGGTCGCGGCGATACCGTTCGCGAGCGCCCGGTCCAGCGACTCCACCTGTGCGCTGGCCTCGTTCGCACCCGACCCGGTGGCGACGGCGCTCGCGCCCAGGAAGTCGCCCCGTGCCAGCGCCTCGTTCATTCGCCCGTGCGCGATATGCCAGCGATCGAGTGCGGCAACGGCATTGTCGATTTCCCCGGTGGCGGGCGCGTCGGACGGATAGGTGGTGAGCAGGGTGCGCAGCCGGGCGGTGGCGTCGTCGTAGGTGCGGTCGTAGTCGCCGCCGTTATCGCGGCGCACCAGTTTGAGCGTTTCGGCGCTGCGGGCCTGCTGCGCCAGAATGCGGCTCTCGGTCAGGGTCGCGGTGGGAATGGAGCCGTTATCGCGGGCCTGCGTGGTGGATACGGCCGAGATCACGCCCGCGATCACCGTCCACGACAGCAGCACCACCATGGTGCAGGTGGCCAACAGCAGCCCCGGATTGAGAATGCGATGCCAGCGCCGGGTCAGGAACCACTGCGCCACGAGCAGCGCGGCCACCGCCAGGAGCGGCAGCACAATGGCGGGCCAGGGCGGCCGCACATGATTGCGCTGAATATCGGTGATCGCCGAGGAGCGGTGCTCCTGCAACTCGTGCGCCATCGGCAGCAGGGTCGCCTGCATCTGATGTGACGCCGCACTGAGGTACGCGGCCCCCACCGGCTGTCCGGTGCGGTTATTGGCCCGTGCGGTCCCGACCAGCCCCGTGTACACGGGCAGCCCGGTCGCGATGCCGGTGCGCAGGCCGATGTCATCGCCATCGGCACGATTGGACTGGGCCACCAATTCTGCCGATGCCTCACCGATGGCCTGGTTGTAGCGGTCGCGCACGGAATTGGGTTCCAGCCCGCCGGAGATGAACGCGGTGCCCGCGGAGGCATCGGCCACCGAGAGCGAGGTGTAGAGCCGCTGCGCCGAATACGCGTCCGGTTCGGCCTGCTCGAGCAGCGTGTCGAGTGCGTCCTGCCGGTGGTCGACAGCGGTGGCGGTTACCGCGCCCGCCGCCACGCACAGACCGAGCAGCAGCAATCCGATCGCTATCAATCTGGCGGGGGAGGATCGCGCGAAGGCGCGCATATCATTGGCGTCTATCCGTTCCCGCACCAGCGCGGTCGCGGAGCGGGGCGACAGTTCGTCGAGCCGCAATTGCCCGCTGCGAGCCATGCTCACCTCCCAGGTGCCGGAACTGATCGGTCGATTGAGCTTATTGTGGACGTACCGGTGCCGCGGCGCGGCGAACACCCTCATGTGATCGCGATCGTGGCGTGGGCAAAGTGAGGATGTGGGCATGCGAGGTGACGGCGACGGCTGGGCGGACAGCCCCGACGGCACTCGCCAGTGGGGTCGTTTCGGCGCTGCCGGATTGTTGCTGCGAGCCCCGCTGGCGGGCGGTGGTTCGGCGGTACTGCTGCAGCATCGCGCGTGGTGGAGTCATCAGGGCGGTACCTGGGCGCTGCCCGGCGGTGCCCGCGACAGCCATGAGAGCACCGTGCACGCCGCGGTCCGTGAGGCCGAGGAGGAGGCGGGCATTCGGGCCGATTCCATCCGGGTGCGTGCCAGCCGGGTCACCGCGACCGCGCCCAGCGGCTGGACATACACCACCGTTGTCGCCGATGCCGCCACCCGGTTGAAAACCCGCCGCAATCTGGAGAGCAAGTCGCTGCGGTGGGTGCCCGAGGACAAGGTGACGAACCGGCCGCTGCATCCCGGGTTCGCCGCCGCCTGGCCCGCATTGCGCGCCATACCCAAGCGGGTCACCGTCGACGGCCTGGCCGATCCGACGACGGTTGCCGCCGCGCTGCCCCGCACCCTGGACCTGGCCGACCACGGTTTCGTCTGGCTGCACACCGAAGGCGAGGGCGAACCCGCCGCGCAGATCACCGAAACCGTGCCCGCCGCCCCCAGTTTGGCCGAAAATGTGTTGTTGCTCACGCTGGCGCAGGTGTTGTCTTGAAGGGTGAGCAGCACCCGTGAGATAGCCACCTACTGCCGGATCTGCGAACCGCTCTGCGGGCTGATCGCCACCGTCGAGGACGGAAAGCTGGTCCGGCTGCGCGCCGATAAGGACCATCCGCTGTCCCAGGGATTCGCCTGTCCGAAGGGCATCGCGTTCGCCGAGATCCAGAACGATCCGGATCGGGTGCTGTACCCGCAGCGACGAACGGCTTCGGGTGGGTTCGAGCGCGTGTCGTGGGAAGAGGCGCTCGACGATATCGGCGCCCGGCTGCGCACTGTCATTCGCGAACACGGGCGCGGCAGTCTGGGTTGGTATTTCGGCAATCCATCGGCGTTCTCCTATTCGCACACCCTGTGGATGGTCGGTTTCCAGCTGGCCGCCGGGCTGAAACATGTGTATTCGGCCGGATCGCAGGACATCAACAATCGGTTCGTGGCCAGCGAGCTGCTGTACGGATCGATGACCACCGCGCCGGTACCGGATCTGCACCGTACTGATTTTTTGCTCATGGTCGGGGCGAATCCGGTGGTGTCGCACGGCAGCGCTGTCAGTGCGCCCCGGATTCGCGACAAGCTCAAGGCGATTACCGACCGGGGCGGCCGGGTGGTCGTGGTCGATCCGCGGCGCACGGAAACGGCGCGACTGTTCGAGCATGTGGGGCTGCGGCCCGATAGCGATGCCTGGCTGCTGGCCGCGCTGCTCCAGGTGATCTTCGCCGAGGGGCTCGAGGATGCGCGGGCGCTGCGGCAGCAGGCGTCGGGGGTGCGCGAATTGCGGGATGCGGTAGCCGAGTTCACGCCCGAGAGCACCGCACCGGTCACCGGCCTGGACCCCGAGCAGGTGCGTGCGCTGGCCCGCGACCTCGCCCGCGCGGAATCCGCCGCTGTATACGGCCGCACCGGCACCTGCCTGGGCCGCCACGCCACCCTGGTGGCCTTCCTCATCGACGCGCTCGCCGCCGTGACCGGCAATCTGGACGCGCCCGGCGGCTCGGTATTCGGCAAGGAGCTGGTGGCGGTCTCGCGGATCAATTCCCGGCTCGGCCTGATCCGCTACGGCAAGAACCATTCCCGCGTAGGCGATTTCCCGGACGTGCTGGGCACCTTCCCGGCCGCGGTAATGGCCAAGGAGATCACCACACCCGGTCCGGGGCAGTTGCGAGCGCTGTTCACGTCGGCGGGCAATCCGGTGCTCTCGGTGCCCAATGGCCGCGAATTGGCTTCCGCGCTGGAACAACTGGACCTGTTCGTATCGATCGACCTGTACATCAACGACACCAATCGCATGGCCGACTACGTGCTCCCGGCCACCACTTTCCTGGAGCGCGACGATATTCCGCTGCCCTTCACCGCGCTCGCGCCCATTCCGTATACTCAGTACACCGAGCGTGTGGTGGAACCGTACGGCGAGGCCCGCGAGGAATGGCGGATCATCGATGACATCGCTACCCGAATCGGCGTGCAGCCCTTCGCCATCGGACCCGCCGCCCCCGCTGGAAGCCTGCTGAGTTCCCTCCGCAATCGCGTCCCCGGCGGTCGCTCCTCCCGCCTCAGCCCCGCCTTCCTCATCGACCTGGCCCTGCGCACCGGCCCCTATGGCGACTGGTTCGGCCTGCGCCGCAATGGTTTGAGCCTGCGCATGCTCCGCCGCCACCCCCACGGTCTGGTCCTCGCCGACCACATCACCACCGGCGTCCTGCGAGAAGTGGTGCAGCACAAGGGTGGCCGGGTGCGACTCGCTCCCGAGGAGATCATCAGCGAACTACGCGGCCTCGAAGCCGCCGATACCGACCCCGACTACCCGCTGCGGGTAATCGGTATGCGCGAGCTCAAATCCCATAACTCGTGGATGCACAATGTCGATGCCCTCATGCGCGGCGACCGCGAACACGCCGCCCGGATCAATCCGAAAGACGCTGCCGCAGCCGGAATCTCCGATGGCGAGCGCTGCCGCGTCACCTCCACCCACGGCGCCATCGAGGTAACCGCCCGCCTCACCGAGGATATGACCGAGGGTGCGGTCGCCATCCCGCACGGCTGGGGTCACAACGGCGGCTGGCGCCGTGCGAATGCCGCGGGCGGCGCGAACGTCAACGACCTCATGTCCACCGATGTCGTCGACGTGGAACGCCTGGCGGGCATGTCCAACCTCAATGGTGTCCCCGTCCGCGTGGACCCGGTCACCCGCCCTTAGAGCTACGCCATGTAACAGATACCATCGCCCTCGTGGCAAAGCTGAAGGTCTCCGTAGACGTCCCCATCGCCCCCGACCAGGCCTGGGCGCACGCCTCCGACCTGCCCAACCTCGAAAAATGGCTCACCCTCCACGAGGGCTGGCGCAGCCCTCTCCCCGAGGAACTGACCCCGGGCACCCGCCTGGTGGGCGTCGCCACCGTCAAGGGCTTCCGCAACCGGGTCACCTGGACGGTAAAGGCCGCCGAACCCCCGAACCGCATGGTCCTCACCGGCTCCGGCATCGGCGGCACCAAATTCGGCATCGAACTCCGGGTTTCCCCGACCGCCACCGGCTCGAAGGTCGCCGCGGATTTCGAACTCGGCGGCGCACCCCTCTTCGGGCCCATTGGCTCGGTGGTGGCCAAGGCGCTGCGTGGCGATATTGAGCGGTCGTTGGATCGGTTCGTGCAGCTCTAC
>NZ_BDCE01000121.1 GCF_001613345.1 Nocardia uniformis NBRC 13702 | reverse complement strand
CACACACGATGGGCCGAATCACGGGGTCCCGTCAGCAGGATTGCCTCGGCGTAGGGAGGCAGCCGAGATGAGCGGAACTGGCGCAGGTCCCTAGAGTCGAGGTCTTCGAATCCGTCGGCGAATGCGTTGTGGCGGTCCTCATACCTCTTCACGCTGTGGGCCGAACTGGTGGTGTCGATCAGCAGGCGATGGTGAGTGCGGTCGAGTCGGCTGCGCCGCACACGGGTGGCACGTCCACCGGTGTCGTTGGTGGTGAACAGGTGCGACCAGGGCATGGCGTGGGCGAGATAGCGTGGGGCGTAGGCACGTTGATGCGGCGCGGCGTGTAGTTCGGCGACGCGGTAGGTGTGGACAGTGCCGCGCATCCCCACCATCGCAGTATGTGTCGCATCGGGGTGGTCGGGTGATGAACGCTGGTGTCGTAGAGGTTTGTAGCCAGGCCGGGTCGCCCGCCATAGTAGGGATAATGCCCGTTGGTCTCGAGTGCCTCGAGATCGGCGTAACCACCTGGGTTTCGCGCGAATCGGTCGAGTTCCCAGCCGTTGTAGAAGACGTGGTAGGGCAGGATATGCGGGTCATGGCAGTTCTTGATGAGGGTGTCGTACTGGAAGTCATCGTCGTCGTGGCCTGGGTGTTTGAGTGTGGGGTACCCGCTGTGGTGGATGCGTTTGGCTTGAATTCGCAGACATAGCCATCCGTCTGCTTCGGAGCCGATCCACCACTCCCAGTCACCCCCGACCCGCTTCTCGCTGGGGTTGGTCAGGCGCCAGACGCCGAGTTGAGGGAATCGGCGGCGCAATGTGAGTAGATGGGTGTGTCGGCGCTGGCCGATGTCGATGGCGCGGATACGTCGAACGTGTTCTGCGGCAGCGTTGCCGGTAGCTCGCGGGCGAGCACCCCGCCAGCGTCGGTGGTGGTGTTGAGCAACTGCGCCAGGTTCGAGCCGGGAATGGCCTTTGCGATTCGAAAATCGAGAAGACCGGACAACTCCCGTCGGCGGGTGCCACAATGCGCGCCGCACAGCAGGTCGGCCCCCACCGAGATGTAAGGATCCTGGGTGACTGAGTGGCGAATCTGAGCGTCGGCGCAAGACGCAATATTGCGTTTGCTAGATGGTTACTGCAGTGTGGGGGAGGTGCTGAATTCGCTCAGTGCGGGAGCGAAACCGGTGGTCACCCGGCCTGCGGCCGGGGACTCGGGATGTGGTGCGCGAGGGGGGACTTGAACCCGAAAACATGACAGACCTGCCCAAGGCAGGTGTTCATGCGCACAAGAATACGCAATCGGCTCTGATGGTGCGCAGGGATGGAGTATTGCGATCAGGAATAATTGTGTACACGTTTGGGTACACTTTGGTGATGGCGTTCGAAACATTGTCGGTGCGTGAGGCGCGGGAGCAGCTGTCCGGTGTGCTGGCGCGTTTTCGTAGGGGCGATCGTCGTCCGGTGGGGGTGGGGTCTCATCGGAAGACGGAGGCGGTGGTGGTACCGGTCGAAGTGTTCGAGGAGCTGACTGCGGAGCGTGCACGCTCGTTGGCTCAGGCGGCGGCGTCGGTTCGGGCCGAGGGAGGGTCCGCGAGCCTCGCTGCGGAGGAGATCATGGAGCAGTGGGCGCGCGGTGAGATCAGTACGACGCGGATGCGGGAAATGGTTCGGCAGCTGCATGGCGCGGCGTGACCGCTGATCCGTACGCCGACCCCGAGTCGGGTGTATTGCGCAATCGGTTGGGGATCATCGATGCTGCACTGCTGCGACAGGTGGAGGCAGACCTGAGTCTGGCTGCGCTGGCGGATCTGGGAGTCAGGTCGCTGCCCGGGCGCTACGACCTGAATCACCTGTGCGATTTTCATCGGGAGATCTTCGGGGATGTGTACCCATGGGCGGGGCAGATTCGGGTGGTCGGAATCACGAAGTCGGATCCGTTCTGCCTGCCACGGCATATCGAGAGCTTTGCGAGGGAGGTATTCGCCGCGCTGGCCGCGGACGCGTTCCTACGTGGTATGCCCCGGAACGAATTCATCACGAAGCTGACCCATTAGCTGGCCGAAGTCAACGCGATTCATCCGTTCCGTGAGGGGAACGGCCGTGCGCAGCGGGCGTTCTTCGGTCAGCTCGCACGCGAGGCCGGTTGGCTGATCGACTGGTCCGCTCTGGATCCGGACGAGAACGTGCGGGCGTCGAGGGCTTCGCTGCGTGGTGACAATGGACCGCTACACGCCATGCTGAAGCGATTGGTTCAACAGTTGTAGTAGCGACGGGCTGGCGGGGATCGGCCCGGGTGTCGTGGAACGAGTGCCGCGCGGCCAGCAGGGGGATACTCGTCATGCAACACGGCCTTGAACCGCCGAAACGCACCACGAGCGCGCCCTATCCGCCGCGGCGCCAATGTACGCGGTGTTCTCGAAATCGCGTTGGCCCAGGGTGAATACGGGCGGTGCACGCGTCACCGGGCACCGGCCGGCAATGGGATACGATCCATGCCGTTTGTGATGTTGGGTCGATTGGGGGACGGCGTGCAGGGGCCGCAATATGGAACTGAGGTTCCGGCTTGGGTCAACAACCCGAATCATGCTGGGGGCACCCGTATCCGTCACCCGGTGCGTTCAACCCGCCACCCCACCCGCCGCCAGGGCCGGTGCCGCAGCCACCGGGCCCGCAGCGGCCTCGCCGTCGTGGCCGGATAGTGGCCGCGGTGATCGCCGTGCTGGTCGTCCTTGCCGGTGCCGCCGCGAAGTCCGCGGTGCCGCGACTGCTGTCGACCATCCGGGACAAAACACAACATGCTGCACCGCAACCGACGCTCCAGGCCCGCATCCCGATCCCAAATGCGCAACATGTTGCCCTGTACGGCAATACGGCGTTCGTCTCCGACCTGGACTACGCCATCCGGGTGGTGGACCTCACCACTAATGCCGTGGTGGCCGACATTCCGCTGGGCGAGCACTGGTACTTGATCACCGGGGTCTTCGTCGACGAGCAGTCGCACGCACTGGTGGTGGTGGCCAACGACGGCGCGGACCGGGAAACGGTGGTGTTGATCGATCTGACCAGCCACCAGGTCACCGGAACCATCCCGCTCGGTGAGGATTTCGCCAGCGTCGCGGGATTCGATCCGGGACTGCGCACGGTCTACGTCGGCCTCACCAGTGACCACCACCGAAACACCGCCCTGATTACCGCGGATCTGGACTCGCGAACCGTCACCGGCACCCTGCCGCTGACCAAAGCCAGCGGCAATATCGAGGTCGACCCCACCACCCACCGGATATACATTCCCGCCAACGATGAAATCGCGATCGTCGACGGCGCCACCAGAACCCAAACCGGCACCATCGCGACATTCGCCAATGCCGTCGCCGTGGATCCGCAGGCTCGCAGGCTGTACGCGACCGACAGGGCTACTCCCAACCGGGAGGAGGAAAACACCGTGCTCAAGATCGTGGATCTGGACAAAGGTTCGGTCGCGGCGACCGTCCCATCGGGGAAGATGGGATTCGACGTCGCGGTCGACACCGCCAGTGGCGACGCCTACGTCATCAGCGGATACAGCACGTTCTTGGAAGACCCGGGCACGGTGTCGGAATGCGACGAAGGGTGGGTCACCCGCGTCGATCCCGATAGCGAATCCGTGACCGGCACACTATGCATGGACGGCTCCTCGCTCGAAATGAACGCCGTGGTCGACCCGGTCCTGCACCGGCTCTATGTAGCCGGTGGCGGACCGGGACTGCTGGTTGTCAACGGCTGAGCCAGGGCGCTATCCGCTCGATACCTGCTTGGCAATCAAGCTGACCAGGTTGGCGGAGCGACCTCCCTACACGCCGTGCCCGGCGCACTGCTGATCGTCGACCGATCCGAAGACGGCACGGTCGAAATCATCGGCATGGGCTGACGACTGAGCGGGATAGGCCGCTGAGTCTGTCGTAATCGCCGGACGGTAGGGCTGTCCGCTCGGATTCGTCGCCTACGGTGTGGCTTGCTCATCGATTCGCATCAACAACGCGAGGAAGGCGTCGTGGCGGCGTTGTGAATGGGTGCGGGGTTCACCGGCTTCCGCTGTGACTTTGTCGGCATCGTGGAGCAGCAGTTCCGCTTCGATCCGCATGATGGCCCGGGTGAACGGCGCCATCAGATGTGATGGCAGCTCTGCCGAGAAGTACCCCGCTTCGCTGATGCTGCTGGTCGTCGCGAGGTACGAGAGGGCGCGTTCCAGCACGGGGACAGGTTCTCCGGCGATGGTGCCGCTGTCCGGCTCATCGGTCATGGCTGGAGATGGTACGGACGGCCTGATCGGGTGGCAGGGAATCGCGACGGTTCGCCGGAGCGTGAAACACGCGAGCGTTTGCTCGATGATTACGGCGGGCCTGGTGCTGAGTGCGCTCGTCCGGAGGAATCCGACGAATCGGGCGGTCGGCGGGGTTGCCGCCGGGGCCTTGAAACGTTGTGCGCGAGGGGGGACTTACACACGAAAGAATGACAAACCTGCCGGTGGCAGGTATTCATGCGCACAAGAATACGCGATGCCGCTATGGGCTGTGATGGTTCGAGGGATCCGGCTGCGAACGGCTTGCGAGTAGGGGCGGAGCAACGGGGTGATGGCTGCGGCGCCACCGGATCGGCGGATCACCCGAGAACAGAACCGCCCGGTCGAAACAAGAATCTGTCGGCGGCCGATGCTCTACTGAGGAAGACAGCTACTCCGTGAGCAAGGGGGTTCTCGAGTGGCCGATATCACCGCGGAGCAGATATTCCACGAATTTCGCAGCAGTGCGAGCGCGGACGTCTCATTGTCGTTGTTGCGGTCGAGGGATGCGCTGCTGGATCTGGCGCTCATGGCAGCGCATCTGGGTGATGGGCAGATCGTCGACGGGCAGACTCTCACCGCTGCGATGGATGCTGATCTTCCCGTCCTCCTGCGCAGTTACCTTCCTGGTGGACGCGGTGATGAGCAAGAGCTGTCACTGGATGCCGATGCTGTGCTCACTCGATGGCGAAAGAAGAGCTGGGTGCACCGCAGTGCCGATCCTCGCGATCCGCGTGTCGAGCGGTATCAGTTGACGTCGGGCGCCCACGCGGCGGTGCGGCAGATTCGCAACCTTCGGCGTCGAACGTCCATCGCGACCGAGTCGGCGCTGGCGATCGTCATGTCGGAACTGCATCACATCGCTACCGAAGCGAATCCCGATCGGGCCGCCCGGCGACGAGCGATTGATGAGCGGATCGCCGCACTTGTCGCACAACGCGACGCGCTCGACAGCGGTGAAGTACTCAAAGTGGACCACACGGAACTGGTGGACAAAGTCGCCACGCTTGCCGAGCTCATCGACCGGATTCCCGCTGACGTCGCGAGTTACGGGGAGCGGATGCATGCCAACACCGCCGCACTGCTGCGGCAGAGCCTCTCCGATGACGCCACGGAGTTCGCGGAGTCCTTGCAGCGCATGTTCGACGGTCACGATGTGATCGCCGAATCTCCTGAAGGACAGGCATTCCGGGCGTTCGCCACACTCATCGCGACGCCGTCGCAGCGTGCGCAGCTCGAGCGGGACATCACCGAGATCATCGACAGGGTCGAATCTCTGCCCGGGCATCTCGAACGGTCGCTGATCGGCTTCATCGATGCGGTGTGGCAGCGAGTACGTGAAGTCGAGGAGATTCGAGGCGTTGCTTTCCGTCGGATGAGCAATTTTGTGCGCGGCGGGGATCTGACGCACTACCGCAGCATGCGTACACGGATCAGTGAGGCGCAAGCTGCGGCGGCCGTAGCATTTCAACACACGCATGGCAGCCGTGATATCGGATTCGTGGTGCCGATGAGCGGTGTGGACACAACCTCGGTCGGCCGACTCCGACTGGATCAGGGAACCGCCACCGTTCCTGCGGCGGTGGAGAATACGAGCGCGGAGTTCGCCATCGACCCGACCGCGATGGTAGGTCGGGAATCAATCGACTGGACCGCCTTGCGCGATGCGGTGCACACCACGATGGAGGCGCATTCTGGATTCGCCACCCTGTCCGAGGTTCTCGAACGGCTGCCCGCTGCCCGGACCGGTGACATCATCGGGTTGTGGTCACTGGCGGCACGGTACGGGGAGGTCGACGACGAAGCGACCTCCCCGGTGTGGGCGGCGACCGCCCGCGGCTATCGCGAGATCGCCGTTCCCTACGCGATATTCGGCGAACGCATCCCCGCTCCTGTCACCCCGCAACGAGCCCCGCGCGGCCTTGACCGACAGCTGTCGCTGGCAGAGGAGCTCGGTGATGAGTGACACGACCGATCCGACCTTCACAGATGTCTTCGGAGAGGACGTATCTGCGGAGGTGAGCGAGGCATCTCGTGGCGACCCCACACGGCTCGACCCCGATAGCGTGTTCGCAGGAGACGACGAAGTAGTCGGCTCGCATATGGTCGACGGGGAGGGCATCGCGCGTTTCGATGGCGACACCAGCGAACTTCCTCCCGAATTGTGCTGGGCATTACAGGAATTGGTGTCGGCTCCGCACATCACGGAGAAGTCCAGGAGCTGGCCGGTAGTCCTGCAGTTCGAAGAGCGGTTGCGGTCACGGCTGTCGGAGCTCGGACTGCTTCTCGATATCAACCGCGAGTATCGGTACGCGTTCACGCGCCAAGCAGACGACTCCAGTCCGCGTAGCCGAACGATACTGCGCGCCAAGACGCTCAGTCTGGCGGCAAGCGCGCTGGCGCTGTACCTGTACCGGCAGTATGTTGTGTCGCCGGATGATCCGATCGTCGATCGTGCCGACATGATCGACCACATGATGGCCTATCGGCCGTCGGATGACACCGACGAAGTCAAGTTCCGGGACAAGATCAATGCGGCGATCAAGTCGTTGGATGACGCCGCGATCATCAAGCCCATCAAGGGAAACGACGATCGATTCACGATCTACGGGGTGATCACCGCGATCCTCACCGCTGATCAGGTGGCGGCGCTCGAAACCCGGTACCAGGCGATCGCGCGAGGCAGGGCAACAGCGGCCGTCGACGGTACAAGTTCAGGGGATGGAGCATCCGTATGACAAGGCCCGCGAACCGTTCGGTCCACCTCGGTCAGTTCCGGCTGACTCGGCTGCAGGTCGTGAACTGGGGAACCTTCTGCGGCTACAAGGACTTTCGCATCGACGATCGCGGTGTGCTATTCACCGGCCCGTCCGGATCCGGCAAGTCCTCACTGATGGACGCGCACTCTTTGGTGCTGTTGCCGACCTACGACCAGCGCTTCAACGCCTCAGCGGACCTGACGGCCCGGGGGTCGAAACGGAACACCCGCACCGTCGCGGACTACGTCCGAGGCGCGTGGTCGGAGACCAACGACGAGAACGAACGCTCGCAGGTCCGCTATCTGCGTGGCGGCGAGCCCACATGGTCGGCAATCGGAGCAACCTACGACGACGGACGTGGCGCGGTCACCACTGCCGTCGTGATCAAGTGGTTCACCGGCGTCGACAACGACGGTGCGGCAATGAGCACTCTGCATCAATTGAGTGACGGCGATTTCGATCTACAAGACCTCAACGCCTGGGCAGAACGCAAGTTCGATACCCGATGGTGGAAGCAGACGCACACGGCAGCGCAATTCCCCCCGACTCAAGACCAATATATGAAGGAGTTGGTAAAACGCATCGGGCTGAGCAAATCTCGTACCGCGCTGGCGCTACTGGGCAAGGCGAAGGCGATGAAGAACGTCGGCGACCTGAACCTCTTCATCCGCGACAACATGCTCGACCGGCCGGACACCTTTGCCGACGCTCAGCGGATGCTGGCCGCGTATACGCCACTCAACGATGCGTACGAAACGGCCAAACGAGCCAATGCGCAGGCGCAGGTGCTTCGGGATCTGCCCGAAAGCTGGCGGATCTATCGCGAATCCAGGGACACGATCGACCGAGCTACGACCCTGCGCGGAGCGACCCTCGAACGGTACGTAAGGGGGCGGCTGCTCGTGGCGATCGGGAAGGAACTCGACGACATCGATGATGAGGTCGAACGTATCGATGGTGTGATCGGCGGTCAGAAGGCGGACTCCGACGCGGCTCAGAGTACGTATTTCAATTTGGAATTGGAGATCAGCAACAAAAACCAGAACCTGCGGAATCTGGAAGATCGTCAAAGCGCCTTCGAGAGTCAAGCCGTAGCGGCGAAACGGTTGTACCGACAGTACAGCGGCTACGTGACGCGGTTAGGTGAACAGTGCCCAGAGGACGATGGCGATGCCTTCGAAAGTCTGCGAGGACGACTTCCGGTGTTGGAGTCTGCGGCCGCGGCTCGTTCGGCGGAACTCACTCCCACAACCAATACGGCGATTGGTGCAGAGTATGCGGCCGCGAAAGCGCACGGTGAGAGCGAGGCCGAGCTCATCAGGCTCCGTTCGGCCAAGTCGCTGATTCCCGGCTCGGCGATCGACAGGCGCGTGTGGATCAGCAGCGAGACCGGAGTGCCGATCACCGAAATCCCTTACGCCGCCGAACTGATCGATATCGCCGATGGCCAGGAACGCTGGCGGCCTGCCGCGGAGAAGGTGCTGCGCAGCTACGGCATGCGGATGCTGGTGCCCGAGCGACACAAGGATGTCGTTCGTCAGTTCATCGATCGCAACGACATGCGTGGTGTGCTCGAATACAGCGTTGTCACAGCTGTTTCCGCTCATGAACCGCGGCCGATGCCCAACACGCTGGCCGCGAAGCTGGCCATCGACCGTGATCATCCGCACGGTCGGTGGCTCGCCGACCAGATCACCCGACGATTCAGCCACGTCTGCGTCGAGTCGGCTCGTGATCTCGACGAATACAAGTTGGCTGTCACGGTGAACGGCACAGTGAAGCTCTCCGGAAACCATTATCGCAAGGACGATCGACCCGAGCTGACCAGCAAGTCGACCTACATCCTGGGAGCCAACACAGTCGCCAAACGAAAAGCGCTGGAAGCGGATGTCGAGGAGCTTGCAGGAAAGAAGGAGATCACAGCTGAGGCCGCGAAGGGGCTGCGCGAACAACTTGAGGAGGCGAAGGAGCATCGCGATGCTGCCGAACAGGCTGCCACGTTCGTCTCCTGGAAGGAACTGGATTTCTGGACTCCGACTCGTGCCGCGAGTGAGCTCGGTGAGCGGATCAAGGAGATCCGTTCTGGGAACGTCGATTTGCAACGGCTGGAAGCGAAGCGCGATCGGGCCAAGGAGACGCACGACAAGTTGTACGGCGTCTGGCACCGCACACAGCAGCGCATGACGGACGTGACGCAGCGACAGACCGTCCTGGTGGACATGCAATCGGCCGAGGAACAGAAGCCGCACTCTGTCGAGGAAGAAGACCGCGACTACCTGGACGCCGTGTACGCCTCGCTCGATCTCACCGCGACAGTCGATGCCATCAACAACCTTCGGCGGCAACTCGACTCGGCCCTCGAGAAACGCGTCGGCGCCGCGCGCGCCGATCGACAGGTCGCGCACGAGAAGGTCCGGTCAGCGATCATGCGTTTTCTCGACCACTGGCGTGACAGCGCCCCTGACGACAGCGGGGATGTCGATCGCGGCGGTCAAGACTTCGCCGATCTGCATGCCGACATCGTGAAACGTCGGCTGCCAGAGGCGATGCAGAGGTTCGAGAAGATGATCAGCGAGGACATGGTTCCGTCGATCGCGATGTTGCAGCGCAGTATCGAGAACGCGGCGACCGAGATCGAGCGGCGCGTCGCGATGGTCAACGCTGGCTTGCGTCGAGTCGAATTCAATGCTGGTACTCACTTGCAGATCTCGTATACGACGAGTCAGTCCGCCGACATCAAGGCGTTCCGCGCCAGTGTCGACACCCTGATGCGTAAGGCTGCGGCGCTGAAGAACGATCCCGAGAAGTATGTCGAGCAGTTCAAACGGGTCAAGGCGCTCATGATGCGGTTCACCGCGACCGATCCTGCGGCTGAGCGGTGGCGCAAGAACGTCCTCGACGTCCGGAACGGGTACGTCTTCTATGGACGCGAGGTCGACGGCGAAACAACGAGGCACACCTACCGCAACACGGCCTCCAATTCGGGTGGAGAGCAGGAGAAATTGGTGGCGTTCTGCCTGGCAGCGGCATTGAGCTACAACCTCGCCGACGACGAGACAGATGCCCGCCCACGCTTCGGCACACTCATGCTCGACGAGGCGTTCAGCAAATCCGACGAGAACTTCTCCGCGCAGGCTCTGTCCGCGTTCGACGAGTTCGGGTTCCAGCTACTCATCGCGGCACCGATCCGGATGTCCGGCATCGTCGAGCCGTACATCGGCCAGGCCATTCTGGTCGAGAAGCGTACCGATCCCGACGGCGCACGGTCGCATGGCAGGTCGGCCACATTCGGCGAACTCGCCGACCAGCGATTCGCCGAGAATGACGGTGCTGCTCGTGCGTCAGCCTGAGGAGGTCCTCGAGCGTCTACACAGGCGTTTCGATGCTGATTACGCGCACTGGGCCCGCGGAAATGGCTCTTGGCCGCTGCGAATCTCGCTACAGCCGCCGAATACGGCAGAGCGTTCCGAATCGCCGATCGCCTGTCATGAGTGGGCTGCCCGCTGGGAGGCCTACACCGGTCCGGGCGCTATCGGGTACGCGAACTTCCGGTTCCCGACAGGAACCCACCGCATGCCGAAGACCCTTGTCCTGAGTCGGCCGGGTGATGTGGCAGCGGCGCATCCGGACGACCTGTCGGTATGGCAGCGATGTGGGCAACGACTTACCCAGTTGCAGAAGGAGTTCCCCGACGCGCGACTGTCCGATCATGTCCGCCGCATCACGGGACTCGACGATGCCGATTACGAACGCCTGGTCCGCGCCGTGCAATGGCTTCGAGCCAACCCGACGTCCGGGTTGCTGCTCCGGCAGTTGCCGATCGAGGGAATAGACACCAAGTGGCTGGGCGCTCACCAGACTCTCGTACTCGTCCTCCTCGGCGGTGATGCCGACACCGAGCTCTCCGAAGGTGAGCCTCCCAGGTCCAGGAAGCGGGTGCTGCACCGTCGCCTCGGGTTGAGAGTGGTTCCAGAGTTGGTGCAAGTTACGGTTTGCGACCCGCTTCTGCGTACTCAGGTGGCATGCATGCGCCATCTCGCCGCAACGGTCGAGGATCTCAGCCGATGGCCGCGTCGTCCTACCACCGTCGTGATCCTGGAGAACAAGGAAACCGCCTTCGCGGTCACTGGTGACCACACGGGCACGGTCATACTGCACGGCCACGGCTTCTTCGTGGAGCAGTATGCGCGAATCACGTGGGTGCGGAACGCCGAGCGAGTGATCTACTGGGGCGACATCGACACAGCAGGTCTGCAATTCGTCAGTGACCTACGCACCCTGGGCGTCGCGGCCACCACTGTACTTACCGACACTGAGGTCCTCGACCGGTACAGGTACCTGGCCGTCGAAGGCGCCCTGCCGCAGCGCAAATCGGTACCGCTCCACCTGACTGCCCGTGAGCAGAAGCTCTACCAGGTTCTCGTCGAGCATGCGGCGGTTACCGGGACAGGATTGTTGCTGGAGCAGGAACGAATCCCATGGGAATTCGCCTACCCCCGGCTGATCAACGCGATCCTCGGAAATTCGAATGATCCTCCAGAATGCGAACAGGTCTGACCGAGGCCCCACATGCTTTGTCAGAATGTAGGCAGAGGTCGACGCATCGCTCTCGACCAGTCCGGGTGCGGTGGCGCCCAGCGGATATTCGCTGACGATCAATCCGGACTCGGCGATGGCGGCCAACAGCCGTTTGTGCTCACGTGGGAATAGGCGGTCCAGTCCGCACTGCATGGCCGCGACAGTCTTCGCACTGCCGGCGAGTGCATCCCTGCGCGCCATGCCGTCGATGCCGTACGCGGCGGTCGGCGGGCCCAGACCGCAACCCTGTTGCCGCCCAGCTTCATACACTCCGCATGAGATCGACCGCTTCGGTCATCGAGTAGCGCTGTTCGAGGATCGTCAGCAAGTCATCCACCGACTGTGGTGGATTGCGGAACCGGGCGCTGATGGTCGCGAGCGCGTGCACGGCAGCATCCGGATTGGTGGCTACCGTGTCGGCGGCGAACGCGGCTGGTTCGAGGATCAGCATGTGCTGTGGAACCTTCGCCCGTGGAAAGTCTTTGATGTTCTCGGTGACGATCGCCCCGGCTCCCCCGACAAGCGCGGCCGCGACGACGTGTTCGTCGTCGGGGTCGGGCAGTCCGAAGGTGCCCTCGTGGGGTTCCCAGTTCTCCACGAGGGCGTCTTCGAACGCCGAGCGCATCTGCTCGACCAAGCGCGTGGCCCGCTTTTCGGCAGTGGCCGGATCCGTGCCGCGGCCAACGAGTTTGGCCGCTTCGTGGTATTCGAGTTCGTCGAGGATCGGTTCGGACCATAGCGGCCGATACAGCGTCTCCACCGCTAGGGACAGCAGGAAGTCGCGTTGCAAGCTCGGCCACAGGACGCAGGTATCGAGGACGGCGGTGAACACGCGACGATTGTTCAGCCTTTGGCTTTTCGCCGCGCCGCAATCGCCCTGCGAGCGTCCTTCAGTTGCTGGCGCACTACCGCTGGGTCCTCGGGGTCGTCGATCTCGACACTGGTCGCGGCCAATGCCGCGTACTGGGCTTGCTTGCGTGCCTGCTGATAGGTCAACACATCATGCAGCCGCAGACGCCGTCTAGAGCTCACCCGCTCAGCGGGCAGCTCACCATTCTCGATCAGCTTGACCACGGTTGGGCGGGAGATGCCCAGCAGATCGGCGGCCTGCTGAGTGGTGAGGCTCATGCTGTGCGGGGCGACCGTGACCGCCTTTCCCGCCTGCAGCGCGGTTACGACCTGCACCAACACTTCGTGTATCTCGCGAGGGAGTTCGATGCGCTGGCCACCGCTCGTGTCGACCAGTGCGTAGGTCGGCTCAGCTCGGGTGCCACGCCGCTGCTTGTGGGCGGTCAGGAAGTCGAGTACCTGGGCCAGCTGATCTGGTTGCTGCGGCAGATATGTCCGCTCTTCGATCGCCATCGCGGTCATGTCCACTCCTCCCGTCGGTAACGAAAACTACGCAATACGTTTCGAATTTTTCGTTTATAGCATCCCAGGTGTGACGGCTTTTGGCAAACCTCGGCAAGACTGACGAAATGTGGCAACCGGCGGCTCGGGGTCCGTCGGCCTACGGTGTGCCGTGCTCGTCGATTCGCAGCACCAACGCGAAGAAGGCGTCGTGGCGGCGTTGTGACTGGGTGCGAGGTTCACCGGATTCCGCTGTGACTCTGTCGGCGTCGTGGAGCAGCAGTTCCGCTTCAATCCGCATGAGGGCCCGGGTGAACGGCACCATAATATGCGGTGGTAGCAGTACCGAGAATTCCCCTGCCTCGTTGCTGTTCGTGTTCCTTGCGAGGTAAGTGAGGACCTGTTTCAGTACGGGGAGAGGTTCTCCGGCGATGGTGTCGCTGCTCGCCTCATCGGTCATGGCTGGATGGTACGGACGGCCCGCTCGGGCGACAGAGAAATACGACGGTTCGGCGGAGCGGGAACGCGGTCGTGCGTTTGCTCGATGGTTACGGCAGAGGGTGGCGCCGCGGCGGCTCGTTCGGGGGGAATCGGACGAAGCGGGCGGGCGGCGGGGGTGCCGCCGGGCCCTGAAACGTTGTGTGCGAGGGGGGACTTCAACACGAAAACCCTGGTCACGAGCCGGAGGCTCGTGTTCATGGGCACTAGAATACGCGATGTGACGATGGGCTGTGATGGTCCAAAGGGATCCCTTGTGAGCGGTTGTGGGAACGGAGCAAGAATCTGTTGGCGACCTTCCTTGTTCGCTACTGGATCGATTCGGTCGCAATCAACGATCTTGTGAGCCCGACGGTGGATGCGACGTCGAGTCCAGGAGCCACTCCTGATAGGTACGGTGGCGGATCTCGTAGGCGGTGCCATTGACGCGTAGCAGGCCGGCATTGTTGGCCCAATCGAGAAAGCGGGCCGGTCTGGCTGCAAACGTTCGATTGAGTCTGAACATCAGAGATGCAGCGAGGTGCCGGGTGGTGGTCAGCCCGGCCACGAACCAGACTACGAAACCAATGAGCAATGCGCCCAGCAAGCCGTCATGGATCGACGCGACGATGCTGCTGTCGGGTCTCAGCGCTCTTGCCCCGAGCCCGGCGCTGATGCCAAAAGTGAGTCCACATAGTAGGCCCGTCGCCACCGCGAACTCGATATCATCTCGGATGATTCGCCGCGCCCTTTGTCCGAGGGTGAGACGCTCGTCGACTGTCGTGCTGAAGCCCACCACCAGTCCGGCTGCCAATCCGAGCGAGCCGACCGCGCTGAACACGAACAGCAACACCGGAATAAGAACGAGGAACGGCACAGGAGCCATCGCCATGCGATGGCGACGGTAAGGCTCATAATCAGCGACAGCGCCATGAACACCACCAACCCCGCCCGCACGCCGCGGCGGTCTCGATGCCGCAACGGACCACTTTGCCCAGCTTGCCGGGAGGAAACGCCGCTTGCAGAGCCACATCCAGCAGCCGTGCCATCCGGTGTTCGGGATCAGCGGCCAGTGCCGCCTTCAACACGATTCCGGCCAGCGGCCCGTCACCGCGCAGATAGGCGCTGAACGCCAACAGCGTCGCCGCTTCGGCCCGGTGCGAGTCGGGCAGCGCGCGGGTCAGGATCGTCCACAGCTGTTCGGCGGCAACGGCATACCGGCCACGGGCGACACCAAACATGCAATCCCGCACAGCCGTGTCACCCAACGCCGTCGCGACCTCCGCCAAGTCCGCCGGTGTCAGCTCGCGAGGGTCGTCGAGCTGCTTGATCGCCTCCATCACCCGCCACAGCGCCTTGCGGCTGTAGGCATCCGGGTTACCGATCCGCAGATCACGCGCCAGCCGTTGCTGTGCCTCGGCCACCGCCGTCGGCAGCACCGCCGCCACCTGATCCCGCAGCGCCTCGTCGACGGCGATGAGACCGGCCAACTCGTCGCGGCGACGGTGCATCGGTAGGGCCGCCAAGACCCGCTTGACGGCAACTCTCGAGGCAGTCGGATCGGGCAGGGTGCCACGGTGGTGTGGTTGACGCAGGTTCCACCACGGGGCATCGGCACGGATCCCGGCCACAGCCCACGCACCGGTGAGCTCGGTGCCGACCTCACCCAAATGCTGTTCCAGGACCGCCAGCAGGCGGCGATGTGCACGCCCGGCACGCGTGGACGGTCGGATGAGTCGATCGTCCACGACAACGGCGAGGGCGGCCACGACATGGAAGCCAGTGCAGGCGAGAGCGATACGCCGCGCGATATCGTCGGCGTCCGAGCGCTCGGTCCTGGTCGGCAGATCCACGCGGATGACCACGTCGACTTCCTGTAACCCGGCAACGGATCGTTTGAGCGTGACGACGACCAGGGACCGTTCCGGGGTGAAGCCGAGCACGGCGGGCAGGGCGGCGATGAGATCGCCCAATTCGGTGATGCGCGAGTCCGACGACATGGAAACCTTCCTCCGATTCGAAGAAAGCCCCATGGACACAACGCATCACCGATCCAGCGTGGCGCGCGCCGTGCCCTTCGGGGCGGTGGGCGCATCGCGTCCACACCGGCGGCGGGACAGGGCGGTCAATCCGAGACACGAATGCTCGCCGCTACGAGCGGAAGAGTTCGCACAGACGGTCCCCAGGCAGGTGCGGCTTGACCGCCCGCGCCGCCGGTGTAGCGTGCGCCCGCGCCACCGCCCCGAGTCGCGGTGCTCGCCGTTCGCTCACAGACGGCACGCCTTCGATCGCTGCGGGCTATCGAATGACGGTGTCTAGCAGTCGATTACATAAGTTTTGATGCGGTAGTCGATACAATTGGGTGGGTACTGCCTGGTATTCACTCGGCGCGGC
The DNA here is from genome assembly GCF_001613345.1 of Nocardia uniformis NBRC 13702. Lineage (GTDB taxonomy): Bacteria > Actinomycetota > Actinomycetes > Mycobacteriales > Mycobacteriaceae > Nocardia > Nocardia uniformis. Next base: position 13,154 of record NZ_BDCE01000121.1, on the reverse strand, counting down.
GACCGCAGCGGGTTCGTTCGAGGAGGTGGGGATGGGGACCTCGACACGCTGGCCTGGGCCACGGGGAGGCGTTTGGCTCGCGCCGAACATGCGGCTGGGGAGGGTGGACACGCTTACGGCACGTGGCATCGACAACGGCTCCGATGATGGCGCTATCGGCGGCTCAACGGGGACAAGTGACCGCGCTGTAGTCGAGAAGCAGCAGATTCGTGCGATCGAGCAGGTGGTCGACGCCCTGAATCAGACTCTGCGGGCCGATCCGGATGCATTTGGATTACGCCAGGGTCTGATTATTGCCGGCACGAACCTGATCGACGTCCTCGACGACCTCTCGGAAACGGGGCTTGCGGCGTTCGGTCTGCCGTTGGACGCGCCCGCCGATATGCGCGAGACAGCGATCGTGCAAGAACTCGTAGTCCGTGTCTGCGGAGCGGGCGCAACACCGACCGACAGCGTGATCCGCCGGGCCGTCGTCCGATGCGGGCGAGCGATGCTGCAGGATGACCGCTTCGCTCGCGGCATCGAAAACGCGGATATCGAGTACCGGATGAGCGGGGTGTTGCTGTGTGAGATCTACCAGCTGTTCTTCGTGCACGTAGTCGAGGAATTCATCAAATCGGTGGTCGCCGCGAAGATCACGCTGTGGTTCCCGGTTGTTCAGGTTATCGATCCATCCGGTGTGATCGCAGACTGGGTCGCCTCGAACATCGTGGGGCTCATCCCGAGCCCGTGCGACGAGACTGGTGGTGCGGAGAAGGAGGGAACGTCGCTCGCCGATCTGGCACGCGGTCTTCTCGAGGAGACTGTCCGACGGGTCCTCGGGTTATCGACCGACGAGATGGGGGGATCATGACGCGGCGCACCGTATTCCGCTTCCATTACACGAACAACGTCACCCGTGAGTTCGGTAATCGGTTCGCGGAACGGGAAGGGTTGTCGGATACCGATTTCGCCGATCGTCCCGATCGCATCGCGAGGTTGACGAGTGTCGCGGAGGATCAGCAGTGGGCGAACGACCTGTGGCACGTGGCGCGGGCCGTGTATCTCGCTGATCGCCGTTCGCCGCGCGAGATCACTGTCGACAAGTGGACGCGAACCATCGACTTGTCCATTCAGGTGCGCGAGCCCGATCTTTGGGGGCCGCAGCAGCGCACCGACCTATCGAGTTTGCTGATGATGCTCACCGGCGACACGTGGATCATCGGGGTTCACTCCGGCGCGAATCCACCCCCGGCACTGAGGCTTCCGGATGCCACCGAGGTCGCACTGTTCTCCGGTGGCCTGGACTCGGCCGCGTATGCGTTTCAGCGCGCCAGCCTGCTCGACAAGAACGACAAGATTGTTCTCGTCGCATACAACAGGCCACTGAAAGACCCGCCGAATCGAGTCTTCCGCGACATCGAAGTGCTCGCGCGTCGGGCCAGTGGCACTGTCGAAATGGAGCAACTCGGCCTGAGTCCCCGCAGTGGTGGTAGAGGGTGGGATTCGACCATCCGGTCGCGCAGCCTGCTCTACATCGCCACAGCGGTGTGCGCCGCAGTCAACCACCGAGTCGACCGAGTGGTGATACCCGAAAACGGCCAGCTCGCACTGAATCCCGCGTTAACGCCGGCCCGGCGCTCCGCCTGCTCGACCCGCTCGGTCCACCCATGGACCTTGTACAAGGTCAACAAGCTCATCGAAGGGCTGGGCGGAGGCGTCACCGTCTGGAATCCATATCTCAGTCTGACGAAAGGCCAAGTATCCAAGATCGCCCTGGACGCAGCGCAGGGCGCTGGCCTGGGGCATGAAGCCCTGGAGCGAACAGTCAGTTGCGGCCATCCGACCACCGCGCGACCATTCGGCGTATCCCATTGCGGGTACTGCTTTCCGTGTCTGGTACGTCGCTCCGGACTGCGTTTCGCATTCGGCGACCACCCGGACGCGACCGGATATCACTTCGAACCGTTGCGGATCGATCTCACCGACCCGAAGAACGTGCGCGCAGTCCACATCCGTGACCTCAGCTTCTGGCTCGGCACCGAGTTCACCGTCGACGATCTCGTCGCCGATGCCCCGTTGCCTCCGGGAACTAACCTCAACACCGTCATGCAGGTACTCGACGCGGGGCGCCACGAGTTGCGGGACATGCTCAGCGATCTGGTCCCCGCCACGAACATCATCCGTCAACCCTCGACATCATCGATACAGCGCACATCGATCAGGTAGTGCGGGGCAGCTCACCATGAGGCCGCGTCCACGTATGCCCATCTGTATCGACGAACGTGATGTCTGCCTGGATCGAGGAGGCATTCGGTGCAAGATAGACAACGCTGGCGTCTGCACCAGCTTCGAGAACCTCGGGAAAGGAATCGGCCATATGGTCAAGCATCTTTTGTTTGACGGCTGAATTTAACTGGGGGGCAAGATAGTCGGTCACCATCGCGCCATATCCATAGGGAAGTTGCTGGCCGAGGCCGGCTTGCATTTTAGTGCGGAGAAAATCGTCGATCGCGCGTCGCAGTGTCGGCTGATTCTTGGCAGGCAGACACTCAAGTGTCAGATCAGCATCGGTAGCGCTGTTTACTTCTACTGGGTAGACCTCAACTTTGAGACTGGTAATCGGGGTTGCGCTACCATTATGAACCGTAACATTCCACAGGTTCGGTGCCAGATCATTCGGGTCCACTGATGCGACAACTCTACGAGCCTCGTTAGCTCTAAACGCTTCATTGGATTGGCTGTTCCCAGATTCTTCGGCGGTGGCTGGACGCTGCTCGGGATGACCGAAAATTACGAGATCGCCTGCGACGTTAACGGCGCGGCGGTGGGGTTGTGGGCGACTCAGCGACGCGAGATTGCGCTTGGTGTCGCGATACAACTCGTCGAGTGTGATCCCAGGCGACGCCCAAGCTGCGGATAACAGTGCTGCTGTAAACGCCGTATTCTTTTCTCCGGCTGGCGCAAAGGAAGGTTCATTCGCCGCAGACGAGGTAATCGTGAAAGTTCCATTTATTTCTGTCTGACCTGCGATCGCGGTTTCCTCCTCGCCCATTGATTCGAATGCGCGACCCGAGAAGCAGCAGTCCAGTATCAGGATTCGGACCTTGGCAGGGCTGTCAATAATCGCCTCGCGCAACGTTTCAAAAGGCAATGAGGTCCACGATATCTGGTCTGAACGACTGCCCGGCAGTGCCAGAAATAGCCGTCCCCTGGAGTCAATGAGTCCATGGCCGCTGTAGTACACGAATAGGACATCCTCGGCACTGTGGGCGGCTGTGGCAACAACGCTACCTATCTCTCCAGGGCTGCGGGGGTTCTCGACAAGCGCGCAGTGACGCGCCGCAAAGGTTCCTTGATCCGGGTCGGTCAGCAATTCCTGCAGATCGGCGAGGTTGTTGGCGACCGAGTCGAGCGGGGCGAGTGCACTGGAGACAGCAGAAGCCGTAACTTGCTCACCTGTGTCGTACTGCCCGACGCCGATCAACACCGCACGCGAGAGATCCATATCCGGGCGTCGCATCACTGGCCAGTGCCCAAGGTTTCAATCATCTTCTGGAGGCTGACGAACGTCTCATCCTGCTTTACCCGCTTGCCATCGAGCAGAATCTCCGTGCCGTCGGGAAGGGTGACGGTCAGGGTCAACTCCGCGTGTCGTGTGGTAAACCAAATCCGGAGTGAATTGACCAGCGCGGTAGCGGCACCGCCGGCGCCAAGGGTCACCATCAACACATCGTAGAGATCACCCATGTGTCCGTCGCTGGCCTGCGGAGCCTGGGATTGAACGCGCCCCCGAAGGGCTTCATCACGACGGAACCAGTCCAACAGATGGACCAAATCGTCAGGCGCGCCAGTGATCTTGATCGGCGACTGCCCATTCTGATTCGACATGTGGCTATCTTGCCGCATCTCGGCCCCGCGCCGGACACGACTCCTCGGCCGGATTTTCGCCCTCCCCGTCTATGTACCGCACCCTCTGCTGGTTGGCCTGGTTGGGTCGAACTGCCGCTGGTGCCTACGCAGGTCCACTCCGAATCTGGCATCAGCTTCCCAGCCGTCTGGCATAGGGCCGCTCCTGGGGGACATGTCGGCTCGATCGGCGGGCGGAGCGGTCGTGTGCGAATTCGGTAGTGCGTGGACTTCTGAAGGGTCTGCATCAGCGTTCTTCTGGCGATGGGTAGCGTGCGGACGCGTCGATTGCGAATGGGTTGGGTTGGAAGGCGCGTACGAGTGGGTGGGGTTCACCGGTCATCAGGGCGACAGCGGCGGCAATCTCGAGCAGGTTGGACTTGACGTACGTGACGGTGGAGCCGGCCTTCTTGTCGTCGTGGCCGGCGAAGTAGCGCGCCACCGCGAATCCGAAGTGTCGTTCCACCCAGGTGAGGGTGGTGTGGCGCAGCCAGTGGGTTGTGACGCCCTGGACCGCGACCCAGGGCAGGTCTTCGCCGATGCGGGCCCAGAGGTGGTCGTAGCGGCGTTTGGTGATCGGCTTTCCGTTGCGGTATCGGAGTAGCTGTCCTGCTTGGGGTGCGTGGCGTTCGCGGGCGTGGTTGAGGAGGTGGCGCATCAGGGTTGGTGAGACTGGTTGCCAGCGTTCGGTTTCGCCCTTCTCGTGCAGGCGGATCAGGCATTGGTCGGGGTCGAGGTCGGCTGGGGTGAGTGCGAGTGCGCCGCCGCGGCGGCACGCGGTTTCGGTGTGCAGGCGAAGGATCAGGCAGTCCAGGTGTGGATCGTTGCCGCTGGAGGCGGCGGTGCGGATGATGTCGGCGAGTTGATTGGGCGGTATGGCGTAGCGCGTTCCTGGGCGGCGTGCGGGTTTCGCGACCCTGCGGGCCGGATTGTCGGCCGGTCTTATCCAGCACTGATCTTCGGCGTAGCGGTAGATGCAGCGGAGGGCGCCGACGAAGTTCTCGACCGTTCCTCGTCCGTGGCGCGACCCTTTGGCGACGGATTCGGCTTTGAGCCGCTCCGCCATCGCCGTCAGTTCGGGTTTGGTCGGCTCGTCGAGGCGTCGGTGTGGCCATTGCTCGAGCAGGTGAAGGAAGTGGGTGTTGTAGGTGCGGAGCGTGCCGGGGGACAGCGTCTGACGGACACGAGGAATGACGTCGGCGAAAGTGGGCACCGCGATCGGATCGCTGATCAGGTCGGCGGGGGCTATGCCCAACTGCGACAGCAGCGTTCGTGCGGCTTCGAGGGCTTGTGCCGGGGGAGTCTTTCCGGCTTCCGGGGCGGTCATCGGCGTACACCTCCCAGCAGCTTGGTGCGGCTGGGTTCGAGCAATGTATGCAGTGCGCCGGGTGGGTACACGGCGAGCCGTTCGCAGTCCGGGTAGGCGGCCAGCAGGACCGCATCGCCAAGGAAGAGGTTGACCCTGCGCCGCAGCCGGTAGGGGATGCGCAGATATCCCTTGGGATTGACGGTGATCGCGCCTTGCGGATCGGGAAGCGCGAAGAGAGCGCCATGCTCGGCGGCGGAGAGGTCGACACGGGTACCAGAACCCCAGCCGAGTGCCGCAGCGACGTTCTTGTCGGCGATACGACCGCCGTCGGCGACCACGGCGAGGCCGTAAACAACCGAGCCACCTCTATCCGGCAGCAGGACTACCGGATCGATCGGATCGCTGATGAGTTGCTGCAAGGGCGCTGGCGGCGGCACCAGAGCCGGAATCACGTCGATCATGGCCACCACCCCCGAAATCGGGGCGAATCTGGCTCGTGAGCGGTTTTTCGGACCTGGCTTGTCAGTGTTTTCGCAGGTGAGGCAGGGTGTTTCAGTGCACTAAAGCACCCGAATCTGGTTTCTGGCTCGTGAGCCGGGTTTTTGTGCGCGAGGGGGGACTTACACACGAAGAGATGACAAACCTGCCGAAGGCAGGTGTTCATGCCCACAAGAATACGCAGTGGGTAGGTGCCTCGACAGCGGTTCGCGAATCTCGTGGGTGTGGTGCTCGACGACAGCTCCGATTTGGTTTTCGTCCCGCAGTGTCTGCGGGTGGGGTTCATTGCTCTATTCAGGGATTAACCTCTATACTGAATCACAAGTAAGGCGAGTGATTCAGGAGGTGTGAACATGACTGCAACGACCGTCGGTGAGCGGATCGAGCGGGCGCTCGGTGCTGCTGGGATCAGTCAGCGTGACCTTGCCGCCGCGACCGGGATTTCTCAGGCGACGCTGTCGCGCACGATCTCGGGCGACCGTGCCGCGAAGATGAATGAGTTGGTGGCCATCGCTGGTGCTACCGGTGTCGTGCTGGCCGAGCTCACCGGCGCCTCCCGCGTGGCAGGGCGGGTGCAGTGCGCTGCGCGGTCAGTCAACAGTGCGTCGATGGATTCGATGTACGAACAAATGTTGCGGTTTCTCGAGCTCGACGCGCACTTGGTCGATCAGGGCATCGCGGCGATTGGATGAGCGCGGAGTCTGAAGGACGGGCAGCGGCGGAACGTTACCGGGAAGATCATCACCTCGGTTACCAGCCGCTGGGGGACCTGGTCACCCTGATCGAGCAGACCATCGGCGCCGACGTGGCTGTGCTCGAGACCGGACCCGATCAGCACGGCATGACCATGCGGCACAGGGACCGGGGCACGGTGTATATTGCCGTGGCCCGGACCCCGCATCCGATGCGCCAACGCAGCACCCTCGCGCATGAGCTGGCCCATGTGGTCTTCGGGGACTGGGCCGAGGAACCACAGGTTGATTCCGCCAGCCCGGCCGAGAGTCGCGCCAACGCGTTCGCGCGGCACCTGTTACTCCCGCTCATGGGCGTTCGCGAGTTGGTGGCCGCCGAGCAGGACCGCGACGAGCTGGCCTTGCTATCGAAAGTGGTGCAGCGCTACCTGGTTTCACCACCGATCGCGGCCATCGCGCTGGAACAGGTGGGATATCTCGACGGCCAGGCCAAGGCGCGACTGAGGGTGGAAACCACCCCGCGTCTGGCGGCTCGTTTCGGGTGGTCGGATCAATACCAGGCGATGCAGGCGGAATCGAATCGTCGGCGGGCTCCGCAACAGCTGCTGGCGTGGGCGATCGCGGGCTACCTCCAGAACGCGGTGCCGGTCCAGACCATCGCGACCCTGCGTGGGCTCGATGTCGCCACGGTGGAAGAGGAACTGACCGATGCTGGTCTCACCCCCGCCGAGCTGCAACCGGTCTGGGCCGATCCGGCAGACCTGCCCGAGATTGATATCAATCTCGATGAGCTCGACGCCGACCTGGGCGACAGCGACGCCGGATGAGCGCCAAGCCCGTCATCGATGCCGGACCGGCACTGAACTTCCTGGCCATCAACCAACAACGGTTGCTGCTGGATGTTCTGGGACCGATCAGCACACCCGAGACCGTTGAAAGCGAAGTGCTGCGCAAGTCGCGGACTGATCGTCGATTCGAACGGGTCGGTTTGGTGTGGTCCAAACTGACACCGAAATGGGTCGAGGTTCTGTCCGATGAGTGGACCGACACGTTGGAAGCGGTCTGTGCTCGCCAACTCGATATGCCCTGGACCGAGCGGAAGAAGCAGGCGAAAGATCTCGGCGAGTTGCTCGTGGTGGCGCATGCGGTCGCCGCGGCCGAACAAGGTCAGCTCGTTACCGTTGTCATTGACGACCAATCCGGTGCCAGGATGGCAACCGCCGAAGCACAGCGCCTCGACCGGCTGCGCGCGCAACAACGTCCAGTCGGGCGGATCATTCTCGTCAACACCACCATCATCCTCGAGCGCGCGGCCGGTACAACCCACATACCGGACCGAGCGGCTATGAAGGCGATCTACGCCAAGCTGCGTACATGCGACGACGGGCTGTCCCCGATCAGCAATACCCGGCTACTCTCTGCAGACCTTTGGAAGGGACGAGGCTCGTGATAGCTCTCGCCACAGCGTTCAGCGATGAACGTACGCTCCATCTCCGCGAACAACGCCAGCAGCAGAAACGCGAAGCGGCCCATCCCGTCATCGGCTGTATTGATCGGCATCGGATCGCCGAGCGAGCGCACCGATTCCCTTGTCTCGTAGGCCCTGTACGAGGTTGAGGACCTCGCGCAGGTTGTAGACCACGATGGTGTCGCCGGAGCGAGCGTACTTCAGCAGCGCGGTCAAGTCGGGTCGGTCGACGGTGGTGGCAGTCTTCTTGTCGACGGAGATCCGTTCGTCGGGTATGCCCGCCTCACTGCGGTAACAGCATGGGATCCGGCCTGCGGCGATACCGCTCCAGCGGCGCTCGGAGCTGGCCCGCTATTTGTAGCAAGGCACACCCGCTAATCGTTGCCTCTCGTGTCGGGGTCACGCAGGGAGCGGCGTGTTCCACCGAGGTCGGGCAGGTGGAAGGCGTAGTGCCCGTCCAGGCCGATGTGTGCGCGGATGAACGCCGACAACCTGGCGGCGTCCTCCTCGCGCACCGGGCAGGATGTCCAGGGTTTTGAAAATCCGCCCGTAATGGGCGATCGCCTCCCCCAACGGGTTTGGTCGGCGCGAGAAATCACCGGGGTGATGTCGTGACCGCTGACCTCACCGGAATGGATCGATACTGCGACCCGGCACATGTCCTCCCAATGCAGGCCGATCTTGTCGACATCGATTCGTCCGCGTGGGGCCTGATCGAGCGGCCCATAGTCGGCGCGGGTGTCGAAGCGCCACAGCCGCTGATCGGGCAGGTTCGCCAACTGCGGCTGGTACTGATATCCGGCCAAATGTAGGAGCCCGAAAACGATGTCGCTGTACGATCCGGTATCTGTACCGACCGACTCGGGTATCCGGCCGCCCCGCTGACTCTGCAACACGTCGTCGATATGCAGCGAGTCGCGCGGTGTCCCGCTCACCAGCTTGGCCGCCAGCCCGGCGGCTTGATCATTGAGCATGTTCAACCAGGTGATTCCGCGGCGGCGTCCGAAGAACCGTGGGCTCGGCCGGGCGTGGATTGTGCGGATCGCGAATCCGCTGGCAATGCGCTCTTCGGTATCGGTGATGCATCGGAGTTGTTGGGCGATCCGGCCGAGTACCCGTGCGACTTCGCGCAGCATCGCGGCGCGCACGATATGGTCCTTGGCCCCGACCTGCTGGGCGAAACCGGTTGAGGCCGTGGGAATCACGCAGACCCACATCGACACCTTCAAAGCCCACGCGGCTCGCAGTTTCGCGGCGCCGGCCGGATCGCGAACCTCTATTGAACAGACCGCAGCGATACCTCTTCATCCGAAAGCGGAACCACTGCGACCGCTTACCGGTGCTGGGCGCGAGTCTCGGCGTGGCACAGGAGGCGCTCGCCACGGGGTGCACAGATACATTGCCGTGCAGTCGATTCGACGTTGGCAGGGGACGGCCACTTCAGGTGCTAGGCAGTTCACCCGCCCGGCCACTCAGTTGGTCCGGGTCGGATCGCGGCGCTGCTCCTTACGGCATAACGATAGTGCATTTCTGTTCGAGTTAAGTGGTTCGGTACCGATTCTTTTGTGGGCCAGTAAGGTTGAGCAAGGTAGTCCGTTCTGAACAACGCGGCGGAGCTTGCCGGTGGTCACGGTCGAGGTGTGGGAGGGTCTTGCATGATGGTGCCGCGCGAAGTTCCGCTGGGGCCCCGGGTATTCGTCAATCGGCAGCCGGACTTTGCGTGGATGAGTGGTTTCGGGTCCGGTGGTCCGCGGGTTCGCGTGTGCGCTGGTCTTCCGGGCGTCGGGAAGACCGCGTTCGTGCGGCGATGTGTCGAACGGGCGCGCGCGGCGGGGTCGTTCGCCGATGGTGATCTGTATGTCGATTTCGGGCCGGTGCACGCAGAACGTGTGTCCGTGGCGGATGCATTGGCAGCCTGCCTGGCCGCGCTGGGTGTCGCGGCGGACATGATTCCGGCGAGTCCGGCGGTACGGGCGAATCGGCTGCGCACTCTCACCGCGCACAAGTCGGTGCTGATCGTGCTGGAGAACGTGACCGACGCGGCGCAAGTCTCGCCGTTCATCCCGATCAGCTCGGCGAGCGCGGTTCTGGTGACCAGCAACAGCCAGCTAAGCGATTTGGTCACCAGCGGCGCCGAAGCCCGCCGTCTGGAACCACTCGATGGCGCCGCCGGTGTCCACATGGTCACCGAACTGGTCGGCGCCCGCGCGCGGCAGGAACCCGAGGCGGTGGCCGAGCTCGTTCGCCGATGCGCCGGGCTGCCGGTGGCGTTGCAGGTCGCGGTGTCCGGGCTGGTGGGTCGTCCGAGTAGGAGCATCGAATCGGTGGTGGCCGCAATCGATGCGGACGAAACCGGGTCGGCGCCATTCACCAGGGCGGGTTGGGAAGCCTTGGCCGCGGTCTTCTCCCACGCCTATGCTGCGTTGGACGAGGAGACGGCTCGGCTCTACCGCCTGCTGGGTCTGTATCCCGGAGGAGATTTGGCCGCGGATACCGCCGCCGCGCTGGTCGCTCGCAGTCCCGCGACCACCGATGCTGCCATCGGCGCATTGATCGAAGCCGGTCTGCTGGAGGAGGACTCGGCGCAGCGGTTGTCATTGCACACCATCGTCCGTAGGCATGCGGCTCAGCTCACGGAGCAGCTCGATGCGGAGCAGGTTCACCAGGCCGTGCTGCGCGGGGTTGTCGAGCATTTGACGGTTACGGCGGCGTTCGCGGATCTGGCGATCCTGGGCACCGAGCGCTACCGGTGTACGCCCGCCAGCGTGGTCGACGGTCATCGGTCGCCGTTCGTGGGCGCCGACGCTCGCTCTCGCGCCCTGGACTGGCTGGATCGCGAGCGCACGAATTTGCTTGCGGTACAGCGCAGCGCGGCAGAGCAAGGGTGGCACGAGTGGGCATGGCAGCTCGCCGAAGCCTTGACCGCCGTCTACGTGACCAGGCGGTATTACGTCGATTGGACGGTATCGAGCCAGCTCGGCGCTGACTCGGCCCGTGCGGTCGGCAATCCTCGCGCCGAGGCGCGGTTGCGTAGCTTCGTATCCCGGGCATGGATCGAGCTGGAACAGCCCGAGCGTGCCCGCGAGGAGCTGATCATCAGGGCCTTGCCGTTGGCGGAGGCCGCCGGTGACGGCCGCTTGCTGGCCTCGGTGTGGGAGTTCATCGGCCGCTACCGTGATGCGACCGATCCGCAGTCCGCCGCCACGGCCTATGCGCGGTCGCTCAGCTTGTTCGCTGACGAGAATGACTCCAGGGGAATCGCTTTCGTGACCTACTTTCTCGCGCAGGCGCAATGCCGCGGGGGTGATCTCGAACAGGCCGAGCATACGATGGGCACCGCGCTGACACTGATTCGCGCACTGGCGGAGCCCGATGCGCGGATGACGGGGCGGTGCCTGACCGAACTCGGCCGGGTACTCGATGCGCGCGGAGATCACCGGCGGGCGCGTGAGATGTTCACCGAGGCGATCGAGGTGCTGGCCGGCAGCGGCGACGCATTCTATGAGGCCGCCGCACACGAGCAGCTCGTCCGCCTCGCCGAGCAGGACCGGGACGCGGAGACCATGCGCGTTTCCCTGCGGCGGATGGTGCGGATCCACCGTGAGCTCGGTGGTGACCGGGTGGGGGAACTGACCGAACGGCTCGGGCGGCTCACCGATCCGGAGTGAAAGTGACGTCGATCGTTGTGGTTCCGGCCCGGATGGTGAGTGGCCGGTCCGGCAATGATCGATCGATCAGACAGCAGTAGATCGCCGACGCGATGAGCTGGGTGTGCACCGGATCTGCGGGTTCGGCGACCGCCCGGATCACGGTTCCGTCGCGGATCACGGCAAGGCAGCCCGTCGTGGTCGCGGCGACGGCGAGCCGCGCGCCCGGGTAGTCGTTCAGAGCCGAGCACGCCCATTGCCGCGCGGGCACGGTGTCGAGCACAATCTCACGGGTCAGCGCGGCGGCGCGCTCGATGATCTTGAGATCCGCTTCGGATTCCTCAGCGACCACATGGGTTTCGTCGTCGACGTCGTCGGCGGGCCGCCAGACCGCTGCCGGAAATCGCACAAGGGTTACCGAGGCGTCGGTTGCCACCGTGGTGGTATGGACGACGTACGAGGTGACCGCCCGCGTGTGGCATTCCGGGATCGGGATGCGGGTGAGCGGGCTGGGGTCGGGGAGCGGCGACAATGCGAGTTCGCGGTAGATCAGGGCTTGGACATTGTGTGCCGCACTGCCCGAGTGGGTGAAGACGCGGTCGGTGATGTGCGTGTATCGGCCTGCCACGTGCAGTCTGCGGGCGGCGTCGAGTTGGCTGCGTAATTCGCCGCCCGGATGCAGCGTCGGAACGCATCGGGCCAGTTCGTCGGTCGGTGTGCCCGGAACGGTTTCAGCTGCGCGGCCGGTCATCAGTAGCGGCTGATCCAAGGCGGCGGCGAACAGCCCCAACGAGCCATGGTCGGTAATGACTTGATCAGCGGCGATGAGCGCGGCGTGCCAACCGGAGTCGGGCGGCATCAGGATCAGTCCAGCGTCCAGGGCGGAGGACAGCCACAGCTTGATCTGAAACTCGCCGTAATAGGCCCACACATTCGGATGCAGCACGGCGACCAGTTGGTACAGGTCGGTCTCGAGCACGCCGAGAAGCTGCGCGGGTAGCGTCTGCCAGCGGCCGATTACCGACTGTCGACCCCAGGTGGAGGCGATTGCCACCAGCGTCCGATCGCCCGTGCCGAATGCTTCCCGATAGCGAGCGCGCAGGCCCCGGCTGGCACGCAGCCGATCGAAGGTCGGGTCGCCCACGGTCTCGGTGCGCCCTGCGATGGCGGGACTGACTGCGAACAGCTGGTCACGCTGTTCAGGATGGGAGAGCGTGACAGTCACTTTGCCGGCCCGCAGTGCGTGTTGTGGTGGGAGACCGGCCACTCGGAGATCCGGCCCCACCCCGTTCGGGAGCAGCTTGTTGAATCCGAGGCCGTGCGGCAACAGCACGGTATGCGCGTCGATCGCGTCGAAGTCGATATTCTCGCTGGCCGCCAGGACTAGATCGTACCGAAAAGCCCTCTCCCGCACCTGTTCCCACTCGACGAGACGCACCCTCGCCGCGCGCAGCAATTCCTTTACGCCCGTGCTGAACACTGAGGTTTCGTCGACGGTGAACACCAGCTTGATCCGGAAGTCGTCACGGAACCACTGGACAGCTTCCAGCAGACGGTAGGTCGATGTCAGCGTGCGGGCTACAACGAGGACAATACGATCGGTTTCCGGAAACGTCTCCCGCGCTGGGTCGTAACGGTCGCTCGGCTCTCGG
>NZ_BDCE01000120.1 GCF_001613345.1 Nocardia uniformis NBRC 13702 | reverse complement strand
GGCTCTCGGCTGGAGTTTTATTATACCCGGAATCGGATGGATGGAATCCCAAGTGGGACAACAATGCTCGCCGAATATTGCGAGGCAGGGCCACGGGAAGTCTTGCCATAGCCACGCGCTGCTTGCTCCTGTTCGACCACTTGTCCAGGCTCTACGGTAACCGATCCGCACGATGGGTCGGCTGGATCACTCGCCGAGTGGCGTGGAACGGCCGAGCGGACCAGGTGAAGGGCGGTCGAACTCCGGGTCGTGGCTCTCGGCTCTGTTCGTTGGCAGAGCGATGCGCCGGAGGTATCACCGATTCCTGTCGGGGCAGGTGCTGTCAATCGGATAGGTCCTGGGGGAGTCGGGTATCGGAGTCGGTGCGCGCAGCCGCGACCTGCCTCCGGGTGAGGCCGACCGTGTCCAGCACCGTGGCGCGGATGAGCACCGTGCCAGTGAGGATCGTGCCGGACATTCCAGCGCCGGTCAGATCTGCGCCGGTCAGGTCCGCGCCCGTGAGATCGGTGGTTGCCAGACGTGCCTCGGTGAGGTTGGCGCCGCGTAAGCTCGCGCCACGCAGATCAGACCCGGACAGATTGGCCTGCGTCAGGTCGGCTCCGTCGAGAATGGCGTCGCGCAGGGCGGCATGGGCGAGATCCGCACGGGCGAGATGCGCTGCGATGAACGGAGCTTCGTGTAGATCGGCATGGGCGACACGCATTCCGGTCAGGTCGAGGGGAACGTCGGGGTCGCGGCTGTCCGGCGGGAGTGGCGGCAACGTCCGCAGGACTTCCAATGCCGCACCGATCTCGCGGGCCGGCCGAACACCGGACGGACTCCCACCTCGCGTGCGGTGCTGCAGGAAGTGCGACAAGATAGCGCAGCCGCGATTCCGGTCGCGTGGGGAATCCCGCATGATTCCTTGCAGCGCCCACACTCCGCCTTCCCTCGTGACCGGATTGTCGGAGTCCAGGTATCCGATGGCGGTGTTGAATCGGTCGATGTACTGGCTGTCATGGTCGAGCCAGTACTTGCGCGCCGTGTACATCAAACCGCGTGCCGTAGACACGAATCCAAGAATGGCCAGTATGACACCGAGTGTTGGTGCGAATTGGCTGCGCAGTGTGGCGGTGGCGGCGAGGCGGTCCTTCGGGTTCAGCTGGGCAAGGTCGGCGCGGGAAAGCCACAGCGGCAGTTCGTAAAGCCCATACAGCAGCGCGAGCGCTGTCACCGTGATGACAGGGGCGGCGATGAGCCACTTCGTGCGTTTGCCCATTCGGCGTATTCCTGTGTGTCGCTGCGATGAGATGCGTTCTGCGGCACTATAACTGTTGGGTGTCCGAAGGGAACTGGGTGTGAGCGCGAATCTCCAACTGCCGGAGCGCAACTGCGGCTTCGTGAATCGTTCGGACGTGCTGCGCGCGGCCACCGAGCGAGTACTCGCCGCGCCCGAGGGCAATCGGACGATCGTGATCGGCGGAGCTCCAGGTTGCGGCAAGACGGCGACGGGCATTGAACTGGCCCACCGGTTGCAGGGTTACTTCACCGACGGTCTTCTGTTTGCCCGCTTCGCCGCGGACCCGCTGAATTCGGTCACCGAATCCGAAGTTCTGTACGATTTTCTGGTCGCCTTGGGCGAACATCCTGACAGTATTCCCGATCGTCTCGATGCTCGTCGCGCCCGGTACCGGGCGCTGACAGCGGGCCGGGCGCTGATTGTCTTCCTCGACGGCGTGGCCACCGCACAGCAGGTGCGGGCGCTGGAGCCCGGGCCCGGATCATCGCTTATTGTCGTGACCGAATCTCGTCCGGTGACGCCTGCCGATGCGGCCGGAACGCACTTGTTCGCACTGAAATCGCTCGACGCGGCGGCGGCGCGGGACATGCTTGCCGGGATCGTCGGAGCGGAGGCCGTCGCCGCAGAGTCAGTGGAGGCGACCACGATCGTCCAGATGTGCGACCGGCTGCCCGTGATGTTGAGCACCGTGGGCTCCATGATCCGCCGTGCCCAGTTGCGCATCTCAACACCCTTGGCGGAGATGGTGGAACGACTGCACGACGAGAATCGACGACGCGTGGTGCTACCAACCGGAGTGGTATTCGATGCTTACTGTCGATCCCTGCCGGAGGGCACCCAAGAGTGTCATCGAGCCCTCGGGCTCACCGCGCACGGTGGCGAAGTCAGCATCGCGGCGCTGGCAGCGGCGGTGCGGCAGCCTCAGTACGAGATTGCCGAGTCCATGATCGAACTCGCGAACGCGCACCTGGTCGAACAGCTGGACCGAACTCGGTATGCGGTACGCGATTTGGTCCGCCGGCACGCACGCGAATCAGATGACCGCGGGCCCGGCGAACGCCGCGTGGACGAGGAGCGGCTGCTGTGGTACTTCGACGAGGGAATCTTGGCGGCGGACGCGCTGCTCGCCCCGTTGCGACCGTGGCGGAATTCAATGTTTCCCGAACTGCCCGCGAGCACAGTCGAATTCGATGATGCTGACGCCGCACGGGACTGGCTGCGGGGCGAACGCATCAGTATTCGTGCTGCGGCCGAGTACGCCTTCGATATCGCGCGATACGACCTGGTGGTGCGGTGGTGTGTGCTGCTGTGGCCCTTCTACGAGAAGGAAAAACAGCTCACCGACTTCCTGGCGCTGCACGAACTCGGGGCGGACGCTGCCCGCCGACTCGGGCAGCGGGCCGCGCTGGCAGTGTTGCGTCTGCAAGTCGGATTCGCGTACTACTGGCTGTACGAACTCGACACGGCGGCAAACGAATTCACCGAAGCCCTGAACGAAGATGCTGGCCCCGAAATCACCGCGAGCGCGCTGGAAGGACTCGGGTTGGTCCGATTGGCTCAGCGCCAGCAGCGCGAAGCCTTGGATCTCTTCCGCCGCAACCACGATCTCGCCCGCCACATCGGCGATCAGCGCCGCATCGTGCTTGCGATCTTCCACCGCGCCAAGGCGGAAGCACCCGATCCGGCATTGGCGCTGCTGGAGCAGGCGGCGGATGGGTTTGCCGCCCTGTCGGGCGACGAGACCGAGAACGAAGCGAAAGTTCGGTACTGGCGCGGCCGCAAACTGCTGGAACACGGCGATCTGGATGCGGCCACCGCGTCTCTGGCGTCGGCCGCCGCTGTCATGTCGGCCCGCCGACGGCCCTTCGATGAAGCGCACATCGCGGCTGCTCTGGGTGACGTCGCGGTAGCACGTGGCGACCACGAGCAGGCCCGCGCGGAGTACTCGCGAGCGCTTACTACCTACTCCGACTTGGGATTCGCCGGGCTCACCGCCGAGATGCGGTCCGCGGTGGACCAATTGCCGTGATCGTCGTTCGGCGCCACGGCGCGCACCCGGTGGACTCCTCCACCGCACTCGATCGTCCAGTGCCCAGTCATGGAATCGAGACCAGCACCGCGAACCACACCGTGATAGGCCACCGACGCGAACAGTCGGCACGCCGTCGCGGATCCTTCGAACGCCAGGAATCGGCCGCCGCCGACGCCCAGCAGCCACCGCCGATCGTCAACCGGTGCGGCCGCCAGGACGCAACCCGGCAGCCGGGACAGCGTGGCGGCGACCCATTCGCGAGTTTCGGGTCCGGTGTCGCCGATGACGATATCGGCCACCTCGAGCCAGCGCCGGCGCGGTTCGTTCACACCGATCACCACATGCGCGCCACGGGGCACGTCCGGATCCGAGCGCAGGCGCTCGGCGGGGAACCGGTTGACGGCCGCGGTGCGTACGGCGGTGATCTCGGCGAGCACCAAATGGGAATCGGGTCCGGTCAAATAATTCGAGGGCATGGGCAACGTCGAGATTTCCGCCGGTTCACCAGGTTCCGCTAATCCCATCATGCGATACATCGCAGTGCGCAGAATCGCCGCGCTGCGATCGGGTTCCGATGTGGTGAGCGCCGTTATCGGCGAATACCGCTGCGGGTCGTGCAGTTCGATCGCCCGGCGCACCTGAGCCAGCAGGTCACCGGACAAATCGAGGCGTGGCGCGGTGCGCAAGAGACGGGCGATCGGAGATCGCGGGTCCACCGAATGCGCAGGTACGGTTGCGAGCAGCAGGGGATTGCCGAGGGCCGTCGAATAGAATGGGACCGAACCATGGTCGCCCACAACGAGATCGGCGGCTATTATCGCGGATCGCCACATATCGATATCGTCGGGAACGTAAACCCCGGCCCGGGCAGCGCCGGAAAGGTACTCGGCGAACTGCCACGCGGAATGACCCGCTCGAATATTGGGGTGTGGCGCGAGAAGGATCCGGAATTCATCGACCGGCAGCACTTCGGCGAGCCTGCGTGGCAGGTCGGGTGCGGCGGCGAGCAGGGAGTCCGGTCCCCACGTGGTCGAGACGACAACGAGCTTCTGGTGCGCTGCGAGACCGAACGCACGCCGATAGCTCGGACGCAGTGGAAGGCTCGCACGCAACCGGTCGAAACAGATATCCCCGGCCACCACCGTGTGGGGTACCGCCTCAGGATAGGCGAGGGACAACCGGGAAAGCTGCTCATAATGGGAGAGTACGATCGCCGACGGCACCACTTTTCCGTCATGGTCGAGCCATTCAGGCGATAGGCCGAAGACCGATTCTTTGTTCTTTGTTCTTTGTTCTTTGTTCTTTGTTCTTTGTTCTTTGTTCTTTGTTCTTTGTCTAGGTATTTATTATATCCCATTCCGTGCGGCACGACTATTAAAGGTGCGGAAATCGCATAAAGATCTCCGCCGTAACTGGCCGAGATCGCGAGGTCGAACGTGCCCGATAGTGCTTTTCTCCAAGGAACCTGGTGCACCCCGCGATCGGCAAGGAATTCACGGGTTCCGTGGTCGAAGGCAGACGACTCGGTCCGTGTGAAAACGACGCGAATCCGAGGGTCGGCGGACAGCAGTGGAATCGTATCGAACAACCTGGAGGCGGCCGTCACATTGTGCGTCACCGCGAGGACGGTTCGTGCGGTTGGGTATGTCCGCCACTGCTTTTCGGACGTAAGCGCTTGTCTCTTCGATGACACGACTCCGGATGGTATCCGTGCGGCGCCGGGCGCGCTGAAATCCGTGGACGGGTTGGATGATTCGTCTATGGTTAGTGCGGTTCAACGGAGGCTATCACTGCTGACGTTGTCCGCTTGGAGGCAGAGCGGATGGGGTTCGCCGGTGAGTGCCGCGACGGCTTGGGCGACCTCTTCGAGGCTGGCTCGTATGTAGGTGGTGGTCGCGCCGGTTTGGGTGGTGTTGTCGGTATGGCCGGCGTAGGCGTGGGCCACGGCATATCCGAAGTTGCGTTCGACCCAGGTGAGGGTTGTGTGTCGAAGCCAGTGTGCGGTGATCCCTTCACCGGCGACCCAGGGTAGGTGGGATCCGATGCGTTCCCAGAGGTGATCGTACCTACGGCCGGTGATCGGGTGGCCGTTCTGGTAGCGGAATACTTGATCAGCTCCGGTGACGTCGGCAGGCGCTCTTGTCGCGGTGTGGTCGCGTATTGCGCGAAGCAACGATCGGGAGATGGGTTGCCAACGTACGGTGTCGTCCTTCTCCCGAAGCTGGACACAGTAGTTCTCGTCGTCGAGATCTTGGAGTCGAAGGCCGAGGGCACCTCCTCTGCGGCAGGCGGTTTCGATATGGAAGCGGATGAGTAGCGCGTCCAAGTCCGGGTCATTGCCTGTGGTTGAGGCGACGCGGATTATCTCGCTGAGCTGCCGATCGGGGATTGCGCGGCGAGTGCTGGGTAGCCGACGAGGTTTCGGCACACGCGCTGCCGGATTGTCAGCGGGCTTGATGAATCCATCGTCCTGGGCGTGCTTGTAGATGCACCGAATCGCGGCGATCAGGTTCTCGGTAGCACCTCGGCCGTTGCGCGAGTTGCGGCGCGCGACTGTGGTGCGCCTGTATGTCTCTGAGAGCTTGCGGATTTCGAGTGCTGTAGGTTCGGTGATTGCGCGATCTCCCCAGCATTCCTCCACTCTGTTCCAGTAGGGGCGGTACGCTCGCACGGTCGCGGGGGAGACGGCTTCCTGCACTTGCTGGATGAACTCTCGGAAGGTTGGCACGTTTGCGGCATCGCTGGTCCGCAGCAGGTCCTCGGGTGTAATTCCGAGTTGCGAAAGAAGTTGGTGGGCGGCCTGCAGGGTCTGACGGTCGTTGCTCATGGCCCTGAAAGCGGCTCGGTCAACAGTCCGGCCAGCATCGCGTCTAGGAACCTCTGTGGAAACACGAGCAGAGCGGACCTGTTGATATGTACCGCAATTAGGACTTGTTCGCCGTTTTTCAGGCCGCAACGGTGGCAGGCAGCGGCAGGCAATGCGAGATAGTGCTGCTTGGTGATGGTGTGCTGAGAACGAGGGTCCGCGTGCACGACTAGGTGTTCACCGCGAACGCAAACTGAAATCGCCTGGCTGACGGGCCAACCGAGAATCTTGAGCGGAACGCCTACCCGGAGCCTCCAGCCTTGGAGCCTCGTGGTGCAGTAGTAGATCTGCTCCCTAGCGGGCGGGCGTAGGCTGGGCAAGGGTATCGAGGATATACAGGAGTTGCGAAAATCTTCCTGCGAGAATTCGCGAGGCGTTGATGTATGCCATGCGTAGGCAAATGAACTGATCTGCATCGACGCACCTCCTAAACAAGGTGAGAGTCTTGAGCAGGCCCCATGAAGGGCAGGAAATCGATAGTCGCGGGCGAGCTGTGGTCACGAAGTTTCGACAGCAGATTTCCGCGAGGTCTGCCAAGCATTTTGTGCTAATTCCGGCTCCGCAGTTGCAGCTACCGGGGCTCCCGCCTTTCGGGAATAGTACCAAGGTAGTTCCATAGATTGTTCGATCGCAACCATCAAACGATCGAGACGGAAACATCACACAATACGCAGTCAGATCCCATATGGGGCATGGTCGTTGCTGCAGTGTTCGGCTATTTCGGGGGTGTCCCTATGGCTTTCGTCAACAGTTGAGGGCTCGGGGGTTTGCCGCCGTCGGACGGCTGGTCAAGCCGTTGGACAATGTTTAGCGAGCTTGGCCATGATTGCCTGATTCGATTGCCAACCGTCAGGAAACTTGGCCGGCACAGATAGATGGACAGGCTCGGTTGAAGGGTGGCTGTCCAGGAGGTCTGTAATGCCCTTTCTAGCGACGACGATGCAGGCTTGGCGGTGCCGCGAGGTGAGAACGCACAGGCGTCCGGCCTCGAGATGGAATGATGTGGCGTCGCGTCGGCCCGACAGGGGGTGCAGCACGATGACGACCTCGAATTCGCGGCCTTGGAGCTTGTTGGCGTTGTCGACAGCGATCTGACGGGCGGCGGGGTTGTTGGTTCGTGCGAGTGCGAGCCGGACCAGGTCGGCTTGGTCTCGGTGGGCGACGCCGATCGCGATGTCGCTGGCGTGCAGTTCGCGGCCGTCGGGGTGACGTTCGCAGAAGGCGACGGCACCCCGGTCGAGGAGCCTGGCCGCGAGATCTGCTGTGATCTGGACGGTCTCGGTATCTGTTCGGGGAACGTGGCGGCGCGGGAGTTCGTGCAGGGCCCATCCGGTCGCGGCGGCCATGGCGAGGGTCTCGTCCAGTTCGACGGCGCCGAAGCCCGTGGTGCGGAATTGGAGGGATCGGGTGCCTTCCGGTGTCCCGGAGGTGAAGTTGGACCTCGGGTAGAAGGCTTCTCGAATCGTGGGCGCCGCAGAGGCGGGCAGGCGCCACGACACCGGCAATTCGTGCAGTGGGGTATTTCGGTTGTGTTCCAGCATGACGGCGACGCCGTTCTGTGTTGGATCGTGCGGTAGACCGATCCAACGGTCGGTGTCCGCCACGGTGAAGGGGTCGAGTTGTCCGGGGTCTCCGACGAACAGTCCCCGTTCGAACCGCTCGACAATCTGCAGCAGCTTGTCCGAGCGCATCTGATAGGCCTCATCCAGAATGGCCCACCCGAAGCGGCTGTCTGTAACGGTGGCCCATTTTGCAGAGGTGCCGACGATGATCTTGCATGCGGCCAAGTCGGTCAGCTTTTGTCTGACCGTGCAGGTGGA
>NZ_BDCE01000119.1 GCF_001613345.1 Nocardia uniformis NBRC 13702 | reverse complement strand
CTGAGCCGACCGATCGCGATGTCCGGATGCGCCTGGCCGAGGCGGGTGATGAGGTCGTCGACCTGATTGTTGGTCTGGGCGACGATCATTGGCCGCTCCCCTCCCGCGGCGAGGTCTCCTGCGGCGCGCACCACGAGGGTGCTCTTACCGGCCCCCGGCGGGGAGTCGACGACGACCGCCCGGTGAGCGGTCGAGGTCAGGTCGGCCAGGATCGCGTTGGTGACCGCCGCTGCCTGCCCGGCAGGGTCGAAGTCGATCCTGTTGTCAGTCGTCATTGCCCCACACCTCTGCGTTGGCCGTGTCGGAATTCGAGATGTCGAGATCTGGCGCTGAGGTGTCGGTGTGTGTCCATGGTGTCGCGTCCGGATCAGGGAAGGTGGGAGTCGATCGCCAGCCAGGGTCCGGCAGGTAGGCGATGCGCCGGCCGACTTCTGGCACCGATCCCGGTTGGGGTGTCAGGGAACGCCCCATGCCGCCGTTGATCTCTACGGTCACCAGACTGGTGTCTCCGTCGAGTTCGGTGCTGACAATGACGGCCTTGTGACCGGTCGCCATCTCAGGACTGATCAACATGGTTCCGTCTGGCAAGCGCGTGGGATCCAGAGTGCGAATGGTGACGAGTGGTCGTGCGATTCGCCGGTTCTTGGCGCTGGTGATGACTCGGTCCGCCGCTGCCGATTCGACGATCCCCGCGAACGCCTCCCCGATGCTGCGCCGGTCGGCGAGCACGAAGGGGTCATCGAATGCCCTTTCCGCTGCGAAGTTTTCGATAGCCTGCTCCAGTTGGCTGAGCCTTCGTGCTGCCCCGACCGCGTGGTCCCGAGCGCGCTGCGGCAAGGCCGTGCCGGACTCCTGGTAGTCGGAGAAGTTTGTGAACGACCCGCAGTCCCTGTCGAAACGCTTTGCCGCGCCGGGTGCCTCGGAGACCCCACGCAGCAATGCGATTGCGTCCCACATCATGCGCCAGGTCGGTTTGATCTGACCGCCGATCAGGTCGTGCAGCTCCTCCTCCGCGGCATCGATGGCGAGCCTGTCACCGGACACCCTCGCGGCATCGAATTCTTTTATAGCCGAGTGTAATTGGTGATTGTCGAAGTCCGGTGATGTGATGGGTCCGGCGGGTGGGCAAATGATCGAATTCTCCGCGTCCAGGAGGGCTTGTGCGACGGTCAGCTCGTCCGGTGGGCTGATCCATGCCAAGACGGAGGCGAGATTTTGGTCCTCGAGGGTGCTCTGTCCGGTCGCCCAGTGTTCAGTGAGCAGCTCTGTGACGGCAAGCAGCATCGACGTTCCCGCTTGTTCGGCCGAGTTGGTGAGAAAGGTGAGCCACCTGCCCATTTCGGGAACGACCGCTGGGACCGGGAAGTCTCCGGTGGTCTTGCGGAAGCGGCACGCCCGGCCCAGGTCGGTCAGCGCCTTGATACCGCCGGGATTGGGTACGAGGATCTGCGGGGCGGTTGTGAACCGCGACCGCGACGCACCGCCGCGAGAACGAACTTGGCGGCTGTTCAGCCGACAGGAATTGATGTAGTCCATCACGATGGCACCGAGTTTCGCGGCGAAGATGAAGCGCTGGTCCGGATTTCGCGGCTGTCCGACAAAGATGAGCCGCGGCGATCTTTTCGACTGCCCGACCATCACCGCT
>NZ_BDCE01000118.1 GCF_001613345.1 Nocardia uniformis NBRC 13702 | reverse complement strand
GCCTGTTGGCGGGGCCGAGTCGCCGTGACCCTGCCGCAACGCGATGGCACGGGCCACGTCCAATTATTCGGATGCGGACGGGGGAGGCGCGCAATACAGCCGCTCGATTGCGGAACCAACTCTGGTTGGTCCGGCCAAATCACGGACCGCAGTGATGGGTTTGAGGGGAAAGGCATCGATAGATCGGTGGGAAGCTCGCCGGACATGAGGATGCTGCCCCGCCACGGTAGCAGTGGCGGGGCAGCACGGTCAGGTAGGTCAGGTAGGGGTGTCCGCCGCCGCGTCGGGCGTGAGATATTCGCCCGGGTGATGGAAGTGATTCATCCGAGGTCTGCGTCGGCGGTCGTACTGCCCAGGCGGAATCCATTGCGTCCGACCCGCTCTACGATGCCCCGGTGGCGCGACACCGGCCGACCAGTCGGTGTCGGTGATCCCGGCGAGCTGGTGGTGGGTCTCGCACACCAAGGTCAGCTGGTCGGCGTCGGTGCGCCCACCGGTGAACCACTCGGTGCGGTGGTGGGCTTGACATAAGTATCCGGGTTTCCCGCAGCCGGGGAAGGTGCATCCGATATCGCGGGCGTGCAACACGATCCGCTGATCGACCGTCCCGAGTCGTTTCGACCGCCCCAGGTAGAGCGGCCGCCCGCTGTCGTTGTCGAATACCGCCAGGTAGTGCCGTGCGTGCGCGGCCAGCCGCAGCAGGTCCCGCATCGGCAGCAGGCTGCCCCCACCGGTGACGACCGGAATCCCACTCGCGAGCGGCGCATCCGCATCGGTGCTCTCCGCGACCGCTTCCCGGCCCGCGGCTTCGAGTTCGGTCAGGGTGGTCGACACGATCACCGTCACCGGCAATCCCCGGTGCTGGCCGAGTCGCCCGGAGGCGAGAGTGTCGCGCAGGACGGCCTTGAGCGCGTCGTGCTGTCGCTGTTCGGGGGTGCGCCGATCCCGTTGCACCACTTCGGCGTCGGGGTCGTCGTCCAAACACGGGGTGGCGTCCTCGGGATTGCCGACACCGGGCTTGGCGCCCTTGGCCAGCGTCGCCTCCAGATACGCCCGCAACTCCGGATCGGCGACCAGCGTGCACACGCTCATCAGATCCGGTCCCTGCCGACCGACCCGCAACGACCGCCGCCGTGCCCGGTCGAGGTCGGAGAAGTTGCCATCCGGATTGAGCAGCGCCTCGAGCCGGTCGGCGGCCTTGCGTAACTGATCCGGGCGCAGCATGCGCGCGTGGCGGGCGAGTTCGGCCTCGGCCTGCGCTGTGGTGCCCGCGTCCACGGTCGCCGGGAGATGGTGCAGCGCTTCGCGAATCACCTTCACGTGCGCCGCACCGATCACCCCCTCGCATTGGGCGGCGGCGGTCGCGGGCAGCGGCGGCTCGAGGACCTGTCCCGTGTGGGCGGTGTGCCACGCCAGGTCGTCGGCGGCCCGCCAGCGTGCCCGCGCCTCGGCGGGGCTGATCCGCAGCCCATCGGCGAGCGTGTCGATGAGGTTGTTGGTCCCGAAATCGGTACTGCCCCACTGCTCGTGCAGCTGCGCCACCACCTGCAATCCGACCCCCGGCAGGGCACGCGCCACGGTTTCGAGACGTTGCAGCACCGCCAACCGCTCCGGATTGGACAACACCTCGCTCCGCGCCGACCGCAACTGCGCCAGTCCCGCCTCGAGCATCGACAGCGCCGCGTCCATCACCGGGTCGGCGATCGGGGCAGGTGTCGAATGCATGTTCGAATTCTATCGCACCCGAGCAGCGACACGCTAGCGAAAAATGCTCTCTCACCAGCGTTTTCGCGTGTCGCAACTGATCATGCGACCGATTCCACCCCGCCCCGTCCCGCCCGAAAAGGTGACCACAACCAACTGGCCACGCTGGAATGCCGGAGGAGCGACCTCAGGGGTTCAAGCTCTACTCCCCTGCGTTGCGGTCGGATCCCGCGTAGGCCGACACCCATTCCACATCGGTGTAGACCGGCTCCTCAAATTCCTTAGTGTTCAGTGATTTTCGAGTTTCGCCCCGGTACGCCTCGCGCCCCCGCGACGTGAGGTTCCCTCCTCGACACGGCCGCCCCGGCGTGCCGGTCAGCGTCCGGAGGGACACGCACACACGGACCGGCCCGGTGCCCCGCGCAGCCCACCGACTCAGTCCGAGGATGGAGAAACACCAGGTCAGCAGTGATATCGGGGAAAATTCCGGGTATACCCTGAGGCTTATCGGGTCAGATCTGGTGCTTGATCAGGCCCTGCCGGCCCCAGCGTGGGGTCGGGCCGGGGGTGCCCAGGTCGGCGCCTACCGGACTCTGGGAGACGTCGAGGGCGATGGCGGTACCCCAGTCGAAATACGCCATCACCTGGTGACGCAGGTCCTGGTCCGCGGGCAGCACCCGCTGCACCAAGCTGATCAGAGACGCTCGGATCACCGTATTTCTTGATCCGATTGCATCCACCGGATGGAACCGGTGTTGCTCCAGTCTCCGGAGCCGTGCAGCAACGGAGATACCTCAGCGGCCCGGAACCGAAAAGGTCCGAGCCGCTGGGGTTTCCGAGAATCTGGTTGCTGGAGACTCAGCGCAGGGCGGCTGCTTTGCGGCGGGCGGCCGCCGCCTTCTTCGTTGCGGCCTGCTGCTCCGGGGTCGCCTCGGCAGTGGTGGATTTCGCGGTGGCGGATTTCGCCGCCGCCTTCTTGGCGGTCGACTTCTTGGCCGCAGGCGCTTCGGCGGCGGCCGACTTCGACTTGGCCGCAGTCGACTTGGCTGCCGTCGACTTCTTCGAGCCTGCACCGTTGGATCCGGCGGCATCCTTCGAGACCACCGTCGCACCGGCGGCGAGAACCTCGCGGAGGAACTGCCCGGTGTAGCTGTTCGGTACCGCCGCAATATCTTCCGGGGTGCCGGTGGCTACTACCGTGCCGCCGCCCGAGCCACCTTCGGGACCCATATCGATGACCCAGTCGGAGGTCTTGATGACATCGAGGTTGTGTTCGATGACGATGACGGTATTGCCCTTGTCCACCAGGCCGTTGATGACTATCAGCAGTTTGCGGATGTCTTCGAAGTGCAGGCCGGTGGTGGGTTCGTCGAGGATGTAGACGGTGCGGCCGGTGGAGCGCTTCTGCAACTCCGCCGACAGCTTGACGCGCTGAGCCTCGCCGCCGGACAGCGTGGGCGCGGATTGGCCGAGGCGGACGTAGCCGAGGCCGACATCGACCAGGGTTTTGAGGAAGCGGTGGATGGAGGTCACCGGTTCGAAGAATTCCGCCGCCTCGTCGATGGGCATATCGAGCACCTCGGCAATGGTCTTGCCCTTGTAGTGCACCTCCAGGGTTTCCCGGTTGTAGCGGGCGCCGTGGCAGACCTCGCACGGGACGTATACATCGGGCAGGAAGTTCATTTCGATCTTCAGGGTGCCGTCACCCGAGCATGCCTCGCAGCGGCCGCCCTTCACATTGAAGGAGAAGCGGCCGGGCTGATAGCCACGCACCTTCGCCTCGGTGGTGGCGGCGAAGAGGGTGCGGATCTTATCGAAGACGCCGGTGTAGGTGGCGGGGTTCGAGCGCGGGGTGCGGCCGATCGGTGACTGGTCGACCTGCACCAGCTTGTCGAGATGGTCGAGTCCGGTGACGCGCTGGTGACGGCCGGGCACCTGACGGGCACCATTGAGCTTATTCGCCAGGACGGTCGCGAGAATATCGTTGACCAGGGTGGACTTTCCGGAACCGGAGACGCCGGTAATCGAAGTCAGTACGCCCAGTGGGAAATTCACGTCGATGTTCTGGAGATTGTGCTCGGTGGCCCCGACCACGGTGAGCTGCTTCTTCTTATCGATCGGCCGCCGGATCAGCGGCACCTCGATGCGTTCACGCCCGGCGAGGTACGCGCCGGTCAGCGAATTCGGGTCCTCGAGCAGGCCGGGGTAGGGACCGGAGTACACCACCTGGCCACCGTGTTCACCTGCGAGGGGGCCGATATCGACCACCCAGTCCGAGGAGTGAATGGTGTCCTCGTCGTGCTCGACCACAATCAGCGTATTGCCGAGATTGCGCAGCCGCGTGAGGGTTTCGATGAGTCGGCGGTTATCGCGCTGATGCAGACCGATGGACGGTTCGTCCAGGACATAGAGCACGCCGACCAGACCGGAGCCGATCTGTGTCGCCAGGCGAATGCGCTGCGCCTCACCACCGGAGAGGGTGGCCGCCGCCCGCGACATCGACAGGTATTCGAGACCGACATCGAGAAGGAATCCCAGTCGCGCCTGGACCTCCTTGACCACCTGCGCGGCAATGGCGGCCTGTCGCGCATCGAGGCTCAATCCGTTCAGGAAGCGCGCGGCCTCCCCGATGGACAGCTCGGAGACCTCAGCGATGGATCTGCGCTCCTCCCCCGACTTCAGCGTGACGGCGAGGATTTCCGGGCGCAGCCGAGCGCCGTCGCAGACGGGGCACGGGACATCGCGCATGTACCCGTCGTAGTGCTCCTTCATCTGCTCCGATTCGGTGTTCTCCATCCGCCGCTGCAGGAACGGCATCACACCCTCGAAATCGGCGTAGTAGGAACGCTTTCGGCCGTACCGGTTCGTGTAGGAGACGTGCACCTGCTCGGAACTGCCCTCCAGCACGGCCTTTCGAGCCTTGGGCGGCAGATCCTGCCAGGCGGTCGTCATGGAGAAACCGAGCGCCTCGGCGAGGCCGGACAGCAGCCGGTTGAAGTATTCGGCGGTCTGCCCGCGCGACCACGGTGCGATGGCACCGTCTTCGAGGCTCAACTCCGGATCGGGCACCACCAGATCCGGGTCCACCTCCTTGCGGATACCGAGGCCGGTGCAGTCCGGGCACGCGCCGTAGGGCGAGTTGAACGAGAAGGAACGCGGTTCCAGGTCCTCGATATCGAGGGGGTGGCCATTGGGGCAGGCGAGTTTCTCGGAGAACCGGCGCTCGCGGTCGTGCGCGTGCTCGTCGCGATCGACGAAGTCGAGCACCACGATGCCGTCGGCCAGACGCAGCGCCGTCTCGATCGAATCGGTCAGACGCTGTTTGGATGTCGGTTTCACGGCCAGGCGATCCACCACCACCTCGACGTCGTGCTTCTCCTGCTTCTTCAGCTTGGGCGGATCGGTGAGCGGGTACACCACGCCATCGACCCGGACCCGGGAGTAGCCCTGGGTATTGAGCGATTCGAACAGGTCCACGAATTCGCCCTTGCGGGTACGCACCACCGGTGCGAGCACCTGGAATTTGATGCCCTCGTCCATGGCCAGGACCTGATCGACGATCTGCTGCGGCGTCTGCTTCTGAATGTGCTCGCGGCAGACCGGGCAGTGCGCGGTACCGGCGCGGGCATAGAGCAGACGCAGGTAGTCGTAGACCTCGGTAATGGTGCCGACCGTGGAGCGCGGATTGCGGTTGGTCGACTTCTGGTCGATGGACACCGCCGGGGACAGACCCTCGATGAAGTCCACATCCGGTTTATCCATCTGGCCGAGGAATTGCCGGGCGTACGCCGACAGCGATTCCACGTAGCGGCGCTGGCCCTCGGCGAAAATGGTGTCGAACGCCAGCGACGACTTGCCGGATCCCGACAAACCGGTGAACACGATGAGGCTGTCCCGGGGTAGGTCGAGATCGACCCCCTTGAGATTGTGCTCGCGTGCTCCACGCACCGTCAGGCGATCCGCCACCGGCCATCCTTCCAACGTTTCGGCATCAAGACATACCCCCGACGCCATGCTAGGCGCGCCCACCGACAAGTTTCGCTGAGCGCGCTGAAACGCTGGTCACAGTGACTTCCGCCGCCGCTCCGTGAGTCCGGAGCCCAGCCGCGAACGGTCAATCCAGGGCGGAGACCGAACGTGAGCCTCGGGAGAACTGCACGGTGGGGCGCAGGCAGGCACTACCGATTATGCGCGACTGCGCGCCGGGGTCGCCGGACCGATCCGCTGCCGCCTGGCGCACCAGTCCCAGATCGCCGTCGAAGCGTCGATAGAGCAGCTGGCCGCGCCGGGTTTCGGGATGGGTGAAGAACAGGTACGAGAGCCCGCCCACACATAGCCGGGCGGCCGCTTCGTCATCGCTGAGCATGGGTACGAAGACATCGTGCTGGTGCAGGATGCGCACGCCGAGCGGGCCGGTCCAGCACACCACCGCATCGGTTCCGGTGTCGGCATCGGTGAACAGATGCGCGTCGTAGTCCATGGCATCCAGAATGCGGGCGGCCTGCGCCGCGGAGGTCACCTGCAGGCGACGGTCCTTGTGCCGCACGATGGGTCGCGGCGCACTCACCATGGCGAGGGTGGGGCGCGCCGGATCGGGCCATGGTCGCGAGGCCTCCTCCGGCGCGCACCCGAGTCGCAGATCGAGCCGTTCCAGCGCGAACGTCACCGCGAACCGCCCGGGACCGGCAACTTGCACGCGATATGACCGACCTACCGGCCGTATCGCGATCTGCACCAGGGTGGGCGTATCCGATTCCGACCAGTCCAACCGCGCCCGCACCGCGCCTTCGACGCCATGCCTGCGCAGGATCCGGCCCAGACCACGCACCACTCGGGTGACCTCGGTGGTCGGAGCGGGTCCGTGAGTAGCAACCACGAAATCTGGATCGATTCCACTCGTCCACACATCGAACGCGCTCATCGCCGACCCCTTCCTTATGCTCTCGACCCGGCAACCGACCTAATGGCAACACGCGGCCCGACCGGGGGCACAGAGTCCAAAGTCCCCACTCGGTCATATTTCGGTAAAAATTTCCTGCAAAACCGTGGCGAACGCCCGGAAGGACCCACGACCCCGGCGTACTGTCCTCGGTACCGAGTGCGCGGCGACAGAGGGGCGGCCCATGCCGGATGATTCCCGCACCGGTCCCTATTCGGTTCGAGATACTTTGTCGCAGTTGCGATTACGGGAACTTCTCACCGAAGTCAAGGACCGGGTAGAGCAGATTATCGACGCCCGCGACCGCATCGATGGCCTGGTCGAGGCCATGCTCGCGGTGACCGCCGGACTCGATCTCGATGACACCCTGCGCACCATCGTGGCCGCGGCAACCCTCCTCGTCGACGCCCGCTACGGCGCGCTCGGCGTACGCGGGCACGACCAGCAGCTGACCCAGTTCATCCATCACGGCATCGACGAACAGACCCGCCTGCGCATCGGTGACCTCCCCGAGGGACACGGCGTACTCGGCCTCCTACTGCACCAACCCGAAACGCTGCGCCTGGACGATCTCGGCCGCCACCCGGCCTCGGTCGGCTTCCCACCGCACCATCCGCCGATGCGCACCTTCCTCGGGGTGCCGGTGCGCATTCGCGGCGAGGTCTTCGGAAATCTCTATCTCACCGAGAAATCCAATGGCCACCCGTTCACCGAGGATGACGAGGTGCTGTTGCAGGCCCTCGCCGCGGCGGCCGGTATCGCCGTCGACAATGCCCGGCTCTACGAATCCGCCCGCACCCGGCAGGCCTGGATCGAGGCCACCCGCGATATCGCCACCGAATTCCTGGCCGGTACCGAACCCCGCCAGGTCCTGGCGCAGGTGGTCGAACACGCGCGGGAGCTGACGGGGTCCCATCGCGCGGTGCTCGCCATCGTCGCCGATCCGGACGCGTCACCGGATGAGGAGACCGAACTCGTGATGGCGCAGTGGGCCGGACCGGGAGTGGGATTCGGCAGCCCCACCTTGCGCACCACCGGGACCGCCATCGGCGAGGTGCTGAGCACCCGCACGCCGCTGCGCTTCGACGACGCCCGGCACACCGATCTCGGGACACCGGTCACCGAGGTGGGACCCGCGCTGGTACTGCCGCTGCATACGCCGGATTCCACACTGGGCGTACTGGTTACGCTGCGCGCCGCCGAATCCGCGCCGTACTCCGATGAAGTGGTGGAGCTCATCGCCGCCTTCACCGATCAGGCCGCGCTCGCCATGCGACTCGCGGTGGCGCAGCGGCGCATGCGCGAACTCGATATCCTCACCGACCGCGATCGTATCGCCCGCGATCTCCACGATCACGTCATCCAGCGGCTGTTCGCCATCGGGCTGTCACTGCAGGGCACCGTCCCGCAGGCACAGGTCGCCGCGGTGCGGCAACGACTCTCCGATGCCATCAACGATCTCCAGGATGTGGTGGAGGAGATCCGCACCTCCATCTTCGATCTGCACGGCGGCGACGGGCACAGCACCCGACTACGCCAGCGCATCGAACGCGCCGTCAAACAGCACACCGCCGACACCCCCATTCGCGCCATGATGCACATCACCGGGCCGCTGTCGGTGGTGGAACCCGGCCTCGCCGACCACGCGGAAGCCGTTGTGCGCGAAGCGGTGAGCAATGCGGTACGACATTCGGGGGGTGACACCATCACCATCGATATCGGGGTGGCCGACGATCTGACCATCGTGGTGGCCGATAACGGCCGCGGGATTCCCGATGGCATAACGCCGAGCGGGCTCACCAATCTCGCGCATCGCGCCGAGGAGTCCGGCGGTCGATTGGCGGTTTACCCGCGACGCGATCCGGAGGGCTGTGAAACAGGAACGAAGCTGCACTGGTCGGTGCCGCTGCACTGAGCGATGTGGATCCCGGCCGACTACATGCCGGTATGACGGGAAGGCACGCCTGGACAACGGGTCGGAGCAGGACGTGCCTTCATCATTCCGGCGTGCTTGTGGCCGGAATCGACCGCTCTCAGCCGACGGGTCCGAGCACGATCGCCGAGTTGTGTCCGCCCATGCCGAGCGCCGTCTTGAGCGTGAGTCCTCCACTCAGCGGCGTGGGTCCGTCCAGCAGGCGCGCGTGCGGGGTCGCGACGATCGGTGCCGCCGCGACAATGCCGCGGTCGTAGCCGAGGACCGCGGCCGCCACCTCGACCCCGGCGGAGGCGGCCTGGCAGTGCCCAGCGAGGGGTTTCAGGGCGGTGACCCACGGCCGGTCATCGAATATCCGGCCCAGGACGGCGGTTTCGGCGTCATCGCACTGTTTGGTGCCGGAACCGTGGGAATTGAAGTAGTTCACCTGCTCCGGCCGCACCCCGGCATGGTCGAGCGCGCTCTGGACGCACTGGAAGATCTGCTCGTGCGACGGCTCCACCGACAGCACGTGGTAGGCGTCATTGGACATGGCGCCGCCCAGCACTGCCGCGTACGGCCGATCGACATCGCGGGTGCAGACGAAGGCGACCGAGGCCTCCCCGAAACCGAAGCCGCGACTGCCCTCCTGGAAGGGCCGACACGCCTGCAGCGGTTCATCGTCATCGACCGCCGCGCCCAGCTGCACGAACGGCTCCACCATGTCCGGCGTGGCCGACAGGTCGGTGGCCACCACCACCACATCATCGGCGAATCCGCCGTCGAGCCACATCTTCGCGGTGATCAGTGCGACATTGCTGGAGCTGCACGCCGCCGTCACATTCATGGATGGTCCGTGGAAACCGAACTCCTGCATGAGAACCGAGTTCGGCGTGGACGGCAGCAGGCGCAGGTATTCGCGATTGCGGCGGCGCGCGCCATCGACGACATAGAAGTCGCGCCACTCGTAGACGTCACCGAGCACAATGGCGTGCAACAGGCCGACGGTGCGGCCCGGTCGCCATCCGCGCGCCCGGGCGTCGGCGATGGCCTCGCGCGCCGATTCCCCGACAGCGCGCCCGAAACGGCTGGAACCGAGTTCCGGATCGCCGCCCTCGGGGACACGCGCGACCCAGCCCTGCCGATTGCGATTCGGCCCGTACCCTGGATACAGCCGGGCGGCGGGCTTACCGCTCAGCAAACCTTCCCAGAGGGTCTCGCGGCCCCAGCCGTAACCGGTGACCGCGCCTACCCCGGCAATAGTCATATGATCTTGGTGCCGCTCAGCGGACGTCGGCGTGGTGCTGCTCATAGCATCGCTCCTTCGAGAGCCGGTGCCTGTAATGATCACCAATCATGTACCGATGCAGGGCTGGATTGTGATTCATTCAATACCGTTCGGCGTGTGATCTGCTACCCGCCGGCACCACAGAGATTCGTGCACCAGGGACAATGATCCAGTGCTCCAACGACATATGTCGACGATGATCAGGGGGTACTTCAGGTGGAAGTGGGTAACGATCGGGCAAACCCCCCGACCGATGCCGAACAACTGGCCCAGCGCTACCGGACCCTGGTCGAGCACAGTCCCGACGGGGTGGTCGTTCATGAGGGCGGAATCCTCGTATACGTGAATCCGGCCATCGTACGACTGCTGGGTGCCACCTCCGCCGAAGAATTGGTCGGCAAGCCGGTCACCCGGTTCGTCGACCCCAAATCCGTACCCGGCATGTTGCGGCGCATTCGTCGGCTCACCGAGACCGGTGACGCCTCCGAGGCGGCCGAGATGACCCTGGTCCGCCGTGACGGCAGCACGGTGGACGTGGAGACCGTCTCGGTGCTCACCGCCTGGCAGAACCAACTCGCCTACCAGGTCGTGGTGCACGACCTCAGCGCCCAGCGGGCCGCCGAGGCCGCCCAGCGGCGCGCCGAACAGCACTTCTCCACCGTCGTCGCGCAGTTGGAGGAGGGCGTGGTGGTGATCGACCGGCGCGGGTACATCGAATCCATCAATCCGGCCGCGCTGCGCATCTTCGGTGTCGAGGGCGAGGACATGATCGGCACGCCGCTGTATCTGCTGCCGATGACCCTGCTCGACGCCAACGCGGTGCCGATGTCGCCCACCCGCCATCCGGTGGCCCGCACCCTGAATTCCGGCGAGACGGTCGTCGGCTACGTATTCGGGGTGGACCGGCCCGATGGGCAGCGGCGCTGGCTGTCCGGTTCGAGCCGCCTACTCAATCCCGGCGACCCGCAGTCCTCGGCGGTCTCATCCTTTACCGATATCACCGAATTCCGGGCCAGTCGTAGGCAATTGGAGTATCAGGCGACCCACGATCCCCTGACCGGACTGGCCAATCGGGCGCTGGTGCTGTCGCGATTGGCGGCGGCCCTGGGGACCACCGAGGATCTGCCGGTCTCCACGGTGCTGTTCATCGACCTGGACGGTTTCAAGGCCATCAACGACACCCTCGGACACGCCATCGGCGATACCGTGCTGCAGATCGTGGCGCAGCGGCTGCAACGCGGGCTGCGCGAGGACGATATCGTGGGCCGCATCGGCGGCGACGAATTCCTGGTGCTGCTGTCCGGCCGCACGCTCGGCGAAGACCTCGACGCGCTGGTGACCCGGCTGCGCCAGGCCATGGCCGAACCGATCATCGCGCGCGGGCACCGCATTCAGGTCGATGCGTCCATCGGCATCACTCCCCTGCACCCGGGTGACGGCCGCTCCCCCGAAGCCGTGCTGCACGATGCCGATGTGGCGATGTACCGTGCGAAACCGCCGGGGCACCGCGATAACGCGCCCCTGTCCCGGCGGCCGAACAGCTCCAACGCCTCCTGAAAGATCACCGTGATCCTCGAGCACGCCCTG
Source organism: Nocardia uniformis NBRC 13702 (assembly GCF_001613345.1). GTDB lineage: Bacteria > Actinomycetota > Actinomycetes > Mycobacteriales > Mycobacteriaceae > Nocardia > Nocardia uniformis. Next base: position 27,451 of record NZ_BDCE01000118.1, on the reverse strand, counting down.
CTGCCGGTGCGCCCCGGCCGCTCCGCCGACTTCGAAGCCGCCTTCGCCGCGGCGCGGCACATCATCGCCGGTATGCCCGGCTTCCGGTCGCTATCGCTGACCCGCTGTCTGGAACGGCCGGACACCTACCTCCTGCTGGTGTGGTGGGAGCGGCTGGAAGATCACACCGAGGGTTTCCGGAGCTCGGCCGAATATCGGGAATGGCAGCGGCTGCTGCACCACTTCTATGAACCGTTCCCGGTGGTCGAGCATTTCGAGCCCGTGGTCGAAGCCGTGACCGGCGAGTCACCTGCGGATACGGCGCATTCCGGGAACGCGAACTAGAATCGACTGCTCTGTTCTCAATCCTGCGCGTATCCGCGCGGTGACAAGGAGTTCCGTTTTGCCCGACCTCACCGAGGAGCGTCCTGTGCCGCCGACCGACCCCGCCCGCGCGACGGAGTTGGAGAGCGAACAGCAACACCTGACGCTGCTGTACGAGCGGCTCGACGGGATGCGCCAGTACGCGCAACGCCGCCTCAAAACGGTATTGCTGGAGGGCGGCGGCACCCCGCAGGCGCGTAGTGAACGCGAGTCGTTCACCCAGCTCTACAGCGAGGACCTCGCCAAATACGATGCCGCCGAACACGGTCTGTGCTTCGGGCGCATCGATCTGGCCCAGAACGGCGACAGCGAGAACCGCTACATCGGACGTATCGGCATTCTCGATGAGGAATCCGACTACGAGACGCTGCTGCTGGACTGGCGCGCACCGATGGCGCGGCCGTTCTATCTGGCCACCACCGCCGCACCGGACGGGGTGACCCGGCGACGACATATTCGCACCCGCAATCGCACCGTCACCTCGGTCAATGACGAGTTCCTCGACCTCGAGGCCGCCCAGCGCGCCGGAGCCATCGACAGTGATGGCGGGGTGGGCAGTGAGAGTGCGCTGCTGGCCGCGCTCAATGCCGCCCGCACCGGGCATATGAACGACATTGTCGAAACCATCCAGGGCGAGCAGGACGCCATCATTCGCTCCGAACACAAGAGCGTGCTGGTGGTGCAGGGCGGGCCGGGTACCGGTAAGACCGCCGTGGCACTGCATCGCGCGGCCTATCTGCTCTACACCTACCGGCAGCAGCTCGATAAGGCGGGCGTGCTCATTATCGGGCCGAACTCCACCTTCCTCGACTACATCGGGCAGGTGCTGCCGTCACTGGGCGAGACCGGGGTGCTGCTGTCCACCATCGGCAATCTGTATCCGGGAGTCCAAGCGACACTGGAGGATTCGCTGCGGGCCGGTGAGCTCAAGGGGTCCCTCGACATGCTCGAGGTGCTGAAGAAGGCGGTGCGCGACTGGCAGGAGGTGCCGCGCGAACCGATCCGGCTGCATTTCGACGGGCACGATCTGCTGCTCGATCGCAAGACCGTCACCAAGGCGCGCGGGCGGGCGCGGTCGTCGCGGCGGGCGCACAACCTGGCGCGGCCGGTCTTCGCGGCGTCGGTGGTGGATCAGCTCACCGAACAGCTGGCCCAGATCATCGGCACCAATCCGCTCGGTGGGCGAAACCTGTTGTCGCAGACCGATCTCACCGAGATTCGCGATGAGATGCGCGCGGATGCGGAGATTCAGCGCGCCATCGCACAGCTGTGGCCCATTCTCACGCCGCAGGAGGTGCTGGGCGGCCTGTGGGCCGATACGCGGCGGCTCGACAATGCCGCCGGGCAGCTCTCCGAGGCCGACCGAGCCGAGTTGCGGCGTAGCGACAGTGGCGAATTCAGCCCCGCCGACGCGCCACTTCTCGACGAGCTGGCCGAACTGCTCGGCGTCGACGACACCGAGGAGCGGGAACGGTCCCGCCGCCGCTACCGGGCGCAGCTGGCCGAGGCACAGGACGCCCTCGATATCCTCACCGGCTCCGCGCCGCAGGACCTCGAGGATGAGCTGGATCCGGAAATCCTGATGGCCTACGACCTCATCGACGCCAGCCAGCTGGCCGAACGCCAGCGCGTCGGCACCCGGCAGACCACCGCCGAACGCGCCGCCGGGGATCGCACCTGGACCTACGGACACGTCATTGTCGACGAGGCGCAGGAGCTGTCGGAGATGGCGTGGCGCATGGTGATGCGGCGGATTCCGAACCGGTGGATCACCGCCGTCGGCGATGTCGCGCAGACCGGCGACCCGGCGGGTGCGGCGTCGTGGCAGCAGGTCCTCGAACCGTATGTGGCAAAACGGTGGAAGCTCACCGAGTTGACGGTCAACTACCGCACCCCCGCCGAGATCATGGCGGTGGCCGCCGACGTGCTCGCCGAAATCGACCCGGACGCCACCGTCCCCCGCTCGGTCCGCGACTCCGGTTTCGCGCCCACCGCGCACCGTGTGGATGCCGCGGGATTGCGCGCCGAGGTGGAACGCCTGGTCGCGGCCGAGGCCGAACGTCCCGGCACCACCGCGGTCATCGTGTCGCACGAGGTGGTCCCGAAACTGGCCGGGCTCGACGGTGATTCGGTGCGGGTGCTCACCGTGCACGATGTGAAGGGCCTGGAATTCGACGCGGTCATCCTGGTCGATCCCAGCGACATCCTGGACGAGTCGCCGCGCGGGTTGAACGACCTGTACGTGGCGCTCACGCGTGCCACGCAGCGGCTCGCGGTGGTGCACACCGGCGACCTACCCGAGGTCTTGAGCCGCTTGGCGTGACCGGACACCCGCCAGCCCGGCGAACCCGAGCACTCGTCATCCCGGCATGCTTTTGGCCGGGATCCACACCCCGTCGTTGCAGTGCCTGAGCGTGGTGGATTCCGGCCAAAAGCACGCCGGAATGACGGGAGGGTGCACGCCGGAATGACAGGAGGGGCGCACGCCCGAATGACAGCTCAATCGGCGACCAGGGCTGCCTGCAGCGCATCCACGCTGTCATAGATCCTGTTCACTGGCCACGGGGGTGACTCCGGAGCACCACGCCACGTCAGATGGACTATCGCCCAGCGACCATCCTCCAACAAAAGCAGCACATCATCGGACGCCTGCGCCCGGGCAACCGCCTCTCCCTGATATCCACCAGCGGATGTTCGGGCGAAAGCTCGGCAACCAGTTCACACTCGAGAGCCGAGCGCTGACGTACCCATCACGGCCTCGCAGGTCCCACCACGAAACCGGCAGCTCTGGATACTCGACCAATTCCGCCATAACCAGCAGAGTTCCACACCACTACGCCCCCAAATCGCCGCAACCTCTCCGCTTGACGACCGTCCTAGGGGCACCCCGATAACGAAGCGGCCGTGCCCAACTGGGCACGGCCGCTTCGGGTTATGAGTTGCTTCAGCGCACGGTGTGCACGATCAGCACGTCGGTGTGGGACTTGCGGGCCACGTCCGACGGGACCGAGCCGAGCAGGCGGCCGGTAATAGTGTTGAGGCCGCGGTTTCCGACCACGAGCAGATCGGCCTCCACCTCCTTGACCAGGGTCAGCAGTGATTCCACGGGCTCGCCGACGACGGACTTCTCCACAATGTTCGTGGCTCCCGCGGCGGTGGCCTTCTCGCGGGCGATGCGCAGGATTTCGCTGGTCGGCGCGGAACCCCGCACCTGGTAGGCCTCGTCCTTGAGCACATCGGCGGCGGCGGCCACATCGCGGTCATCGGTCGGGTAGTAGGCGCACGCGATGTAGAGCGTCGCGCCCGCGGCACCGGCCAGCGCGGCGGCCCGCTCGACGGCGACGTACGACGAGTTCGAGCCATCGGTACCGACGACAATGCTCCGGTAGGCGGTCATTATCTCCTCCAACAGTGAGTCGGGTGCCGGACACCGATACAGGGCGTCACGGCAACTTGCGCCTGACAATAGCGGCATAGCAGGCGGAAATTTTCGATATCGCAACACATCACACTCGCGCGCCGCGGGGCATCGAGCACACATTCTCCGTGATTGCGCCGAGATGGCCCTGACTACCAGCGCAAGCCGTATCGGCCCGCGCGATTTCGCGTATATCCGAAGTCTATTGCGCGCGTGGGAGATTCATCACAATGCTGGTAGAGGTCATAAAATGCCCCGGCCCGCCCGCGGCGGTGGTGCCGCCACGGGCGGGCCGGAAATCGGTCCCTGAATCAGGGCCACGGGCGATGATCAGCCCAGAACAGGCCCAGCAGCCAGCCGATGAGATCCATACGTTTTCTCCCTCTGAACGCAAGTATTGCGGCGCAATACTAACGCGCCGCGGCGCTCAGCCGAGACTGAAAAGCGGCCCCGTAATGGACAATCCGAGTTCGGGGGTGTGGGCGAAGAACGCGAACAGCGCAATCGCGGCACCCGCCAAGGAGATGTCCTTGTTGAACTGGATCATCTCGGTCTGCTTGGCCGTCGGATCGGTCTCCTTCCAGAAGGCATGCATCAGGAAGGCCGTGGGCAGCAGGAACACCACCAGCAGCAGGGCACCGAGATCGGCCCACACCCCGAGCAGGATCATCAGTGCGCCGAGTACCAGCAGCACACCGGATGCCTGCACGGCGAGCTTCGGTGCCGGGATACCTTTCGACTGCGCGTATCCGGCCATGGCGTCGGTCTGGGTGAGGTGCGCGATACCCGAGCCCAGGAAAACGACCACGAACAGGATTCGTCCGATCAACACCAGAACATCCATTGCTGCTCCTTTGTCGGGTCGGCGACCAGCACCTTCGGCGCTATGGCTACCAACCGCCCGGTGATGCGGCTATCCCTCGGACGCTAATGCGGAACGGGCATATTCCAGCGGAGGCATACCGATCTCGCTGGCGAATTCGCGGGAGAAGTGCGCCTGATCGAAGTAGCCGAGTTCGACCGCCAGGTCGGCCAGGTCGGTGGTGCGGCCCTCGGCCAGCAGGTGCGCGCCGTCCTGGAGTCGGTAGCGGCGCAGCACCCATTTGGGGCCCGCGCCGACGTAGCGGCGGAATAGTCGTTGCAGAGAGCGGACGGGGATGTCGAAGCGGTCGGTGACCTGGTCGACGCGGGTGAGGTCCGGATCGTGCTCCATCGCGGTGACGATGTCGAGGACCAGGCGGTAAGCGGTGTCGTCGGATATGGCGCGGTGCTGCGCGACATCGGCGAGGAAACTCTCGACGATCGCGCGCCGCTCCTCGAGCGTCGCGGCGGCGAGTACCTGCTCGGTGAGACCGACGGCCTCGGGCAGTACCTCGGTGAGCTCGACGGCGGTGTCGCGGATCGCACCGACATCGAGGCCGGTGAAGGCACCGAAACCGCCCGCGCGGAATTTGACACCGAATGTCTCACCCTCGCCGTGCAATTCGCGAATGTACTTGGTGGTGGTCACGCCGGTGATGAAGCCGCCGGTGTGGTCGGGCTCGCGTTCGAAGGTGAGGTTGACCGCCGGATAGGACAGGATCTCGGAGCGGTAGGTGGGTAGTCCGCGCCGATCCCATCGCACGGCCCAGTACCACTCGACGTAGCGGTTCACCGCCGGACCGGCGGAGAGTCTGCTGTGGGTGAAGGTTCGAAGTTGTTCGCGCGGACGGAGAATGCCCTTCGCGGTCTCCGGCGGGACGCGGTGCGCGGTGAAGTCGCCGCGGTTGTCGCCAGTCGTGCCTGGAGCGAAGTGTGGGCGGGGGTCGCCGGTAATGCTCACGTCGGAGTCGGCGCGGGCGTCACCGGTCGAGCTCTCAGTGGAGTCGGCGCGGGCCTCACTGGTCGAGCTCTCAGTGGACTCGACGCGGGGGTTGCTGGTCGCACTCACAGCGGACTCGACGCAGGGGTTGCTGGTCGCACTCACAGCGGACTCGACGCAGGCCTCACTGGTCGCGTGTGGGACTCGGTCGGCGAAATCGTCGGTGCTCATGGTCGTACTGTCGCTTTCTTACAAGACCGGCGTTGACCCCGGCGGCAAGAGTTATGACCATGACCAACGCCATGAATCCCAGCACCACAGTGAATCCCATTGCCGAGGGCTACCACTCGATCTCCTGCTTCCTGGCCGTCCCGGACGGCAATAAGGCCATCGACTTCTACACCGCCGTCTTCGGCGCGGAACTCATCTCCCGCAACGACCTCCCCGACGGGCAGCCCGCGCACGCCGAACTGAAGATCGGCGACTCCACCTTCCAGATCGGCGTCCCCATGCCCGACCACGGGGTCCGCGCCCCCGAGGACGACTGGGTGCACACCAGCGTCGTCCACTACTGCCCCGATGTCGACGCGGTGGTGAAGCTGGCCCGCGAGAACAACGCCCGCCTCGGCGAAGACCCGGAAACCTTCGTCAACGGCGAACGCTTCGCCCGCGTCATGGACCCCTTCGGCCACCGCTGGGTCGTCATGACCCGCATCGAGGAGGTCTCCCGCGAGGAGGCCGAGCGCCGCGTCAACGAGTGGCTGGCGCAGCAGTCCTGACTCCGTACGCGCGGTGGTGAGAGGCCGTGGGGCACCCAGCCGACGACAGGATTCGCGCCCGCCCGCGGCATTCGGGCTGGTCGCCAGGACAACCGTGCCCGAATCGGCGCATCTTCGCCCCGCATCGCGTCTGGGTCGGGATCCATCCCGACACCGTTTGCCGCGCCACCGGGTGTGGATCCCGGCCACAAGCACGCCGGGATGACGGGGTGACGGGGTGGCCGATCCGACGCAGCTGTACGGCAACGTCGCTGCCGGTCGGCGACAGCGACGTATACCCGCTGCGCGCGCGGATCCGGCGGCAGCTCCACCTGCCCGCTCGCCAATCGCCCGTACCCCAATTCGAGGATCGGGAGATCGGTATCGCGGACCTCGGTGAGCATCCGAGTCGATCCGGCGGCCGGACCGACTCGGGGTACGCGGCATCAGGGGCGGGCGCCGTATGCGTCACGACAATCCGGCCGCGTCCATCCCGCGCAGTTCCTTCTTCAAGTCGGCGATCTCGTCGCGGAGGCGACCCGCCAGCTCGAACTGGAGTTCGCGGGCGGCGTTCATCATCTGGGCGGTCATCTCCTTGATCAGGTCGGCCAGTTCGGCGCGGGGCATGGCCTTGATATCGCGGCCCTCGTAGACGCCCGCGGAGACCGCGCGGCCGGGTTCGCCCTGGGCGCGGCGGCCGCGGCTGGCATTGCGGCCGGAGCCGCCGACCTCGACCTCTGTCTCCTCGGCCTCCTGGTAGACCTGGTCGAGGATGTCGGCGATCTTCCGGCGCAATGGTTTCGGGTCGATACCGCGCTCTTCGTTGTAGGCGATCTGTTTGGCGCGGCGCCGGTCGGTTTCGTCGATGGCCTGGCGCATGGAGTCGGTGATCTTGTCGGCGTACATGTGCACCTCGCCCGAGACATTGCGGGCGGCGCGGCCGATGGTCTGAATGAGGCTGGTGCTCGACCGCAGGAAACCTTCCTTATCGGCGTCGAGAATCGCGACCAGGGAGACCTCGGGCAGGTCCAGGCCCTCACGCAGCAGGTTGATGCCGACGAGGACGTCGTATTCGCCCAGGCGCAGCTGCCGCAGCAGTTCCACGCGGCGCAGGGTGTCGATTTCGGAGTGCAGGTAGCGCACTCGGACACCGAGACCGAGCAGATAGTCGGTGAGATCCTCCGCCATCTTCTTGGTCAGCGTGGTGACCAAAATGCGTTCGTCACGCTCGGTGCGCAACCGGATCTCGTGGACCAGATCGTCGATCTGACCCTTGGTCGGCTTCACCACCACCTGCGGATCGACCAGGCCGGTGGGGCGAATCACCTGCTCCACGAATTCGCCACCGGCCCGGCCCAATTCGTAGTGGCCGGGGGTGGCGGACAGGTAGACGGTCTGCCCGATCCGGTCGGCGAACTCCTCCCAGGTGAGCGGTCGGTTGTCGATGGCCGACGGCAGCCGGAAGCCGTATTCGACGAGATTGCGCTTGCGCGACATATCGCCCTCGTACATACCGCCGATCTGCGGCACGGTCACATGCGATTCGTCGATGACGAGCAGGAAGTCGTCCGGGAAGTAGTCGATGAGCGTCGCCGGGGCCGAACCCGCCGGGCGGCCGTCGATGTGGCGGGAGTAGTTCTCGATACCCGAGCAGAATCCGACCTGTTTGATCATCTCCAGGTCGTACTGGGTGCGCATCCGAAGCCGTTGCGCCTCCAGGAGTTTGCCCTGCTTCTCCAGCTCCGCGAGCCGCGTCTCGAGTTCGGCCTCGATCTGCTGGACCGCCTTATCCATGCGGTCGGGCCCGGCGACATAGTGGGTGGCCGGGAAGATGCGCACCATATCCACCTGCCGCACCACATCGCCGGTGAGTGGATGCAGGTAGTACAGCGCCTCGATCTCGTCACCGAAGAATTCGATGCGGACCGCGAGTTCCTCATAGGACGGAATGATCTCGACGGTATCGCCGCGCACCCGGAACGACCCGCGCGTGAACGCCATGTCATTGCGGGTGTACTGCACATCCACCAGCAGTCGCAGCAGTCGATCGCGGTCGACCTCGGTGCCGACCTCCAGCGTGACCGACCGATCCAGATACGACTGCGGCGTACCGAGGCCGTAGATGCACGACACCGATGCCACCACGACCACATCGCGCCGCGACAGCAGACTCGACGTGGCCGAATGCCGCAGCCGCTCGACATCGTCGTTGACCGAGCTGTCCTTCTCGATATACGTATCGGTCTGCGCCATATACGCCTCGGGCTGGTAGTAGTCGTAGTACGAGACGAAGTACTCGACCGCGTTATTGGGCAGCATCTCGCGCAACTCGTTGGCCAACTGCGCCGCGAGGGTCTTGTTCGGAGCCATCAGCAGGGTCGGCCGCTGCAACTTCTCGATCAACCACGCCGTCGTCGCCGACTTACCCGTACCGGTCGCACCGAGCAGTACGACATCGCGCTCCCCCGCCCGAATCCGCCGCTCCAACTCCGCGATGGCGGCGGGCTGATCTCCGGCGGGCACATGCTCGCTGACCACCTGGAACTGCCCGTCGGCCCGCTCGATATCGCCGATCGGCCGGAATTCCGAATGCGCCAACGGCAGATCATCGTCCGGGATCTCGGTTGCGAAAGCCATGCTCACCAGACTAGGACGCGCCACCGACAATTTCTCCCACGGTGGTGCGAGGTCACCGCCCCGGCGCTGCGGCCCGGGCAGGTCCGACGATCAGGTCGAGCAGCGCGTCGGCGTCGTGGCGCAGAATTTTCGACGCCTCGGGGTCGCCCGCGAGGTGGCGCAGCAGCGCCTGATGGAAGAGGCCGTCGAACAGCGCGTAGGCCATGGCGTGGCTGACCAGCAGCGGTTGCCCGCACAGATCGGCAAAGCTCTGCACGACATTGGCGATCATCTGCTGGCGGCGAATATCGATCTCGATGATCTCGCCCCGGAAGGAGTCCTCGAACAGACTCTGATTGCGCACGTCGTACCAGAGCCGGTGCATGGGCGCGTCCGTCAGCAATGTGCTGGCCATCAGCGCGGTGAACTCGCGGCGCAGTTCCTCTGCGGTGCGAGAGGTAGCGACAATATCGTCGTAGCGGGTGACGCAGACGGCCTCGTACAGGTGCACCGCGTGGGTGAGCAGTTCGACCTTGTCGCTGAAGTAGTAGTGCAGGACGCCGTGGCTGAATTCCGACTTCTGCGCGATCTCCCGCAGGCTGGTGCGCGCGTACCCCAGTTCGGCCAGCGCGTCCAGCGCCGCCGTTGCCAGCTGCGTCCGGCGCTCGGCGAATTTGTCGACCTGATCGCGGGCACTGCGCGCCCGCTTGTCCACGCTCTCCTTGATCAGCTACTCCTTCGCTGGGTCCGCCGCTGCGGCGAATCCTGCCACTCTATCGCCGAGTCGGCACGCCCGAGCCGCCCGTCTTGACATTTGTCTAACAAAATCTTGACGGTCGTCCAAAGATTGGCGTAGCCTGGGTGACGCTTCGCAAGCCCGTTGATGTTCGCGAGAGACCAAGCCACACAAGCCATCTCGAGCGCAGCTCACGCGCGTGCCCGCACCCCGGGCGCGCCGAAAAAGCACCACCCCTGAGTCATCCCGGCAAGCGCATAGACACCGCACCAGCAGACTTCGGCCCGCGTCCCCCACGGACGGCCGGGGCCGACTTGACGCGAGCCGCTTTCTCGGACCGGCTCGCGACCGTCGGCGAGTTCGCCTGCAACGGATTCACCGACGATCTGCGGTCGAGGCCCCGGCATCCGCCCGCCGGGGCCTCGACGCCTTATCTACCGCCCGGGCAGACCTGCCTCGATGGCGTCGATAATGCGGGGACGCAGTTCGGCCGCCCGGATAATCGCGTCGACCGAACCGACATCCACCGCGCGCTGGATATTGTGTACGCGATCGAATTCGGCGGCCACGTCGCCGAGTTTCTCGGCACGGACAGACGACCAGATCTCGTCACGTTCCGCGGACAGCACCGCACGGTCGGCCCCGGCGGCATTCGCGGCGCGGGTCTCCAGATCACGCACCCGCGGGTCGGCGGCTGTGCGCTTATTGACCTCATTGGAGAACACCACCGCGGCGGCGGGTGCGCCACCGAGCACCGAGGCCACCGAGCCCTCCAACGCCAGCACGGTCATATTCGGATTCAGCGCCTTCGAGAACACCACGAACGCACCGCCGTGATAGCGAGAGATCACGCAGAACACGATGGGGCCCTGGAAGTTCACGATCGCGCGACCGATTTCGGCACCGTATTCGAGCTGCTTCGCGCGCATCGATTCCGGTGAGCCGTCGAAACCCGACAGGTTCGCCAGCACGACCAGCGGGCGGTTGCCGCTGGCCGCGTTGATGGCGCGCGCGGCCTTCTTCGACGAGCGCGGGAACAGCGTGCCCGCCGTGTAGGTGTCGGGGCCGTCGGTGGCCGGGAAACCGCGACGCGGCACGCCCCGCGACTCGATACCCAGCAGGCACACCGGAATTCCGCCGATGCGCACGTCCTGCACCACCGCGGTTTCGGCGTCGGCCATACCCGCCCAGCGTTCCAGCACCGGATGGTCCTGGTCGGACAGCGCGCGCATGACGGTCCGAATATCGAAGGGCTTCTTGCGATCCGGATTGGCGGCAGCCGAAAAGATCTCGCCGACGGTCTTGAAATCGCTGTCCGCCAGCAGATGCGGGAAATCGGAGACGTCGCGATCGATGGGATCGACGGTCTTGGACCGCCTCGGCGACTGCTCGCCGGGCGCCACATAGGTGTGGTCGTAGTGCGACATCAGAATGTCGCGCGCGGCATGCAGATTCGGTGCCCAGTACTGCGCCTGACCGTTCGGGCCCATCACGCGGTCGTAGCCGCCGATACCGAAGTTGTCCTCGGCCGACACACCACCGGAGAAGTCCAGGGCCTGTTTGCCGGTGAGCACCATGGTGGAGTCCGGGGTCATCACCAGAATGCCCTTGGTGTGCATGAGCATGGTGGCCTCGGCGTTCCAATACGGCTGCGCGCCGACATTGATACCCGCGACCACGATATTGATCTCGCCGCCGTCCTGGGTGAATTCGACGATCCGCTTGAGCGCGGCCGCCACCCAGTCCATATTCTCCGTACCCGACTCCATCGAGATGCGGGCACCGGAGGACAGCGCGTACCACTCCAGCGGTACCTGCATCCGTTCGGCGAGATCGAGCGCCGCGATGACCCGGCGGCACTCCGGTTCCGACAGTGCGCCGAGCGATTTCGTCGGATCACCGAGCAGTACCACCCGGGTGACGCCATCGGGATGCTGTTCGGTCGGCGTACTGACCACACCCGCGACGAGTGCGGCCTTATTGCGGCCCTTGGGCCGGTCCACCGGCACCAGCACATGCTCGGCATCGAGGTCGTGCTCGGTGAAATCACCGAGCAGCCCGGTCAACTCGTAGGGGTAGACGGTATTGCGGCTGCTGGCACGCAACACCTTCTGCCGGTACTCGTCGAGCGGTTCGACCGGCTCGTCGGTGCGCTCGACCGTGGTCACCTCGGTGCCGCCGGTGGCGTCGAAGGAAATGCGCACCGCGATCTTGGCCAGCTCATCGGCATCGGCGTCGCGCTGCCGGGCGATGAGCAGGATCTCCTCCAGCCCGGCACCCGCGGCCGCGGGCCGCACATGTCCGGCGATGGTCTCCAATTCGGCGCGGGTGACGTCGACCGGTGGCCAGATGTACATGACGATGCGGTTGGTATTGAGCCGCTTGGCCGTCGACCGCAGCGCCTGTGCCCGCCGGATGGAGTCGAGGCAGGTGGCAATGGTGGTCTCGGCCGTCGGCAGTGCCAGCAGCCGACCGTCGTGCTCCCGCAGTGCGGCCAGGTCACGGACCTGCGCGAAGGCAATGAGCCGCTCGTCGGACGGGTTCTCCTTGGCCACGGCCCGGAACAGGTACACCTCTTCGTCGTCCGAGGACGGCAGTCGGGTGAGGTCGAACTTGTGCAGTCGCTTCATCTGCATCCGCTGCGCGATGTAGGGGTGCAGACCGCGGATGAGTCGCTCCTCGGCCATACCGGTGGCCGACGGACGGAAGGTGAAGTGGTGGTGCATGACCGCGCCACCGCTGCCCGCGACCGTGGCGGTGATGCGGTGCACCTGGTTCGACAGTGGTTGCGCGTTGAGGACTTCCTCGAGGGCAGCCGCCATCTCGTCGAAGTCCTCCGGCTGCTTCTCCCAGCCGAGATAGATATCGGCCTCGATGGAGGCGGCGCCGCTTGCCAATTCGGCGAGACCGCGCAGCACGGTATCGAGCGCGTCGAAACTCACTGCGGCCGATACCAGGCTCAGGCCCCGGCGCTCGGCGATCACGAACGTGCAGCCGTCCGCCTCGTGGGTGCGCACGCCGGTGAGCCCCTTGTTGCCGTAGTACCGGCGGGTCAGCACCTCCAACATGGCCGTGTTGTCCAGCTTGCCGCGCACCAGTCGCTGGCCGAGCAGGCGCACCAGCGGTTCGGTGCTGCGCACCATATCGGAGATGCGTTCGACCCGATCGGGCGTATTCGGGTGGGTGTCGAGGTAGGTCAGCTGTTTGCGGACATTGGTGTAGACCCGGGCGCGATTGCGGCGCAGCAGTGGCAGGCCGTACCAGGCGTAGACCACACCGCGGGCGAGGTCGGAGATCACCGGGAAGCGCACCTGTGTCGCCGCCACCAGGCGCTCCAGCGCCAATCCGACCGGTTCGCGCAGTGCGCGGTCCGGCACCGGCTCGCGCACCCACCCGCGCAGCAGTGTCGTAATCACCGTGACGGTGTCGGACGGCCGTTGCTGGGCGAGGAAGATCCGGAACACCGCGGCTTCGAGCTCGGGGCCGCGATCCAGTTCGGTGACGCCGTAGTGTCCGAGCGCCTGACTGAGCTTGGCCTGGTAGGACTGCGGCAGTCCGGCCCGCTCGACATCGAGGCTCTGCAGATAGGTATGGAAGAACTCGCGGGCGCTGTGCACGTGGCCATTGCCGCCGTCCTCGTCCCACGATCGGTTGTGGCTCAGTTCGGCGAGGTCGGCGAAGACCTCCACGAGTTCGAGTTCTTCGGCGAGCGGTCGACGATTGTCCGCGATGGCCGCCGCACGGATGGCGAGGTAGTCCTCCAGCACGCGCTGATCGTCGTGCGGGTCGACATCGAATCCCAGCAGCAGACTGCGCAGGTCCTGCAGGCTGCGGGCGATCCGCTCATGCGGTTGGACCGGTGTGGCCTCGGGCAGATCGAATTCGACCGCGCCGACCGCGGCGGTATCGGTCTCCGCGTCGTCGTCGGCGAGCGGTTCCAGCCGCATCAGGGGCGCGCCGGTCTCCACCTGGCTGCCGACCGATACCGCGCATTCCTTCAATCGGGCCCGGAACGGCGCGCGCAGCACCGTTTCCATCTTCATGCTCTCCAGCACCAGAATCGGCGCGCCCGCCTCGACCTCGGCACCGACCGCCAACGGTGTGGCGACCACCAGCGCGGGGGCGGGTGAGCGGACGACGCCGCCCTCGTCGCGGCTGATGCGATGGGTGACGCCGTCGACATCGACCACATGGATCGGTCCGTGGGTGCCGGTGGTCAGCCGGTAGCGGATGCCATTGACCACGATCTGGCCGGTGTGGTCGTCGAAGCGCTCCAGATCGACGTCGGCGGTGCGGATATCGCCTCCGGCCTCGATGCCGATCCGGAACCGGTGCGCACCGATGCGGGCGACGCGCACCCGGTAGCCGACGCCGCGCAACTTCAGGTCGCGGGGTCGACCGCTCTCGTGCTGCACCTGCGGACGGCCACCGGATGCGGTGGACAGCAGCCGATGCCGTTCGGCGCGTTCGTCTTCCTCGTAGCCGTCGATAGCGGCGGCGGCCAGCGCGACGGTGGAGTGGCGGTGCGATACCAGGCGGCCCTCGCCGCGCACGCGGTCGATCCAGCCGGTATCCGCGCTGCCGTCGATGACCTCGGGCTGGATCAGCAGGTCGAGGACGAAGCTCTTGTTCGTCGCACCGCCCTCGATGACCACCCGGGTCTGCGCGACCGCGCGACGCAGTCGGCCCAGCGCCTCATTGCGGTCGCGGCCATAGGCGATGATCTTGGCGATCATCGAGTCGAAATCGGCGGGGATCGTATCGCCCTCGCTGACACCGGTGTCGACGCGGATACCCGGCCCGGCGGGCAGGTTCAGCCGGGCGATGCGGCCCGGTGCGGGAGCGAAATCGCGGTCGGGGTCTTCGGCATTGAGCCGGGCCTCGATGGCGTGGCCGCGCTCGGCCGGGGGGTCGCCCTCGAGGCGGCCGCCGGAGGCCACCAGCAGCTGTGCCCGGACCAGGTCGAAACCGGTAGTGGACTCGGTAATCGGGTGTTCGACCTGCAGGCGGGTATTGACCTCGAGGAAGGCGAACAGCTCATCGCCGGGGTGGTAGAGGAATTCGACCGTCGCCGCGCCGCGATAGCCGACCGCGATCGCCAGGCGTTCGGCCGAGGCCTTGAGTTCGGCCACCTGCTCGGGGGCCAGCACCGGGGACGCCGATTCCTCGATGACCTTCTGATTGCGGCGCTGCACCGAGCAGTCGCGGACGCCGAGCGCCCACGCGGTGCCCTGACCGTCCGCGATCACCTGGACCTCGACGTGGCGGGCTCCGGTGACCAGTCGTTCCAGGAAGACGACGCCACTGCCGAAGGCGCGCGCCGCTTCCTGGCGGGTGCGCTCGTAGGCGTCGACGAGTTCGGCCTCATTGGTGATTACGCGGATACCGCGCCCGCCGCCGCCCGCGGTGGCCTTCAGCATCAGTGGGTAGCCGACCTCCGCCGCGGACGTCAAGGCCTCGTCCAGGGATTCGACCTCGCCGCGGCTCCACGGCGCGACCGGCACGCCGACCTCCTCGGCGATCAGCTTCGCGCCGATCTTGTCGCCGAGTTTGCGCATGGCCTCCGGGCTGGGGCCGATGAAGGTGACCCCGATCTGCTCACACAGCTCCGCGAACGCCGGATCCTCGGCGACGAAACCCCAACCGACCCAGGCGGAGTCGGCCTTGGTCTCCAGGAGGGCGCGTTCGAGCGCCTTCAGGTCGAGATACGGGCGCGCGGATGCCGGGCCGAGGTCGTAGGCGATGTCAGCTTCCCGCACGAATGTCGCGTTTCGGTCGACATCGGTATGCAGGGCGACGGTTTCGATCGGTAATCCGGTTTCCGCGGCCAAATCTCGGGCTGCATGGATGAGCCGCATGGCGGCTTCTCCCCGGTTAACGATGGCGATGCGGCTGAACACTCGCCAGCTCCTTCCACAGCACAGGCCCGATCGGGCGAGGGGTTGCGACTGCCGGTCCCGCGTAGTGTGCACCTCTATTGCGGGTGGGCGCACACCGTGTCGGTGTTACCCGCACGTATCGTAGGCATTGTCTCATCCAGAGCAATGCCCGCGGCCCGGTGCCAGATGGATTGACCTGCAACGTTTTCTGATTTTCCGGGCCGTGCGCCGGCGCTGCCCGATCCGATCGGCGGGTGCTATCAGGGGCTCGGAAGCGCTCCGCCGCGACGAAAAGAGGTGGTCAGTGTGGCCGACATTCTCGAGGTACTGCACGCTCGCTGCGCCGAGATCGCGGGCGAGGCGATCCTCTCCGGACAGGAACATCCACATCTCACGCTGACCACTCGCGAGGTGGAGGATCTCCTGGACCACATTTCGGATCTGCACCGTCGCTACGGGGAAATCGACCTCGCCTACCGCGACCTCGACCACCGGTACACCGTGCTGCGGGCGGCGACCAGCGAAGCCACCGCCTCGCTGGAGCGGATCCGGACCGTCCTGGAGCAGCGCAGCGCGCACCCGGAAGCGCTGGTCCGCCAGGCGGCCACCATCGCCCGGTTCGCTGCCGAGAACCTCACCGCCGCGACGCGAAGTTGAGCTAGCCGCGGCCCGATCCGGGCCGCGGCAGGGGGGCTAGGAGGAGAAGGTGACCGTCCAGTGGCGCAGGTTGCCCTGGTAGATCACCGCGACGCCGACCTTCTTCAACCTGCTGTCGAGGATGATCGCGCGGTGGCCGGAGGAATTGGCCCAGAACTTCATGGCGTCGGCCGGGGTCGCGTAGGTGCCGTAGTAATTGATCTCAGCTATCCGGGAGGCGCTCGGGACGCCGCACTGCGCGAAGCGAGTGGGGATATTGCGGCCCAGGCTGTCCACGTGATTGGACGGAGAGAAGCCACGTTTGGCGCTGTCGACGCTGGCCCATTCGGCGGAGCGGGACAGGGTGTCGGTGTGCGTGACGGCAGCCAAACCGGCGTGGGCACGCATCTTATTGATGGCGTTGAAGACTTCGGGCTCTATACCGCGCAGGGCGATGGAGGCGGGATCGACATCGCAATTGACGAGCGATCCGGCAGCGGCCGTCGGCATGGCGAACAGTCCGAGACCGGCGGTGATCGCGAATGCCAGTGCGGCGGCGGAGGTTTTGGCGGACGTCTTAGCGGAGGTCTCGAGTTTCATCGGGATTCCTCGGTGCGAAGCGGAAATGCTTGCGCTCAGCGTCCCGCCGGTCGCTAATCGGTTTTCAACGGTGGACTAATGGCCGCCCGACAATGAAGGGCCGCACGGGATTCGGACCGGTCGACCCTCCGCGATACGCCGGGAATCGGGCATTTACGCTCGGCTCATGGCAATCCGACCGATCTTGATCGCCGGTGACCCCCGATTGGCCGCAGCGGCCACGCCGGTCACCGCCTTCGATGACGAACTCGCCGCATTCGTCGCCGATCTATTCGAAACCAATACCGCCGCCCGTGGCGCGGGCCTGGCCGCGAATCAGGTCGGCGATCCGCGCGCGGTCTTCGTCTACGACCTGCTCGACGGTGGGGTGCGCCATCGCGGCCATATTGTGAATCCGGTGCTGGAGACCTCCGAGATTCCGGAGACCATGCCGGATCCGGAGACCGATCTCGAGGGGTGCCTCTCGGTGCCGGGCGAATGGTTTCCGACCGGGCGGGCCGACTGGGCCAAGGTGTCCGGCGTCGATATGCATGGACAACCGGTCTCGGTGGAGGGCACCGGGTATCTCGCGCGCTGCCTACAGCACGAGGCCGATCACCTCACCGGGCATCTGTACCTGGACCGGCTCATCGGCCGCAATCAGCGGGCCGCGCGCCGCGCGATCAAGCATCGGCGCTGGACCGAACCCGGCAATTCGTGGCTGCCGGGTCGCGATCCCGATCCGTTCCACTAGCCGTCGCGGGTTGCCGCACGAGTAGCGAAAACCCCTGGTGCGCATTGCCGGAAGCCGCCGGACACGCTGACTCATTCACGTCGGCTATATCCCGTTTGCGCAGGTGTAGCCTGGTCACGCTGGTCGGATCTACCTCAGAAGGGCAGGGCGATGACCGGTCTACTCCCATTGCTTGGCACGGTGCCCGCGGCTGACGGCATCGCGGAATACGACGCGCGGGACACTCGCGGTGTTCCCCCACCGAATTCGATCGTGGACGCCGTCGCGGACACGGGCACACACGACACGACGGCCCCGAAATCCCCGCACGCGCCCCGGTCGGAGTACTTCAATCTCGCGGAGTTGACCCGCACCGATACCCGGGGGTTCGTGAAATCGGTGGAGACCTACCGCGCCGAACCGTGGGGTCTGTACCTCGCGCGGACCGTGGAACATCCGCACTTCCGATATCTCGAATCCTGGCTGCTGCCCGCGCTGTCCTTGCGGGTCACGGTGCGGCATCGGGGGCCCGCCCACGACCGTGGCCAGACCTACTACCTGGAGGTCGGTGACTACGCCGCGATCGCGCCCAAGAAATGGCGCGCCGAGGGGCACTATCTGCGGGTGGTGGCGCGACCCGGACATCCGGCGGAGCTGGCCGGTGTCGACGAATTGCTCGCCGCGCACGCCGCGGGTCGGCTCGATACCGCGCGCACGATCGCGACGGTCGAGCACGCGATCGCGGCGGTGGAGGGTATTGCCGCGCACGGGCATCGGCTGGAGAACTGGCTCGCGGCAGAGGGCATCACGCTCACCTGGTTGTGAACCTCCGCTGAGCTTGCGCTACGAGGAGTCACCCGGTTCGCCTTGCGCTCGGACCGAGTGGCTCCCCCAGCGATCACGCCGGCAGCTGCCGGACTGCTCCGGCCGCCCGCCAGCCGAGCGGACTAGCCGGACAGGCTCGGAATCAGACCGCCCAGACCGCCGCCGCAACCGCCCGAGGCACTACCCGAGCCGCCACCGGATTCGGCCACCGTCACCGAGATCGAATCGCTGATCAGGATCTGGCGTGCCTCCAGCTTGTGCACGCCCGCGGTCGACGGCGTCCACTTGATGGTGACCTTATTGCTGAGCAATGACGGGCTGACCGGACTACCCGGCAGTTCCTTGCCATTGTCGGTGAACTTCACCGTGCTGATCCGGTCGACCTCGACCGAGGCGGTGAGCGTGTAGGTGCAGCCCACCTTGTGGTCCTTACCGGACACCTCGAGGTTGCCGACCCAGGCGCTGGCATTGGGTGCGGCCAGAACAATGACCGCCGCCATCGCACCGAAGGTGGTGAATCCCATACCGACCCGGCGCGCGCGGGTCACCTGTGCGTTCATACTGTGCTTCCCTTATTCGATCCACCCACACCAGCGTGGGGTTGGTCGCACAGTATCGAAATATTGATGTTTCACATTAGGTTTTCCAAGAAATCGCTGCGGAATTTCGCAACACCACCACGACGCGGCCACTCTCCCCTGGACGATCCCCCGCCGAGCAGTAATGCTGAACGCATGACCCAGGCGCCCGCGGTGCACCTGCACCGACCGAAGGTGGAGTTCTTCAACGTCGACGAGCTCACCAATATCGACCCCAAGGGCTTCGTTCGAGCCGTCGAGCGGTACCACATCGAACCGTGGGGCCTGTATATGGCGCGCTCCTCCGACCACCCGGAGTTCCACTACATCGAATCCTGGCTGCTGCCCAGCCTGTCCATCCGGGCCACGGTCTTCCACTTCACCCCGGCGGATCTGCGCGACCAGGACTTCTACGTGGATATCGGTGAATTCAGCCAGGTCAGCGCGACCAAATGGAAGTCGGTGGACCACTACCTGGATCTGGTGGTGCGCACCGGGCGCGATGTGGAGTTGCTCGACGTCGACGAACTACTCGCCGCGCACGCCGCCGGATACCTCGACCTCGCACAGGCACAGCAGGCCATCGAGACGGCCACGGCCACCATCGATGGGATCGCCGCGCACGGGCATGATTTCGATGCCTGGCTGGCGGCGCAGGGCATCAAACTGACCTGGCGGTAGCGCGGTCAGGCCCGCGCGGCCACCACCACATTCACGGCGCGACCCGGGTCCGTATTCGCGTGCAGGCGTTCACCATCGGCCGACGGGTCGGCGGTAACCGGCGGAAAGCCGATGTCCGCCAGCCGATCCCGCAGTGCGTCGGCGACCGCGGTATCGGCCACGGTGATGCGGATATCCAGCACATCCTCGGCGGGCTTGCCCGCAACCGCGGTGGGCCCGACATGGTCGATGCGCTCGGCATCGGCTCCGCAGGCGACGGCCAGGCGGGCGATAATCCGCCGCGCCTGCGCGGGCCATTCCGGATTCGCTTCCACCACCGGCGATTCCACGGGTCGCGCCGCAGGGGTGCGGATGCGCAGGTTGCGCTCGAAGGGTACGAGGCGCTCGTCCCAGAGCTGGTTCACCTCGGCGACCACCGCACCATCGGCGCCGTTGTTGTCGAGCACGACATCAGCGACGGCGCGCCGCTGAGCGTCGGTGGCCTGCGCGGCGATCCGGGCGCGGGCGTCGGCCTCGTCGATGCCACGGAATTCCACCAGTCGGCGCAGCCGGGTCTCCTCGGCGGCATCCACGATTACGACGAGATTCATGAACGGTGCGAGACCGTTCTCGACGAGTAGCGGAATGTCCTGCACGACAATGCCGTCGGCGGGGGCGGCGGCAATGAGTTCGGCGGTGCGCTGCCCGACGAGCGGGTGGGTAATGGAATTGAGCGTCTGGCGCGCCTCGTCGGTGGCGAAGGCCTTGGCGGCCAGTGCGGGTCGATCCAGGCTGCCGTCGGCGGCGAGAATATCGGCGCCGAAGGCGGCCACCAGCGCGGCCAGCCCCACGGTTCCTGGGGCCACCACCTCACGGGCTATCACATCGCTATCGACGAGTACCGCACCTCGTTCAACGAGGCTGCGTGCCACCGTCGACTTGCCTGCTCCCATGCCTCCGGTGAGACCGATTCGCAACATTCGACCAGTCTCGCATTTCCCTGTCGGCCATTCGGCAGCGGCCCGGCACCTGCGGAACAGTCCTAATACCCAGCGTGCGAGGCAAATTCACCTCCCGCACGACTCTTTACTCATTCCGTAATAGTTATGAGACCGCTCCGCAACATTTTTCCAGGAATCCAGACCCCCCGTCGGCAACATTCCGACACGCCGGGGAGGATGTCATGCAAAATCCGGTGCGGCACACTTTCGTTCCACTAAGGTTCGCCGCAGGCGGTACCGGGCCGGTTACACGTAAGCAAAGGAATATCAGTGGGCACCAAAAACATCCAGACGGGTCGCCACCGTCTGGGACTGGCGGGAACCGTGCATTGCACCGAGATCCCCGCCGTAGCAGCAGCTCTCGCCGAGCACCGACGTCCGTGGTTGAGCGCACTGCTCAGCCCTGCCCGGCACAGCTTCGCGGCGATGAGAAAACGCTCCGCCGCGGCCGCCGCGCAATGGGTTCCCGCTACCGCCAACTGATTCGGGCCAGCCGAATCGCATGCGCCTCAATCGAGCCCGAGATACCGGACGATCGCTAGGTCCAGCCTTGTCATGTCCTCACGAGACAGGCACCCGACCGGTTCACCTTTGATGTCGTCCACCCCGATGGAACGGATCTGTTCGATCAGCAATCGTGTTGGAACACCATCGATTTCAATCTCTACTCGCGACGGTGACGATGCCGCGCTGGTGGAGGTGGGAACGATGGTCACGATATTCCAGTCGGTCCGCGACAATACGACGCCGTAGCGGCGACCGCGCTGTTCGGGACCGCGCTTCGCATCCCCGAGGTCCACGCGGTAGATCAGACCCCGGATCACCAGGCATCCGGTTCCGCGTTGATGTCCTCGCCACTGGCCATGATCCGATCGGCGCTCGCTTGCATCTGCTCGTGCCAACGCTCGCGTTCGAGAACACGCAGGGCGCGGCGCAGTACATCGGACGCGGTCTCGCCCGGCTCGGCTAGCTTGTCGACTAGATCTCGATCGGCGGCGGTGGCACGAAAGGCGATAGTACTCATGCCGCCAGTTTAACAAACGTTAAACACGTATCGCCCGAACTCCGCTACACACGCGGATGTCCCCCGGGTCCATCAGGACCCGGGGGACATCTCAGCTCATCTGCTCGCGCCCGTCAGGCGCGGAGAGCATCGATCAGGCGTTGCCCGACAGCTTCTCGCGCAGAGCGGCCAGCTGCGCATCGCTCGCCAGCGACCCACCCGTGGACTCGCCCGCGGCGGACGAGGACGAGGAGGAGGTCGACGCGGGAGCCGCGCCACTCTCGGAGGAGTAGTTCTGCGGTCCACCATTGGCAGCCTCGGCGGCGGCGTCGGCGGCCATCTTCTCCATCTGAGCGGTGTGCATCTTGTGGCGACGCTCGGCCTCGGCGTACCGGGACTCCCACTCCTCGCGGACCTTGTCCGAACCCTCGAGCCATTCGTTGGTCTCGGGATCGAAGCCCTCGGGGAAGATGTAGTTACCCTGGTCGTCGTAACTGTCGGCCATGCCGTACTTCGACGGGTCGAACTCGGCGACGTAATCCTCGTTGGCCTGCTTGAGGCTCAGCGAGATACGACGACGCTCCAGGTCGATGTCGATGACCTTGACCATGGCGTCGTCGCCGACGGCCACAACCTGGTCCGGGACCTCGACGTGGCGCTCGGCCAGCTCGGAGATGTGCACCAGGCCCTCGATGCCCTCTTCGACGCGCACGAAGGCACCGAAGGGAACCAGCTTGGTGACCTTGCCCGGGACGATCTGTCCGATCGCGTGGGTCCGGGCGAACTGACGCCACGGATCTTCCTGGGTCGCCTTGAGCGACAGCGAGACCCGCTCGCGGTCCAGGTCGACGTCGAGAACCTCGACGGTGACCTCGTTGCCGACCTCGACAACCTCGGACGGGTGATCGATGTGCTTCCAGGACAGCTCGGAGACGTGCACCAGGCCGTCGACGCCGCCCAGGTCCACGAAGGCACCGAAGTTGACGATGGAGGACACGACGCCCTTGCGGACCTGGCCCTTCTGCAGCTGGTGCAGGAACTCGGAGCGGACCTCGGACTGGGTCTGCTCGAGCCACGCACGGCGGGACAGGACCACGTTGTTGCGGTTCTTGTCCAGCTCGATGATCTTGGCCTCGATCTCCTTGCCGACGTACGGCTGGAGGTCGCGGACACGGCGCATCTCGACGAGCGAGGCGGGAAGGAAGCCGCGGAGGCCGATGTCCAGGATCAGACCACCCTTGACGACCTCGATGACGGTGCCCTTGACGGCCTCGTCCTTCTCCTTGAGCTCTTCGATGGTGCCCCAGGCGCGCTCGTACTGAGCCCGCTTCTTCGACAGGATCAGGCGGCCTTCCTTGTCCTCCTTGGTGAGAACGAGGGCCTCGACCTCATCACCCACGGAAACGACCTCATTCGGGTCGACATCGTGCTTGATGGAGAGTTCGCGGGAGGGGATGACGCCTTCGGTCTTGTAACCGATGTCGAGAAGGACCTCGTCGCGGTCGACCTTGACGATGGTGCCTTCGACGATATCGCCATCGTTGAAGTACTTGATCGTCTTGTCGATAGCGGCGAGGAAGTCCTCGGCGGTGCCGATGTCGTTAACGGCTACCTGCGGCGAGGTCACAGTAGTGGGCATGTGTTGGGAGGCTCCGGACGGATTGTGGTCGGTAGTGGACATGTGGACTTTCGTTGATTGCTGCGGGCGCACAGCGATGGAACTAACGTTGGTCATGCAACAGCGCGTCGCTGTGGCGGAGCACAACGCTGCACAAAGCATGCGGACTCACAGCACGAATGTCTGCAATACCCGGCTCCTACGGATCTGAATACAGAAGACACTCGCGGAAAACAGCGTACGCGACGTCAGTTGCCCCAAGCAAACAAGGGTGGACGTTCGTGGGTCGTTAGGGTGAGGCCATGTCCGAAGATCACCCCACGCTACCCGACGACGAACGTCACTCCGAGGCGAATGCCCTGCTCGGGACGGCATCGGTGACCCGCGCCAAGATCGGCTCGGTGGACAGTCAACGCGCCAGCCGCCGCTGGTGGGATGCCGACGCGACGCAGTATCACGAGACGCATGCCGAGTTCCTCGGCGTGGACTCCCCCGGCGGTGAGTTCGTGTGGTGCCCGGAGGGTCTGCACGAGGGTGATTGGCGGCTGCTCGGCGATATCACCGATAAGCGCGTCCTCGAGATCGGTTGCGGTTCGGCGCCGTGCTCGCGCTGGCTCGCCGCGCACGGCGCGCATCCGGTCGGGCTCGATATCTCGCGACAGATGCTGGAACGCGGACTGGACGCCATGGCGGCCGGTGGGCCGCGGGTCCCCCTGGTCCAGGCCGGGGCCGAGGAGCTGCCCTTCGCCGACGCATCCTTCGATCTGGCCTGTTCGGCCTTCGGCGGGGTGCCGTTCGTCGCCGACTCCGGTCGGGTGATGCGGGAGGTGGCGCGCGTATTGCGTCCCGGCGGGCGCTGGGTGTTCTCGGTGAATCACCCGATGCGCTGGATCTTTCCCGACGATCCCGGGCCGGAGGGCCTGCGCGCCGCCATCCCCTACTTCGACCGCACCCCTTATGTGGAAGTCGACGCCGACGGCGAACCCACCTACGTCGAACACCATCGCACCATGGGTGACCGGGTGCGCGAGATCGTCGGCGCGGGACTGCTCCTGCGCGATGTGATCGAACCCGACTGGCCGGAATGGCTGGACCGCGAATGGGGGCAGTGGAGTCCGCTGCGCGGCGAAATCTTCCCCGGAACAGCCATTTTCGTGACGGAAAAGCCCGACTGAGCCCATTCGCCGATCCCGGCGATCTTATTTCCTAGACTGGGGCACGTGCCGAGAGCACAAGAGTTGGCCGATCGGGTCGAGCGACATATCAGCGGTGGGTGTACCGCCAAACAGCTGCGCGAGTTGGTACTCGCGGATCTGCGCAGGGCGCTGCCGTTCGAGGGGTATGTCTTCGTACTCACCGATCCGGTGACCCGGGTGGGGACCTCGCCGATGTCGGATCTCCCCCGACTGTCCTGGCCACGGGTGCCGGAGTACATCAGGGCGCGGTATCTGACGCCCGTCAATCGCTGGGACGATCTCCTCGGCAGCGGGGCGCGCTCGCTGCTGGCGGCCACCGGGGGTAAGCCGGAGCGGTCCCTGATCTGGCGTGAAATGCTGCGCGACCTCGGTGTGATCGATACCGCCGCAGTCGCTTTCGGTGACCGCCACGGGTGCTGGGGCTATCTCGAGCTGTTCCGCACCGGGTGGCCGCCCTTCACCTCCGCCGAGACGGCCGCCCTGACCGCATTGAGCGGACCGGTCGCCACCGGATTGCGCGAGGCCCTCGGACGCACCTTCACGCCACCGGATCCGCCGGTCCCGCCGACCGGTCCCGCGACGGTGATACTCGATCCGGAATTGCGGTTGCGCAAGCCGACCGCAGCCGCGGCGGCGGCGCTGCTGCGGCTACATCCCGCGGACGAATCGATGCCGCCGGTACCGAATTCGATCTACAACGCCGGTGCCGCACTCGTCGCCGCCGAACACGAACTGCCGATCGGCCCGACGTGGGCACGGGTGCATCTGGGCGATAGCCGGTGGGTAACGGTAAAGGCGAACCGGACCGATGGCGGTGATATCGCGGTGACGATCGCGCCGAGTACCACGGCGGAGCGATTGGACCTGTTCGCCCGCGCCCACGCGCTGTCGGCGCGAGAGACCGAGGTGCTGTCGCTCCTCGCCGCCGGATTCGACACCCACCGGATGGCGGCGGAAATGACGATCTCCGAGCACACTGTGCACGACCATGTGAAGGCGGTGCTCGCCAAAGGTGGCGCGAGGACGAGGACTACGGTGGTATCCCGGGCCCTCGGTATCACCTAGGCCCGCAACGGAACTCGCTGGCCCGCACTGACGGGGGTCGCCGTCGCGGCATCGATGCCGCGACGACGTGCTGGTTGGGCGTTGACGCTGCGGGGGTCATCGGACGATCACGGCGAACCCACCCGCGCCGGTTCACGCGGTGCGGGTCGCGCCTGGAACCTGCTCGTCCACGACGTCCACGATATGCGCGGCGTGCGAGGTCAACAGGGCCTGCGACTGCGGTGAGGCGGTTACCTTCCGCAGGGTGTCGCGGAAGGCCTCCGCGTCGGGGAGCGTAGCGAAGTCGAGGTCGATGAAGACCCGGTCGGGTGCCTCGCGGACCCGGGATACGCGATAGGAGAGCACCTTGTGCTCGGCGCGCATGCGGTCGAATTTGTCGAACACCGTCTTCCAGGTATCGAAGTCACGCACGGTGTTGTCGATGTGCAGGGTGGTGGTCATCGCGGCCTCCTCGGTAATGGGTTGTGAACCGAGTCTGTGCTCGCAGCGGGCGTGGCGATATCCCCGATTCTGGGGATCTTCCTTCCTAGACTGGGCACGTGCCGAAAGCACAGGAGCTGGCAGACAGGGTCGAGCGACATATCAGCGGCGGGGGTACGGCCAAACAGGTGCGCGAGTTGGTGCTCGCGGATCTGCGGAGGGCGCTGCCGTTCGAGGGGCATGTCTTCATGCTCACCGACCCGGTGACGCGCATTGCCACCTCACCGCTGGCGGACCTACCCGGATTGCCCTGGCCACGACTGCCGGAGTTGATTCGGGCACGGTATCTGACCCCGATCAATCGGTGGGACGCGCTGCTCGGGAGTGCCGCACGATCCTTGCTGGAAGCCACCGACGGCGAGCCCGAACGGTCCCTGGTGTGGCGTGAGGTGCAGCGGGGGCTCGGCGTGATCGATACCGCGACAGTGACTTTCGGCGACCGCTACGGTTGTTGGGGATTTCTCGAGCTGGTCCGGACCGCGTGGCCGCCGTTCACCTCCGCCGAATTGAGTGAACTGACGGCGCTGATCAAACCGGTGACCGCGGGTTTGCGGGAGGCGCTGGGGCGCACGTTCGCCGCGCCGGACGCGCGACTGCCGCCGGTCGGTCCCGCCGTACTGATCCTCGATCCGCAATTGCGGGTGCGGTCGCAGACCGCGGCGGCCGCGGCGGCGCTGCTGCGATTGAATCCACCGGATGAGCCGATGCCGCCGATCCCGAATTCGGTGTACAACGTCGGGGCCGCGCTCATCGCGACCGAACAACAGTGTCCGATCGGCTCACCTTGGTCACGAATCAATCTGGGCGGCAACCGTTTCGTCACCGTGAAGGCAGACCGGATCGGCGGTGGGGATATCGCGGTATCGATCGAACCGAGCACCCCGGCCGAACGCTTGGATCTCTTCGCACGCGCGCACGCGCTGACAGCCCGCGAGACGGAGGTGCTGTCGCTGCTCGCCGCCGGATTCGACTCCCGGCACATGGCGACGGAAATGACGATCTCCGAGCACACGGTGAACGATCATGTGAAGGGAGTGCTCGCCAAATGCACTGCCCGGACGCGGAATGCACTGCTGTCTCGGGTACTCGGCTCCGCCTAGTGGCCAAGGCCTGTGACGGTTCAGGTTCGTGCGCTGATTCTGTGGACTTGCAAAGCTGTTCTCGGGGCCTACGTAGCCGGGTTGGGAGCCGTGGACTGCGGTTCCAGCGGCGTTCGGAATAGCGAGTTGACGACAAATCAGTGTGGTGGCGTCGTCTGCCGTACCCGACCTGCGCTCCCCAGTCAGGTGCGGATCTCACGTTCCTGACGGGGCCGGCTGGCTGTGGTCCCGACTCGAGACACAAGACAAACAGACACAGACTCGTTGGACGCATGATCACCATGCACTGGTGGCGGCATCGATCGAGAGACCCCCTCCACCAGTGCATCGTGACCACACGGTCTCCTCTGCGAGCGGCCCCACAGGCTGAAACCGGGGCAAATGCGACACGACGAAAGAGACCAGG
>NZ_BDCE01000117.1 GCF_001613345.1 Nocardia uniformis NBRC 13702 | reverse complement strand
GATCAACTGATCGTCGATGTTCTGCTTGGCACCGGGATGCGGATGGGCGAGGCGCAGGGGCTCCACAAGGAACACATCGACCTCAAACGTAAGACGATCACGATCGAGTGGGCATGGGACAAGGCTGCCAAACGCATCAAGCCGCCGAAAGACTACGAGCGACGCATGATCCCCATCGGCGACACGTTGGCCAAAACCCTTGCCACAGTCATCAAGAAGGACGGACTCGGCGAACCCGCGCCCGTACCGTACGTCAGCAGTCGAACGGTACGCAGCGGGCTGCTACTGGCCCACATCGGTGGTCGCCCCTTCGATCAAGACAACTTCAAGAAGCGCTTCGATGCCGCATCTCGGGTCGCCTGGGTCCACGACGGTGACGACAAACGACGATTGGGAAAGGTCCGGCCTCACGGACCTTCGGCACACCTATGCGAGCCGCCTGGTACGCGCCAAGGTGCCTTTGGATCAGGTTCAGATCCTCCTGGGGCACGCTTCGGTCCGAACCACCCAGAGATACGCGAAATTGGGCGAAAGCCAGTGGACAGACGTTCGGCACGTCCTCGGCTGACCTTCGCCGTTCAATAAGAACGTCAACCAGGTTCATTAGTCACTTCCAAGCCTGACTGCTGCGTTGTCCGGCACACCGCGCGCTGTACTATGCGCTCGCCCCTTCTTCCGTGTCCTCATCATCCAGGCCAAGGCTCGCCAAGCCGGGTTCGATGTCGATGACACGGGCCATGGCCCCAAATGTCATGCCGTACTTGACCAGCGCCGCATTGGTCCGATCGACCAACCTCTTGATGTTGTTTCCGTAGATCTCGTTCCAGTTCACGTTGATCTGAAGAGGCTTGCTCCCCGTGTGTACAACCTGGCCACGCATTGAGATGGTTTCGCGAAGCAAATCCGCTGGCCCACCCAGTTGCGCTCCTTGCCATTGCCAGGCGGAGCTGACGTCCTTGTAGCCGGTCGCATCATGAATCAGCTTGTCAACCTTAACCTTGGACGGGGTGTTCAACGCTTGGGCCAGCACTCGCGCATTTTCACGAACATCGACACGCCAATCTCCCTCTGACACGTCCCGCACCAACCGATTTCGGGGGTTCCTCTGCATGACGCGCCGCGAGATGACCGATTGCAGACGGCGCGGCAGGCCGTCGAAATCGGGAACCTTCTTTGAGATATGGTCGGCGACTTCCTTCGCGACGTCTTCGACATATGCTTCCCACGCGGTGACAGTGAAGATCATCCCCGCCTTGTTGAGGGCCGCCCGGGTGGGCTGCGAAGCGACTTCAACGCCCTCCCGAAGCTCCATCAGATGGTCGATCGTCGTCCAGTTTTCGCGAAACCGCCACCAAGCCTCAGTCCGTCCAGCCACTGCCCCTCCGTACGTCAGACGTTGAACGTATCGTCCCAGCGCCCACAGCGTCGAGGCAATCAAATAACGCGGTCCGGCGTGACCTCGGTTCCCAAGCAGGGTTGAGCAGCGACTTATGCCTGGCGAACTGCTGGCTAGCGGAACCTGCCCCACGTCTGCCCCACGAAATTGCCCATGGGGCAAAGAAAACCGGCAGGTACCTACTGGTACCTGCCGGTCTTCGGTGGACCTAGCCGGACGTTATTCGAACCGCGCTGACCTGCGGAACCTTGAGGCAGCCCTAGCAAAATCTCAGGTTCGCGGCACCTCACCGGTGCCGCGCCGACGGCGCCGGCACGCACAGGCCAAGGGTACATTCCGCACTCCCCAGCGGCTCGAACGGCGACTCTCGCGCACCGAGAAGAGCGAGCTGATCCAGGCGTATCGCGACGGCGCATCCGCCGCCGAACTCGCCCATCGTTATCGCGCGTCGAAGAGCGCGATCCTCGAACTGCTCACCAAGCACAAGGTCCCGCGCCGCTACCAGTCGATGACCGATGCCGACATCGAGCGCGCCGAACAGCTCTACCTCGCCGGGCACTCCCTCACCGCTTGCGCCGAACTCACTGGATTCCCCGCCAGCAGCATCAACCGCGCCCTCAACAAACGCGGAACCCCCATGCGGCCAGCCGGCCGCCCACGCTCCGACGGCTGAAACCGCCTTCCTTTCAGCGTTCAGGATGCCCAGTGCCGGTACGCCGCGATCCATTCGGCACCCTTCGGAGCGGGTGAGGGCAACGGAAGATCGAGAATGCCGATCGCCTGACGGAACCGACCATGGGTGCATAAGGCGACAATCCCACTGCCAGGTAGCAAGTCGATCGAGCCGACCCTGGCCCTCAGCCCGAGGACCTCCGTCTCGAAAGGGATGTCCAGATTGTCAGCGATCATGGTGTAGAAGCCGACCAGCTGTTCTTCGTCGTCGTAGGCATCCACCGTGTCTTCTTCGATCATGGCCTCCAGCTGTGCCTTTGTGAGCCTGCCCATTTCGTCGTCCTATCTCTTGCGACGGAGCAGTTCGGCCAGACGCGCACCGACCACGGAGATACCGGGGGTCGGCGCGTGATCGAAGAACTCCTTCTTGCGTCGGCGGAGCAGATCCTCACCGTCTCGCTCCCAACAGAATCCGGGCTTGCGCAGTAACTTGCGGAACACCCGATCGACCCCGTCACGATGACGCTCGACCAAACGACGGATCGGAAGCGCAGAAACGGAATCGTCTCGCAGATAGCCGCGCAACACCGCCAGGTACGTTCGGTCGTCGGCGAGCACCGGGTCGGCGAACAGAGCGTCCAACCGACCGTAGTCCGGATAGAAATTGAGCCCCTCGACCTCGTCGTAGATCACGCCAACCGTCTCGGCCTCCCCCAGGCCCTCGGACAGCTCAGCCAGTGCTTCCGGCGGCGGTCCGGCCGCGGCGGCTCGCTTGACCGCCTTATTGCCGAGACCTGCGAGTGCCTTGCGCTGGCGACGCCGGTAATGCTCGCACAGCGTGTCCTGGAACTCCATCACCGGCAGCACCACCAGGTCGGCACCGACCAGCTCGATGAAATCAGCACGGTCTTCGGCCTGCATCTCCCAGGCACGCCGCGACAGGTCGGGATTGCGGCGCGACAACTCCGGATCCGCGGTCAGCATGGCCAGAGCATTCTGCGCGACCTGACTGGCCGCGGATTTCGGGAAGATCGCGAGATGCCCGCTGACCAGCCACACATCAGTGCGCAGCGGCACGACCCTGCCGACGACGAACATACCCTTCCGCAGCCGCGCGAAAGGTGCGCTCCCCATAGTCGAATAGACCCGGTAGACGAGATCGTCGATGAGATTGTGCAGCACGATCGCCGCCTCATCGATACTGCGCACCTCGAAACATCCTTCGACGACGTCACGCCACCCCAGCATCATTTCCCGCTCGCCAGCGGTCAGTGGAGGCCGATGCTGCGTCACAAACCGTTCGACGACAGTGCGGCCATCAGGCAACCGATGCTGCAACGCGAAATGATCGATGATCAGAATCGCTAGGCCCTCGTCCAGACGGCCGCAGTCGTCGACGGCGTCCATCAGTCTGGCGGTCAACTGCCTGTCGAAACGCGAACTCTGAACGAACGCCACAAGTTCCGCTTTGAGGTCACCGGCGCAAGCGATCAGATGCTCGAGTGATCCGGCTGCAGTGTGCTCGGAATTCTTGATCGTCTTCAGAAGACTGCCCCTCGACTTACGGCGCTGACGCCACCACACCCTACCGAGAACTAGCGATCGACAGTCCGGAAAACCCACGGCGGCATAGAATTCCGCCGACAAGTACCCTCAACAGCAGGCGGCGTCTCCCGCCGAATACATCGAGGTAGCAATCGAAGTTCCGCCCTGGGATCGGATGATTCATCACCGCATCGTTTCCACATGCGGGTTATCCATACCATCAGCACGCGAACATACAGTTCACTTGCACCGTCGACGGGCGGCGCAATGACACGGCACACTGGTTGCTCGTGGAACGCTATCCCGGCGAGCTCGAAACACTACGCGCGGAAGCCGCTCGTCTGCGGCGATTGCTCGATCTGACCGAACAACAGGCCCGTGCCGCCGATCCGGATCAGACTGCGGCGGGGACACCGGTCGACATGGGTTCCTCCCCGGAAACCAAGGTCCGGTTCTATCTCGACCTCTTCCGCTGCCGCGACGACATCTACGCAGTCCGCTGGGAGAACCGCCGTGACGGCCGTTCCGGCTGGATGCCCGCCATCCGAGGCCGCTGGAGCAAGGGCATGTCACGGTCGGAGGCGCAATACCTGCCCCTCACCGACGATGTCATCGCCGGCCACCTGCTCGGCGGGCACCACATCGGACTCTATCCACTGACCGATGACGACTCGTGCTGGTGGGTGGCCGCCGATTTCGACAAGAGCGCGGCCATGCTCGACGCGCTGGCGTATTTGAAGGCTGCTCGCGCCAAAGACATTCCGGCCGCGCTCGAAGTGTCCCAGTCCGGGCGTGGCGCGCATGTATGGATCTTCTTCGCCCACGCCACACCCGCCGCCACCGCACGACGGATCGCAACCGGCCTGCTTGCCGAAGCAATCCAGTTGCGCGGCAGCATGAGTCTGTCCAGTTATGACCGGCTGTTCCCGTCGCAGGACACCCACACCGGCCGCGGCATGGGCAATCTGATCGCCGCACCCCTCAACGGTGCTCGACGCAGACACGGAACTACGCTGTTCCTCGATCCAGCCACCCTTGAACCGTTCGAAGACCAGTGGGCGTACCTGTCGAGCATCCCCCGGCTGTCACCGAAGCAGGTCGACACCGTGGCCGCCGCGCTACGCGAGCCGAAAGTCGGCCACGATGTCCGGCGGCTCCAGCTACCGACCTCGTCGAAGATCGTGCCCCGCCCGGCACCGATCATCCGGGCGACATTCACGGCCCGGCTCCAGCTGAGCACAGCCGATCTCGGCCCTGCCATGTTCTCGGCGGTCAAGCACGCTGCCTCCATCCCGAACCCGGAGTTCTACGCCCGGCAGCGGGCACGCCGAAGCACCTGGGACACACCACGATTCCTGCGCAGCTACGACGAAACCCTCGACGGCGACCTGATCCTGCCCCGTGGACTGCTACCCCTGCTCACCACCCTCGTCGAATCCGCCGACAGCACATTGAATATCGACGACAACCGGGTTCCGGGGAGCGCGCAGAATTTCACCTGTTCGAGCGAACTGCGGCACGAGCAGCAAACCGCTTTGCGCGCCGTCGAAGCCGAGGACACCTGCGTGCTGATCGCACCTCCCGGCACAGGGAAGACCGTGATCGCCTGCGCAGCAATAGCTTCCCGCGCCAGATCAGCATTGATCCTCGTCGACCGCAAGGCCCTGGCCGACCAATGGCGGACCCGGATCCTCGAGCACCTCGGCATCAAGTGCGGCCAGATCGGCGGCGGCCGATCCAAGACCACCGGAGTGATCGACGTCGCGCTGCTGCCCACCCTCGCCCGCCGCCCCAACGTCGGCGAACTCACCGGCAACTACGGCTTCATCGTGGTCGACGAATGCCATCACATCGCCGCCTCCGCCTTCACCGACGTCCTCAACCAGATCCCCGCCCGCTACTGGCTCGGTCTGACCGCCACTCCCTATCGGCGCGACCAACTCGACGACCTCATCTACCACCAACTCGGCTCGCGCACCCACACCATCGACGCACCCGCGGCGGGTCACCTGCCGACCACCGGCGACGCACCCGCACCGCACCGCGTACTCCACGTTCACCCAACCCGATTCGAGTACGACGGCGACGCCGACCCGAGCCGACCTGGCGGTATCGCCGAGATCTACCACGCACTCGTCGCCGACGAAGACCGCCTGAAGCAGATCGTCACCGACGTCCTCGACGCACACCGAGCAGGCGCCAACATTCTCGTTCTCACCACCTGGGTCGACCACGTCGACGCACTCGCCCAACAACTCAAAGCCGCCAGCTGCAATGACATCATCGTTCTTCGCGGCGGCATGAAAGCCCGTGAACGCCAAGCGATCACCGAGTCCATCGCAACACGTAGAGCAGATGGTTCATCCCTGTTGCTCGTCGGCACTGGCTCGTATATCGGCGAAGGCTTCGACTGCCCCGCCCTAGACACATTGTTCCTCGCCGCACCCGTCTCTTTCAAAGGCCGCCTCGTGCAGTACGCCGGACGCATCACCCGCGCCCACCCAGGGAAGGCCACCGCGACCGTTCACGACTACCACGACGTCCTCACCCCCGTGATCGCCTCCTCACTACGCAAACGCGCACCCGGGTACACCGAACTCGGATTCCCGGACCCACGCAAACTCGGAATCTGAATCCAGAACTCCCGGTCCCCATCGACGCATCGCAACAGCGTGTAATCCGCTGATCGGTTTACCCGCATAGGAGTCTGCGGCACACTGTGAGCATGTCCGAGCGCATCTCGACACCGTTCAGCTCTGCTGAGGTCAAACCCTACGAGGTCGTCGACTCCCTGGCTGAACTACACGGCCCGGAGCACGGCGTGCTGAGGCTACCGATCGAGCTGGCCTGGGGCGGTCGAACCGAGTTCGACCTCGAAGACGAATACGACCGCACAGCGGTGTACAAAATCGTCCTCGAGGAAGGAACCAAACAGCACCTCGAGGAACTGGTGAACGGACGGTTACTGGCCGCGATCTGGCAACAGATGCGACCCGCCCGGCCGGTCCGCGCCCTGTGGGAAAAACAGTTCCCACAGCTGCGGGCCGCCGCCTGATGGACCCCCGCCAACACGAACTGGCACGCATCGCACTCCATGTTGTCGGCAACCGCGGATTCGTACTCGGTGGCGGCCACGCCGTCGCACTACACGGCATGGGCTCACGGCCATCGGAGGATGTCGACCTGTTCTCCGACATCCGCGGCACCCCGGGCGAGGTAGCCGATGACGTGATTTCCGCATTCGACCAGGCCGGACTCTCTGTCGACGTCGTACGACGCACTCCGGACCTCGTCCAGATGACGGTCACCTATCCGGACGGACACGCCGCGAAGGTCGACCTGGGCGTGTTCTGGCGAGCCCGATCTCCGGTCATTCTGGAAGTAGGACCGGTCCTTCACCCCGACGACGCGGTCGCCGGAAAAATGGACGCCCTGTTCAACCGGTGGGCACCCCGCGACTACCTCGACATCGACGCCATCCTCGTCAGCGAGCGCTACACCCGCGAACAACTACTCACGATCGCCACCGAACACAACCCCGGATTCGACCCGACCATGTTCGCCGAATCCCTGTCCTACCTACAGCGGATACCCGACCGAGACTTCACACCCTACGAAGTCACCACGGCCACCATCACAGCGATGCGGCACCGCTTCGCCGACTGGGAACAACAACTGACCCGCTGATACATCCGGCGCAACCACCGTTCACAGAGAGACGGACATGCCCCGACGCGAACACCACATCATCGTTACCAGCGAACTCCGAGACCCTCCCGAATTGCGGAGCCTCAGCAGAGCGATCATCACCATCGCCAAAGAGAAAACGACGGCACCCATACCGGCAGCGCGAACGAAACCGGCTCGGCTGGCCCAGCCGAGCCGTCGGATCCATAGAAAAGGGCGCTAACCACATTCGCCACACTGATCACGGCTGTTGACTTCAAGCCCGAGACCCTAGTGGGTTCGAACCGGCAAGATCGCCTGTCTTCGCAGGTCAGAAGCTATCAACCGAACGTGGCTAGTCTTTAGTTTCCAAGTGCAAGCTTTTTACCTGCTATTTCTCTCTGGGTGGGCGCAGAGGGGATCGAATCCCCGACCGCTGGTATGTAAAAGCGCACCACAACGTCCAACCAATTCCGCCCCGTCCACCCTATCCAGGTCAGAGGCATGATCGCATCCATCCCGTACAGCTCCGTCCAGCGCGTATCTGCCCTTCTTGGCAAGGTCTTGGCAAGCCCGAGGATTCGGTAATCCTGCCTCTGACCTAGCCATGAAGCATTCCGCGTCGACACGTTGCCCGTGCGGCGCGTGGTCGCTACAACCGATAGGTGTCGCGGAACGCTTCGCGCACAACAGCCGCGTCCGACGCACCCCTGCCCTCTATGCCCGTGACCACCTCGGACACGCGCCAGTAGTTCGACGGGACCAGACGCCTCGAGGTCACCGCCACCAGGGCCACGTCCGCCGCCTCATCGGGCTTGTCCGCCGCGACGAGCGCCAGACCCAGATCCAGGTTCGCCGAAGCGATTCGGCGCGGCCGGACGGACGCAGCGCCCGCCAGGTCGGCGAGGACGTGCCGGGCGTAGGACTCCGCCGCCGGGTCACCGAGCCAGGCCAACGTGGTGGCCACATAGGCATCCGACTTGGCGGGATCGTAGCGGAAATGGTGCTCCGGCCGGTCGGGAGTGTTGAGCCCGGACACCAGGCGCGCGACACGGCGCAACGCCCCGTAGGTGCCTGTGCTGTCCCCGAGCCGGGCCAGCGCACGGCCCTCTTGGGCAGTGGCCTGGATGAACGCCGAACTGTCCTCCGGGGCACGGGATTGCGCGGCGCGGGACAACTCCGCCGCAGCCACGAACTCACCGCCGGTCAGGTGCTGCCATGCCCGCGTCTCCAGACACCACGCCGCGATCTCCCGGTGTCCCGCTTCGTCAGCGAGCTTCCACGCCAGGTGACCCCGTGCGGCGGCGGCGGATGTTTCGCCCAGGTCGATATGACAGGTGGAGCCCAGCAGGGACAACCAGCCGACTGTGACCAGCAATCGGCGATGCTGCGTCAAGGTCTTCCGGCTGTCCATGAGTCGTCCGGCGTAGCCGAGATGCTGACGGATGCGCACGAGCAGTTCCCCCGGCGGAGTCGTCGGGTAGCTAGCCGCCAGATCATCCACCGCCAGTTCCAGGCGTTCCAGGGTGTCCCCGCCGATATCCGACGCCGCCGCCCGCTGAATCCATTCGGCTGCCGCCCGTTCACCATCGGCGGATTCGATGAACAGCGCCGATCCGATCCCGAGCGCATCGGCGTAGGCACGGACGTGTTCGTATCTGACCTGACGCTGCCCGGTCTCCAGCATCCCAAGCAGTGGCTTGCTGTAGTGCGTGCGTACAGCCATTGCGGACAGGCTGAGTCCCGCCGCCTCCCGCGCAGCACGCAGCTGCTCACCCGAGATGTTCTCCCCGCCGGAGTCCATGAGTCCCACGGTAGTCGTGCTGTGTCCCTGGCTGTAGACGGTTGTGGACGGCAATGCGGGTCCTGGACCAAGTACGCGCGCTTAGCGTGAATTTCAGCCCCGCCGCCGGGTAGACACCGTGCCCCTCATGGACTCCCCGGCGGTGGGTGCTCACCAACCGGGCAACCGAAGGGGGCGGGTATGGACCTTCCCGCACGACGTGAGGTCGAGCTGGCTGTCGATATCGAGGTCGAGCTCGAGTATGTGCCGCGCTGGCTCCAGCGCGCCGATGGTTCATGGTCAGTGGTCGGGCCGGACGGGTGGCCAGTCTCCCCCGAAGATTTCGCGGAACTCCACGCCGATGCCATGGCGGCCATTGCCGCTGTGTCCATGCCAGTGATCGACGTCGAACCGATCTCGGTGCGGGACACCGAGATATGAACGGCGGGTGGATCACGCTCGGGTGGATCATCGTGCTCGGCCTGCCCCTGGCGGTGCTGGTGGCAACGATCCTCTGGCCTGAGCGCATCCCGAAAGATCGCACGGTGGACGCGATCGCGCGGCGAATCCAGGACGAAGACGGGCAACCACCGACCGCTGACGCAGGCCGCTGAGCGCGCCGACCCGCACTGTGTGTGGACTCTGGTTGCTTGTCCTGTGTGTTGCCCCGGGCTACCTGGTGTGGGTCAACCGTGTGAGGGCGTACACGGCGGCCCGGCACGACCGGGCGCGGTGCTGGCCGCTAGGCGCGCTGCGGTCCACGGGGTCGCGTTCACGGACACAACGATGTGGACGAGTGGGGACAGCGTCGTTCCCGCGTACTGAGCCGACCCGGGCCCTGCGGTGAGTCGACAGCTGGTCAGCCGATGCCCCACTGCTTGAATGCGGTGGACATCTTCATGACCAGGCGGTTCTCGGTGTTCTGTACAGGGATGAATCCGTACTTTTGGTAGAAGGTGAATGCCTGCTGGTCGATGGCGTCGAGCACGATCAGGCGACCGGCGGAAGCCTGCGCGGCACCCATGATCTTGGTGACTGCGTCGACAAGTAGTTCCTCGCCGTAGCCCTGGCCGTGCAGGGATTTGTCGAGCGCGAACTTGGCGAGCAGGAACGCGGGCACGTACGGCAGGCCTGCGGCGTCGCTCATAGTGACGCCATCTCTCGCGCGGTCGACTGATGTCGGAGCGATGGAGTAGTACGCCTTGACGTGTGGGTCATCGTCGATGACCCACACGTAGGTGCGGCTCGTCATGCCCTTGTCGGCTGAGAGCGCGTTCGATCTCAGCCACTTGTTCAGAACCTCTTTGCCGCAATCGAATTGCGACAGGTCGTGGTCCGCCGTGAGCGCGGTCGAGGTGAAGGTGATCACTTGCGCGTGAACCTGCGGGGCTTGGCTGCGGCAGCGGCGAGTGCCGGTGCCTCGTCGGGGATATCGAGGGAGGCGATCATGGCGTCGAATTGTTCGGCGGGCATGAAGGTTCGGCTCGACAGCGCGAGGATCCGATCCGCGCGCTGGATGGCAGCGTTGCGCACGAACTCGGCTTCGGTTTCGCCGACCACACCGGCTGCCGCCTGGATCTGGCTTCGGCGTTCTTCGGCCAGTCTGAATTCGAATCGATCGGACTTGATGCTCATCGCAGTGTCCTTGTCTGGTTCTGACGACCGCCCGGTGAGCTTGGGTGGAGCTGTGGAGCACGGTGTCGGTTTGATGATTGATGATGTTGTTGATGTGTGACGGCGATGACGTCTAATGAACAACTTCAATGTACGGCGAATGTACGGTCATTAGCTAGTGCCATATGGCAAACACGCCGGATTGTGACGAATGTCTGCGCAGATAGAGACCAGGAATGAGGGTCAGCCGAGCTTGCGTCCCCACCACCCCGAGCCCTACCGGCAGCCGCGGCGGCGGGGGTGGGCAGGCGGTTGGGGGCGAGTGTCTTGCGTACCGGGGTCGCGACCTGTGCCGCGCTGCCGACGAGGGTGATCAGTCGGTCACGGGCGATGATCGCGGCAGCGACCCGGTCCGGTTGATGCTGCCCAGCCTGCCAGCCGAGAGCCTGCTGTTCGAAGGTCGAGAGTTGGTGGCCGTAGATGCGGGCGCGGCCGGTCTCGATGGCGTTGCGTAGTCCGATCGAACGCACGAGGGCATCACCGGTGCCGCGCCACATGGCACTGTTCGGTGATGAGAACACAGCCACGGGAACGTAGTTCGCCGACCCGTTGGCAAGTTCTTGGCAAGATCAACACTCGCAACGGGTGTTGAATGGGGGACGGGGTGGACGGAAATAGGCTGTTACCAGCCATTTCCAGAGTGGGCGCAGAGGGGTTCGAACCCCCGACCGCTGGTGTGTAAAACCAGTGCTCTACCGCTGAGCTATACGCCCCTAGGGCGCCGGGGATGAACCGGCGCAAGGTCTATGAATCTAGCGTGGAAAGCGCTTTCTCCCAAGCCGCCTGGTCACGGGGTTCTCCGGGACCGTTCATTTCGGCGAATCGGATGATGCCGTCCTTGTCCACGACGAAGGTGCCGCGGTTGGGGCAGCCGGATTTCTCGTTGAAGACGCCGTAGGTATCGGCGACCACACCGTGCGGCCAGAAGTCCGACAGGAGGGGGAAGGTGTAGCCCTGTTCCGCCGCCCAGATCTTGTGGGTGGGTGGCGGTCCCACCGAGATCGCAAGGATCTCGGCGTTGTCGTTCTGGAATTTGGGAAGTTCGTCGCGCACCTTGCACAGTTCGCCCTGACAGATGCCGGTGAAGGCGAGGGGGTAGAAGACGATGAGTACGTTCTTCTTCCCCCGATAGTGCGACAGGGACACTTCCTGGTTGTTCTGGTCCTTCAGCGTGAAGTCCGGAGCTACCGTGCCGACCTCTAGCGGCATCAACGCTGCTTCGAGGGGGTCTTGGGCTGCACGAGGCGGCTGCCCAACCAGTTGCCCAGACTCACCGAGGAGGTCTGTTTGAGTCCGGCGGGCGAGGCTGATTCGGCGATCTCGCTGGGAGCGACATGGCCGGGAAGTCCGGTTTTGGGGCTGAGAACCCAGACAATGCCGTCATCGGCCAGCGGAGTGATCACATTGAGCAGCTCGTCGACCAGGTCGCCGTCACTCTCTCGCCACCACAGCAGCACCACATCGACAACTTCATCGGTGTCCTCATCCAAAATCTCGGATCCGATAGTGCTCTCGATCGATGCCCGCAAGTCGTCGTCGGTATCTTCGTCCCAGCCCAGTTCCTGTACCGCCATCCCAGGCGTGATTCCAAGTTTCTGAGCGTAGTGTTGCGCGTCGTCCGCCGCGGCGACCACGGTGGTGTCCTCCTCAACTCCAGACAATAGGTAGTTGCAAGCGAACATGGTCGAGGCTCACAACGCAAGCCGATCGGCCGAAATCGTCGACGAAATTGTTTCGGTCGTTACCGGGCGGGGCAGGCGTCACGGACCGCGTTGAGGGCGTCGTTCACCTTCGTGCTGGCATCGTTGAGCGGCGCGACCGGGGAGGTATAGCTCATTTTGCGGGCCTCCTCGGCGAGCGCCCGGGCCGCCGTGACGTACTCGGTAAATTTGTTTGCGAGATCGGGCGGCAGCGCGTCGCCGGCGGTGTTCACTCGCGACTCGACCGTGCGCGCCGCGTCCTCGATCGTGTTGACCGCGGTATCGCGTTTGGCGGCGTAGTCGTCGGCATTGGCGTCGTGCGCGTCCACGAATTCGTTGTAGCGACTGACCGCCGGACCGGTGGTGTCGCGGAACGGATCGCAGTTGTCGGCGGTCGCCTTCGCTTGCGCGGCAGCCCTCCTCGACGAAGTCGCGGCGGCCGACGACGACGAGGCGTCGGCTCGATACGACGTGGCCTCGGCTTCATTGACGGTCGGTGTGCCCTCAATGCTGTTGGCACACCCCGCAACCGCCAGACCAGCGGATATAGCCAGGCTCGCACACACCAAACCGAACCCACGCGGGCTCAGCAGCTTCATCGATCCTCCCGGTTCCACTGCTAGACGGTTCCCTACCGAACCGTACTGGATTCGCGACTGACATGATGACCCAGGACGCATCGTGCACAAGGATGTGAGTTGCGCCCTAAACCATCGTGAACGGGTCGTCCGCCGGACCAAGCGGCCGCCCGGGGTAATGACGCCTATCAGTTGTCCCACCCCATGTACGAGGAGCCAATGTCTTGACCGACCTGATGCACCCCACTTCTTCGCCGAACCCCACAAACGGTCCGGCACGTAAAAGCCCGGCGGGGGGCCGGGTGCGAGTGATCCGTGAGGGGGTGGCGTCATACCTGCCGGACATCGATCCGGAAGAAACCAGCGAATGGCTCGAATCCTTCGATGAGATGCTCGACCGCGAGGGCCCCGGCCGTGCCCGCTACTTGATGCTGCGGCTGCTCGAGCGCGCCGGTGAACGGCGTGTCGCCATCCCGGCGCTGACGTCCACCGACTACGTCAACACCATCCCGACCGAGAACGAGCCCTGGTTCCCGGGCGACGAAGAGGTCGAACGCCGCTACC
The DNA here is from genome assembly GCF_001613345.1 of Nocardia uniformis NBRC 13702. Lineage (GTDB taxonomy): Bacteria > Actinomycetota > Actinomycetes > Mycobacteriales > Mycobacteriaceae > Nocardia > Nocardia uniformis. Next base: position 25,383 of record NZ_BDCE01000117.1, on the reverse strand, counting down.
GGGCGTGGATCCGCTGGAACGCCGCGGTCATGGTGCACCGCGCGCAGCGGCCCGGAATCGGTGTGGGCGGCCATATCTCGACCTACGCCTCCTCCGCCGCGCTCTACGAGGTGGGCTTCAACCACTTCTTCCGCGGTAAGGACCACGCCAGCGGTGGCGACCAGATCTTTATCCAGGGTCACGCCTCCCCCGGTGTCTACGCCCGCGCCTTCCTGGAAGGACGCCTGACCGAGGATCAGCTGGACGGCTTCCGCCAGGAATACAGCCACGGCGGTCCGGGTCGCGGCCTGTCGTCCTACCCGCACCCGCGGCTCATGCCGGACTTCTGGGAATTCCCCACGGTCTCCATGGGTCTGGGCCCGATGAACGCCATCTACCAGGCGCGTTTCAACCACTACCTGAATGACCGCGGTATCAAGGACACCTCGGATCAGCATGTGTGGGCCTTCCTCGGTGACGGCGAGATGGACGAGCCGGAATCGCGCGGCCTCATCCAGGTCGCCGCGAACGAGGGCCTGGACAACCTGACCTTCGTCATCAACTGCAACCTGCAGCGCCTCGACGGCCCGGTCCGCGGCAACGGCAAGATCGTGCAGGAGCTGGAGTCGTTCTTCCGCGGCGCGGGCTGGAATGTCATCAAGGTCGTCTGGGGTCGCGAGTGGGACTCGCTGCTGCAGGCCGACCGCGACGGCGCGTTGGTCAACCTGATGAACACCACCCCCGACGGTGACTTCCAGACCTACAAGGCCAATGACGGCGCGTACGTCCGCGAGCACTTCTTCGGCCGCGACCCGCGCACCAAGGAATTGGTGAAGGGCCTGTCCGACGGCGATATCTGGAACCTCAAGCGTGGCGGCCACGACTACCGCAAGATCTACGCGGCCTACGCGGCGGCGCTGGCGCACAAGGGCCAGCCGACGGTGATCCTGGCCAAGACCATCAAGGGCTACGGTCTCGGCAAGCACTTCGAGGCGCGCAACGCGACGCACCAGATGAAGAAAATGACCCTCGATGATCTGAAGTCGTTCCGCGATGTGCAGCGCATCCCGATCACCGATGAGCAGCTCGAGGCGGATCCGTATCTGCCGCCGTACTACCACCCCGGCACCGAGGATCCGGCCATCCAGTACATGCTGGGCCGCCGCCGCACCCTGGGCGGTTACCTGCCCGAGCGCCGCACCATGGCAAAGCCCCTGCAACTTCCGGGCGATGAGCCGTACCGCTCCGTCCGCAAGGGTTCGGGCAAGCAGAGCGTGGCGACCACGATGGCCTTCGTGCGCCTCATGAAGGAACTGCTGCGCGATAAGGAAATCGGCAAGCGCATCGTGCCGATCATCCCCGACGAGGCCCGCACCTTCGGTATGGACTCGTGGTTCCCTTCGTTGAAGATCTACAACCGCAACGGCCAGTTGTACACATCGGTCGACGCCGAGTTGATGCTTGCCTACAAAGAGAGCTCGATCGGGCAGATCCTGCACGAGGGCATCAATGAGGCCGGTTCGACGGCATCGTTCACCGCGGTGGGTACCTCGTACTCCACGCACGGCGAGCCGATGATTCCGCTCTACATCTTCTATTCGATGTTCGGATTCCAGCGCACCGGTGACGGTCTCTGGGCCGCGGCCGATCAGATGACGCGCGGTTTCGTACTCGGAGCTACCGCCGGGCGAACCACGCTGACCGGTGAGGGCCTGCAGCACAACGACGGTCATTCGCTGCTGTTGGCGTCCACCAACCCGGCGTGTGTCCCCTACGATCCGGCGTTCGCCTTCGAACTCGCCCATATCGTGCGCGACGGCCTGCGCCGGATGTACGGCGGCGGCAACCCCTCCAATGGATATCAGGAGGCGCTGCCGGGCACCGATCCCGAATCGCATTCGCAGCACCACGAATTCGGCGGCGAGGACATTTTCTACTACATCACCCTCTACAACGAGCCGCAGCAGCAGCCCGTCGAGCCGGAGAACCTGGATGTGGAGGGTCTGCTCAAGGGCATCTACCTCTACAAGAAGGGTGGCGAGGGTGATCTGCGCGCCCAGATCATGGTGGCCGGTGTGACCATGCCCGATGGTCTGCGTGCGCAGCAGATTCTCGCCGAGGACTGGGGTGTGCAGGCGGATGTGTGGTCGGTGACCTCGTGGGGTGAACTCCGCAAGGAGGCCCTGGCCGCCGAGATCGCGAAACTGCGCGATCCGTCGGCCGATCCGACCGTCCCGTATGTCACCCAGGTGCTGTCGAAGGCCCAGGGACCGTTCGTGGCGGCCTCGGACTGGATGCGCGCGGTCCCGGATCAGATCCGTCAGTGGGTGCCGGGCGAGTACATCTCGCTGGGTACCGACGGTTTCGGCTTCTCCGACACCCGCGCGGCGGCGCGCCGTGTATTCAACGTGGACGCGCACTCGATCGTGGTGGCGGCGCTGCAGGGACTTGCCACCCAGGGGAAGATGGATCCCGCCAAGGTCGCCGAGGCGGCCGCCCGGTATGCCATTCACGACGTGAACGCCGCGCCGAAGGCGGCACCGGGTACCGAGGGCGGCGACGCATAACGGACGATAGGCATCGTGGAACGTAAACCGCCGAGACCGCGCCGGATTTCCGAGAGTTCCTCCTCCGAACACGAGGTGTATCTCCCGACCGGTGCGCTCTCCCCGAACCGGCAGACGCGCGACCCACTTCCGGACACTCTCCTCAAGCGGGTGAAGCAGTTCTCCGGTCGCCTGTCGACCGAGGCTGTGGCGTCCATGCAGGAACGGCTGCCGTTCTTCGCCAATCTCGATGCGGCCCAACGGGCCGGTGTCCAGATGCTGGTGCAGACGGCGGTGGTGAACTTCCTCGAATGGCTACAGGATCCGGAAAGCGATATCCGGTTCAGCCTGGATGCCTTCCAGGTCATCCCCGACGATCTGGCACGGCGGCTCACGCTGCGCCAGACCGTCGATATGGTCCGCGTGGCCATGGAGTTCTTCGAACAGTGGCTGCCGGCGTTGGCGCGCAACGACCGGCAGTTGGTGGCGCTCACCGAGGCGGTCCTGCGATACGGGCGTGAGCTCGGTTTCGCGGCCGCCTCGGTGTACGCCAGCGCCGCCGAATCACGCGGTGCGTGGGATACCCGGCTGGAGGCGCTCGTCGTCGACGCCGTGGTGCGTGGTGATACCGGGCCCGAAATGCTCTCGCGCGCGGCCACATTGAACTGGGACGCCACCGCGCCCGCCACGGTGCTGGTCGGCACTCCCCCGAAAGATCAAATGACCGTTGTCGGTTCGGTGCACGGCATCGCGGGTCGACACGGTCGCGCGGCACTGGCCGTGGTGCAGGGTTCGCGTCTGGTGATGGTCGTCAGCGGCCATCTGGGTGACACCATGTACCCGTCGCCGTTCCTCGCGGATCTGCTCACCGAGGTGTTCTCCGAGGGTCCCGTGGTGATCGGCCCGACCACCCGAACCCTCTCCGCCGCGCACGTCAGCTCGGTGGAGGCCATGGCCGGGATGGAGGCCGTGGTGGGTTGGCGCGGTGCGCCGCGCCCGGTACACGCGTCGGAACTGCTGCCCGAACGGGCACTGCTCGGCGACCGTGCCGCCGTAGACGCCCTCAATGAAATTCTTGTGCTACCGTTGGCCGCCGCCGGGGCAGCGCTGTCCGACACCTTGGACGCCTACCTGGACTGCGGCGGAGCCGTCGAGACTTGCGCCCGCCAGCTGTACGTTCATCCAAATACCGTCCGCTATCGGTTGAAGCGAATCGCCGATATCACGGGACGGGATCCGATGAATCCGCGGGATGCCTACGTGCTCCGAATCGCCGCCACCATAGGTCGGCTGACACGAACCCGTAACGAATCACCCACTTCTGCCCCAGAAGTTGCTTCCGTCACAGACCCGAAAGATGGGATGTAACGCAATTCGTGAATCGGGCGATCCGGGCAACCCACTTGCGCGTTTGTGGACTCCCCACAAAAGCATCCCTAAACCTTCATTCGCGCCGACATCTCTCGAGACCACGACCACAGTGTTCTCTTAGGGGTGTGATCGCGTTGTTCGCCCCAGGACAGGGCTCCCAGACACCAGGCATGCTTACTCCGTGGCTCGAACTGCCCGGTGCGGTTGACCGCATCGAGCTGTGGTCGAAGGCCGCGGGGCTCGACTTGCTCCGGCTGGGCACCACCGCGACCGCGGAAGAGATCACCGATACCGCGGTGACTCAACCGCTGGTCGTCGCGGCTGCCCTATTGGCTTTCGCGGAAATCCCGCACGATTCACTTCCCGCCGATACATTCGTCGCCGGACACTCGGTCGGCGAACTCGCCGCCGCTGCCGTCGCCGGAGTAATCTCCGCCGATGACGCGGTGGCGCTGGCTGCCCTCCGCGGCGCGGAGATGGCCAAAGCTTGCGCACTCGTACCAACCGGAATGTCCGCGGTGCTCGGTGGAGACGAAGCCGCCGTGCTCGCCCGGCTCGAAGAGCTGGAGCTCGTTCCGGCCAACCGCAACGCGGTCGGTCAGATCGTGGCGGCGGGCCGGATGGACGCGCTCGCGGAGCTCGCCGCGAATCCGCCGGAGAAGGCTAGGATTCGTGCGCTGCCCGTGGCCGGTGCGTTCCACACCGCGTTCATGGCACCCGCCCAGGACGCGGTAGCGGACGCAATCTCCAAAATCGCTCCCAGCGAGCCGATTCGGGTGCTGCTGTCGAACTTCGACGGGCAGCCGGTCGACTCCGGACAGGATGCGATCGACAAGCTCGCGGCACAGGTCACGCGCCCCGTGCGCTGGGATCTGTGCACCGAAACCGTGCGTGCGGCGGGTGTCTCCGCGGTGGCGGAGCTGCCACCGGCCGGCACCCTGGTCGGAATCGCCAAGCGGGAGCTCAAGGGCACCCCGAATCTGGCGCTGAAGACCCCAGCGGACCTCCCCGCGCTGGCCGAACTCACAGCCAAGGACTAGCTTGGCCTGCGGCCCCGGACCCAGTGTCAACGGCGACACCGGTACTCCAGCCGCAGTCAGCTGGTTCAGTTCCAAAGAACCCAACCCCCACAACAAGAATACGAAGGGAGCCACACAGTGGCCGCTCTGACCCAGGAACAGATCGTCGAAGAGCTCGGCAAGATCATCGAAGAGGTGACCGGTATCGAGCCCTCCGAGGTGACCATCGAGAAGTCCTTCGTCGACGACCTGGACATCGACTCGCTGTCGATGGTCGAGATCGCGGTGCAGACCGAGGACAAGTACGGCGTCAAGATCCCGGATGAGGATCTGGCCAGCCTGAAGACCGTCGGCGACGCTGTGTCCTACATCCAGAAGCTCGAGGCCGAGAACGCAGACGCGGCCGAGGCGCTCAAGACGCAGTTCGGCGACAAGTAAAGGCCGACGTCGTGACCACTCCTTCCACCCGTAACGGGAATTTCCCCAACGTTGTCGTCACCTCCATGGCGGCGACCACGTCGATCGCTGGCGATGTTGACGCAACCTGGAAGGGCCTGCTCAACGGCGAAAGCGGCATCGACGTTCTCGAGGACGATTTCGTCGCAGAGTACGACCTTCCGGTCCGCATCGGCGGTCACCTGAAGGTTTCGCCGGACACCCTGCTCAGCCGGGTCGAGATCCGCCGTATGGCGTATGTCGAGCGGCTGGCGACCGTACTCGGTCGTGAGGTGTGGAAGAACGCCGGTAGCCCGGAGGTCGACCCGCTGCGGCTGGCCGTGGCCATCGGTACCGGTCTCGGCGGCGGCGACGCACTGATCGACTCGGTCGACAAGCTGAAGAACGGTGGCTACCGCAAGATCTCGCCACTGGCCGTTCAGATGGTCATGCCGAATGGTCCGTCTGCTGTCGTCGGTCTCGAACTGAAGGCGCGGGCGGGAGTGATCACTCCGGTCTCGGCGTGTTCGTCCGGTTCCGAAGCCATCGCCAACGCATGGCGGATGATCGTCATGGGCGACGCCGACATGGTTGTCACCGGTGGCGTCGAGGGCTTCATCGACTCGGTGCCGATCGCCGCGTTCTCCATGATGCGTGCGATGAGCACCCGCAACGACGATCCGAAGGGAGCCTCGCGTCCGTTCGACAAGGACCGCGACGGTTTCGTCTTCGGTGAGGCCGGGGCGCTCATGGTCGTCGAGACCGAGGAGCACGCCAAGGCTCGTGGCGCCACCATCCACGCCCGGCTCATGGGCGCGGGTATCACTTCGGACGGCTTCCACCTGGTGGCGCCCGATCCGGAGGGCACCGGTGCCGGACGCGCGATGCAGCGTGCGATGCAGACCGCAGGTCTGACACCGCAGGACATCACGCACGTCAATGCTCACGCGACTGCCACCCCCATCGGTGACACCGCGGAGAAGAACGCGATTCACTACGCCGGGGTCCAGCACGCCTCGGTGTACGCGCCCAAGTCCGCCCTGGGCCACTCGATCGGTGCCGTCGGCGCCCTCGAGTCGGTGCTCACGGTTCTCAGCATTCGGGACGGCATCGTCCCCCCGACGCTGAACCTGGAGAACCAGGATCCGGAGATCGATCTGGATGTCGTGCACGGCGAAGCTCGTCGTCAGGACATAGAGTTCGCAATCAACAACTCTTTTGGTTTCGGTGGGCACAATGTCGCGCTCGCCTTCGGCCGGTACTGAGACCGTGGTTCCCCGCACGTGGCGGGGATCAACCCCGGTAGTTGTTTCGACCGGTCGATAGACAAGTGGTTCCGGCGGATCTTCGGATGGAGATCCCGCACCCGAAGATCCGCCGGGATATCGACATTATTCGCAGCCGCTCTCAGCGACCGCACCCTTCCTATTGAGGAGAGTTTGCGATGACCATCATGGCCCCCGCACACGCGGACACCACGACCGATCCCCGTGACCCGCTGGGTCGACTGCAGCGATTCTTCGACCCCGGAACCGTTCTCCCCCTGCACCCGCGCGATAAGTCCGGTGTGCTCGCCGCTATCGGCGAGGTGGACGGTGTCCGCACCGTGGCCTACTGCTCCGACGCGACCGTCATGGGTGGCGCGATGGGTGTTGCGGGCTGCAAGCACATTGTCGATGCGATCGATACCGCCATCGACTCCAAGGCCCCGATTGTCGGCCTCTGGCATTCCGGCGGCGCTCGCCTCGCGGAGGGTGTCGAGGCGCTGCACGCGGTCGGCCTGGTTTTCGAGGCCATGGTCCGGGCTTCCGGCCTGGTCCCCCAAATTTCGGTGGTGCTCGGCTTCGCGGCCGGTGGCGCCGCCTACGGCCCGGCGCTGACCGATATCGTCATCATGGCGCCCGAGGGCCGGGTCTTCGTGACCGGACCCGATGTGGTGCGCAGTGTGACCGGCGAGAATGTGGATATGGCGACTCTCGGCGGTCCCGTCACCCACGGCAAGAAGTCCGGTGTCGCCCATATCATCGCCGATGACGAGGCCGATGCCATGCACCGCGGCCGCCGCCTGGTCTCGATGTTCGCCGAACAGGGCGAATTCGACCTGCAGGCCGCCGCACACGGCGATGTCGACCTCAAGGCCATGCTGCCCGCGTCGGCCAAGCGCGCGTACGACGTGAAGCCGGTCATTCACGAACTGCTCGACAATGTCGACGGCGAATCGTCGTTCGAGGAGCTGCAGGGCGGTTACGCGCGCAGCATTGTCACCGGTCTGGGTCGCCTCGGTGGCCGCACCGTCGGCGTGCTGGCCAATAACCCGCTGCGCATGGGTGGCTGCCTCAACTCCGAAAGTGCCGAGAAGGCAGCGCGTTTCGTGCGCCTGTGCAACTCCTTCGGTATTCCGCTGGTGGTCGTCACCGACGTGCCCGGCTACCTGCCCGGTGTCAGCATGGAGTGGGAAGGTGTGGTGCGCCGCGGCGCGAAACTGCTGCACGCCTTCGCCGAGGCCCGCGTTCCGCGCGTCACCCTGGTGACCCGCAAGATCTACGGTGGCGCCTATATCGCCATGAACGCCCGCTCGCTCGGTGCGACGGCCGTGTACGCCTGGCCGGATGCCGAGGTCGCTGTGATGGGCGCCAAGGCCGCGGTCGGAATTCTGCACAAGAAGGCCATCGCGGCCGCTCCCGAAGAGGATCGCGAGGCTCTGCTCGAGCGGCTCACCGTGGAGCACGAGGCCATTGCGGGCGGTGTCGAGCGCGCGGTCGCCATCGGCGTCGTCGACGAGGTCATCGACCCCGCCAAGACCCGCTCCATCATTGCCGCCGCCCTGGCCGCCGCGCCGTCGCGGCCGAGCCATTTGAAGAACATTCCGCTGTAAACAGCTGAGCGACAATGGAAGCGGGCGGTCTCCTCGGAGGCCGCCCGCTTTGCTTTTGCCTGCGTCGAGGTGCCGGGCAGGCCGTAGCGCGAATGAGGTATCGCCCTCCGGGGTCGAGGCGTTGACGTCGGAACAGCCCCGCCATCCCGGCATGCTTTTGGCCGGGATCCACTGCTGCCGGGAGTGTCGATTCCGGCCAAAAGCGCGCCGGAATGACGACAGCGGGTGGGCGATATCGTGACGCCAGCCTCGATAGGACCAAGGGGCCGTGCGGGATCAGTTGATACGCGCTGCCGGATAGCAACCCGCAGGGGTGTGCAGCCCTCTTCGCGATCCCGGAGTCATCCCTGGCCGCTTCGGAAGTGCTTGGCGCAAGTGCGATTTCGACCAAGTCAGCGTCAGGCGACGTCGAGGTCGATATCGGCGTGGTGCTGGTAGCGCAGGTGGCAGATGGCGGCGGTGAGGGGCCTACTACCTTGGACGCGACCGGTATAGCCGCACGATCGGCACGCGATCGCGGGGACGTAGGTCGAGGGGTTGCCGATGGCGCTGTAGCCCGCCTGCACGATGTGGTGGCCGCCGTCGCGGTCGGAGGCGCTCACCGTGTGCCGACGCCGATAGATCTCCATGTCCAACGGTACGGGCGCCGACAGCAAGATCGCCGATCACGATCAGGAGAAGAGCCGGATCACGTCGGCGGATTCGTTCTGGCTGGCGCACTCCTGAAACGGGTTGGGGTCGCCGGAGCGCTCACCACAGACCCAGCGGATATTGTCGACGGTCACCGCGATATCGCCGTCTGCCTGCTTATCCCGTTGTGCGGCATAGTCATTCGCTACCGATGTCGCCGTCGAGCAGAAGTCCGGACCCTTGGCCGTGTAGACGACGACCGACAGGCCCCAGGGGCCGGGACCGCACTGCACGGCTTCGCCCGGAAGGACGGTCGCCGCGGCCTTCCTGGAGGTCTCGGCAGCCGCGCTGGTGGCGCCGTAATCGGACTTCGAATCCTCGGATGTCGAGTCGCCGCAACCCGCTACCGCGAGTGCTATGGCGGCGGCCGATCCGGCGAGTGTCAGTGACCTGGTTGCACCCCGCACGCGCATTCCTCTCTCGGTTCTGTCGTCTCCGATACGCGATTGTCGTCGTACGCGGTCGATTCTCGTCGACGGCGCGCTACGACAGGTCCGAAAAGTCCGGAAGATGGTCGCCAGCTCCGGGCGTGTCGCACGAGCTGGTGTCAGCCGACGTCGCGGCGGAGCCAGGTGACCTCCGCACCCTCCCCGCCGAGACGGTAGGGCTCGAGGGCGTCGTCCCAGGCGGTGCCGAGGGCTCGGTCGATTTCGGCGGCGATATCGGTGGGTGAGTGGCGTCCGTGGGCGCGGGCTTCTTCGACAATGGCGCGCAGGCGCATTTCGCCGACCACGATATCGCCGCTGGCACTGGTCGCGCCGCTCCAGATGCCGAGGCCGGGGACGAAGCAGTAGCGTTCGCCGTCGACGCCGTCGCTGGGATTCTCGGAGACCTCGAAGTACAGCACGGGCCAATTCCGCAACGCTTTGGCTAATCGACTCGCGGTGCCGACTGGTCCGTACCACTCGGTGGTGGCACGCAACTGTCCATCGGCCGCGGGTTGGACCGTCCACCGCAATTTGGCGGGCGCTTTGAGGGTGGAGGTGAGCGTCCATTCGATGTGCGGGCACAGCGCAGCTGGCGACGAGTGGATATACACCACACCAGACGTCGCGTCGGCGAACTGACTCGATGCACGCACCACTAACACCTCCGGCTTCGACGGGGACGTCTTCCCCAACGACCCTTCGAGCCGGCGTTGCCCGAGTTTACTGGAGTGCCCGATGTTACGGGTGTTACTTTTCCGACGTGTCGCAAGTCCGTATCCGACTTGCCTGCGACCAGGCGAGCTCCTTCAGCAACTAGACAAACTCGGCGATTACGGCGTCACTCAGGGTCGGCCACGCGGTACGCGCCCAGTCCCCGAAATTCTCGTCCGCCAGCGCGAGACACGCTATGCCGATCGAGGGATCCACCCAGATAAATGTGCCAGCCTGTCCGAAATGCCCATACGTACGAGGCGAATTCGAGCTTCCGGTCCAGTGCGGCAGCTTGTGATCACGGATTTCGAAGCCCAGACCCCAGTCGTTGGGTCGTTGCGAGCCGTAACCGGGAAGAATGCCATTGCGATCCGGGAATTGCACTGTGGTTGCTTCATCGAGCAGTTCCGCACTTATCAAACGCGGGTTCAGCAATTCTTCAGCGAACCGCAGTAGATCTGCGACGCTGGAACGCCCGGCGTGTCCCGCCGCTCCCGCCAGCACCGAGGACTTCATACCGAGCGGCTCGAATACGGCCTCGTGCAGATACTGGTCGAAAGCGATACCGGTGTGCTCGGTGACGAATTCCGCGAGTACCTCGAATCCGGCACTGGAGTAGATCCGCCGCGCCCCCGGCTCGGCAATGACCTCCGTGGTGTCGAAGGTGTATCCGGCGGTGTGCGCCAACAGATGTCGCACCGTGGCACCCGGTGGACCGGCAGGCTGGTCGAGCTCGACCGCCCCCTCCTCCACCGCGACCAGAACCGCATACGCCACAAGCGGTTTGGTCACCGACGCGAGCGCGTACACCCGCTCGAGATCGCCCCCGCTATCGACGACCCCCTTACCGCCCATCACTACCCCGGCCGCCGCGTTCCGAACCGGCCACTGCTCAATCTGCTCCAGCGCTCGCACCCCACGAGCGTACGACGCCACCCGCGAGGGGCTGGTCATCGACCAGGAACTGGCGGGGACCAACTCTCGGGGGCTCTCAGGGGCTTCGCCCCCGCACCCCCATTGGCACGGGTCGCCGTGGCGACGGAACCAAGCGCACGGCTCGCTCTCAACGGCCACTCCCCTGAGCTCATTGGCAAGCACTAGTTGGGGATCACAGCGGAACCGATGGGACAGCTCTCGGGCCGCGGCCTCGAGCTTCCGGTGTCGAACGGACGGCCTTTGCCGGTCATGTGCTGATAGCCGAGCAACCCCGAGCCTGGCACAGCGCTGTCCTCGATTTCGTGGCGCACCAGGCAATTTCGACCGTCTGATCGAGTGAAAGGTCCGGGCGGCTACGCCACCGGCGCTACGGCCGCCTTGTTCGCCGCCCGCTCCAACGCCGAGCGGCGGCGGCCGTAACCGAAGTACACCACGAGGCCGAAGGCGGACCAGAGGCCGAAGGCCAGCCAGGTGACACCGGGCAGGCGCAGCAGCAGCCAGGCGCACATACCGACGCCGAGGAGCGGGACGAGGGGTACCAGGGTGCGGAAGGTACGGGGCAGGTCGGGTTTGGTGCGGCGCAGTACCAGCACGCCGATATTGACCAGACCGAAGGAGACGAGGGTGCCGATATTGGTGGCGTTCACCAGCTCGCCGAGCGGAATGAGCGCGGCGAGCACCGCGACCACGCCACCGACAATGAGGGTATTGGCCGTCGGGATGCGCTTGCGGCCGACCCGGGAGAGCATCTTGGGCATGAGTCCGTCGCGGGACATGGCGACCAGGATTCGGGTCTGGCCGTAGAGCACGGTCAACACGACGGAGGCGATGGCGATCACCGCACCGGCCGCCAGCACCGTGGCGGGCCAGCCCGAGCCGGTCACCTGTTCCAGCACGGTCGCCAGGGACGCACCCGAACTGCTCACATTGTCCACGCCGACCGCGGCGACGGCGGTGAGCGCCACCAGCACGTAGGCGACGGTGACGATTACGAGGGAGATAATGATGGCGCGCGGCAGATCTCGCTGCGGGTTCTTGGCTTCCTCACCGGCGGTGGAGGCGGCGTCGAAGCCGATGAACGAGAAGAACACCATGGATGCCGCCGAGGTGACGCCCGCGATTCCGGCGGGGGCGAACGGGTGCAGGTTGTCGGAGTTGAAGGCGGTGACCGCGACGACCACGAAGAAGATGAGCACGCAGATCTTGAGCAGCGTGGTGAAGGTGGTGACGCGGGCGCTTTCCTTGATGCCGTCCAGCAGTACCGCGGTGGCGATGAGCACCACGACGGCGGCGGGCAGATTGATAATGCCGCCCGCGCTGGGTGCGGCGGCGAGGGCTTCCGGAATGCGCCAACCGATTGTGCCGGCGAGGAATTCGTTGAGGTACGCACCCCAGCCGACCGCGACCGCCGCCACCGAGACGCCGTATTCCAGCAGCAGGCACCACCCGCAGATCCAGGCGATGATCTCGCCGAGGGTGGCGTAGGTGTAGGAGTAGGCGGAACCGGATACCGGTACGGCACCGGCCAGTTCGGCATACGACAGCGCGGAGAACAACGCGGCCAGCGCGGCGAGGGCGAAGGACACCACCACGGCCGGTCCGGCCAGTGGCGAGGCCTCGCCGAGCACGACGAAGATGCCGGTACCGAGGGTCGCGCCGACCGACAGGGCGATCAGCGAGACGAGCCCGAGGCTGCGCTTCAGCGCGCTGTGCTCACCATCTGCTGCGAGCTGCTCTACGGGTTTGGTGCGCAGCAACGATGTGGCGAAGCGATTGAGTCCGGGCACGTGCTCGCACGCTACCCGGTCAGGGGTGCACTTCACGAAATGAGGTCTCGTGTCGACCTGCGGTTAGCAGACGCCCGCTATGGGCTGGCATTGCGGTCGAGCTGCGGCACGGTCGAGCTGCGGTCACACCCCCGATAGCCGTCTGCACGGTCCGGTTACCATCGGACGCACCATGAGCGAGCACCCGCAGATCCACGGCGATGTGGACACCGGTTTCGGTCCCGTTGCCGATGCCTTCCGACGCAATTTCACCCAGCACGGCGAGATCGGGGCGGCGGTGGCGGTGTATGCCGGTGACCGGCCGGTGGTGGATCTGTGGGCCGGGCATCGCGATCGCAAGCGCACGGTGGCGTGGGAGCGCGACACCATGGCTCCGGTGTTCTCCTCCACCAAGGGGATGGCGGCCTTCGTGGTCGCGTCGGCGGTATCGCGGGGGCTGCTCGATTACGACGCGCCCGTCGCGCAGTACTGGCCGGAGTTCGCGGCGCACGGCAAGGAGTCGATTACCGTCCGGCAGCTCATCGACCATCAGGCCGGGTTGGCGGCGTTCGATCGGACGGTGCGATTGCGGGAGTTGGGTGATCTGGATCGAATCGCCGAGCTGCTCGCCGAGCAGAAACCGTTGTGGCGGCCGGGAACTCGGCACGGCTATCACGCGATCACCGCCGGGCTGTATCAGCGCGAGTTGATCCGCCGGGTCGATCCGCGCGGGCGCACCCTGGGCGGCTACTTCGCCGAGGAATTCGCCGCACCGCTAGGCCTCGATTTCCATATCGGCCTGCCGGATGAGGTGCCCCTGGACAATATCGCCATCCTGTCGGCGACCGTGGGGCTCGATATCCTGCGCTATGAACGCGACCTGCCGGTGCGAATCGCCTTACAGCTGGCCACCAAACGCGGCCTGTCCTACCGCAGTCTGAGCAGCCCCCGCACCGGTGCTCCCGTGCGCGCGGCCCGCCGCGAATTCCTGTCCCAGGAGCTACCCGGTTCCAGCGGCGTCGGCACCGCCCGCTCCCTGGCCCGCGTCTACGGTGCGGCCGCCGCCCGCACCGGCGAACTCCCCATCGATCCCGACCTGATCGACCGCCTCGCCGCCGCCGACACCGCGACCGACGTCCCCGCCGACGACCTGGTCCTGCTCACCAAGAGCCGCTACCACCTCGGCTTCCGAAAGTCCTGCGGCGGTTTCCGTTTCGGCACCGACAAACGCGCCTACGGCACCACCGGCCTCGGCGGCTCCTTCGGCTTCGCCGACCCCGCAACGGGTCTCGGCTTCGGCTACGCCATGAACCGTCTCGGCCTGGCGGTCCTCGACGACGCCCGCGCCCGCAACCTGCGCAAAGCTCTTCGCCGCTGCGTGTGAGCCGACCCGGCCCGAGTGGTGCCAATCGACGAAAGCACGCGAATTCCGGTGCCTCATAACCGTTTTGCGACCACCGAGGCCGGGCCGGATCCACACGCGCCGAACCTCGCGGAGGCCCGGGGGTGAAGCCCCTGAGAGCCTCTAGAGTTGGTCACCCGCGCACGTCGTGAACGTGGTGGACCACGTCGTGGACGAAGTAGCGGGCCAGGGTGTCGACCGTGAATTGGGAGCCGTTGCTGCGGCGGGCCGCTCGGCTGCGGGCCGCGGGTGGGACGGATTCGAAAGCGCGGGCGGCGGTTTCGGCGGCTTCGGTCAGTTCGGTGGTTACGGTCGCGGCGGGCTGAGCGGCGTAGTTCTCGGCGGTGGCGGTGATGTCCTGGTCCCAGTTGGCGAACATGGGGATGCCGTCGGCGACGGTGACCGTGGTGTCGTAACCGGCGATCGAGGGCCCCGGGACGGCGCTGGCGGTGAGGGTGATGTCGAGGCGGTGGGTCATGATCCGGCAGACGTCGCGGACGTGGGCGGCGTATTCCAGGGCGGACCAGGTGAATTCGTCGGGACGGGCGTCGATATCCGGTCGCTCCAGGACCGCGGCGAACCGGGTGGCGCTGTCGCGCAGCAGGCCGGGGACTGCGTCGTACGCGGTGGCGTCGGGGTCGAACCCGCAGTCGGCGCAGGAGCGCTCGAGGACCCAGGTCCAGTCTTTGGTGTCAGGAACGATCGGCATGGGCCATAACCTATGTTGGCTTATAGTTTCCGGCCACCAATATCCCGCCAAAGCCCGCCGAGATCGCGACATCCTCACCACACTCAGCCGCCAAGTAGCCGCGGCCATGGTCGGGATCATGGTGCGGCCCATACCCAGACCGGTTACGCCGAACGCCTACCGACAGCGCACACGCCTGCCGGGGAACCCGCCCTCCCACTGACAAATCCACCCCCGCCCACATGTGCGGACGGGGGCGGGAATCCCAAGAGTTCGACTCACTCCATCAGCCGTTGAGCCTGATCGAAGAGTTCGAGGGTGATCGCGTGCAGGAAGTCCCCGACCTGCTTCGGCGCCTTGCCCGCACAGGCCCGGGCATGGGTGCCCTCCAGGACAATGCCGAGCTTGAAGCAGGCCAGCACCGTGTACCAGGTGACATTGCCGAGGTCGCGGTCGGAGAAGCGGCCGTAGTGGGCGATCATCTCGTCGGCGGTGGGGAGGCCGCCGACCGCGCCGAGGGTGCCGATGAGCGCGGCTCCGGTGGTCCCCGGTTCGGGGCGGGTGGCGATCTGCCAGCCGAGGTCGAGCAGCGGGTCGCCGATGGTCGACATTTCCCAGTCGACCATGGCCACCACCTCGGGGCCGCCGTAGGAGAACATCATATTGGCGAGGTGGCAGTCGCCGTGCAGGATGCCGGGCCGCCAGTCCGCGGGCCGATTGCGGTCGAGCCATTCGCCGACGCGCTCCACACCCGGGATCTCCGGCCCGGGGTAACCCGCATTGCTGCTGTAGGAATCGAGTTCCTTGAGCCAGCGCGGGACCTGACGTTCCAGGAAGCCGTCCGGTTTGCCGTAGTCGGCGAGCCCGAGGGCCTCGTGATCGAGGGAGCCGAGGCGGGCAATGGCCTCCACCGCGGACAGCCCCATCTGCCGTCGCACCTCCGGATCGCCCGCATGGAGTTCGGGCAGCTCGTTCTGGGGGTTGAACCCCTCGATGGGCTCCATGAGATAGAACGACGCGCCACCGAGCACGGATTCGTCGGTGCAGGCGGCGATCACCTTGGGTGCGCGAATGCCGGTGCCGTCGATGGCGCCGAGAATGCGGGATTCGCGATTGATGACGTTATTGCTGGCGGCCCGCAGATGTTTGGGCCCGCGCCGCAACACATAGTCACCACCGCCGCGCTGGAAGCGCAGCATGATGTTCTGGGTGCCGCCGCCCAGCGGCAACACATCCTCGAATTCCCCACCGGGCAGGCCCTGTTCATCCATCCATTTGCCGACGATCGCGAAATCGACGACGTCACGATCCACTTCGACCGGCTGCGCTTCAGACATGCCCCACATTGTGCCGCAGCCGTCCAGAGCAACTGAAGGCAGTTGCCAGCAGAAGTGGTGGTGACCTCGTTCACGCAGGTCGGAGTGCGGGGAATGGGCGACTCCGGCGTATTCTGCGAGGCAAATGCGCACGCTGTTGATCGATAACTACGACTCGTTCACCTACAACCTGTATCAGCTGATCAGCGAGGTGAACGGGGTCGAACCCGTGGTCGTGCGCAATGACGAGGTCGACGATCCGACGGGTCTGGACCTCGATTCCTTCGACAATATCGTCATCTCCCCCGGGCCCGGCCGCCCGGATGTCCACCGCGATTTCGGTATCTCCGCCGCGGTGATCGCCCGCGCGAATCTCCCGCTGCTCGGCGTCTGCCTCGGACACCAGGGCATCGTGATTGCGGCGGGCGGGGTGGTCACCGCCGCTCCCGAACCTCGCCACGGGTATCCGGATCGGATTACCCACGACGGCAGCGACCTGTTCGCCGGGGTGCCGCAGGATTTCAGCGCAGTCCGCTACCACTCGCTGAGCGCGGCCCGACCGCTGCCCGACTCCTTGGAGGTCACCGCCACCACGTCCGACGGGGTGATCATGGGCGTGCGCCACCGCTCCCGGCCGCAGTGGGGGGTGCAGTTTCATCCGGAATCCATTGCCAGCGAATATGGTCGGGCGCTGCTCCGAAACTTCGCGGAGCTCACGGGTGAGTATTGGCGTGAGTCCGGCCGTCGGACTCGGCCGACGCGGGCCACACCCTCGGTGGGCGGCGTGTCCGTGAGAGCGGGGGTTGGCCCGACTGCCGCCTCGGGTACCGAACCTGTCGATCGAGCCCCCTCGACGAACAGTGAAGCGGCTGAGCCGCAATCGATCCCGAAGGCCGGTGACGGACTCGTCCAATATCGGGTTCAGCAAGCCGTACTGGATCGAGCCGTCGATGCCGAAGAGGTATTCCTGCGACTGTACCAGGATTCGGCCACCGCGTTCTGGCTCGACAGTGAGCATGTGGAGCCCGGGCTGGACCGGTTCTCATTTCTGGGAGACGCGTCCGGGCCGTTGGCGGAGGTAGTGCGGTATCGGGTCGGGTCGGGCAGCGTGGAGGTCGAGTCCGCCGCCGGTCCGCGCCGGGTGGACGGCGGGGTGCTGGACTACCTATCGCGGGAGCTACGCCGTCGCAGTATCGAATTCCCGGACGTACCTTTCGATTTCGTCGGCGGCTATGTCGGCTATCTGGGATACGAGATGAAGGCGGATTGCGGGGCCGCGGCGACATATCGAGCGCCCGCTCCCGACGCGCAGTGGATTTTCGCCGATCGGCTGATCGCGGTGGATCACGAGGCGGGACGCACACATCTGCTGGCACTCGCCGAACCCCACGCGGATTCCCTTGCGGCCGCGCAGGATTGGCTCACGGCCACCCGCTCGGTGGTGGAAGCCCTTCCGACGTGGGAGAACCCGGAGGACATGCGACTCGAGGCCGACGAGCGCACCGTCGCCCCACTGCTGACCCGGGGTCGCGAACAGTACCTCGCGGATGTGGCGGCCTGTCAGGAGCAGTTGCGCGCCGGGGAGTCCTACGAGATCTGCATTACCGACAGCGCCTACCTCGGCACCGATGTCGACGGCCTGGACGTGTACCGCACGCTGCGCCGCTGCAATCCCGCCCCCTACGCGGCATTCCTGCGATTCGGGGACCTCGATATCGCATGCTCCTCCCCTGAACGATTCCTCAAGGTCGACCGTGCGCGCACGGTGGAGAGTAAGCCGATCAAGGGCACCGCCCCGCGCGGCCACACCCCCACCGAGGATGAGCAGTCGGCGGCCGAGCTCGCGAGCAGTCCGAAGACTCGCGCCGAGAACCTCATGATCGTCGATCTGCTCCGCAATGATCTGGGCCGGGTGTGCGAGGTCGGCACGGTACACGTCCCCAAACTCATGGCGGTGGAGACGTATACGACCCTGCACCAACTGGTGTCGACCGTACGCGGCACCCTCCGCCGCGACCTGGACGTCATCGACTGCCTCCGAGCCTGTTTCCCCGGCGGCTCCATGACCGGCGCACCCAAACTGCGCACCATGGAAATCATCGACACCCTGGAAACCGAAGCGCGCGGCATCTATTCGGGCACCATCGGCTTCCTCGGCCTGGGCGGCACCGCGGACCTGAATATCGTCATCCGCACCGCCGTCCGATACGGCGGACAGTGGCGGGTCGGCGCGGGCGGCGCGGTGGTCCTCGACTCCGATCCGGAGGACGAATACCACGAGATGGTCTGGAAGGCCGCGACCGCACTACGCGCCCTACCCGGCATCGGCGTCCCACCCCGCGCACCACTGCCTTCCGCCTGAGCGCTGGGAATCCACCGCACTCCATCGCGAACTGGCGGGTGTCGACCGAGAACATGCCGGGGTGACCGCATTCCGAGGTGACCGGACGGGATGACGAGGTGGCGGCACGGGACGGCACCACAGCCCACCGGTTCGGCGGCAGGGCCGCCGAACCTCTCGGCCGTGAATCCGGCCCGCACCCCTACCTGCGGGGGGTGTTGCCTCCAGCACCCCTACCTGCGGCGGTCGCGGCGCGATTTCGGGTCGGGCGGTGGGGGTTCCGGTTCGTCGCGGGCGCCCATGCGGCCCAGGAGCGACACCCCCGGGAGGCGGGCGAGGCGGTTGAAGACCTCTTCACCGAAGGCGACCATGGCCTCGAGGCGCGGGAGTAGGCGGTCATAGGCCTGGAATGCCGGGTCGGCGAGGGCGATGGTGCGTTCCAGGCGGTCGGCTGTCTGGTTGAGGCGGTCGATTGCCGTGGAGAGGTTTTCGATCAGTTCGGGGAGTTGGGCCGCGAGTTGGACGGAGGCGGGCGGGAGGCGGACGGCGGTATCGAACGCACTGCCCGCGGTGTCGAAGGCGCTACCAGCGGTGACCTGGGCGGCGTCGAGGGCTTGGCCCGCCGCGTTCTGGGCGGCCTCCACGGCGGCTTGGGCAGCGGCGAGGATATCGCCCGCGCTGGGGACTCGCGGCGGGGGTTTGCGGCCGGGCCCCTTCGGAGTGGTCATGATTCCAGGGTGCCCGACAAGGCACCGCTGCGCCCGCTACGACTCCCCGCGCGCCCGATATCGCGGCGATGCGCCACCAGATCGCCGCGCCGCACGGCGCTATTGCGCACCCCACTAGGCGATGCGGCGCCAGGTAGACACGTGCAGCCCGGTCCGACGTCCTGCGCCTAACGCCCCTCGTCATTCCGGCATGCTTGTGGCCGGAATCAACACTCGAATGGACGCCGCGCAGTGTGGATCCCGGCCACAAGCGCGCCGGGATGACGGGGCGGTCCGGTCACGAAACGTGTGATACCTCCGGCCACCCGCTCCGGCGAGGTCGCGTATGGCTCAGATACACCGGATGGGCTCGACGCGACTCCCACGCCGACGCGATTGCACTGTGCTCGATAACTTCACCGTGCTGAGCCGACACCAGAAATCCTCTCCTGGACAACCGATCACCAGGAATGGGTGGCGGCATCACGCGAGTAAGTCCCGCCAACAGCTCCTGGCCGAAACGCGGGCGAGTTGGGGCACGGAGGCGTCCGGGACCGGGTGGTCTGGCTGGGGCGCATGACGTGTCAGTGCCACATGGCATAGTTCGATCACGATGAAACTGACCAAGGGTGGACATGCAGCGGTGCCGACATCGCTTCTGACCGTTGTCCTTTCGTGGCAATCGGATCATGTGGTAGATGCGCACGCCCTGCTGCTGACCGGGGACGGGCAGGTGCGGTCGGATCGGGATTTCGTGTTCTTCAACGCGCCCCGGCACGTTTCGCAGGCGGTAACCCTCGACCAGGATCCCGTGCCGGGCACCGCGCGGCTCTCGGTATCGCTACCGCGCACCGAATCCGAGGTGTCGCGCATTGTGGTCACCGGATCGGTGGACGGCGGATCCTTCACCGAGGTCCCGGGCCTCATTCTCACCGTCTTCGACCACAATCGGCCGGTGGCCTGGTTCGAGGTCGCCGATTCGGACACGGTGCAGGCCATGATGTTCGGCGAGTTCTACCGCCGCGACGGGCAGTGGCGATTCCGTGCCATCGGGCAGGGGTGGGACAGCGGGCTGCCGGGGATCATCACCGAATTCGGGGTGATGGTGAATGATCCGGACGAGGGCAGTAGTACTGAAGCCGCATCGGGTCGCGGCACCGACACGGGCGGCCACGGCAACAGCGAAGCAGGGCGGCACGGGGGCGGGTCGGATCAGGATGCCGCTGCAGCGGGCAGTCGATACAACGCCGAGCCAAGCCTTCACGATGAGGCCGGGGCAGGTCGTCATGACAACGCCGAAGCAGATCATCGCGACGAGACAGGACCCGGTCGTCGCGGCGACGCAAACGGGGATCAGCGTGAGCGGGTCGGGTCCAGCCATCACGCAGCCGGATCTGATCAGCGTGAGCAGGTCGAGTCGAGTCGTGGCGACGAAGCCGGACCGGTCCGGCAACGCAACGCCGACACAGGCCAGCACGAGCAGGCATGGTCGGGTCGCAGCGGCGAGTTCGGATGGGATCGTCGCGGAACCGTCGACACCGATCAACCCGCGGAGGCCGGGCAGGGTCAGGTCGGCGAGTTCGGGCCGGGGCAGCGCGGCCGCACAGACATCGATCAACGCGATGAGACCGGGCTGGGTCGTCGCGGCGACGCAAACGGGGATCAGCGTGAGCGGGTCGGGTCCGATCATCGCGGCGCGGCCGGACCAGATCAGTACCGCAACGAGGACGCAGACCAGCACGAGCGGGCCTGGTCGGGTCGCAGCGGCGAGGCCGAGCGCGGTCCTCGCGGCACCGCCGATACAGACCAGCGCGAGCCGGCCGCATCTGGTTACCCTATCGACGACTCAGCGGGCCGCCATGCCAGTGCCGAAGGGGACCATCGCGGCAGCGTCGAGGGGCGGCGTGGCGACAGTGCTCGGGACAGCAGTGACAGCGAAGAAGCCGCTGGCGGGGGAACCCGACGGAGCGTGGGAGCGACATCCACCGCGGCACCGTGGGAGCGTCGACTCCCCCGGCGTGGGCTCACGCTCGAGCGCGAGTCGCGCGTCGTTCCGCCCGCACCGATCCTGCCGCCCGATCCGGAGCGGGCCAATTGGCATGTGGATCCGGAGGATTCGACCCTGCTGCGCTGGTGGGACGGTGCGCAGTGGACCGACTCCACGCGCCCGCTCCCTTCCGCGGACGCCCGCCACTGCCCGCGCTGCGGCCGCCCCCGCCGCTGGCGGTTCTTCGGCCGCCCGGCCCTGTGCCGGGAGTGCGCGGACGAGATCGACGAGTACCTCGCGGGGTGGGTGGGGCGCGCCGAACGTGTCCTGCGCACGGTCGGGGCGAGCGGCGACGACTGGGACGCCCTGTGGGTCGCGCTGCGCTACCAGCGCATCGAGCGAGCGCGCGGCATGGACGTACTGCGCCGGGTCGGCCTCGACCATGTGGAGCGCCTGGTGGCTTTCGCCTTCGCGGACAACACCATCGAGCAGGCGGAGATGGACGCCTTCGACGAGGCGGTGACCGAGCTGGCGCTGACGGGACCTCTCATCGAGGATCTGCGACGGCGAATGCAGCGCGGCCGCACGCTGTCTCGCCTGCGCTCCGGTGAGTTGCCGGTTATTCGAACGGTGGGCCTGCATCTGGATCCGGACGAGAAGGTGCACCTGAGTGTGCCCGCCATCCATATCCGCCAGCTGGCGCGCGGCCCGAAGCTCACCGAGGGCCAATTGATCTGCAGCAATAAGAAGCTGCGCTTCGTGGGCGTGGACACCGGCATCGAAATGCCTTGGGCGCGGGTGGTCGCGGTGTCCTCGGACGGTGGCCGGGTGGCCATCGCCGCGACCTCGGCGCGCGGCGGCGCGATCTTCGATGTCGCCGACCCCGACCACGTCGCCGCCACCCTGGAGGGCGCACTGCGCGTCGCCAAACGCCTGACGCTCACCCCCGGCCAGCGTGACACCCGCAACATCTCGCAGGAGGTGAAGGCGGAAGTCTGGCAACGCGACGGCGGCAAATGCGTGGAGTGCGGCGACAGCCACTACCTGGAATTCGACCACATCATCCCGCTCAGCCGCGGCGGCGCTACCAGCTCCGCGAATCTGCAAATCCTCTGCCGCGCCTGCAATCGCGCGAAGGGAGCGCGGATCTAGCCCCACCACAGCGGCTTTCACGGTGGGCGGAGCGGGCGGCCTCGATGTCGAGGCGGCGAGACCGTCGGGTCGGCTGCCAGGTTCGGGCGGGCCATCGGGGCAGCCCGAGCCGAGCGGGTCGGTGCCCGACGTCTCTGCGCGAGCCCTTCTCGACGGCCGTGCTCGGGGGTCGTGTGACTGTTGCGCTACGGTGCGCGGTACCTCGACTGCGGTGGCGGGGCAGTGTCGTTCGACTTCCCGGGTGGCTGCGTCGGTGGTTATCCGAGGAGCTCATATCATGTTGTCGCGGTTCCATCCTCGCCTTTCGCGACGCTGATGACATCAGGGTAATTACCCGGACTGCACCCGGATATTCAGCGGCGCACGACACGTTGAACGGATGGTTCGGCGCAAAATCGATCGCGGGCCTCGTCGAGGGAGGACAGGCCGGTGGTGTGCAGGCCGCCCGCGTCTACGACGGTGCAGTCGCTGGCGGTGGGTGCACCGGCCTCGGTATCGCGCAGGCGTACCTGAGCGGTGACGATGGGTGCCAGGGTATTGCCGGTAATGCGCCAGAACTCGATATTCCAGCTGGCGTAGTCGTCGCGCATCGGGCTGACGACGTAACCGTCTGCGGTGGTGTCGATTCCGATGCCGGTGAGTTCACCGGCGCGGTGGAATTCGATGGCGTCACCGCTCGCGTGGTAGACGGCGAAGCGGGTGTTCACGGTGGCCAGATGGATGGGTACGAGCAGTTCGTCGCGGCCGTCGCCGTCGACATCGCGCAGGATCGGGTCGGAGGGGTGCGCGACATTGCGTTCGGTGAGGGTCTGGGTGCGAACGCCATCGGATCCGTACACGTCGATGGCGATCGTGGTCTTCCCGCCGAGCGTGCCGCGCCGCACCTCGAAGCTCGCGCCGACCGCATCGTGTGATCGCAGTCGACAGTCCGGAGATTTTGCGCTCGAACCGATCTCGCCGCACGGGGAGAGTGCTTCCGGCACCGATCCGGAGGTGGTGGTCGGCGCGGCCGGGCTGGAGTGGTTCGCGCTCGCCACCGATATCGGTGTCGTCGTCGGGATCGACTGTGCGGCATCGGTAGCGGCGCATCCTCCGGTGACCGAAGCGGCGACGATCAGACACCAGGCCGTGGAATTCCTCCCCATACAGCGACAATAGGCCACTCGCGGCGGGTGGCGGTCGAATCAAATAAGCCATCATGTGCACACCTGCGCACATGATGGCGTACAGTCGTGGTCGTGATCGACGTGTTGCGCAATCGGCAGTTCCGCCGACTGTTCACCGCGCAAGTGGTGGCCCTACTCGGTACCGGGCTGTTGACGGTGGCATTGGGACTGTTGGCCTACGACCTCGCGGGCAATCGAGCCGGGGCCGTACTGGGCACGGCACTGGCCATCAAGATGGTGGCGTATGTCGCTGTGGCACCGGTAATTTCAGCGGTGGCCGAGCGGGTACCGCGTCGGGTGCTGCTGGTATCGGCCGATGCGGTGCGCGCGCTGGTCGCGGTGGCACTGCCATTCGTGACGCAGACGTGGGAGATCTATGTGCTGATCTTCGTACTGCAATCGGCGTCGGCGACGTTCACGCCCGCGTTCCAATCACTGATTCCGTCGGTGCTGGTCGATGAGAAGCAGTACACGCGCGGGTTATCGCTCTCGCGATTGGCCTACGACCTGGAGTCGCTGCTGAGCCCGATGCTCGCGGCGGCACTGCTCACGGTTATCGACTACAACCTGCTGTTCGTCGGCACCACAGCAGGTTTCGTGGCCTCCGCCGCAGTGGTACTCACCTCCCGGCTGCCGCACCTCACCCCGGCGGATCGATCTCGGCCGCTGGCGCACCGCATTACCCGCGGCGCCCGTGTCATGCTGGACCGTCCCGCGCTGCGCGGCCTGCTGGCCCTGAATCTCGCCGTGGCCTCGGCGACCGCGCTGGTCATCGTCAATACCGTCGTCTACGTGAGAGATCGACTCGGCGGCACCGCGACCGGCGTCGCCTTGGCCCTGGGCTGCTTCGGTTTCGGCTCCATGATGGTGGCCCTCTCCGCGCCACGGGTGCTGAGCGCGATCGGCGATCGGCGACTCATGTTCACCGGAAGCCGGGTACTGCCACTCGGATTGGTCGCGGCCGCCGTCGCCGCCCCGCTGGCGAACTGGCCGCTGCTGGCGGGCACCTGGTTCGTACTCGGCGCGGGCACCTCCATGATCACAATGCCGGCCGCCCGCCTGCTGCGCGCCAACTCCACACCCGACAATCGCGCATCCGTCTTCACCGCCCAGTTCTCACTCTCGCACGCCGCGTTCCTACTCACCTATCCCATCGCGGGTTGGCTGGGTGCGGTCGCGGGCCTGTTCAGCACGGCCGCTGCCCTGGCCGCGATCGCTACACTTGCTGCAGTGACCGCCACCCGCGTGTGGCCCGCGTCCGCACCGGCGGGCCTGGAGGGGTTGGTTTCGGCAGAAAGGTGAGCGATGGCGAGCAAGGGCGTTCCGGCACAGGAAACCGCCGCCAGCCTCATTCACCCGATCGCCCCCGATCAGGCGCACCTCGATGCCGCCACCGCCACCTTCCGCATGCTGTCCGACCCCACCCGGCTCCATATTCTCTGGATCCTCGCCGACGCCGAAGCCGATGTCACCGCCCTCACCGAAGCGGTCGGCGCCTCCCGCACCGCCGTCAGCCAGCACCTGGCCAAGCTCCGCTTCACCGGCCTGGTCGACACCCGCCGCGAGGGCCGCCGCATCATCTACCGCATTCGCGACGGACACCTGGCGCGGCTGGTGCGCGAGGGCATCAACCACGCCGATCACGTGGTGACCGGCGAACCGCTGCACGAATAGCGGCTACCGCCAACAGCAACCCGTACTCGCCGCGCCCCGCGGTCCCCGGCTGACCTCCCCTCGCCATCCCGGCGCGCAGACCTCGCCAGCCCGGCATGCAAACCCAGACCCCATCATCCCGGGCACCCCAACCCAGGCCCCGCCATCCCGGCACCCACACCAGGCCCCGCCATCCCGGCATCAAAACGAGGCCC
>NZ_BDCE01000116.1 GCF_001613345.1 Nocardia uniformis NBRC 13702 | reverse complement strand
GGGTACGACCATGCGTCATCAACCCCAGTTGCACACCGTCGGCATCATGATCGTTGGCGCACTCGCCCTCGGCATGCTGGCCGGTTGTGGTTCCGACGAACAGAGCGCCCCCGTGAAGCAGGCATCGGAGACCACGTGTGCCGAGTTCACGCGGATGAGCGAGTCGGACAAGCTCGATGTAGTTGAGCAGGCCGTAGAGGGTAAACCGGGTTGGCAGGTCAAGTCGACGGACGGTGACGGACCGTCGATGGCGTTGCGGGCGGCCGTGACGATGGCCAAGACGAACTGCGGCCAGCCCGATGCTGCCGAGAAGACCGTCGCAGATTCGGTGCACGTACCGCGGACAGCCACGGCACCGACTCCGTAGCGGCACGGCCGAACGAAAACAGCACGCACGCAGTACCGTCGGCGGCCCGGGCTTCAAAGATCTTGACGTCGAAGGCATTTCGCTTGATCGAATGGCCACGCAGTAGGTGGTCAACGCACTATGTCGGGTTGGTGCCGGGTGTGATCAGGCCGGACTCGTATGCGAGCACGACGAGTTGCGAGCGGTCTCTGGCATGCAGGGTGGCCAGCAGTCGGCTGACATAGGTGCGGGCGGTGGCGGGGCTGATGTGCAGGCTCGCGCCGATCTCGGTATTGCTCTCGCCCAAGCCGACTCGGATGAGAACATCACGTTCACGTGCGGTGAGCCCGGCGACGATCTCGGGTCGGAGCGACCCGGTATCGCGGGCTACGCGGTCGAGGACGGTGCGTGTGACGGAGGGGGACAGCAGGGCCTCGCCCGCGGCGACGGTGCGGATGGCCGCGCGCAGACCCTCGGGGCTGATGTCTTTGAGCAGGTATCCGGCGGCCCCGGCCCGGATGGCACCGAAAATATTGTCGTCCTCGTCGAAGGTGGTCAGAACCACCACCCGTACCCCGGACAGTGCGGGATCGGAGACGATCTGGCGAGTCGCCTCGAGACCGTCCAAGACCGGCATCCGAATATCCATCAGCACCACATCGGGCAGATGCCTGCGCACCGCGGCGACCCCGTCGCGGCCGGTGACCGCCTCGGCGACGACCACGATGTCACCGTCCCGCTCGGCCATGGGCCGCAGGCCGGTGCGGACGAGTTCCTGGTCGTCCACCGTCACCACGCGGATCATTCGGGCACCGCGATCGGGATACGGGCGTCGACGAGGAAGCCGGCCCGGCCGCGGCTGCCCGCGGTGAGTGTTCCGCCGAGCAGGCGTACCCGTTCTCGCATGCCTGCGATACCGTGTCCGTGCTCCGCGCCCGCGTGAGGTACCGCTGTCGTGCCGTTATCGCTGACCGTCACCCGGAGCATGCCGTCCCCGATCGCGGCGGTGATGGTCGCCTCGGTGGCATCGGCATGGCGGACAACATTGGTGATTGCCTCCTGCACAATGCGATACGCGGTGGCGTCGACCGCGGGCGGCAACCGGTCGACGGGGGCGGTCAGCTCGCACGTCACGTCGATTCCCACACCTCGTGCCTGCGCCACCAGCGCGGGCACCCCGGCCAGCGACAGCACATCGTGCGTGGCGCTCTCCTCGCCGCGCAGTAGCCGGACCATGGACCGAACGTCACGCAGCGACCGCGCGCTGGTGTCGCGAATATTGTCGACCGCCGTCCGCGCCTGCCGGTCGTCGTGGCCGATGGCCTCGGCGGCGACACCGGCCTGTAGCGAGATCACCGACATCGCGTGGCCGATCGTGTCGTGCAGGTCCCGCGACATTCCCTCCCGTTCACCACGGACGCGCAACTCGGCCTGCCGTGCCGACTGCTCCGCGGTCAGACGCGTGATCTCGGCCTGCTGAGCCATGCGGACCCGCCGAGAGCGCACCGCGGAACCGAGCGCGATCGCGGTCACGATGACGGCTCCGTTCGGGACTCCTTCGTACCCGGCCAGATACGCGGCGGACTCGCCCTCGTGGATCCGGAATCCGAATGACCACGTGAGCACGAACGCACCGGTCAGGGCCGCGGTCCACATCGCACCCGCGTCGGCGGCGGCGAACAGCGCGGCAGCCAGCGGCACCGCCACCCCGAGCGGCGGGTAGCCCAGGGCGTGGTATCCGAATATCCCGGCCACCGTGGCGGCGAGCAGCGGGAGCGGGAATCGGCGACGCCACAGCATCAGCGCACCGAAACCCGCGGCGAACAGGTACGCGACCGGGTCCGCGGCGCGCTGACCGCCCTGTCCCAGCGCGATAATGAACGCGAGCGCCAACGTCACGGCCCCGCCGAGCAGCAGGTCGAGTAGCCACGGCGGCACCTCGTCCCGCCGTCCCCGCGCCCATGCCGTCATCCCACAATCCTACGAACCGCCGCTGTGCCGCCGCGTCCCCCCGAAGGCGATACCGGATGTCGCTTCTCGACGTATCCCGGCAGCGACAACAACCGATTTCGGTCGAGAGCGCAGCCGGATGTGTGGCCGGGTCGCGCTCCATAACGTCCTCGGCATGAATACTTCGACCGTCTCACCGAAGACCTTGCATTGGCCACTGATTCTCGGCCTCGGCACGCTGGCGCTGATTCGCCCCCTGAGCCGCATTATCGAAAACCGGGCGAATGCCGATCTCTCGCCACAACTTCCGATCGCGATGACACTCGGTATCACCGTGGTCTGGATCGCCGCGGTCGCCTACGCGCGAGTCCGCCAACCGGTGCTGACCCTTATCTGTGCCGGACTGACCTACGGGGTGCTCGCGATCGTGCTGAGCGCGATCGGCTCACTGGTCATGAGCGGGCGCCTCGAAGGCCCGCTGGCCACACCGATCGCCATCGCCCCCGTGCTGCTCGTGAACGCGATCTGGGGACTGTTCGCGGGCGTGATCGCGCTCGTGATCGCGCGAGCACGAGGCTGAGGGAGGAGACACTGTGAAGAACTACACCATCTCATCGGTGACACTCGGGATATACGCCGTCGTCGCCTTTTTCGTATTCTCGGTCGCCGCCATGGAAACATTGCTGCTGTACCCCAATATCTTCCGCGATGTTCCCGAGTCGCTGGCGCTGACCGAGGAATTCATGAGTGTGGTCGCGGTCGGGGATGTGATGCGTCCACTCGGGGGCGTCATGATGATTTCCGCACTGTTCGCCACCGTGGTGTCGATCCGGTACCGCATTGCGCGACGGTGGCTGCTCGGTTCACTGGCGGCCTTGGTGAGCGGCCAGTTCCTGCTCTCGATCGGCTACCAGTGGCCACGCGCCTCGATCCTGTTCGATGACCGGGGCCGGTACGCGCTGGCCGAGATCGAACGCGCCGCCAGTGAATTCCTGATCGGCCAGTACTTCAGGATCGCGGCCGCGGGTCTGGCCGCGTTGTTCGCCGTCATCGCGGCACTGAAGACCTACCGGGCCGCAACGCTGGCCGCTGCGGGGGCGGATGCCGACAATGGCATTCCGGATTGATCATCGCGATGTCCGCCGCGTCAGGCCTACCACCTGACGCGGCGGACACCGGACATCGATCGCTCAGTGCGCTGCGGTACCGGACTCCGACAGAGCCTGCGAGCCGACTTCGACCTCGGATCCGCGCTTGGCCAGCGCCGCGACAATCGCCATGACGAACAGCAGCGCCGCACCCGCCACCACCGCGGCGTGCAACCCGTTCACGAATGCCGCACGCGCCGCCTCGATCAGCGCCGTATCGTCCCCGGCCCGGGTAATGGTCTCCCCGAGCGTGGGCGCGAAATCCCCGCCCGACCGGAATACCAAGGCCGCCAGCGAACCCAGCAGTGCCAAACCCAGTCCGTTGCCGAGTTCGAAACTCGTTTCGGAGATTCCGACCGCCGATCCGGCCCGCTCCGACGGCACCGATGACACCGCCACCTCCGACACCAGCGTGAACACAATGCCGAGGCCCGCGCCCGCGACCACCGAACCGGCAATGTACCAGGCGATTCCGCCGTCGACGCCGACCCCGAGCAGCAGCAGGTTGCCCACGGCCGCCGCGGTCAGTGCCGTCACGAAGGCGGTGCGCACACCCAGCCACTGGCCGATTCGGCCGCCGCCCATGGCGGTCGCGAAGACCACGACCGCCATCGGGATGCCCAGTAGCGCGGCCTGCAGGGCGTCACGTCCGGTGACGGACTGTAGATACATGCTGGTCAGATAGCTCATACCAGCGAGTGCGAACATGCCGACGGTGCTGGATCCGACGGCGACCGAGAACAGTCCCCGCCGGAACAACCCCAGATCGAGCAGTGGTTCGTCCAATCGACGCTGCCGCTGAATGAACGCGATCAACAGCAGCACACCGGCCACACCGAGGCCGACCGAATAGGCGTCCACGCCCTCGGCCGCGAAATGCTTGACGGCATAGACGACGGGCAGAATGCCGCCGATGGACAGCGCCACGCTCGGCAGATCAATGGGCCCGCGACCCGCCGACTTGTGTTCGGGCAGCAGCAGCGGCCCGAAGACCAGCAGCACCAACACCACCGGTGCGTTGATCAGGAAGACCGAGCCCCACGAGAAGTGGTGCAGCAGCACGCCACCGATAATCGGCCCCACGGCCGATCCGCCCGCGAAGAACGCGGTCCACACACCGATGGCGGTGGCGCGATCACGTTCGCGCGGAAAGAGACTGGAGATGAGTGCGAGGCTGGAGGGCAGCAGTGTCGCGCCGCCGATACCCATGAGCGCACGCGCCGCGATGAGCACCTCGGCGCTCGGCGCGAAAGCGGCCACCGTGGAGGCGATTCCGAATATCGCGGCACCCGCCAGCAGGATATTGCGTCGTCCGATACGGTCACCGACATTGCCCATGGTGATGAGCAGTCCCGCGATCATGAAACCGTAGATATCGAGAATCCACAGCTGTTCGGTCGCCGACGGATCGATATCCGCGGTCAGCGTCGGCATCGCCAGATACAGCACCGACATATCCATCGATACCAACAGCACGGGCAGAATCAGTACGGCGAGGCCGAGCCAGGCGTGCCGAGGTGCGGAGCTTCGCGGCGCGTTCGGACGCGCGACAGTGCCGGTCATTTCCATATCCTTCGGTGCTTGAATCGAATCGAGGCCGCGCGTACGGCGTACGCGACGGCCGAGTACAGTGTACGCATCCCGGTAGGGGAAAGAAAGCGAGTCGTCCCATGACCGAGGCCAAGCTCACTCGGAACGCCATTGTCGAGGCGGCCATCACACTGGCCGACGAGTCCGGGCTCGAAGCCCTCTCCATGCGCCGTATCGCCGACCGCATGGGCGTGGGCGCGATGTCGCTGTACCGGCATATCCCCAATAAGGACGCGCTGCTGGCCGCCATGACCGATGAGGTCGCGCGCCGCAAACCGTATCCAGATCCAGCAGGTCGGGGTTGGACGTGGCGCGATCGGGTACGGATTGCCGGACAGGTCGATTGGGAGCTGTACCAACAGCATCCATGGGTGCTGTTCACCTTCTCGGTGCCGCGCTACAACTTCGGCGAGCACAGCTTGATCTGCCTGAACTGGCTGGTGGCGGGCTTCACCGAATTCGGTATCGACAGCCGTGCGGCCACCCGCATGTCACTGGCGGTGTGGAGCTATATCAACGGCGTCGCACTGCAGCAGGTCAGCGTGACAATGCTCGCCGGCAAAGACTCCGAGTTGGAACAGCAGTCCGGGCTGGCCGCTCTCCTCGAGGGCACTCCGCACTGGCCGACACCGTCGGCGCTGACCCCACTCGTCGGAACGGGAGCGCTCGACCTGATCGATCCGGTGCGCATGCTCGAGACCGGACTCGAGGCCCTCTGCGACGGTTTCGCGGCGCGACACAGCTCGCTGCGGGTCGATTAGTTTCCGCTGCGTGCATCGTCTGAACTCTTGCAGCGGGTGCAGCTTTGCGTGAGTTGCGCCCGGGCGTCAACCGTCCCGTTCGACGAGGAGATGACTATGCCCTTCGCCCCCGGCGTGCCCTGCTGGTTCGACGTCACCGCTCCCGATATCCCCGCCACCGCCGATTTCTATCGCGGCCTGTTCGACTGGACCGCCGAGAACACCGGTCCGGACAGCGGCCACTACACCGTGTTGAAGCAGGATGGCGCGCAGGTGGCCGGTATCGCCTCCACCACCAACCCGGATGGCTCCACGAAACCGGCTGTCTGGCTGCCCTATTTCGCGGTCGAGAACGCGCCCGCCACCGCTGCCGCCGCCCAGGGCGCGGGCGCCACCGTCTTCGTCGAACCCACCGACGTGTTCGGCCAATTGGAATTCGGCATCCTCGCCGATCCGGATGGGGCGGCCTACGGAATCTGTCACCTGAAGTCCCATCCAGGCACCGAACGCTGGGGCGCGGTGGGCAATCCGTGCTGGGTGGAGTACTCGGCCACCGGCGCACCCGCCGACTCGATGGCCCATTACGCCAAGGTGCTCGGCTGGACGTACCGCAATGCGGCGTGGGAGACCGCCACCGTCAACCCGTACCAGGCGCTGTCGGTGGGTGCGGGTGACGAGTTCGGGGGTGCGCACACCGCCCAACCCGGCGAACCGGCCCCGTTCTGGGCCATGACCATTCACGTCACCGATGCCGACGAGACGGCCGCGCGTGCGGTGCGGCTCGGCGGCAGCGTTGTGCAGGAGCCGCAGGACCTGCCCGGCCCCTCACGCGTGGGTGTGCTCGCCGACCCCGCCGGAGCCACCTTCGGGGTCATGGCTTTCGGCGGCTGACCGGCTTACCCGATATCCCCGTCGAGGTAGACCCAGGCCCCGTCGTGGCGGCGAAAACGGCTGTTCTCGTGCAATGAACCCGGCTGTCCGTGCGCACGGTAGTGCGCACGGAACTCCACGGTCCCCTCGGTGTGGAACGGCCCGCCACCGGTCGACCCGATGACGTCGAGTGTCTCCCACCGCATTCCGGGATCGAACCCCACATCGGCGGGCCGGGTCTGGGGGTCCCAGCTGCGCAGCAGATACGCCTCGTCCTGTACGGCGAAGGCGCTGAATCGCGAGCGCATCAGTTGCTCGGCGGTTTTGGCCTGCACCTCGCCCCGATGTAGCCGTCCGCAGCACTCGTCGTAGGGCGCGGGCAGTCCGCAGGGGCAGTCCTCGGGAATCGGGTCGGACTTGCGGTGCTTGGCCATGGGCTCAATTGTCGCCGAGTACGACGGCGTAAGCGAAACCGTCCCATCCCTTGCCGCCGACGGTTTGCAGAACGGTTGCGTCGAGTCGCGGTTCGGCGGCGAACAGGTCGATGACATCGCGGCTGGCGCGCGCCGCCGGGTCGGTCGAATCCGCGTCGGCGACAGCGCCATCGCGCACCACGTTGTCGACAATGATCACCGAACCTGGCCGGGTCAGCCGCAGCGCCCACCGCACATAGTTCGAGTTGTTGACCTTGTCGGCGTCGATGAACACCAGATCGAAGGGCTCCGGGTGTTCCTGCGCCAGCACCGGCAGGTTATCGAGGGCCGCGCCGACGCGGATCTCGACGCGCTCGCCGACACCCGCGCGGTCCAGATTCTCTCGCGCCACCCGGGCGTGTTCCGGTTCGTATTCGAACGTGACGACCTGCCCCTCCTTGCCGACGGCGCGAGCCAGCGCGATGGTGCTGTACCCGCCGAGGGTGCCGATCTCCAGCGCCCGCCGGGCCCGAATCGACATTGCGAGCAGCGACAGGAATTTGCCCTGTGGCGGGGAGACATCGATGGCGGGCAGTCCAGCGGCCGCATTGGCCTCCAGTACGCCCGAATCCTGGTCTCCCACCAGGGTGTCCACCAGGTAACGATCGACTTCGGCCCAGTCTGCGGTCATCTTCGCAGTCTGCCACTCGAGATCGAATCAGAACAGGAAGTACCGCTGCGCCATGGGCAGTTCCGTGGCAGGTTCCTCCGCCCACACCTCACCGTCGATGCGCACGGTGAAGGTATCCGGGTCGACATCGATACGCGGCATGGCCTCGTTGTTCGGCAGATCCGCCTTGGTCCGCCGCCGAACATTGGCGACGGGCACCAACTTTCGGTTGACTCGCAACCGATCCGCCAGTCCGTCCTCGATGGCCTGTTCGGAGACGAAGTGCAGTGAGGTTCCCGCCGTGACACTCGGCGCGGCCCCGAACATGGGCCGCGGCAGTACCGGCTGCGGGGTCGGGATGGAGGCATTGGCGTCGCCCATGGCGGCCCAGGCGATGGTCCCGCCCTTGAGCACGGCATGCGGGCGGATGCCGAAGAAGGCGGGCTCCCACAGCACCAGGTCGGCCAGTTTGCCCACCTCGATGGACCCGATCTCGTGGTCGAGGCCGTGGGTAACCGCCGGGCAGATGGTGTATTTCGCGATATAGCGGCGCACCCGGTTGTTGTCGGCCGCACCGTCACCGGGGAGGGCGCCCCGGCGACGCTTCATGACGTGCGCGGTCTGCCAGGTGCGCATGACCACCTCACCGATCCGTCCCATGGCCTGCGCGTCACTGCCGATCATGGAGATCGCGCCCAGATCGTGCAGCAGATCCTCGGCGGCGATGGTCGACGGCCGGATCCGGCTCTCCGCGAAGGCCAGATCCTCCGGAATCGACGGGCTCAGGTGATGGCAGACCATGAGCATGTCGAGATGTTCGTCGAGGGTGTTGACGGTGTGTGGTCGCGTCGGATTGGTCGAGGAGGGCATCACATTGAGATGTGAAGCGACGGTGATGATGTCGGGTGCGTGCCCGCCGCCCGCGCCCTCGGTGTGATAGGAGTGGATGGCCCGCCCGGCAATGGCCTCGAGGGTGTCCTCCACGAACCCGGCCTCGTTCAGGGTGTCCGAGTGCAGGGCCACCTGCACACCGGAGGCATCGGCCACGGTGAGGCAGGCGTCGATGGCGGCCGGTGTGGTCCCCCAGTCCTCGTGCAGTTTGAATCCGCCCGCGCCGCCCCGCAATTGCTCCCACATGGCCTCGGGCCGCACGGTATTACCCTTGCCGAGGAGCAGGATGTTCACCGGCCAGGCGTCGGTGGCCTCCAGCATGCGCGCCAGATGCCAGGAGCCGGGCGTGACGGTGGTGGCCTTGGAGCCCTCGGCCGGTCCGGTACCGCCGCCGACGAGCGTGGTGATACCGCCACCCATGGCCTCTTCGAGGATTTGCGGGCAGATGAAGTGCACGTGGCAGTCGATCGCGCCCGCGGTGACAATGCGGCCGTTGCCCGCGATGATCTCCGTCGACGGCCCCACCACCAGATCGGGATGCACCCCGCTCATGGTCTCCGGATTACCGGCCTTGCCGATCGCGGAGATCCGCCCGTCGCGAATACCGATATCGGCCTTGATAATTCCCCAGTAGTCGACAATGACCACGCCGGTGATGACGGTGTCCGGGGTGCCCTCCGCACGGGTGGCGCGGCCCTGGCCCATGGATTCGCGCAACACCTTACCGCCGCCGAAAACGGCCTCCTCACCGGCGAGTCCGGGTCCGCCACTGCGGTCCTCGGTGATCTCGATGAGGAGATCGGTGTCGGCCAGGCGAATTCGGTCGCCGACGGTGGGCCCGAACAGTTGGGCGTAGCGGGCCCGCGAAAGTCGAGCACCGGAGAGTTCGTCCGTCATTCGTCCAGCTTTCCGGGTGGGGTGAGGCTGATTCCGTGCACTTCGCGGGTCCCGCCCAGGGGTACGAGCGAAATGCGCTGGCCCAGACCGGGTTCGAAACGCACCGCGGTACCGGCCGGAATATCGAGGCGGCGACCGTGCGCGGCGTCGCGATCGAACTCCAGCGCCGCATTGGCCTGCGGGAAGTGCACGTGACTGCCGACCTGAACGGGGCGGTCACCGGTGTTCACCACATCGACTTCGATGCGATCGGCACCCGGGTTGAGCTCGATAGTGCCCTCGGCACAGAGGAATTCGCCTGGAATCATGATGCGTCTCAGCCGATCGGGTGGTGGACGGTGACGAGCTTGGTGCCGTCAGGGAAGGTCGCCTCCACCTGCACGTCGTGAATCATCTCCGGAATACCGTCCATGACATCGTCGCGACCGAGCACCGTCCGCCCCGACGCCATCAGCTCGGCGACGCTGCGCCCGTCGCGCGCGCCTTCGAGCACGTGATCGGTAATGAGCGCGATCGCCTCGGGATGATTGAGTTTGAGTCCGCGCGCCTGTCGCCTACGGGCCAACTCGGCCGCATAGCTCAACAGCAGGCGTTCCTGCTCGTGCGGCGACAGTCGCATACGGGCTCCTCACCGAGGTCTTGGGCGGGTCGTCGGTCATTCTGGCACGACCCGCGTTACCTCAATGTTTCGTCCGTGATCAGGTCGGATTTGCCAGGTTCTGCAACCGCACCTGGCCGCGCGCCACCGTGCGATCCCGCTCATCGGTGATCACGACGACCCACAGCTGCTGCGAGCGTCCGCGGTGAATCGGCGTCGCCTCCGCGCGCAGCTTGCCTTCGCGTACCGCGCGCAGGAAGTCGGTGTTGTTATTGACGCCGACAACGGTGCCCTTGCCATCCAGCCACGCGGTGGCGGCCACACTGGCGAGCGTTTCGATGACCGTGCAGTACACGCCGCCGTTCACAATGCCCGCGGGCTGGAACTGCTGCGGTGTGACCACCCATTCGGCGGCGACCCGGTCGGCGGTGAGTTCGGTGAACTTCAGCCCGATCAGGTCGGTGAAGGTGCCCTCGCTGAATTTGGTCATCAGCTCGGGCGTCACATCGGCCATCGAGCGGATCGATGAGAAGTCTTGCTGCGTCATGGCAACCACAGTGGCATGAGCGCTACAGATACGAAGCGGCGGGCTCCCGATTTCTCGGGAGCCCGCCGCGGCATTGGGTCGGGGATCTCGGCAGCCCTCCGGATACTCGCTCAACCCTAGCGCCGATCTCAGTGTAGGTCAGGCTTACCTAACAAGCAAGCGCTACCGGTACCGAGGGTTGGTGTTGTGCCATTCGAAGGAGCCACCCATCCAATTGCGAAGGCCGTGCAGGTACAGCTGCAGTTCCGGGGATGGGATCGCTTGCAGGGAGCGGTGCTCGGCTTCGAACTCGCGGACCATGCGATTGTGCAGGTCCACGACGATCTCGGTGGCGTGGGCTATCGAGCAACCACGATCCGCCGCTACCTGCAGCACCATATTGCACACCGGGTTCTCGTCGGCGAGATCCTTCTTCACCGAGACCAGGTCGTTGATGAGGACAGCGGCGGTGCCGGCTCGGAATGCGGCCTGCCGCACGCGGTCCTCGTAGAAGAGGTTCGCGGGAACCTCGTAGCCGGCGACCGGATCGATCAGGGTCATGGACGTGTAGAACGTGTCGTGCTGGCGGGCGGCGAGATACTCCCAGGCCGTGGGCATTTGCCCGGTGTGACGCCAGGCGGCGTAGGCGGTCCAGGACACGAACATCGAGAAGGTCGCGTAGCAGGCGCGCTGCACCTGACCGGGGCTGGCGTGGTCGCGAAGATTCGAAACGGCGGACACGAACGCGCGCAGTACCTTGTCGGTGCGGAGCATCTCATCGAGCGGCGCACTGAATTCACCGGCGTCGGGCAGCCGGTCCAGGGCCGCCATGGCCAGGGTCAGGCGCTGCGGCAATCGTGTCGGGTCCGCGCCCAGTGCCGAATCGTCGGCGTAGTAGTCGTCGGCCATCCACCACGCGGTGTTCATCTGGGCGGCGACCAGCAGGCGATCGGGATCGTCGGAATCGGTGTGCGTCAACATGACCAGACGCCCGTATCCGGTCTTCCGCAACTTGTCGAGTTCCTCGGCGGTGAAATCGATCGACTCCGCCCAGTCGCTGAGGCGATCGTCGATCTCGTCGGCGAGGTTGTCGTCGACCCGCGCCGCGGGCGGACAGTAGACCGGGGGCGCGGAACCATCGCCCCAGTCGAGTTCGCGATAGGGCTCGAGGTCGGCGGTCAGCCGTCGGACCGGTATGCGAAACGCGCTGTCCCCCAATCGCTTCCCATTAAGCGACGGGTGCGCGAATCTGGTGCTGATCGAAGCGCTGTTGGCGAATTCGCGGACCGAATCATGCTCGGGGACAGCCGAATCCGTCCCCGCGTTCGATGCGTTCACAGCATTGAAGCGCCGTGCGAGGTCGGTGCCGAGTCCGACCGGTCCGTCCAGAATGCGCGGACTGATAGGGGAATCGGTGCCCGAGTCGGTGCCGCCGAACTCGCCGGTCGAGTCATGGCCGAACGTCGAGTCATGGTCGAACATTGTCATCGCGCCTCTCCTGCCGCCAGCAACATCGGGTGGAGCGAAATACGGATCGAGCCCACTTTCGACTATCGAGGCTTTACGCCGCCGCCGCAGAGCTTTTGCGCGATTCTCCCGTCAATACCCGGAGTTACCCGCCCATTTCGGACAGAGCCGCCACATCCAACGGTGTGCGGGCCGAGCTCCGGGTTCGCCGATTCCCGGGGTTCCCGTACGCGATCCAACACAGCTCGGACCTACCGCGCATCGCCTTCCCCGCTCTCGCAACGGCTATGGACGTACCCGCCGTGCCCGCGGACGATCCGGCCGTATTCGGCGACATGCCGAAGGAGGCCATGGCCGACCCCGGACCAGACCTCGCCGCCGCCCTTGCGGGCATTGCGTGGTGTCGGACCGTTCTGGCGAACCGATCGCCGGACAGCCCATGTCCGCTATCCGCTCGTACCGCAGCACGCTCGGTCTACCTGACCGCGCAGGCCCGGCGCACCGGAAGACCGCGCTCCTCCAGCGCCAGCAGCAGCGCCTGGCCGCGACCCGCACCCACCGCGGACGAGGTATTCGCCAAAGCCGGAACATAGGTCGCCGCACCGGTTATCGATTCACCGACGAGAGCCCAGAAGCGTCGCGCGCTCAGTCCGGCGCAGCGGGCCATCGCCTGCTGGATGAGCCCGAGCGACGATTCACAGCGATGCGCCAGCCACACGTACAGCGCCTGCTCACACGGCAGGGCCACCACACCCGGTTCGCCGTCGAGTCCATCGCCCTCGACCACCCGAACCGTGGTGTCGGCCAATCCGGCCCAGTCGATACCGCCGTCGTTGTCGGTGTGGATCCAGAGGTTTTCCAGACCCGGATCCCAGGCCCGCCCCTCGGAGACGAGTAGCGCCACCGCCCGGCCGACGACCGCGTGAATGAGCGCGGTGGCGACGACCTCCGCGGCGATCTCGGAATTGGTCATCTCGGCGGCGTGCCGCCGGTACATGAGTTCGATCCGGCCCT
The DNA here is from genome assembly GCF_001613345.1 of Nocardia uniformis NBRC 13702. Classification (GTDB taxonomy): domain Bacteria; phylum Actinomycetota; class Actinomycetes; order Mycobacteriales; family Mycobacteriaceae; genus Nocardia; species Nocardia uniformis. The sequence goes on along the minus strand of NZ_BDCE01000116.1, from coordinate 38,931 downwards.
CACGTATGCCGTCACGAAGCCGCCACCACCGCCGCTTGCCTTGGTCGGCCATGGCCGCGACGGCGTAGACGCGCGGATGTTCCGGTTGCAGGGCGCGCAGCCGAGCGCAGGCCCGCTCGAAGACGAGCTGGGAATCGCGCAGTGGGCACACGGTTACGGGTTCGGGCACTCGAACCTCCTCCTCGGTGGCTTGAAAGGCCGGATCGGAAAGATAGGTTAGGCTTACCAGACTTACAGAGCAATATATGTATGCGTCAGGAGTAGTTCGTCGCCGTGCCCGCCCCAGTCACCACCAGACGTAGACGTCTGGCCGGACTTCTCCTATTGGTCGCGATTTTGCTTATCGCCGTGGCCGCCAGCATTGCCATCGGTTCGCGGATGCTGCCGCTGGGCACCGTCTACGACGCACTCACCTGTCCCGGCGGGTGGCCGCTGAGTTGCCCATCGGAATCGGCGGGTGAACAGATCGTCCGCGAATTGCGGCTACCGCGAACCGGACTCGCGATCATTACCGGACTGGCACTCGGCGTGGCAGGCGCGCTCATCCAGGGCTTCACCCGAAATCCCCTCGCGGACGCCGGATTGCTGGGCCTCAACGCGGGCGCCGCCTTCCTCGCCGCACTGAGCATCTACCTGTTCGGATTCACCTCACCCTCGCAGTACGTCTGGTTCGCCTTCGCGGGCTCGGCCATCGCCGGCGTGGTGGTCTTCGGGGTATCGGCCATCGGCGGCGGCAAAGCCAGCCCCCTGAGCCTGGTACTGGCGGGTGCGGCCATGACCGCACTGCTCACCGCGCTGACCAATACCGTGGTACTCTTGGACGCCAGCGCGCTCGACACCTATCGGCACTGGGTCGTGGGCAATGTGGCCGGACACGATGCGGCGGTATTCCAGCAGGTCCTACCGTTCCTGCTGATCGGCGCGGTGCTGTCGCTGGCCGCCACACCCGGCCTCAATGTGCTCAGCCTCGGCGATGATGTGGCGCGCGGACTGGGCGTGAACCTCACCCGCAGTCGCGCAATCGGATTGGCGGCCGTGGTTCTTCTCACAGGCGCCGCCACCGCCGCGGTCGGACCCATCGCCTTCATCGGCCTGATGGTCCCGCATATCGCGCGTACCATCACCGGACCCGACAATCGTTGGCTCGTCCCCTATTCCGGCCTGCTCGGCGCGATAGCGCTACTCCTCGCCGATATCATCGGACGCGTGATCGCCCGGCCCACCGAACTGCAGGCCGGGGTGATGTTGGCCGCCCTGGGCGCACCGTTCTTCGTCTACCTGGTGCGCCGTCGGAAGTTGGTCAGCCTGTGAGCATTTCCACTCCCACTCCCGCGCCCGACACCGAACCGACGACACTGCGCCGCATACGTCCGCCGCTGCGAATCGGCGGCTTCTCGGTGGTACTGCGAATGCGCATGCTGCTCATCGTCATCGCGCTCATCGTCATCGCGCTGGTGCTGTTCGCACTGGATATCGCCGTCGGCGAATACCAGCTTCCGGTGGACCGGGTGCTGGACGTACTCGCCGGGGGCGGCTCGCGCGCACAGCGATTCATCATTCTGGAGAACCGGCTGCCCCGCGCGCTGACCGCCGTGGTGGTCGGCGCGGCCCTCGGATTGGCCGGCGCGATCGCCCAGTCGATCCTGCACAATCCCCTCGCCAGCCCGGATCTGCTCGGCATCACCTCCGGTGCCAGTCTCGGCGCGGTCGCGGTGATCACGCTGACCGGCAGCGCCGGGACCGCCGCCGCTATCGGGGTGCCACTGGCGGCGCTGTGCGGCGGCCTGCTGACCGCGGTGCTGCTGTATCTGCTCGCCTGGGGCCGCACCGGTCCCGGCGAGAGCGGTGTCATGGGATTTCGCCTGATACTCGTCGGCATCGGAGTCAATGCCGCCCTGCTGTCGGGAGTGAGCTGGCTGCTCGCCCGCGCCACCCTCACCGATGCCGGGCACGCACAGTTGTGGATTACCGGCTCGCTCAATCAATCCGATTGGTCCACGCTGATTCCCGCCGCCATCGGCCTCGCGGTCGCGGTGGCGGTGGCCGCCACCGCCGCGCACAGCCTCGCCGCCCTGCGTTTCGGCGCCGACACCACCCGCATCCTGGGCGTGCGCATCCAGACCCAGCAGGGGCTGCTGCTCGCCGCCGCCTTCGGTGCGGCCGCACTGGCCACCGCCGCCGTCGGCCCGCTCGGTTTCATCGGCTTGGCCGCCCCGCAGATCGCGCGACGACTGCTGCGCTCCCCCGGCGAACCGCTCATCGCCTCCGCGCTGACGGGCGCGGTGCTGGTGCTCGGCGCGGATCTGGCCGCCCGCACCGTCTTTCCCGTCGATCTGCCGGTGGGCGTGGTGACCGCCGCCTTCGGTGGACCATTCCTGCTCTACTTACTTGTGCGCGCCAACCGGAAGGCAACCCTGTGACCCTCACTGCCGACCCCCGCACCGCCGAACAGCACCGGCTCTCCGCCGATAGCGTCACCCTCGGCTACGGCGACCGCGTCATTGTCGATGGGCTGTCGATCGATATCCAGACCGGTGTGATCACCACCGTCATCGGACCGAACGGGTGCGGTAAATCCACCCTGCTGCGCTCCCTCGGACGGCTGCTGCGCCCGCGCTCGGGTCAGGTGCTGCTCGATGGAAAAGCCATCGCGGCCATGAAGACTCGTGATGTGGCGCGCGTGGTGGGCATGCTCCCGCAAACACCGGTCGCCCCCGAGGGCCTCACCGTCGCCGATCTCGTCGCGCGCGGGCGCCACCCGCACCAGTCCTGGCTGCGGCAGTGGTCCGCCGATGACGAAACCGAAGTCGCCGCCGCGCTCGATCAGACCGGCATCGCCGACCTCGCCGACCGCACCCTCGACGAACTCTCCGGCGGCCAGCGCCAACGTGCCTGGATCTCCATGGCCCTGGCACAGGGCACCGATATTCTGCTGCTCGACGAGCCCACCACCTATTTGGATCTCGCCCATTCGCTGGAAGTCCTCGACCTGGTGGACCGCCTGCACGCCGATTTCGGCCGTACCGTCGTCATGGTCGTGCACGATCTCAATCTGGCCATCCGCTACAGCGACCAACTCATCGTCATGTGCGCGGGACGCATTGTCGCGCAGGGCCGCCCGGCCGATGTCATCTCCGCCGATCTGCTCCTGGAAGTATTCGGATTGCAGGCGACCGTACTGGAGGATCCGGTATCAGGACGACCCATGATCATCCCCATCGGCACCCGGCACGTACGCGGCTGCGACGCACCCGCCGACCCGATGTGAGACGAATACCACACCAGCTACTTCCGGGTTACGACACCCTGTAGTACGCATTCTTGTCGTTGCCTCCGTAGAATCAGGGGATGGCAGGACTTGGTGAACTCGAGAAAGCGGTCATGGACCAGTTGTGGTCGGCCGATGAACCCCAAACGGTGCGCCAGGTTCACGAGGCCCTCGCACAGCGCCGCGAACTCGCCTACACCACGGTGATGACCGTCCTACAGCGACTGGCCAAGAAAAATCTGGTAGTTCAGCAGCGCGATGATCGCGCGCATCGCTACGCGCCCGTCCACACGCGCGACGAACTCGTCGCCAGTCTGATGTTCGACGCCCTGAAGCAGGCGGACGAAGTCGGCAGCCGCCGGGCGGCGCTGGTGCACTTCGTTGAACACGTCGGGAAGGACGAGGCTGCCGCTCTGCGCGATGCACTCGCTAAGCTCGAAGACAACGAGGCACGCAGGAAGCCGACCGACGACTCGGAAGTCTGATCACTGCACCAGCCTCTGCACCTGGCCCCCACAACGCAGTGAGCTGAGGAATGGACGTAACCGCGCCGGTATTCGCCGGTCTCGCATTGTTCCTGGCGGGACCGGCTCCGGCGCTGCTCAGCCGAGCCACCTGGCCTTATCGAAATCCGCGCGCGGCACTGGTGCTGTGGCAGGCGGTCGCGCTGGCAGCGGTACTGAGTGCCTTCGGATCCGGACTCGCCATCGCCAGTCGGCTGTTGGTCCCCGGTGCCGACGGTCGGCCCACCACCGCGCCGATCGATGAGATCGATGCCCTGGGTCTGCCGCTGTGGCTGGCCTATGTCACCGTTTTCGCGCTGACCCTCATGATCGGCGGCCGTCTCATCTGGTCGGCGATCCGGGTCGGTATCCACACTCGCCGTCGCCGCGCCCGCCATCGCATGCTGGTCGATCTGCTCGATCAGAGCAGCGTGGAACGCAAGTCCGCCGATATCCGCGTACTCGCCGCCACCGAACCCCTCGCCTACTGCCTGCCCGGACTGCGCCAGCGTGTGGTGCTCAGCCAGGGCGCCGTGACAAATCTCTCCGATGAGGAGCTCACCGCCATCGTCAGCCATGAGCGCTCGCACCTGCGGGCCCGCCACGATCTCGTGTTGGAGGCGTTCACCGCCGCGCATGAGGCCTTCCCCCGGGTGGTGCGCTCCAAATCCGCGCTCGACTCGGTGAAACTGCTCATCGAGCTGCTCGCCGACGATTCGGCCGTGAAGGTCACCGGGCCGACTCCGCTGGCTCGTGCCCTGGTGGCCTGCTCGAATTCGGTTGCGCCGCAGGGTGCGCTCTCGGTCGGCGGACCGTCCACGCTGATCCGCATCCAGCGTCTGGCCGGTCCGCTCGGCGGTATCGGCGAAGCCACTGCCGCCTACCTGGCCGCCGCCACGATCCTGGTGGTGCCGACCCTGGCGGTCGCGATTCCGTGGCTCACCGAGCTGCATCGCCTGGTGACGCGTGCCTGAGGCATCCGATCACGCGGGCACCGCGCGCAACGGTGACGAGGCGTCGCGCGCCGGCGCGGCAGACGAGACCTCGACGGGGGCCACACCGGCGAACGAGGCTTCAGTGCGCGAGAATTCGGCGAATGTCGCACCGGTGAGCGCGGATCGAGCGCATACCGTGCCCGCACAGGGCGAATTGAAGGCGGCGGTCGTGATGCGGCCGCTGGAGTTCTCCGACCTCGGCTTGGCGCCGGTCCTGCTGCATGCGCTGCGGCGCGGCGGTATCGACAAGCCGTTCCCCATTCAGGCCGCGGTCATTCCGGATATTCTCGCCGGTCGCGATGTCCTGGGCCGCGCCGCAACGGGTTCCGGTAAGACGCTCGCCTTCGGCATTCCCATGCTGGTCCGGCTCTCCGGTGCGCCCGCCGTACCGAAGCGGCCGCGCGGCGTGATCCTCGCACCCACCCGCGAACTGGCCCATCAGATCGAATCCGCCCTCGACGAACCCGCGCTGTCGCAAGGTGTTCGCGTCGCCTCCGTGGTGGGCGGGTTGCCGATCAAACGCCAGGAGGAGCGACTCGCCCGTGGCGTGGATCTGCTCATCGCCACACCTGGCCGCCTCACCGATCTCATCGGACGCAAGGCCATCGACCTGTCCGACGTGCGGGTCATTACCGTGGACGAGGCCGACCATATGGCCGATCTGGGCTTCATCCCCCAGCTCACCGCGGTGTTGAACCGGGTGCCCGAGGAGGCCCAGAAGCTGCTGTTCTCAGCCACTCTCGACGAGGCTGTGGACGCCCTGGTGCAACGTTATCTGCGTGCTCCGGTGCAGCACACGGTCACCACCGCCGTACCGGACTCCACCGCAGCCGACGACTCGGCCAGGGCGACAACCGGTGCAGCGGCCGCCGCCGACAGCGTGAGCGACAGCGCTGCCGATCCCGCGGCCTCCAATGCCGTTTCCACCGCCGCCCGTGCCGATTCCGGTGCCACCGTGACCGATTCCGGTGCCGCACAGTCGGAATCGGCGGCCGACAAAGGTCATGCCGCCGAATCCGGCCCCGCCATCACCCACTACGGCCTGCTTGTACGCCGCAGTGACAAACATGCCGTGGTCACCGAAATCGCCGCCCGACAGGGCCGCACCCTGCTGTTCGTCCGCACCCAGTACGGCGTCGAGAAAATGGCCCGCCGCCTGCGCGAAGCGGGCGTAGCCGCGGTCGCCCTGCACGGTGGCAAGGTGCAGAACCAGCGCACCCGCACCCTCGCCGCCTTCACCGAAGGCACCGCACCGGTCCTGGTCGCCACCGATATCGCGGCCCGCGGCATTCACGTCGACGACGTCTCCCTCGTCGTCCACGTGGACCCGCCCGCCGACCACAAGGACTATGTCCACCGCGCCGGCCGTACCGCCCGCGCGGGCGCGACCGGTACGGTCGTCACCATCGTCACTCCCGACGCCCGCCAGGACTGGACCGAATTGGTCGCCCGCGCAGGCGTTTCCGTCACCGATGTCGAGGTCCGCCCCGGCGACCGCCGCCTCACCGACATCACCGGCGCGCGCCGACCCTCGGGCCATCCGGTGCCCGACCCGACAGCTGTCGCACCGCACTCGGATTCCGCCGAACCCCGAAAGCCCCGCACCCCCAACGACCCCTGGGGGCGCATCGCCGCAAAGCAGGCACAGCAGTCACGGCCCCGCCGCCGCGCTCGCGGAAGGTAGGCGTCGGCGAGTACTCGCGATTCCAGGTACCTCACCCCGATTCGGTCTTACGATGGCCAGTCGTGGAAAGGCATACGCACGATCCTGATTCAGTGCCCGCAGCGATCGGCGGATACACCAACGGTCTCGAGGTGCTCGGAGCCCAACGCCTGCTGTTCGTCAGCGGACAGATCCCCGAGGACAGCACCGGTTCCGTACCCACCGATCCCGAAGCACAGTGCCGGATCATCTGGGCAAATATTCTGGCAACTCTGGCGGATGCGGGCATGACCGCCCCGAACATCGTCAAGGTGACCACCTACCTGAGCGACCGCGCCGTGGCCGAGGTCAACACGAAAGTCCGCGCGGAGATCCTCGGCGACCACCGACCCGCGCTGACGGTCGTGCTCGCCGGGATCTTCGACCCGAAGTGGCTACTCGAGATCGAGGTCATCGCCGCGGACTGACGTGGTCCCCCGACATCGACGCCGTCGAGGTCGGCCCACGATCGATCCCACACGCCGCCCCGGTTGCCCGCACACTCCCAGCATTCGGCTACCATGGCAAAACGTGCAGTTTCTTCCTGGGGATAATCCTCCCTATGACCTGACCTACGACGACGTCTTCCTCGTCCCCAGCCGGACGGATGTGACGTCGCGTTTCGATGTCGACCTGTCCAGCAGTGACGGGACCGGCACCACCATTCCGATTGTCGTCGCGAATATGACCGCCGTCTCCGGCCGCCGGATGGCCGAGACCGTGGCCCGCCGCGGCGGCATCGTGGTGCTGCCGCAGGATCTGCCGATCCCGGCCGCCGCCGAGACCATCGCCTTCGTGAAGAGCCGCTCGCTCACCGCCGATACGCCGGTCACCCTCGACCCGGAGCAGTCGGTATCCGATGCGCTGGCGCTCATTCACAAGCGCGCCCACGGCGCGGTCGTGGTGGTCGAGAACGGTAAGCCGGTCGGGGTGGTGACCGAGGCGGCGTGCGGCGATGTCGACCGGTTCGCCCGCCTCAGTACCGTCGCCGATACCGACTTCGTCACCGCCGCGGCCGATACCTCGCCGCGCGAGATCTTCGACCTGCTGCACGCCGGACATCGCGATATCGCGGTACTGGTGAACGGTGACGGCACCCTCGCGGGCATCATGACCCGCACCGGAGCCATTCGCACGGGTATCTACCAGCCCGCCGTCGACGCGCAGGGACAGCTGCGAATCGCCGCCGCCGTCGGTATCAACGGTGATATCCCCGCCAAGGCCAAGGCCCTCGTCGACGCCGGTGCCGATGTGCTGGTCATGGATACCGCGCACGGCCACCAGAACAAGATGATCGAGGCGCTGCGCTCGGTCGCCGCCCTGGATCTCGGCGTGCCCCTGGTGGCGGGCAATGTCGTCTCCGCCGCCGGTACCCGCGACCTCATCGAGGCCGGTGCCGACATCATCAAGGTCGGGGTGGGTCCCGGTGCCATGTGCACCACCCGCATGATGACCGGTGTGGGCCGCCCGCAGCTCTCCGCTGTGGCCGAATGTACCGCCGCCGCCAAGGAATTCGGTAAGCACGTGTGGGCCGACGGTGGCGTCCGGCATCCGCGCGACGTGGCACTGGCCCTCGCGGTCGGCGCGTCCAATGTCATGGTCGGCTCCTGGTTCGCGGGCACCTACGAGTCGCCCGGCGACCTGCGCGTCGACCGCGACGGCAACCGCTACAAGGAGAGCTTCGGCATGGCGTCCAAGCGCGCCGTCGCCGCGCGTACCGCCACCGACAGCGCCTTCGACCGCGCTCGCAAGGCCCTGTTCGAGGAGGGCATCTCCTCCTCGCGCATGCGCCTCGATCCCGAACGTCCGGGTGTCGAGGACCTCCTCGATCACATCACCTCCGGTGTGCGCAGCTCCTGCACCTACGCGGGTGCGCGCAACCTGGGCGAATTCCACGAGCGCGCCATTCTGGGTGTGCAGTCGGCCGCCGGTTTCGCCGAAGGCCGCCCGCTGCCGTCCGGCTGGTAACCACCCACCCGGTAGGAAACCCGCATCGCACCACCCGGCGGACCCGAGCACTTGCGCGGGACCGCCGGGTTTCGCGCGTCCGACGCGCTGGCCCGCCTCTGCTGCCGGTAGCATGGGCTTGCCGGATCCGAGGCGCGATCGATCTCGCGAACCGGCTCCGACACACATATTCGACCTGCGAAAGGAACCAGTTGTCACCCGCGTCCGAGGGCGCCGTACAGGAGGGCTCCTCTACCGAGCCGGGTGACAAACCCGGCTTCACCGTCCTCCCAGCACTATCCCCACCACATTCGATGGCCCGGTGGTGCTGACAGTGTCCACCGTGTTCACCATTCTTTCCCTGTTCGGCTTCGTGGCTTTGACAGCGGGAACGGCCCTCTTCGTGGCCGCGGAGTTCTCACTCACCGCTTTGGAACGCTCCACCGTGGAGTCGCACGCCCGCACCGGCGACCGCCGCTCCCGGCAGGTGTGTCAAGCCCATCGCACCCTGTCGTTCCAGCTCTCCGGCGCACAGCTGGGTATCACCATCACCACGCTCATCACCGGCTATATCGCCGAGCCCGTACTGGCCAAGCTGTTCGCACCGCTGTTCAGCACGTTCGGCCTGAGTTCCGGTGCCTCACACGGTATTTCGCTGGCGCTGGCGCTGATTCTGGCCACCTCGCTGTCGATGATCTACGGCGAACTGGTGCCGAAGAACATCGCTATCGCGGCACCGCTGGGCACCGCGCGATTCACCGCGGGCCCGATGGTCGCGTTCTCGACGACATTCAAGTGGATGATCCATTTCCTCAATGGCACGGCCAACTGGGCGGTGCGGCAACTGGGCATCGAACCGGCCGAGGAACTGCGGTCGGCGCGCTCCCCGCAGGAATTGGGTTCGCTGGTGCGCACCTCCGCGCTGCGCGGGGCCATCGATCAGCGCACCGCACAGGTGGTGGACCGGTCGCTGCAATTCGGTGAACGCTCCGCCGAGGAGCTCATGACCCCGCGCGTGAAAACCGAATCCCTGGACCAGGACGACACCATCGCCGATCTCATCGATGCCGCCCGGCGCACCGGCTATTCGCGCTTCCCGGTTATCGACGGCGATCTCGACAACACCCTCGGCGTGGTGCACATCAAACAGGCGTTCCTGCATCCGGTGCGGGCGCGCCGGACCATCAAACTCAAAACCATCGCGCAGCAGGTGCCGATCGTGCCCGCCAGCCTCGACGGCGATGAGGTGCTCGAACGCGTGCGCGCCGACGGTATGCAGGTGGCCCTGGTGGTCGACGAATACGGCGGCACCGCGGGCATTGTGACGATGGAGGACATTATCGAGGAGATCCTCGGCGACGTCCGCGATGAGCACGATGAGGAGGAACTCGACGTGCGCCGTACCGCCGCGGGCTGGAACTGCTCGGGTCTGCTGCGCATCGACGAGGTGTCACGCACCACCGGATACGACGCTCCCGAAGGCGAATACGAAACCCTCGGCGGTCTGGTGCTGACCCGGTTGGGCCGGATCCCGGTGACCGGTGACGAGGTGCTGCTCCCGGAGCCCGGCAATGGTTCCCAGCCGCCTTTCGAACCACACACCGCCGGTGGCTGGATCGCGAAGGTAGAGCGAATGGACGGCCGCCGCATCGATCGGGTGCTGCTGCGCCCGGTGGACGCCGATACCCTCGCGGAATGGGGGCACGGCAATGGGTGATTGGCTAGCGGTACTACTCGCTGTCTTCCTGCTCCTCGGCAACGCCTTCTTCGTGGCGGCCGAATTCGCGCTCATCTCCGCACGCCGCGATCGCTTGGAAGCCCTTTCCGCGCAAGGGAAACGCAGCGCCGATACGGTCATCAAGGCGGGTGAGAACCTGTCGATGATGTTGGCGGCGGCGCAGTTGGGCATCACCATCTGTTCCATCCTGCTGGGTCGGGTAGGCGAACCGGCGGTGGCGCATCTGCTGGAGCGGCCGTTCGATCTGATCGGTGTGCCGGAGCAGCTCCTGCATCCGATCGCGTTCGCGGTGGCGCTGACCATCGTGGTGATCCTGCATATCCTGCTCGGCGAGATGATTCCCAAGAACATCGCGCTGGCCGGACCGGAACGCTCTGCCCTGCTACTGGTTCCGATCCATCTGGCGTGGCTGCGGCTGGCCCGTCCGCTCATCTGGATCTACAACCTGGCCGCCAACCTGACGCTGCGGATGCTGCGGATCGAACCCAAGGACGAACTCGACGCCACCGTCTCCTCCGTCGAATTGGCCGAGATGTTCGGCGAATCGCACTCCGAGGGTCTACTCGACGAGGAGGAGCACCGTCGCCTCACTCAGGCCCTGGGTTCCAGCGACCGCTTCGTCGCCGATGTCATGGTGCGGCTGGCCAAGGTTCGCTCGGTGCCGCTGCGTGGTGACGGCACCACCCTCGGCGATATCGAATCCGCCGTGGCCGAAACCGGATACAGCCGCTACCCGGTGTGTGCCGACGACGGTTCGCTGGTCGGCTACCTGCACGTCAAGGATGTCCTCGACCTGGTCGCCGACGATAAGGCGGGACCGAGCACACCCATCCCCCGCACCGATATCCGACCGCTGCCGACCATCAGTTGCGATGCCACCCTGTTCGAGGCATTGGCACGGTTGCGCCGCACCAACTCCCACCTCGGCCGGGTAGTGGACAGCCGCGGCAATACCGTCGGCATTGTCGCGCTGGAGGACCTGGTGGAGGAATTCGTCGGCACCGTCCGCGACGCCACCCACCGGATCGCCGAATAACGGTGTCGGATACGGAACTACGCGTCACCGGGCTGCGGGTCCTCCCGCAGCCCGCGTGGCGCGCCCGCGCGGCCGCGCACCGGACCCGGGTCGATCACCTGATCGGCCCGTATCTGGAACAGCGCGCCGCCGGATCCAAACATCCGGTAATCGACTTCCTGTTCACCTATTACGGCCACAAGCCCGCCCAACTCCGACGCTGGCACCCCGGCTACGGAACAGGGCTGGCCGATGCCGCCGAGTACTCGGAATTCCGCGGGTACCAGCAGATCCCGACACCGGCGGGCCCGGCCTGGACCGCCGATCCCGAGTTCCTCGAAAAACGCCGCAGCACCATCGAATTCATTGCCGGCCTGCTGGAAGCCACCGCGTCGCGCCCCGCCCAGCTCTCCTGCTTCGGCCTACACGAATGGGCCATGGTGTACCGCACCGACGACGTCCGCCACCAACAGGTCCCACTGCGTCTGGGCCACCAGGGCACCGACGAAGTCGTGGAATCAATGCAGCTACGCTGCACCCACTTCGACGCCTTCCGCTTCTTCACCCCCGAAGCCGCCCCCCGCAATATCGAACCCCTCACCCGCGCCGACCAGGTGGACCGCGAACAACCCGGCTGCCTGCACGCCAATATGGACATCTACAAGTGGGCCTTCAAACTGACCCCGCTCATAGACTCCGACCTGCTCTTCGACGCCTTCGAACTGGCCTGCGCCGCCCGCGAACTCGATATGCGGGCCAGCCCTTACGATCTCGCCGAATACGGCTACGAACCCGTGCGCATCGAGACCCCGGCGGGGCGAGCCGACTACGTCCGCGGCCAGGCCGAAATCGCCTCCCGCAGTGAGGTTCTCCGCACACGGCTCCTGGCTACCTGTCGCACCCTGCTAACTTGTCGGCGATAGACCAGAGCTGACTGGGGGATTCGAACATGATCAATCAACCGCACAGTGACCAACCCGGGCACCCGCCCGCGGCACCCGTCTATGCCCATGGACACGACAGGGAGCTCCTGACCCCCAACCAGCGAATCGTATTCTTCGCGGCCCAACAGGTCGTTCTCGGTGCTTGGCTGGTTGCCATCTCACTGGGCACCATCGGTGCTCACCGCTCCGAATTGGACAAGTGGAGAGCCGATGAGTCGGCATACCGGGGCGATGCGCCAGACCTGGCCGAGAGCTTCTTTTCGATGCTGTTCGTGAGTAGCGTGTGCGCGGGCGTTCTCATCATCGCGATCACAGCCACCAAGACCAAGCTGCGACACTACATGCGGGAGCGTCCCGCTGGCCCTGTCTTCGTCCCGCCGATTCGGCCCTGATCGAGCGGCAGGCACCGTCGACTACCCGCTGACGCGTCTGGCACCGGTTACCGGGTGCACTCCGGGCCGGGGGTCTCTTTGATCCGGCTCGACACATCCGAACGCCCGCTGCGCCCCGCGCCCGCCGCACCGAATCGTCGCTCCGTCTGCACAGGCAGGTAGTGTGCGATGGCTTCGCGACACGGCTCGGCGCCCGTGACACCTCGCAGCTGCGCCACCTGACGCAGGCGCTCATCGAGGTCGTCGGGCAGATTCACCGTAATCCGCTGCACAGCAGGCCAACATACACACCGACAGAAACGGTTACTCGATGTCGGCTGGCCGCTGCGTTCGCACTCCACACTGTAAGCCGAATCCGCCAACTCTTCGGTGGACCCTACCGGCCGGTCAGTTAATGGTTTACCGTCCCCAGGTGTAACCGGGGACACAGAGGTCCCGGGCCGGAAGAAGTATGGGGGTGGCCGCGATGGGGCGGTTCACGGGGATTCGGCGGTCCAAGGCCGGGGTGGTCGCTGCCGCCGCGCTGCTGGCGGTGGCTGTGCTGCCTATCGGTGGGGCGTCGGCGGATCTGCGGTCCGATATCGAGAATGCCGTGCAGCAGTTCTTCGATGTGGGGCGGACCGCGGTGCCGCGGGCGGAGTGTGGGCCCGATTCCATGCCGGAGCCCGGGTTGCAGGGGGACGTTCCGGCGGCTGACCGCAATAGTGGGCGCAGCACGCTGGGGTATCGGTGCAATATGTCGTTCGTCGGCGGGTATGTGGGACGGGGGGCCGGGATTACCTCGGCCACTTACGAACACTGCTCGTATACGGGGTCGTTCTTCCCCGGCAATATCCTCGGCCCGTCGCAGGGTGTGCAGGTGCTCGATGTGTCCGATCCGACCAATCCGGTGGTGACCGCGACGCTGACCGAACCGGCGATGCTCGCCGGTACCTGGGAGTCGCTGAAGGTCAATGCGGAGCGAAAGCTGCTGGTGGGCACCGGTGTTCCGCTGGCCGAGGGCGCGGGGTACCTGTCGGTCTACGACATTTCCGATTGCGCGCATCCACGCCTGCTCAATCCGGGGCCAGGCACGAATCTGCTGATGCCGCTGCCGATTACCACCCACGAGGGCGGCTTCTCGCCCGATGGACGGACCTATTGGGCCTCCGGTATCGCGCCCGGATTCGTCAGTGCAGTGGATCTGACCGATCCAGCCAATCCGCATGTCATCTGGCAGGGGCTTACCGGGGTCCAGGCGCACGGGTTCGGGATCAGTCCCGATGGGAATCGGATGTACCTGTCCGCGCTGGGCGGTTTTACCGTGCTGGATATCAGCGCGGTGCAGCGCCGCGACCCGAATCCGCAAGTGCCGCACCTGGGTCGGGTGTTCTGGACCGATGGCTGGGCGACCCAGCACAGCATTCCGGTCACCTATGACGGCGAGCACTACCTGTTCACCGTCGACGAGGGTGGTTCCGGCGGCGTCAAACTCATCGATATCTCCGATGAGACCAATCCGCGGGTGGCGGCCAAGGTCAAGCTGGAGATCAACCTGCCGGAACATCAGGATTCCCTGATTGCCTCGGCCATGGGCGGTTCGCTCTTCTCCTATGACGCCCACTACTGCGCCGCCGACCGGCCGACCAACCCCACGGCGCTGGCCTGTGGTTGGGAGTCCTCCGGTATCCGCGTCCTCGATGTCCGCGACCCGTATGCCATTCGCGAGATCGCCTACTACAACCCGCCCGCCCGCACCGGACGCAATCTCGAACTGTGGAACTCCCCGCACGCCCTCGCCTCCCTCATCGGCGTCCCGGCCATGGAGTTCCCGTCGGCGGCACGCGCCATCCTGGAGGGCAAATTCGATCTCGGCCAGGCACTTTCGGCCCGGTCCGGCATGATCGCCTTCGGTGACCTGTCCACCGACTGGTGCTTCGCCCCACCGGAATGGCATGGCAGCCAGCTGTGGACCAGCTGCAATGACAATGGCTTCATGGTGTTGCAACTCGATGAGAGCGTGTACACCCCGCCCGCCGATCAGCGGTCGGTGGTCGGCTCGTGAAGTTGCTGCGCCCCATCGCACTCGTGGCGATGGCCGTACTACTGATCGGGGTGGGTATGGCATTGCGCCCGGTACTCGTCCCGCAGGACCAGGCGACGCCTTCGGTTATGAACCCGACCGAGATCGGTTTCGCCCAGGACATGCTGCTGCACCACCAGCAGGCCCTGTTCATGGTCCAACGCTTGGATCCAGCCGCGGATCCGGCGATCAAGCAACTGGCACAGCAGATCTCCGATTCCCAGCGCGTCGAGATCGGCACCATGCTCGGTTGGTTGCGTCTGGCCAATGCCTCGCCCACCAACCCGAACCCCATGGCATGGATGCACACCGACTCCGATCCGGATGCGGCACATCACCATTCATCGGAGGACGGGTTGATGCCCGGTATGGCGACCCTCGCCGAACTCGACGCCCTCTCCGCCGCACGCGGCACCGACGCGGAAACCCTGTTCCTGCAGCTCATGCTGCGCCATCATCAGGGCGGCGTCACCATGGCCGAGGCGGCGGACGAACTGCTGACGTCGGGGGCGGTGAAGGAGGCGGTGCGCGCGATGATCACCGAGCAGAACCAGGAGGCGGGCATTATCACGATCGTGCTGGCTCAACGGGGGGCGCAGCCACTCCCCTGATTCCATCGCATCCGGGCGCCGGTATCGTCGATTGTGTCGACGGCCGCCAGGCCGGGAAGGGGCGACCGACAGCATGATCGAAACCGAGACGATCACCATCCCGACGCATGTGCACGGCTATCCCGATGTGGCGTTCGGCGGGTACGTGGCGGGAATGCTCGCGCGCCGCACAGGTGCGGACACGGTACGGGTCGATTTCCGTCGCGCGGTACCGATCGAGCAGCCGATCCGCGTACCCGCGCACGACGGCGACCGAATCATCCTGACCGGAGCCGACGACGGGTTGCTGGCCGAAGCCACCCCGGCCGCCCTGACCGTGGTAGCGCCGCCCGCTCCGTCCTGGTCGGAAGCCAAGAGCGCCACCGAAGCCGCGCTGTCCTCCCCCGCACGCCAGGTCACCGACTGCTACGGCTGCGGCGTGGAATGCCCGCCCGGACGCGGCCTGCGCCTATTTCCCTGGTCCCTGTCCGACCGCCGGATCATGGCCGCCGCATGGACCCCCGACCAGGGCTTGGCCGATACGCACGGCGAACTGCCCCCCGAGGTGGTCTGGTCGACCCTCGATTGCCCGGGCGGTATCGCGGCCTGGGTCTTCCAGAAGATGGGCCCGGGCGCGGTCACCGCCGCCCTGACCGCTACCCAACTCCAACCGGTACTGGCGGGCGCGGAATACATTTCCTACGCCTGGCCGATGCACACGGACGGCCGTAAACGCACTGTCGGCGTGGCACTTTCGACACCCGATGGGGAGCTGTGCGCACTGGGCGAGGCACTCTGGATCGCGCCGCGCCCAGCTTGATCACCACGGCAACTGGGTCACCGCCCCGCCTGATCACTCCGGCCACGGCGACCCCTCGATGACCTGTACGAAGTTCGTCCGTACATAACCGGTCGAGAAGCGTTCCAGTACATCGGCTTTCACATTCCCGAAGGTCGATGTCGGGCGATGTGCGATACCGTCGGCGAAGGCGGCCAGGATACGGTTCTTGAAGTCCGGGCGCGGATGTGCGGCGACCACGGCATCGCGTATCTCATCGGCGATGTCCCGGTATCCGATACCGAGCACGTCCAGCTCCACACCCGCTGTCACCAGCGCGATTTCCGGTGCCATCCGGCTCGGGATTTCCGGCGTGGTGTGCAGTGCGATGGCTGTCCACACCAGTTCGGCGCGCTCATCGGCAATCCCGTGCGCGTGCAGGAACTTTCGGGCCTCGTCGGCACCGTCGATTTCGAATCGCTGGTCGGCGTCGCGATAGCGTTCGGTCAGTCCGAGGTCGTGGAACATGGCACCGATATAGAGCAGCTCGGGATCGAAATCGAGTTCGCGGCGGCGGCCCTGGAGCGTGCCGAACAGGAATACCCGGCGGGAGTGGTCGAAGATCAGCGGGGAGGCGGCGTCGCGCACCAGTTCGGTGGCTTCGCGTGCCAGCGTGCTGTCGGGGATGCGGATATCGGCGATCGTTGTCATGGCTCGAGCATCGTCGCCGCGCCACCCCGCCCACCATGGCCATCTGGCCGCATACCCCACAGATTCGGCCATTAGGCTGGGCGGGTGATTCGTGAAATCGCCGTGGCCGTGTACGAGGGCGTCCGCCTGCTCGATGCCACCGCGCCCCTGGAAGTCTTCAGTACCGCAAGGGATTTGGGCGGCGACTACCAGCTCGTACTGTGCTCACCGACCGGCGATGCCGTCACCACCTCGGCGGGCACCAGTCTCACCGTGAACGCCGCGTTCGCCGATATCCGCGGCGCGCACACCGTCCTGGTCCCGGGATCCGCGCACCTGCCGCACGCCCCCGCACCACGCGAACTCGTCGCCGCCATACCGGCTTTCGTGCAATCATCGCACCGCATCGCCTCGGTGTGCACCGGCGCTTTCGCCCTGGCCGAGGCCGGAATCCTCGACGGCCGCCGCGCCACCACACACTGGCGGCACACCGAGACCCTCGCCCGCGCCCACCCGAGGATCACCGTCGAACCCGACGCCATCTATGTCCGCGACGGCTCGGTGTACACCTCCGCCGGAGTGAGCGCGGGCATCGACCTCGCCCTGGCCCTGGTCGAGGAGGACGAGGGCGCGGACCTGGCCCGTGAAGTGGCTCGCGACCTGGTGGTATTCCTGCAACGCCCCGGCGGCCAGTCCCAGTTCTCGGTCGCCTCCCGCCTTCCGCGCCCCCGCCACGCGCCCCTGCGCGCCCTACTCGACCAGATTCTCGCCAACCCCGCCGCCGACCACTCGCTTCCCGCCATGGCCGCCCGCGCCGCGCTCAGCGTCCGCCACCTCACCCGCCTGTTCCGCGAACACCTCGCCACCACTCCCGCTGCCTTCGTCGAAACCGTCCGACTGGAGGCCGCCCAGGCCATGCTGGAATCCGGCGAATCCGTCACCCAGGCCGCCCACCGCTCCGGTCTCGGCAGCGACGAGTCCCTCCGCCGAGTCTTCCTCCGCCACCTGGGCGTAACCCCGTCGGCCTACCGGGCCCGCTTCCGCACTGCCCTCTCCGCCGCGGCTCCGAGTAACCAGTGAGCCTGAACGTACGCTGTTGCTCCCCCTGCTCGTCATCCCGGCGTGCTCTGGGGTCGGAATCGACTGCGCTGCACCGGCAACGGTGAATCCCGGCTGGAACACGCCGGGGTGGCGCCGACACCGGTCCTGCAATACCGGTATGCGGATGACCGGAAGTACCGCCGCTCGTGACCGAAGCGGCCCCATATTCCGGCGCGCTTCTCGGGCGGGATGCATAACCTTGCTCAGTGTGGATTCCGGGCCAAAAGCACGCCAGAATGACGGGGCACGACGTGCGGTACTTCCGACCAGTCCCGAAGGTGGCAGCGCCTGCTCACACCGCGTTGAGCTCGGCCGCGCCGAAGGAGACATTGAAGCGGTCGCACCAGATGGACACGCTGCGCAGCGTGGTCAGGTCGGCGTCGGCGGGGATGTCATAGTTCTGGCTGCCCTTGTTGCCCTTGAGGTTTCCGAGGTTCAGGTATTCACCGTCGTCGAAGACGCCCCAGCCGTCCGAGCCCGGCAGGACCTCGGCGTCGCTGAGCCAGACGAACAGTGCGGGCCCGTCGGAGGTGTCGAGATCCTCGAGTCGCAGCACCCGCCGACCATCACCGAGCTGGATTACCCGCACAGTGCCGGTGGTGGCGTGCTCATGGGCGATGAAAGTGCCCGTGTACACGGTTTTCGGCTCCGGCACCCCGGGGGTCGCGGGCCCGCTGATCGTCGGCGCGGCCTCCTCCACCGTGGTGTTCGTGAACAGCCGCCACGGCTGGAACAGCGCCAATCCGATACCGAGCCCGATAACCAGCACCACGGCGACCACCCAGGTAATGCGAGAACGTGCGATTTTGCTTGCCGACACCATGGGAACGATTCAACTCCACCCGCGGCGATTCGGCCCCCGCTCGCGCGGTGACGTCATACTTCGGTCACACCGCGCAGCGCGTCTCCCCGGCGACGCGCCCGGAGTGGCAGCACAATCGCCGCGACCGGCTTATGCTCGAGTTGACGGGCTTTTTTCGTATCGGGGTCGCCGTGGTGCATATCGATCCGCTCTCCACGCACCGCGACCTGGCTTCAGGGTTCGCGGCGGAGCTCGATGCTGCCGGATTCACCGGTGCCACCGAGATCGGTCGCGGCGGTTTCGGCGTGGTCTACCGCTGCTTCCAGACCGCCCTCGATCGCGAGGTGGCGATCAAGGTGCTGACCGCCGATCTCGAATCGGAGAACCTCGAACGTTTCGTCCGCGAACAGTTGGCCATGGGCAAGCTGTCCGGTCACCCGAATATTGTCAGCGTGTTCGAGGTGGGTTCCACCGCCACCGGCCGCCCCTACATCGTGATGCCGTATCACTCGCACGGCTCCCTCGACGAGCTCATTCAGCAGCACGGCCCGCTCGACTGGCAGGAGGTCCTGCATATCGGGGTGCGGATCGCGGGTGCGCTGGAGACCGCGCACCGGCGCGGACTGCTGCACCGAGATGTCAAGCCCGCCAATATATTGCTGACCGAATACGGCGAGCCGCAATTGGCCGATTTCGGGATCGCCAGGCTGGCAGGCGGTTTCGAGACGACCGCGGGAACCATTACCGGGTCGCCCGCCTACACCGCCCCGGAGGTATTGCAGGGGCAGACACCGGATGCGACGGCCGATATCTACGGCCTGGCGTCCACGCTGTTCTGCGCGGCCACCGGACACGCGGTATTCGAACGTCGCAGCGGCGAGCAACTGGTCGCACAGTTCGTCCGCATTACCAAGCACCGGATGCCGAATCTGGACGATGCTGGCCTACCTCCCGACCTGACCGCCGCAATCGAGCGGGCGATGTCTCGCGATCGCGGTGAACGACCCGCGACCGCCGCGGAATTCGGTGCCGCGCTACGGGAGATCCAAGAGCGGCACGGACTTTCGCCGGACCAGATGCCGATTCCGCTACCGGCCACGGACCCGCACGGACCACCCTCCTCCGCGACCCCGACGAGCTCCGATCGCCGGCGCCGCACCCGGACATCCACCAGAACCCCGCCGGTACCCGCGACGCGACTGCGGCCACCGACGCTCACCCGGGCGCTGGTCGACCGCCCGCGGCTGCTCGGCATGCTGCGGCTGGGGCGCGACCGCAGGCTCGCGGTCATTCACGGCCCCACCGGTTTCGGCAAGACGACCCTCGCGGCGCAGTGGTGCGAGGACATGGCCGACGAGGGCATCTCGGTGGCGTGGCTGACCGTCGACAGTGACGACGACAATGTGGTGTGGTTCCTCTCGCACCTGATCGATTCCGTACGCGCGATCCGGCCCGCGCTGGCACGAGAACTCGGCGAGCTACTCGAGGAGTACGGCGACGAGGCCGGGCGATACGTCCTGACCTCGTTGATCAACGATATCGACCGGCGCGGTGAACAACTCGTCGTGGTGATAGACGACTGGCATCGGGTATCGGACCCCGAGACCATCGCGGCCCTGCGTTTCCTGATCGAGAGTTCCAGCCCGGTCCTGCATACCGTGGTGACCAGCCGCAGGCAAACCGGCCTACCCATGAGTTCCATGCGAGCTCGTGCCGAACTCGCGGAAATCGGCACGGCCGCATTACGTTTCGATGTGGACGAGGCCTACACCCTGCTGGTCGAACTGGA
Organism: Nocardia uniformis NBRC 13702; assembly: GCF_001613345.1. Classification (GTDB taxonomy): domain Bacteria; phylum Actinomycetota; class Actinomycetes; order Mycobacteriales; family Mycobacteriaceae; genus Nocardia; species Nocardia uniformis. The sequence goes on along the minus strand of NZ_BDCE01000116.1, from coordinate 18,615 downwards.
TGGGCTCGACCTGGATCGCGGCGACGTCGAGGACCTCACAGAGTCCACCGGCGGCTGGGCCGCGGCCCTGCAACTGGCCGCGCTGACGCTGCGCGGCAAGGATGATCCGAGCCAGCTGATCGGCCAGTTGACCGGTCGCCACCACGCCATCGGCGAATTCCTGGCCGAGAACGTCCTCGACGCCCTCGAACCCGGCATGCTCGATTTCATGGTGGCCACCTCGATCACCGAACGCATCTGTGGTGAACTGGCTTCCGCGCTCACCGGCGTACCGAACGGGCAGGAACTGCTCGAACGGATCGAACAGCAGGATCTGTTCCTGCGCCGACTCGACGGCGGACAGTGGTTCCAATATCACCACCTGTTCCGGGATTTTCTGCGGCAGCGCCTCGAACGCGATCTGCCCGAACGGCTCGACGAACTGCACCGGACGGCGTCGCGGTGGTTCGCCGACCATCGGCATGTCAGCGAGGCGGTGGACCACGCGTCGCTGGCCGGTGACGAGGTACGCGCCGTCGAAATCGTCGAACGCGACGGCATGTCGTTACTGGAATACGGGCAGATGGCCAGCCTCATCGGCCTGGTCAACAAACTGCCCCCGGCGGTCATCGAGACACATCCGCGGCTGCAACTCGATCTGGCGTGGGCGAATATCCTGCTGCACCGCGCCGAACCGGCCGAACGCGCACTGCGCCTGGCGGAAACGACACTCGACCGTGGCGACCTCGACGCGGACACCATCGCGCTGCTGCGTGCGGAAGCCGGTGTGGTGCACGCGGTCGTCACCGTGCGCGGGGATGTGCTGATCGGCGTCGAGGAGATGCTCGCGCCCTGTTTCGCCCGGGCCGACGCGTTGTCGCCCTATGTGGTCGCCCTGGCGGCGAATGTCGCGAGCTTCGCCGCGGGCTACCGCTACGACTTCGCCGAAGCGGTGCGCATCCAGGAGTGGGCCGCACCATATCTGCGCCGAAACAAGGGCTTCTACAACAGTGTGCACAGTTTGTGCTTCCTCGGGCTCGCGGCGAGTCTGCAACTGGATATCGCCGGGGCGGAGCGGTACTTCCGACATGCGCTCGAGGTCGCCAAACAGTCCGGCGGCAGCCATTCCTACGGTGCGCGACTGGCCGGATCGCTACTGGGTGAACTGCTCTATGAGCGCGGCGAGATCGTCGAGGCGGAGCGGCTGCTCGACGAGGGCTACAAATTGGGACCAGACGCGGGCGTCGTCGATTTCAAATTGGCGCGCTATGTGGTCGGCGGGCGAGTCAAGGCCCTGCTCGGTGACCGTGCCGCCGCCATCCGCAGACTGAACGAGGGTGCCCGCGCGGCACATTCGATGTCACTGCCGCGATTGCGCGCCGAGGTGGAGAACGAGCGGCTGCGGTTGGGTCTGCCACCACATCCGGAATTCGGTGCGCTCCCGGTGGTCGACTACGACCACCGCCGCACACCGGTCGACCCGATCGACGAAATCACGGTGCTGTACCAGGAATTCACCGCGATCCGGCTGCTGCTCACCGAATCGTCCACGGACCGCACCGAACTCGCCTGTACCTGGGCACAGGAATGGGTGGATCGCCTCGAATCGGTCCATCGCCCCAGAGAACTGCTGAAGGCGCGCCGACTGCTGGTCGCCTGCCTGGCCGCCGCGGGCCGAACCGATGCGGCAAAGGCCCTGCTGGCGACGGTCACCGCGCAGTGCGCCGAATACGGTTCGGTCCGCTACATCCTCGACGGCGGCCCGCATGTCGTCGCGACCCTCGCCGCACTGCACGCGGATCAGCTCGCCGACCGCTGGAATCCGGACTGGCCCGAGGTTCCCGCCGCGTTCCTGCGCGCTCTCGTCGACGCCGAGGCGGCACAGCGAATCTAGCTTCGCTCAACTCGCTCGCGCCGCGTCATTGACCTCGAGTGCACTTCACCTTCGACAATCAGAGGGAGCGAAGGGAGAGTCATGACCAATCTGAAGATCGGTGTCGCGCTGCCCACCATGGACGAGTGCACCGCGATGGGACCCACCGGTATCGCGCAGGCGGCCCGGCGCGCCGAAGCCATCGGCCTGGACGCTGTCGGTGCGTCGGATGTCCTGCTCGGCGACGGCACTGTCGCCCTCGACCCGATGATTGTGCTGGCCACCGCGGCGGCGGTCACCGAACGGATCGCCCTGGAATTCGGCGTACTGTCGGTGCCGACCAGGCCGTTGGCCATGCTCGCGGCGCAGGCACAGACCCTGCAATACCTGTCCGGCAATCGAATTCGACTCGGCCTGGGCATCGGCGGGTTTCCGGGTTCGCCGTTCTGGCAAGCCCTGGCCGCACCGGAACGCGGGCGCGGACAACTCCTGGACACCGCGTTGGACCTGCTGCCCGCACTCCTCGAGGGTAAGGCGACCGCGGTGCCCGGCCTCCCCGAAGGAGCCACCCTCGCCCTCGCCCCGGCCGTACAGGTACCTCCCCTGCTGGTCGGTGCGGGTAACAGCGAGCGGGTCCTGCGCCGCATTGCCACCCGCGCGGACGGCTGGATCACCTCCGCCATGACACCGGCCGACATCACGACCGCCGCGACCCGGTTACGGGAACTCACCACCGAGGCCGGGCGGCCGATGCCCCGCATCCACATCGGTCTGCACTGCGTTCTCGGTACCCGGTCCGAGGACGAGGAGGACCGCGCCTCGATGAACCAGACCCTCGGTGGCTTCTTCGAGATGTCACCGGAGCAGGTCGCGGCCGTCACCATTGTCGGCACCCCCGAGCAGGCCGCCGCCCGCATCGCCGAATACGCCGAGGTCGGGGTGGACCAGCTGTCGGTCGGCTTCGACGGCCGCGACTACTTCCGCCAACTCGACCTGCTCGGACAGGCACGGGCGCTGCTGCCGCGGTGAGGTGACGCGGCTGCGCGCCACCTCCACCGCTGACTCAGAGATTGCCGACGGTGTTCTCCAGTCGCCGCGCCACCAGTTCCCGCGCCTTCTCGCGCAACCCCGGACGGTACCCGCTCGGGTATACCGGGTCGCCGGGCGCGTAGGTCTTGAGCACCTCCTTGGCGAGGGTGATCTTGTGGACCTCGGTGGGGCCGTCGGCGATGGCCATGACCTGGGCGTAATTCATCATGTCGACGAACGGCAGGTCGGTGCTGACGCCGATCGCGCCGTGCAGGTGCATGGCGCGCTGGGCGATATCGTGCATGACCTTCGGCATGGCCACCTTGATGGCGGCAATGTCATGGCGCACCTTGCGGTAGTCCTGCTCCTTGTCGATGCGCCAGGCGGTGCGCAGCACGAGCAGCCGGAACTGCTCCATTTCGATCCAGCTCTCGGCGATCTTCTCCTGGGTCATCTGGAATCCGCCGAGGACGCCCTTGCGCATGGGGCGGGAGACGGCGCGCTCGCACATCATGTCGAATGCCTTGCGCACCATGGCAACCGTGCGCATGGCGTGGTGAACTCGGCCGCCGCCGAGGCGGGTCTGGGCGACAATGAAGCCGAGCCCCTCCGCGCCGAGCAGATGGTCGGCGGGAACGCGCACATCGGTGAAGCGCAGGTGGCCCTCGTGCTCACTGAAACCGGGGACGGTGAAGTTCTTCACGATCTCCAGGCCGGGCGTACCGGCGGGGACGATGAACATAGACAGCCGCTTGTGCGGTTCCGCCTCCGGGTCGGTGACGACCATGACGATATGGAAGGCGGCGTTCGCGGCTGCCGAGTTGAACCACTTCTCGCCATTGATGACCCAGTCGTCACCGTCACGCACGGCAAGGGTCTTGAAGGACGTCGGATCGGAACCACCGGTGGGTTCGGTCATGACGTAGCAGGAACCGATTTCACCATCGAGTAGCGGCTGCAGGTATTTCGCCTTCTGCTCCGGGGTGCCGAAGTGGGCGAGGATCTCGGCATTGCCGGAATCCGGTGCCTGACAACCGAATACCAGCGGAGCCCAGATGGAGGTGCCGATCACCTCGTTGAGCAGCGCCAGTTTGAGCTGCCCGTAGCCGGGGCCGCCGAGTTCGGGGCCGAGATGGCAGGCCCACAGGCCCTGCTCTTTCACCTTGGCCTGCAACGGTTTCATGAGCGCCCGGATCTCCGGATCGGCACGGTCGTAAGGATTCGGGTAGAGCAGGTCGAGGGGTTCCACCTCGGCCTTGACGAACTCCGCCACCCAGTCCAGTTTCTTCTGATACTCCGGGTCGGTCTCGAAATCCCAAGCCATGGTCAGCCTTTCCTTGTGTGTCCGGCCGGTGCCGCGACACCGTCGAAGATGGTGGTGGTGAGAATGTCGGCGATCTGGTCGGGGCCGTAGGCACCGTCTTCGCTGTACCAGGCGCTGACCATATTCAGCATGGCCACAACGCTTTTGGTGACCACATGGTCGTTGGTGCGCAGCAGGCCCGCCGCGTATCCGTCGTCGACCACGCGCTGCCACGACCGCTGGATACCATCGCGCAGTACCTGGAGATCGGCGGCGCGTTCGCCGGTCAATGCCCCGGCGTCCCGCAGGGCGATGGTGACCTCGTGCCGGTGCTCGATAATGAGGCGGACGTGGCCGCGAATCAGATTGCGCAGCTTGATGACCGGTTCGTCGTCACCGTCCGCGATCCGGGCCGCCTCGTCCAGCATGAGCTGGGTGTAACCGCGCCGGACCTGGAAGAGCAGTTCTTCCTTGGAGCCGATGTGGTAGTACAGCGCCCCGCGTTGGATTCCGGCCCGATCGCCGATCTCGGCGACGCTGGTGGCGTGGAATCCCTTCTCCGCGAACAGTTCCATCGCCGCCCGCATGATCTTTTCCCGGGTCTCGCCCGGATTGACCTCGGAGGCGGGTGGTCGGCCGCGACGGCGGGCCGGTTCGACGGTCACCGCCAGCCGCCGTCGAGGGCGAGGATCGCTCCGGTCGCAAAGGCCGAGGCATCGGAGGCGAAGAACAGTGCGGCTCCGACGATATCGGTGGGGGCGCCGATGCGGCGTAGCGCGGTGTGCTGGGCGAGGGCGTCCTTCATTTCCGGCGGCCAGGCCTTGGCGATATCGGTATCGAAGGGCCCGCAGCGAATCGTGTTGACCCGCACCGTCGGCCCATAGGTCTGAGCCAGACCGCCCGACAGCGCCTCCAACCCGGCCTTGGCCGCCGCATAGGGCACGGCCATGGGTTCGGGGTGGCTGGCCTCCATCGACGAGATATTGACAATCGATCCACCGCCCGCCGCGGCCATGCGCGCCCCGATGAGCGCCGACAGCCGGAACGCACCCCTGAGATTGGTGGCGATGATCTTGTCGAACATGGCCTCGGTGACCTGATCCAGGCTCGGGTACAGCAGCGACATGCCCGCGTTGTTCACCAGGACGTCGACCCGGCCGAACTCCGCGTAGGCGGCCGCGACGAGTTCATCGCACTGCTCCCACACGCCCACATTGCAGGCCACCGGCAGCGCTTTCTGCCCGTACTGCTCTCGCACCTCCGTGGCGAGTGCGTCACATGCGTCGAACTTTCGACTGGCGATCACCACGTCGGCCCCGGCTTCCGCGAATGCGAGGACCATCTCCCGTCCCAGCCCGCGACTGCCCCCGGTCACCACAGCAACCTTGCCTGACAAGGACTTTCCCATGGGCCGCACCTTCACGTTCCGAGCTACACAAATGTTCCAAGCAGTACATTAAATGTACCGGACGATACAATCAAGACCCGCCGGGCAACCGCGAAACACAGGGACCGCGCACGACCGCCACATACCCGCGAGTAACATGACGGGCGTACTTTTTTCACCCGTCTTCTCGAAACGAGGCAGTAGATGACAGAGCGGATTCAGGTCGGCGGGCTCCAGGTCGCGCGCGTTCTTCACGATTTCGTGGAGAACGAGGCACTTCCCGGTACCGGCGTAGACTCCGCCGCGTTCTGGTCGGGTGCCGAGGCCGTCATCAACGACCTCGCTCCCCGTAACCGAGCACTGCTCGCCGAACGCGACGACATCCAGGCCAAGATCGACGAGTGGCACCGCGCCCACCCCGGCGCCGGCTACGACAAGGCTGCCTACAAGCAGTTCCTGACCGAGATCGGCTACCTACGTCCCGAACCGGCCGACTTCGCGATCGGCACGGAGAACGTGGACACCGAAATCGCCGCGCAGGCGGGCCCGCAGCTCGTCGTGCCGGTCATGAACGCCCGCTTCGCCATCAATGCGGCGAACGCGCGCTGGGGCTCGCTGTATGACGCGCTCTACGGCACCGACGCCATCTCCGAGGCGGGCGGCGCGGAGAAGGGCACCGGCTACAACAAGGTCCGCGGTGACAAGGTCATCGAATGGGCGCGCAATTTCCTCGATGACGCCGTGCCGCTGATCACCGGCTCACACCTGGGCACCACCAAGTACTCGATCGTCGACGGTGAACTGGAGGTCGGCCTCGAGGACGGCACCGATATCGGCCTGGCCGATGCGTCGGCGCTGGTCGGCTACCTGGGCGATCCGGCGAACCCGACCTCGATCCTGCTGAAGCACAACGGCTTGCACATCGAGATCCAGATCGATCCGGAGTCGCCGGTCGGCTCGACCGACACCGCGGGCGTCAAGGACCTCGTGCTCGAATCCGCCGTGACCACCATCATGGACTTCGAGGATTCGGTCGCGGCCGTGGACGCCGAGGACAAGACCCTCTGCTACCGCAACTGGCTCGGCCTGATGAAGGGCGATCTGGCCGAAGAGGTGTCCAAGGGCGGCAAGACCTTCACCCGCACCATGAACCCCGACCGGGTCTACACCGCGCTCGATGGCAGTGACCTGGTACTGCACGGCCGTTCGCTGCTATTCGTGCGCAATGTCGGCCACCTCATGACCTCCGACGCCATCCTCGACGCCGACGGCAACGAGATCGGTGAGGGCATTATGGACGGCCTGCTCACCGTTCTGATCGCCAAGCACGCCCTGGGTGGCGACACCCAGCTGAAGAACACCCGCACCGGCTCCATCTACATCGTGAAGCCGAAGATGCACGGTCCGGACGAGGTGGCCTTCACCAATGAGCTGTTCGGCCGGATCGAGGACGCCCTCGACCTGCCGCGCAATACGCTCAAGGTCGGCATCATGGACGAGGAGCGTCGCACCACCGTCAACCTGAAGGCGTCCATCCACGCCGCCTCCGATCGCGTGGTCTTCATCAATACCGGCTTCCTCGACCGCACCGGCGATGAGATCCACACCTCCATGGAGGCCGGGCCGATGGTCCGCAAGGCCGAGATGAAGGGCCAGCAGTGGATCAAGTCCTACGAGGACTGGAATGTCGACACCGGTATCGCGACAGGGCTGCCCGGTAAGGCGCAGATCGGCAAGGGCATGTGGGCCATGCCCGATCTGATGGCCGATATGCTGGTCCAGAAGATCGGCCACCCGAAGGCCGGTGCGAACACCGCATGGGTGCCGTCGCCGACCGCCGCGACCCTGCACGCCACCCACTACCACCTGGTGGATGTGTTCAAGCGCCAGGCCGAGATCGCCAAGGGCGGCCCGCGCGCCACCGTCGATCAGATCCTGGAGATCCCCCTCGCCGCCGACCCGACCTGGTCGGCCGAGGAAATCCAGGAGGAGCTCGACAATAACTCCCAGAGCATGCTCGGGTACGTGGTGCGCTGGATCGACCAGGGCGTCGGCTGCTCCAAGGTGCCCGATATCAAGGATGTCGGCCTGATGGAGGACCGCGCCACCCTGCGTATCTCCAGCCAGCAGGTGGCCAACTGGCTGCGCCACGGCATTGTCTCGGAGGACGATGTGGTCGCGTCGCTGGAGCGCATGGCGCCGATCGTCGACCGGCAGAACGCCGGTGACGGGAGCTACCGTCCGATGGCTCCGGACTTCGCGGCCAGCATTGCCTTCCAGGCGGCCAAGGAGCTGGTGCTCGAGGGCACCAAGCAGCCCAACGGCTACACCGAGCCCATCCTGCACCGCCGTCGCCGTGAGGCGAAGGAGTACAACGCTAAGTTCTGCGCGTAGTACGTTAGAAGCCCCTGAAAAGTAGCTCCTAGCAGCTCTTTCATGGTCGAGGCCCCGCACCGGAAATATCCGGAGTGGGGCCTCGTCCATAACTGGAGATCAGCCCAAATCCCGGCTCGTCACGCTGAAAACGGTCACAAAAACGGTCACATGCGGGGATGCCGAACCATCGTCAGTAAATTCCTTCTACCAGCGGATTCGTGCCAGATTCGCCGCCGCAAGAATCCCCACAACGCGACCGCATGTACCCCCAACAAAATCGAGCGGCGACTCATCTCTACGACGGCCCGCGAGGTTCACCGCAGCCGCTCCACCATCAGCTGAATCATGAGCACAGTGGCATGGTCTAGATGCTGCACCAGTCCCCTTCAGCCCAGGCGACCACAGCTTCATTTGGCGGGCACGCACCAGTGAGCCGCCTTGCATCGAGCGGGCGATCGCTACTGATCTTCGGCGTGTCGAATTCCCGACACGCAGGAGGGTTTCAAGCACCAGCAACCCACAAGCAATCGGTCATGTCCTGTCCCAGTTGATCTGATGTAGTCCCATTGACCTGATGTATCGGCGTGGCTGTCTCGGTGTGTTTGATGCACGGGCATATCGTCCTGGCTGTGTCGAGCGTGGTGCTCGCTGCCGGTTCGTCGATCGGGAGTGAGCAGTTCGAAGTCGAGTTCGTGGCTGACGACGGAGAGTGTGTCCGTGGCCCGCTGATGACGCACTGGCATCTTTTGCTGCGGTGTTCGGGGCGGCCGGTTCGGTCGTTTCCGTCGTATCGGGGACAGCGGAGTTGTTCGGGCTGGTGGTGGCTTTCGCGTTCTCGAACCCACGTCGGGTACGAGTCCTGGCTTGAGCGTGACAATCTCATGCTGCTGGATGCGGACCCGTGCGTGATGTTGGTTGTGTCGCAGCCGTTTTGGTTGTACTGGAGGGACGCCAGCCGTTGGCGGCGTCACGTTCCAGACTTTCTAGTGCGTTATCACGGTGGTGCGGTCGCGGTTGTCGATGTTCGTGCCGAGGACCGTGTCGAGGCTGGCGACGCGGAAGTGTTCGTGGTGACCGCGCGAGCGTGTGAACTGGTCGGATGGCATTTCCGTCGAGTCGGTGTGGTGGATGCGGTACTCGCGGCGAATCTGCGGTGGCTCTCGGGTTATCGGCATCCCCGCAACCATGTCGAGCCGTCGGCATCGAGGCTGGCGTCGGTATTCACGGCGGAGCGGGAGTTGTCGCAGGGCTGCCGGGCGGTGGGTGATCCAATCGCGGTGCTACCGACGCTTTTTCACCTGTTGTGGACCGGTCACCTCATCGCGGACCTGGCCGGTGAATTACTGAACGAGCGGACCCTGCTCAGGACCCGACCATGACCGCGGGTGGGATACGGCACGGCGCGCTCGGTGTCGGGGACACGCTCGAGATCGCTGGCAGCGCATACGTTCTCGCGTCGGTGACGGGCTCGGTCGTGGGACTTCTCGACTGCGCCGGAACCGTGGTGATGATGGCGCTGCCACGGCTGTTGAGTGATCCCACGCTGAAGCTGATCGCCGCGGCGCGCCCACCGCTGGTGGCCGAGCCGGTGCTCGAGGGCATTCCGGCGGAGGTGCTAGAGCGGGCCAGATGGTGGGAGGGCCATCTGGTGGAGGTCCTCACCGGCCGGCGACCCCAGAGCGCCGCACCGGCGGTGATCCGCCCGGAATACGGTCCGGACCGCACACTGCGGCAACGGGAATTGGCCAAGCTCAGCGAGCTGAGCGCCGACGGGGTGAGCCTCACGCTGATCACCGTGCAGCGGCGGCGCAAGGCATATCAGGACCACGGCCTGCTCGGTCTCGTCGATGGCCGCTATCGGCCGCGGAAGTCGACGACCGGACGAGTCGATGACCGTGTGGTGGCGATGTTGCGGCGGGTCATCGAGTCCGAGACCGATGCCTCCACCGGCACCGGGACCAGGCTGATGCGCCGGACCGAGTCGCTACTGACCCAGACCTACGGGGCCGATGCCCCGCCGATGCCGGCACGTTCGACGTTTTATCGGCTGGCCGGGCGGTTGACCTCGGGCAAGCACACCCTCGGCTCCGCGCGCACCCGCAGATCGTTGGCCAAGCAGCCCGACGGACCGTTCGCGACAGTGAGCGTTGCCAGACCAGGCGAGGTGGTGGAGATCGACTCGACGCCATTGGATGTGCGGGTTGTGCTCGCCGACGGCACCGTCGACCGAGTCGAACTGACCGGGCTGGTCGACGTCCGCACCCGCAGCCTCGCGGCGGCGGTACTGCGGCCGACCACGAAGGCGGTCGACGCGGCATTGCTGCTGGCCCGGGCGTTGACGCCGGAGCCGATGCGACCAGGATGGTCCGACGCGTTGCGGATGTCGCGGTCGGTGCTTCCTCATCGACGGCTCACCGAGATCGACCAACGCCTGGCCGACGCTGCCGCCCGGCCGGTGATCGCCCCGGAAACGATCGTCGTCGATCACGGCAAGGCCTACCTGTCCAAGACGTTCCGCTCGGCATGTCTGTCGCTGGGCATCAATCTGCAACCGGCTCACCCCGACACCCCCACCGACAAGGCCAAGATCGAACGCACCCTGGAATCGGTCGGCACGTTGTTCGCCCAGCATGTCGCCGGCTACGTCGGTTCCAATGTCGAGCGGCGCGGCCGCAACGCCGAACAGCAAGCCGTCTGGTCAATGCTCGAGCTGCAGGAACTACTCGACGAGTGGATCGTCGCGGTCTGGCAGAACCGCCCCCATGAAGGACTGCGCGACCCGGTGACCCCCGACGCCGCACTGACACCGAACGAAATGTATTCGGTGATGGTCGAACTCACCGGCTACGTCCCGGTCCCGCTCTCTCCTGGCGACTACATCGAACTGCTGCCAGCGACCTGGCGCACGATCAACTCCTACGGCATCAAAATCAACAACCGCACCTACGATGCCATGGCGCTCAACCCATTTCGCCGCCAGCATTCCGGTGTCGAACACCGCAAGGGGCAGTGGGAGGTCCACTACGACCCCTACGACGTGTCCCGAGTCTGGGTCCGCAACCACCATGACCGCGGTTGGCTCACCGTCGGCTGGACCCATCTGCGCACCGCCCCCACACCTTTCGGTGAATCGGCCTGGCAGCACGCCCGCGCCGCCCTGGCCGCGCGCGGGCAGGACAAACCCACCCAGGACCAGATCGCCCGAGCCGCAACGGATCTGCTCGACAGAGCAGCACAAGGGCCGGGGGGAAAGGACACCACCAGCGGACCGTCCGCACGCGAGCGGCGAATCACCGGCCGCACTCATGCCACCAGCGCGCCGAACTGGCCACGTCCCGACATTCCACAATCCGAACCCGACCAGCACACCGCACCCACCCCGGCACCAGCCCAGGACGACTCGCCTACGACAGCCACGATCATCGCGTTGCCCGTGTTCGATGCCCGCAAAGAAGCCGAACGATGGCCGTTTTGACCTCGACCGGCCAACTCGACGACCGCCGCCAACCCACCACCACCCTCGAAGGCTGGCGGCGATTCGCCCAAGCCGAAACATCCCCGCAGTTCGAGCTACTGCCGAACCGGGAATGGAAGAGCCTCAAGGATCTACGCCGGGTCGAATACGACGAGGCCCGCATCGCCCACCACGCCGAACTGGTCGTCGTGACCACCTCGGCGATCACCGAGATCACCAACGAAGGCCGCCTGCTGACCCTGCTCAACCAACGCGAGATCGGCGCCAGACGCGGCCTGATCATCTCAGGTCCGGCCGCCACCGGAAAAACGACCGCGCTCAAACAACTCGGCAGACTCCACGAATTGCGCACCCGCACGCGCTTCCCCCGCAGCGAACGCATTCCCGTCGTCTACGTCACCGCGCCACCCAAAGGCTCACCCCGCAAACTGACAATGGAATTCGCCCGCTTCCTCGGCTTGGCGACCGTCCGATCCCGCCACAACACCACCGACATCGCCGGCGCGGTCTGCAATGTCCTCATCGACGCCTGCACCGACATCGTGATCATCGACGAGATCCACAACATCTCCCTGACCACCAGAGCTGGCGAAGACATGTCCGATCACCTGAAATACTTCACCGAGCACCTCCCAGCGACCTTCCTCTACGCCGGCATCGACCTCGAACGCTCCGGCCTGTTCACCGGAGTCCGCGGCCGCCAACTCGCCGGACGTTGCCAGGTCATCAACACCACCCCCTTCCCCTACGACGCCCAATGGCAACAACTCGTCGGTGCCATGGAAGCCCCCCTGCGGCTGCATCACCACACACCCAACCAACTCGTCGATCAAGCCGAGTACCTGCACCACCGCACCGGCGGAATGATCGGCAGCCTCGGCCATCTCGTCCGTGCCAGCGCCATCAGAGCCATCCTCGACGGCAGCGAGAAGATCAACCGCGCCCTCATGGACAAGATCCATATCGACCACGCCGCGGAGTCCCTGGCCCGCCGCGCCGGTGTCATCCATTGACGACCACCGTCGAACAGTTCTTCACTCCAGGCCCCGACCAGCAACTACCGCGCCGAATCCCGTTGTTCCACAACGAAACCACGCCATCATTCGTTGCGCGTCTGGCCGCAGCCAACCACATCACACCAGAGGACATGCACGGTTACCTCGGCGGATCCGATCCCGACTGGATCGACCTCGAATGGACCAGCATCGCCACCGGCTATCCCGTCGAGACCCTCGTCGATCGCCTTCCAGCTTTCGCTTACCCCGGCCTTCACAGGCTCACGATCGGAACTACGTGCCGCCACTGCGCGGCCCGGCGCAACACCACCTCACCCGTCGAGATCTACCGAGACCCGCACAGCAACGTCTGTCTGCGCCACCAGCTTTGGATCGGCGGCCACGGCCACCAATCCCAACTCGACCTCACAGCTCTGCCCGAAGTCACTGCCTCCCAACGCATCCACCGCCGCCTCGCACGCCGCCACGGCACCCACCCCACCGCCATCGCGTTCCACGACGCCAGCGAAATCGCCCACCGCCGAACCCGACAACCGACATGGCCAACACACCTGCGCCAGCGCCTGGAAAACGGCTTCTACCAGCAAGATCCACTCCAAGCGACGACAACCGAGATCGACATCATCACCTACCCCGACGCCGTCACCATGACCACAATCCTGGTCCACCGCGATACCCAACTCGACCCGCATCACATCAAGTGAGACACCCCTCCAGGGCCACGTCTCATTCGATCCGATGCACCCCAGCTCAGAGCACGTCCACCGACATCACATCAATTGGGACGGGACAAGTGCACCCAGGACGGCGACCGGTCAAGATCGTCTCGACCGTCGACGAGCACACCCGAGAATGCTTGGGCGGGCTGGTCGAGCGCTCAATCACCGCGGACCGGCTCATCGACAAGCTCGACCGCCTCACCACCGGCCGCCGCCGCTACCCGGCCGCATTACGCAGCGACAACGGACCCGAACTAGCTTGCGAGGCCATGCGGGACTGGGCCGGCGAACGGGTCGGCCTCGCCTTCATCCCGCCCGGACAGCCTTGGTGCAACGGTTACATCGAATTGTTCAACGGCCGCCTACGGGACGAATGCCTAAACCTCAACAGCTTCTGGTCCCTGACCCAAGCCCGAGTCGTGATCAGCGACTGGAAGGACGAATACAACCACCGCCGAAGACATTCCGCGCTGGGTTACCGAACCCCAGCCCGATACGCTGACACCTGCATTCGCCAACAACCGACTCACCGGTGGTGGACCGAATCACGGGGTCGTCATTGAACCACCGCCCGTATCGAACTGCAGACCTAGCGAGCATCGAGTCAACCCCTCCGGGCACTGTGCGACACTCATGTCACCGGTTGCCGATAACTCGCAGTTTCATTCCATAGGTCTCAGCAAGAAACCGATCCGTGGCCCCTAAGAGAGCTCGCATGTCCTCGCTAACGACTGATACGGACATACCAGGCTGAACAACGGCGATCGTCACGCGAAGGGTCAGGTACTTGGCTTGCCCGACGATGGCCGCCAGGGTGTCGAGGTCGCCTACAATGATCCCGGTTTTTCCTGTGATCTGACGGTCTCGTTCACGTCGGAACAACCGCTTGGCAAGTAGATCGGGCATCGATTTCGCCCGGTTCATCTTTATCGCTTGACCGCAAACTTCGTAGAGGTCGCCGATTCGGGCACCTGGTATGGGTTTCGACGAGAACTTGCAGTGCACCAGCAGCACCTCGAGTACATCGTCCACTCTGCGCAGTAGAGCGATATCGGCAAGCTCGCCGGATCCATCGTCGTCGAGCACGATCTCCCAATCGGCTTCGGCCGACAAGGCTTCGATTGCCCGGTATTGAATCGAAGTCGGATCCCGTTCGACTTTCTGAGACTCCTTCTGGATGTTGGTGCCAGACCAGTCGAAAACCTCGATGGATTCCGATGGGAACAACCGCTTCTCGCGGTTCGGCCGAAGTAGGTAGCCCTTGGCTCCGAGGACCACCTCGTCATCGAACGTCACGAGCAATCCGTTCGCGGTCAGGAATGCGGCCAAGCTCTCGCGACCAAATGACGTCACGAGCTCGCCGTCGTCCAGCAACGGGAGGATCGTCGGTGTCTCGTCGGGACTGAACTTGAACTCGAACTCCAATGACCAGGACGGAGTTACCAGTTCGAAGGTCAGCGGCCCATCAGCAGATTGTGTGGTCGGACGGAGCTCGGTTTCGAACAGTGCGAACTCGTGGCCGCCATAGCTGACCTTTCGCCGCTCGCTGAAGGTCGCGACGAGCTCGAACGGCCACTCGATCGCCAGCGGCACGTGCGCAGGGCGTTCGGTCGCCGGCTCCGGAAGCAGGAATCCCGACATGACGGAATCCAGCGAGACCGATTCGTCGGTGATGGCGGGTCCTACCTGACGAACCCAGTTGACCCATTCGAGGATGTCGATGGCCTGGTCATGGCTCCAGACACGGCCCTTCCTGGATGCTCCGAAGCTGAGCGCACGCCCGTCTGCAAACCCGTACGCGAAGATGTTCGTCTTCATCTTCGTTCCTCCCTCGCCGCGCCACGCGTGCAGCACGTCCTGACCCACATACATCGAAAACCGCCGGTTCCGACTGACGGAGTCGAGCAACCCGACGTTCGTGGGCACTCGTCGATTCACCTTCGCGAGAATTCGATACACCGTCTCGCCCTGGACGAGGACGGTCCCCTCGCCCCCGACTGCACACGCGATATCCTCGTGCATCGAGGCGTTGTTGGTGCTGTTGATGTACAGAAAGCCCGCACGATCGTCCACGTGGACGATGTGGAGGTGATGCACCAGTTCGTTGAAACTCGCGAACTCACCCCATCGAACCGAGGTGGCCTCCCTCGAGACCCACCACACCACCTTGTCCTTGTGGTTGATCCCCAGTCGGGTGGTGAGTAGTCGATCCTCGAACAAGTCGTAGATATTCTCGGGAGTCCATGAAGCGGACGCCGGCAGTCGGTAGGTGACCGCGCTCATCTTGGGGTGAATGCTTCGTATCGCGACTTCCCTTGGCAGCGAACCGAATGCGCGCTCGAAGTCGGTCCTCTCGCGCGCGCCGCCTACGTGCCTTTCGGTAAGATCGCACAGCACCGAGTTCCAGTCGGCGTCCTCGCCATACAGCTTGCGAAGTCGCTCGTCGACTCCGATCACCTGCAATGGAACGAAAGCCGAAGCTTCACCGAGGGACTCGTCACCGCTTCTGGTGAACCGTCCGACGAACTGCAACGTGACAGCGAGGCTCTTCTGTGGGTCGTGAATTGCGGCGATCTTGAGCTCCGGTAGGTCAAAACCCTCCCCGAGCATGTTGACGCACACCACGATTCGACTTGTTCCGGCAACGAGCTGACCCCGGCGCTTTAGCCGAACGGATCCCGCTACTCCGGTGTCGATTCGGATCGGGCTGAGATCGGGTGCGAGCTCTTCATAAAGTGCCACAACCTGTTTGGCTCGTGCCACCGAGCTCGCTCGGGCCATGAGCAGATGGTTCCGCCCAGCTGCGAGATCGCTCCGCAATTGCTCGATCGCCGCAGCGGCGACAGCTCGGTCCGGGTCCGCCAAGTCGGTGATCGAGTGGTAGTTGATACGCGCGAAATAACCATGCTTCTGCGCCAATCGCAAGGGGTACGCATAAACAACACGACCACCGATGTGCCGCCCGTCCTCCCGAAAGGGCGTGGCGGTGAACAGCACTACCTCACGGTCCGAGAACAGGGCCGCAACAGATCGCCAGGTTCTCGCGGCCATATGGTGTGCTTCGTCCACGAATAGGCGTTCGCAGGACGCCGCCAAGCTGGCGCGAGCCTCCGGTGTGCATGAGTTCAGTACCTGGGCGGTAGCAACGATGACGTTCGCGCGAGCCGTCAAGTCCTCAGCTTGCTCGGCGGTTTCGAGACCATGTTTGAGGACAAGCACGGCCGGGCACCGAAAGTCTCCTGACACAGCACCGATTCGGGGAAGGATTCCCAGTGTCACGAACTTCCCCGCGATCTGTGTGCGCAAGGTATCCGACGGCACGATGACCATCGTCCGCACAGGCGTGTGGCAAAACGCCGACAGCATAGTCTCGGTTTTACCCGTGCCCGTGGGCATCACGACCACGATCGGGTCCGATTCCTCAGTCGACCGATGCGCGAGTACAGCATGCAGTGCCCCGGTCTGCGGAGCCCGCAACCCAGGACGGTTGGCTGCCTCTTCAACGAATACGAATCGCCCCAGCAGCGATCTGGCGATCTGCTCGGCATCGGATGGCTCACAGGGATGGGCGCCCTCCCCTTCACTCAGCCACCACAGTTCATTGGCGTGATATACAGGCCGTTCAACGTTGGACAGCAGCTGAACACTCCTTCGTCGTCGGTTCGCTACACACCGCTAGAGATCGCTCTACGAAGTCTCACCCATCAGTCAGCGAACATCCAGCACGCATCAGAGAATTGGCACAGGAAGTCAGTCACCAACAATTCAGGTCACACCTGGCAAGAGTCGCGGCTGGATAAGACATCAACAACCCGACGTAGCAGGTCGACGCTTCGTACATGAAACATCTTGTCGCACAGTGGATTACTGTACAATTCACTTGCCGATGGTAATCCTTCCAGATCTCGGCAAACTGCGTGCCAACCCAATTGGCCTGAACCGCGACCAGAGCCCCGAGTTGGCCGAGGTGCTCAACTTCGTCAGGTCCGAGACTCCGATGCAACGGCGTGTGTTTACCCGAGAGTCGGGCACGTCCCCTTGAACCGCATGAAGGTAGCGCGCGAGCAACTCGGAGCCGCATCGAAGCTGTGCTGCAGCTGTTCGGGGCGATCCCAGCGAACCACATCCTGGCGACAAATTTCGCTGTCGCTCATCTCCAGAGCGTCGGCTCTCGCTGCGAAGCCACCGCTGTCCGCATCACGCTCGACCTCGTTTTCGAGGTGGCGGTCCACCGCGGAGCAATTTCCACTTCCAACCGATCCGACACAGAGCGGCTGCAGGGCCACATCATGGTTCTAGACAGTCTCTGGAATGTCTTCGAGCAGAGCAGTATCGGAGCTGAAGCTGATAATCGTGGGGATCTCTGGGCGCACGTCATCGGGGATGTGATTGTCGACGATGATCACTTGGAAGTCGGCGTGCCGTCCGGTTCGGCGTGCGTTGGCTTGTAGGTAGCGGCTGATCCACTCATACATCCGAAGCGCGACCGCCTGATCGTGGTCGTTCTTCCCGAAGTTCTTCTGGGGAGAATCGATAATGAGCAATCCCGGCATGCCCGCGTAGTTCTCAAGAGAATAGGTAGCCAACGCCAGGCTGTAGGCGACCGCGACCGCGGTTCTCGAGCCACCACCACGTTGGGCGAATGGCAAACCGTCGACGATCGGAGTGAGTCGGTCGGGATCCACTTGAGCGCGCCCGCGTGCCCAGGGCAGTCTGAACTGCTCGATGATGTGGGACAGCTGTTCGTTCAGGGCCGTCAGTACGACGTCGCGCTCTTCCAGTTCCGCCTCCAAGGAGCGCTTGCGGGCGAGCTTGTCCTTGAGAATCGCTTCCTTCTCGACCGCGACGTCGTAGGCGTCGGAGAGCTTGCGATGCGGGGTGATGAGGCGATCGTAGATCGCCAATTGGGCTTCGACGCCGACCATTTCGGCCAGGATCTGACCGATGGCCGTGGAAAGCTGAGCAGCTTCGTCGTCGACGCTCCGCGCTAGTGCATCGCGTGCAGTGGCGCACCGGTCGTGGGCAGTCTGCGCCGCTGTCCGGGCAGCGACCAGCGCCTGCTCGGACAGCGTCACCTCCTCGGCTGCCCTGTGTCGCTGGCGCGCCAACCTGGTCTGCGCGTCTGGCGCCGACATCGCCGCGAGGGGTTCGGTGCACAAACCGCAGTGCCCCTGGGGCACCGTCCTGGCACTCAGTCCGCGCTTGCACGCCGGGCATGTGGCACATATTTCGGGAATATGGTTAGTCGACGTCGTGCCTTCGCCATCTGGTCTGTGCACGCCCTGGGTTTCGAGACTGTCAGCATGCGCTCGGGCTCGCCGGTGACGGTCGAGCAGGGTATCGACCGTTGTCTCGGCGACAACCAGATCTTTTCGGGCCTTTTCGAGCCGATCCCTGAGGCCGCTCGATTGTCGCGCAATTCGGTCGTGCTGTGCCTGCAGCGCGTTTCTGCGTTCTG
>NZ_BDCE01000115.1 GCF_001613345.1 Nocardia uniformis NBRC 13702 | reverse complement strand
CAGAACAGGAAATGGTATCTGATCTGCGAATCTTCAGATTCTTCCTGATCTTTCTCTCTATCTTTTGTCTTTTGTCTTTCGTCTTGTTATGTCTCGAAATCGCCACCACGGCCAGTGGACCCGGCTGGAACGTAAGAACACGCTCCCAACCGCGGAGTCAGGTCAGGAAAGAATCCCAACGCCACCACACTGCTTCCTCTTCGTTCCCCAACGCAACCACCGCACAGTGGCCGTCAAAATTTGGAAACAACCAAAGCCACGAGCCCCCCAACCCACAATCAACTCAGCTGAACCGGAAACACAGCCAAATCATTCTGAGTAAGCACAGGCAAATTCCCAATCTCCTCAACCGGAACCGCCAACCGCACCCCCGGAAACCGCTCAAACAGCGCAGGAAGCGCAATAGCAGCCTCGAGCCGAGCCAACGCCGCCCCCGGACAGATATGCGGCCCATAACCAAAGGAAATATTGCGGTGAGCCGTCGGCCGAGTGATATCGAACTCGTCGGCATCCTCGCCGTGAATCGCGGTATCGCGCCCAATAGCACGGTAGGACATAACCACCCCCTCACCCTTCTCGATGACGGTGTCGCCGATGGTGATGTCCTCGGTTGCGAAACGCATGAGCAGGTGGATCACAGGCCCGTCGAACCGCAGGGTTTCCTCGATGACGGCCTTCCACTCGTACTCCCCGCTGCGGACCTTCTCGAGCTGTTCGGGGTTGGTGAGCAGCGCGCGCACAGCACTGAGGATGAGGCTGACAGTGGTTTCGTGGCCAGCGGCGACGAGGGCCTTGAGGTTGCCGACCACTTCTTCCTCGGTCAGCGGCTCGCCGCCCTCATCGGCCTGGATGAGGGCACTGGTGAGATCGTCGGTAGGTGTCGCGGTCTTGTCGCGCACCATCTTCTCGTAGAATATGTCGAGGTCGGCGAGCACCTGCAACCGCTCATCCTGCGGGGTAAGCATGGAGAAGAACTTCTTGTACGACTCCAACAGCATCGAGTGCGCGGACCGGTCGACGCCCATGAGTTCGCTGACCACCCGCATCGGCAGCGGGTAGGCGAAGATCTGCTTCAGGTCCACGACCGCGCCGTCACGCGAGGCCTCATCGAGGTCGTCGAGCAGTTCTTTGACGAACCGTTCGATCATGGGCCGCAACGCTTCCAGCCGCCGTGGCGTGAGTGCCTGCGTGGTCTTGATGCGCAGCCGCCGGTGCTCGGCACCGTCGACGGTGAACATGGAGCGGCCCGCGTCGATCATGCCGATGAGCGGCCACTGCCGGGTGATGACGCCCGAGGTCCACAGCCCCCAGGCATTGATGTCCTTGACCAGGCGGGTGTCGACCAGCAACTGTCGCGCGATGGTGTGATCGGTGACGGTCCAGGCCGGTGCGCCGAGCAGGTCGATGCGGGCCAGTGGTCCGGCGGCACGCAGCCGGTCGGTCTCCCCTGCGAGGTCGCTGATCATCGGATCGATGGCGATGGGGCATTGTGAACTCACGGGGTACCTCCGACAGCGCGAACTGGTGTGAAACGAACAGGGAGAGAGGTCATTCCGCGCAGAAATGGCGACGGTCGCCGCACCAGGTTCTGTGGCGGAATCGCCAAATCTACGTCCGGGAGCCGATCGAGCAGCACCTCGATACCGGTGCGGGCGATGACTTCCGCGATCTGCTGCGCCGGATACGGGCAGCGGTACTCGCCGTGGCTGAACGAGAAGTGTGCACTATTGCCGAGGTGCGCCGAGGTGGATCCGTCGGAAAGGTGCTGCCGCACATGCGGATCCACATTGGCCGCGCCCAAACCGAGTAGTACCAGGTCTCCGGCGCGAATTGTCTTCTCCGCCAACCGGGTATCGCGGGCGGCCCAGCGCCCGGCGAGGATCTGTGTCGGTGTGTCCTCCCACAGCGCCTCGTTCATGGCCTGTCCGACGCTGCTGCGTCCGCCGCCGAAGGCCGCCGCGAAGCGGTCATCGGTGAGCATGAGCCGCAATGAGTTGACCAGCCAGTCGGCGGTGGTGAGGTACCCGGCGGCGAGGATGGCCTGTAGATCGAGGGCGTATTCCTCGGCGGTGAACGGTTCCGGGCATGCCAGCATTACCGACACCAGATCATTGCCGGGCCGCGACTGCTTGACCGCCACCAGCCGCTGCATGGCCCCGGCGAAGCGCCCGTACGCCTCCTGAGATTCGGCGCCACCGTCGGCCATGACCTTCATGGTCGTCGCCAGCTCGAGCGCTTCTTCATCGGGAAAGCCCATGATTCGCGCCAGCGCCAGCACGGGCAGCGCCATCGCGAACGACGCGACCAGGTCGGCCTCACCGCGCCCACAGAAGCCGTCGATGAGCTGGTCGGCCAGATCCTCACAGGTGCGTCGCAAATCGAACGGATTCACCGCCTCCAGCGCGGGTTCCACCATGGCCACATGCCGTCGATGCTCGGCCCCGGCCGTGAAGTAGATGGAGGGCATGGGCTGGCCCACCATTGGCAGCAGCGGCCAATCCGGCGGAATATTGGGCCACTGATTCCACAGGGCGACATTTCGCGGGAACGAATCCGGATCACTTGTCACCTGGTGCAATTCGCGATAGCCGATCACCAGCCACGCCGGAATCCCACCGGGCAGTTCGACCGCGACCACGGGCCCGTGCTCGCGCCGCATCTCGGCGTACAGCTGAAAGGGATCGGTGTGGAAGCGCGGACCGCTCAGCGGCACAGCGGATTCGGAGTGCCGCACGGGACAGCCGCCGGTACGGTCGGACGTGACTTCGGGGGAGGTCATGACGCGGTCTCCGGGGTGAGGGCGGAACGCCGAGCGGTTTCGGCGTAGAGGTGCTCGACGAGTCCGATCAGGACCCGCTTGCTGGATTCGCGGGAGCGGGCATCGCAAGTCAGCAGTGGCACACTCGGATCAAGATCCAGGGCGTCGCGAACCTCGCCGGGCATATGCGGGTGTCCGCCGAAATCGTTGCATGCCACCACGAATGGCGTCTGCTGGTGTTCGAGTCGGTCGATGGCGTACCAGCAGTCGGCGATGCGGCGCGGATCGACCAGCACGATCGCGCCGAGCGCGCCGGTGAACAATCGGTCCCACAGGAACCAGAAGCGTTCCTGGCCGGGTGCGCCGAAAAGGTACAGCACATGCTCATTGTCGATGGTGATACGCCCGAAGTCGAAGGCGACGGTGGTGGTCGACTTACCCGGTGCCGCGGTGGGATCGTCGATGCCGACGCCCATATCGGTCATGGTCGCCTCGGTATCGAGTGGACGGATCTCGCTGACCGAACGCACCAGGGTGGTCTTGCCGACGCCGAAACCGCCTACGACGACGATTTTCAGCCCGTGGCGCGCGGTGCTGTGCAGCGGTGCGTCGGCGCGTGCCGGTCGAGGGTCGGATGCGGGCGGGATATCAGAGCTTGCGGAGTCCAACGAGTACCTTCTCGAGGGTGGAGGCATCCGCTACCGAGGACCACAGCGCACCGGGGGTGGCGGGGCCGGTGTGCGGATGGCGCACGGTGATCCTGCCCGCGTGCAGCAGGTCCGACAGCAGGATGGTGGCGATGCCGACCGGGATGCGCAGTTCCGCCGCGATTTCCACGACGGCGGTCGGGGCCTGGCACATACGGAGGATGGCCGCGTGTTCGGACTGCATACCGATCGTCGGAGCGCATTCGCTGACAACGAGAGTCACAAGGTCGAAGGCATCGGAGTCGGGTCTGGTCCGACCCCCGGTCAGCGTGTAGAGCCGATCGGGAGTGTCGTCGCGGCCTGATCTGGTCACGGCACGCTCGTTCCCCTACGTGGTGCGGCCGACAGATGGTCGCCGAGCTGCTCGACCAGTTCGCGCATATTGTGGCCGACCAGTCCGGCATCGGCGTCCTCGGCGGCGACCACCGCGATATGCGCGCCCATACCGGCCTCGACGATAAAGAGGATGCCGCCGTAGAACTCGGTCATGGATTGGCGTACCCCGCTGCGGCCGTCCCCGAATTCGACGGAAGCGCCGTGCGAGAGGCTCTGGATTCCGGCGGAGATCGCGGCCAGCTGATCGGCCGAATCGGTGGTGAGTTCCGGTGTGTGGCAGATCTTCAGCCCATCACTGGACAGCAGTAGCGCGTGTCTGGCGTTCGGGGTACGAGAGAGCAGCTGCTCCAGCAGCCACCCCAATTGTGCTGTCGCGGTCGTTGTCATCGATCATTCTCCGAGGAAGGGGTTGTGGTACTCGCGCTGTCGCGCCCGCTGACCGCGCGCTGGAAGGCACCCAGCGCGGACGGCTTGGACGGCGCGGCCGGAGCCACAACGGGATTCGGGGTGGACAGACCTTGGGGGTGCACCGCGGCGAGCGTGCTACCCCGCTGTCGCTTGGGCAGTACCGACTCGGTGGGAGCCGGCGGGATCGGGGCTATCGCGGGTTGCTCGCCGGTGATCACCAGTTGTTCCCCGGTGATCGAGGACGGTGCGACAGTGCTCGCGAGCTGCGCACCGGTGCTCGCGAACTGTCCGGTATTGCTCCCCGGCCGCGCGCCGCTGCTCTGCGACCTGTCGGAAATAGCCGCGGCCATGGGGGATAGCGTGCGCTGCGCGGGCGCTATCCGTGCGGTGAGATCGCGCGGCACCACCACGACAACCGCGGTACCGCCGATCGCCGACGGGCGATACGACACGGTGAGCCCGTGCTTGCGCGCCAGATGCCCCACCACGGCGAGTCCAAGCCGGGTGCCGGTCAGTGAGGACAGGTCCGAGCGGATATCGCGTCCGTCGCCCCCCGAGACCGCGGATTCGGCCCGGCGCAACGCGGATTCGCTCATGACCAGCCCGCTGTCCTCGATGGTGATCACCACGCCCGCGGGCACCTCGGCGGCATAGACGTGCACCTCCGTGGTGGGCGGGGAGAAGTTGCAGGCATTGTCGAGCAGCTCCGCCAGGGCGTGCATCACACCCTCGGCGGCATGGCCGGAGACAGCGATATCGGAGATGGCGCGCAGTCGAACTCGCTGATATCCGGCCACCCGTCCCATCGCCCCACGCAGGATCGATTCCATGGCAATGGGTTTGGCCCAGCGCCGTCCCGACCGCGCACCACTGAGTACGGCGATACTGTCGGCCAGCCGACCCGCCTGCGCGGTGCGGTGATCCAGATGCAGCAGATCGGTGAGCATGGCCGGATCGGCGTGCCGGTGCTCCATCTCGCGTAGTTCCGCCAGCATGCTGGTGGTCATGGCCTGCATACGGCCCGCCGCGCCGGCGAACGCGGCCATGGCCGCGGCCCGGCGGGTTTCGGCGCTCTGGGCCTCGCGCGCGTGGCGGGTCGCATTTTCGTTCACGGTCTCGATATGCGCGGCCGCATCGGTCGCAGCCGTAGTGAGGACGCGCCGGAACTGTTCGGCGTCGCGGCGCAGCCGGACGTTCTCCGCGCGGTAGTGGAAGGCGGCGGTTACGGTGGCACACAGCGCGATAGCCATCACCAGCGCACTCGCCGTTATCGGTATTCGAAGATCGGTGGGTGCGGCGAGTACCGCGGCCACCCCGAGGGCTGTGGTCAGGATCGCGCAGACCAGCAGTGCCGAATAGGGCTGGCGTAGACCACCGATGCTGGGTCGGGGTTGTTCGTCGTCCGGGGGAGTAGATGAATCTGGCAAGTTCCGCACTTCCGCACTCGTGTCGACCACGGGAAACGCAGCGGTTTCCTGGCTTCGACCCGCGTGCACGCGCCATTCCAAAAAACGTGGCCGACAAGCGGTTTCGAAGGTCGCGTGGATTGTAGCCCTCGTATTCGGTGGCCGCCAGTCGAGTCCCGCTGGCAATGTTGTACGTCCGAAAGGAAGTCCGGTCCGGTCATCGGTTGAGCTGTATGGCGACCGGCGCGCCAGTGTGACCGCGACCACCTCCAGAAGAGCAATCCTGCGGCTACCAAACTCGACCGGAAGTGATTCACAAGAAACCACTGGGAAGATCGCACTGTCAGCAGCGAGTATTGAGAGCAGGAGGTTCCGATGGCAATCAAACAGCTAGCAATTTGGCCGCGCGTCGAGACGGAAGATCCGGCATGGCGAGAACTCGGCTTGTGCGCGCAGACCGATCCGGATGTGTTCTTCCCGGAGAAGGGCGGCTCCACCCGCGAGGCCAAGCTGGTGTGCGGTCGCTGCGAAGTGCGTTGGGAATGCCTGGAATACGCGCTCGCCCACGATGAGCGCTTCGGAATCTGGGGCGGACTGTCGGAGCGGGAGCGGCGTAAGCGTAAGGAAGAGTTCCGTCAGTACGGTGAGCTGCGCCGCGCCGGATAGGTGCGACGCGGCCCCAACCCTCACTTGTGCGCGTACTCCCAATCGATGTCCTCGTCGAGCGCCTGACGGACGCGCTGTGCGAGATCCGGTGTCCAGTCCGGAGGTTGAGCGACGGCGGCCCAGCCGTCGAGGACGAGCGTCCCGTACTTGTGGCCGTGTCCGGCCGGTACCTTCTGCGCGTTCGCGAGGTCCGCGCTGATCTGCCAGAACGTGACAATGGGCCACCAGCGCACCGAGCGCGATACATCCGCGCCGCGCGGTTCGGCGAGCCAATCCGGTTCCTGGAAGAGCAGATCCGGCGACCACCACACAATCGGATCCGACGCGTGCTGGAGATAGACAATGCGCGGATCCCACCACTGATCATGCGGCCGGTCCAGGTCGGCGGCCGATCCGGCGAACCGCACCACCAGCCCGTCGGCGTAGATGGGCAGCACCTCGGGCGTACCGGGGTCGCGTCGAGCCTCCAGAGCGCTCCAGATGTGATTGGAGTTCGGCGGGCCGACCCACATCACCCCGTCGACCATGGCGCGAATGTCCTCGAGTCCGGTGAACGCGCCCTCGGAACCCTGTGAACCCAGGCTTTCGCCGTAGACGAGCAGCTTAGGTCGCGACTCCGGCGGTAATTGGGACCAGCGGGCGTGGACCGCGTCGATCACCAGTCGCCCGGCCTCGGTGGCCTTCGACCTATCCGACAGAAACGACAGCACACTCGGTAGGTACGAGTACTGTGTCGCGGCGATCGCGGTATCGCCGCCGTACATGTATTCGATGGCTTCGGCGGTCGTGGAATCCACCCAGCCGGTGCCCGTGGTGGTCACCACCACCAGAACCTTGCGTTCGAAGGCCTTGGTGCGGTCCAGTTCCCGCACCACCAGATCGGCCACGTCCTGCGGAGTAGGAGCCGATTCGAGTCCCGCGTATACGCGAATGGGTTCGCGGGCGGGCCTGCCGGTGACGGCCGTAATGCGTTCGGCCGAGGGAACATAGGACACGAACCAGCGGCCCTCGGAGCCGAGCGTATTCCAGGGCGCGAGTGACGCCGGGCTGCCCGAGCGTTCCGGAATCGTCGGCTGCGCCGCGGAGTCGGAGGTATGGCCGTTGCGCAGGCTGAATGCCGAATTCGCCACGGAGAAGCTGGCTTTCACCAGCACACCCTGGAACAGCAGTACACAGAACACGGTCACCAGCACGACCGCGCTCGGCAGCGCCAGCGCTCGCGGTATGTGTAGATCGATATTGAGTGCGCGCGTGGTCTTCTGTACCGCCCAGCGCAGTGTGCGGTACAGCCCGATGACCAAGGCGACCGTGGCGAAACCCAGCAGTTCGGTGCGCAGATATCCGGAGGTGGTGGTCGGCTCCATACCCATCAGGGTCTGGAGATCGCGCTGCCAGCGCGCCGACCGCGCCAGAATTACGGCCGCGCCGAGGACCACCACCAACATGGTCGCGACCTTGACCGGGGCGCGCACCGGGTGCGTCGGGTTCAGCAGTGCGCTCGATCGCCAGGCCTGCGGCAGGCGCGGTCGCACCCATCTCCGATACGCCCATTCCAGCTGGCAGCCCACCCCATAGCCGATGGCGGCACTGATACCGCTGACGAGGCCCTGGAACAGCCAGGTGCGTGGCAGCAGCGACGGGGATACCGACCAGGCGAAGAAGATCGCGCCAACCACTACGCCCGGGTAGTTGGGGTGGATGGCGCGTTCCGCCCGCACCAGCAGCGCCAGCCCGCGCGACAGAATGGAAACGCTCCGCTGCGGTAACTCGACACTGTGCTGTTGCTCGGCGGTCATCCACAGAGTGTTACCCGCAGTTAGCTGACATGGCGGCGAGCGACACGGATGAGAGCCGGATCACGTATTGCAGCGACTGTGCAATATGCCATTTTGCTATCGCCAATCGATTGTTCTGTGGCTATTTTCGATTCGTACCCGCAGTCCAGTGACGAAGGATTTCTTGTGCCCATTATCGACCTCGGTTCTGCCGCTTTGAATCTCGCGAATGTCGTGACGAGCATCGCTTCCAACATCACCTACCTGCTGCACGCGTGGGGTCTCGCCTGATCTGAACTATTTGCTGGCGCGGGGCGGAAATCACCGCTCCAGGAACACTTTTTCACCGTTCACCCGGGCTGTGTGCCAGACTGCAAATCGCTAGGTACAGCGGGTGTGGGGTGGAATGGTGAGCAACGAACAACTCTCCGGACGGGTGATTCAGTTCCCGGGTCGAGGGCGGCGTGGTCAGGGGCTGCCGCCCACGACCAGGTTCAAGCGAGACGCGAAACTGGCGGCGATACCCGTCGCCTACGCCGGTCGACGAGCCAAAGGCCTCGGTCAGCGGATGATCGGGAAGTCCCCGGCGGAGATCGACCTCGATATCCAAGTGCGCACGGCCGAACATCTGGTCGACGTCCTGGGGGATCTGCGTGGGTGCGCGGCCAAGGTCGGACAGATGGCATCGGTATATCGCACGGCCATGCCGCTGGTGCCGCTCGAGTTCGGCGAGTTAGCGGGGGATGCGCTGGGCCGATTGCAGACCTCCGCGCCGCCGATGATGCCCGCGCTTGTGCATCAGGTGCTCGCCGAAAACCTCGGCCCGGGGTGGCGGGAGGAATTCCGCGAATTCAATGAGCGCCCGGCCGCTGCCGCATCGCTGGGACAGGTGCATCGCGCGGTGTGGCGCGACGGTCGCGCGGTCGCCGTGAAGGTGATGTACCCGGGTGCTCGTAAAGCGGTCGATTCCGATCTGCGGTTATTGCGGAGTCTGTCCGGCGTGATCGCTGTCTTCATGCCCGGCGCGGATGTCGCGGCGGTAATCGAGACCGTCTGTGGCCTGGTGGACGACGAACTCGACTATCACCGTGAGGCCGCCCATCAGCAGGCGTGTGCCGACGCCTTCGCGGACGATCCGCAATATGTGGTGCCGAATGTCGTGGCGCATACCGACGAGGTGCTGATCAGCGACTGGGTCGAGGGTATTTCGGTGAACCGCTTGATCTCCGGGGGCAGCCCGCACGAGCGCGGCCGGTTGGGACTGCTCATCTTCCATTTCCTGGAGGAAGCGATTCATCGGGCCGGGGTGCTCTACAGCGATGTTCATCCGGGCAACTTCCTGGTGCTGCCTGACGGACGGTTGGCCGTAGTCGATTTCGGCGCGTGTGAGGACTATCCGCAGGATATGCGCAGCATTGTCATCGAACTCGGCGAGGTGGTCTACAACGGGACACCCGCACAGCTGGAAGAGGCGTTGCGCAGGCACGGATTCGTCCGTCCCGAACAGGATTTCGATGCCGAAGAGTTGTTGCGCATCGTCACTCCCTTCCGTGACGTCCTAATCCAGGAGGACTTCCGTATGTCGTCGGAATGGCTGCGCGAACAGGTGGATGCCATTGCCGTGCTGCGGTTGTCGAATGTCTTCCGGCAGATGACGCTCCCGCCCCAACTCACCGCCTTCGCCCGAAAGGTGGGCACCACAATCGGTACCCTCTCGCTGCTGGGCACCGATGGACTGGGTCCGGCATTCCTGCGCTGGTGGCCGGAGGTGGCGGAGTCGGTGCGTCGCTTCGAGAACAGTGGTCGAGTGCATTCGTGATGGTCAGCGCACCGCGGAGTTACGTCGCACCGGTCGACCGGTACGCAGCTGCCGAACTACTGCCAGATCGGTCGGCTGGTCGCGGCGGGCGTCGAAGCGCTCCAGCACCGCGGCCAATTCCGGTGAGTACCGGGTGAATTCGGCGCGGATCGCACCGTCGGTCCCGAGTCGGCAGGCCACGCCGAGCGCGGTGAGCAGGGCGCGGCCGAAGGGTGTGAACCATGGTGGGATGGTCAGCTGCCGATTGACATTGGACAGTCGCAGATCCACGTTGTGGCACACCACCCTGCGCATCCAATCCTCGGTGAGACGGAAGGTCGGCTGGGCCAGTGGTTCGGTGACCATGGTCAGCGCCTCGGCGACAGCCTCGGCGTCGAAAGGGCGACCGGGTGCGACAAAGCCGTGGGCGCGCATGGCGGTATCGATCTGTGCGGCATCGCCATTGAAGGTGGCGTCCATCATATCGCCGACCCACTCGTCGAATCCGGCCACCGGCCAGGCGAGGCAGGCGCCGAAGTCCACTACGCCGAGCCGCCCGTCCGGCATTACCCGGAAGTTTCCCGGATGCGGATCGCAGTAGAGCAATCCGCTGCGTGTCCACGCGGACAGGACGAAACGCAGAATCAGTAGGCCGACCCGGCTACGTTCCTCGGGCGCACCGGATTCCATGATGCGCGATACCGGAGTGCCGTTCAGCCATTCGCTGACGATGGTGTCGCCGCGTTGGGAAAGTACCCGGGGCACCACGAAATCCGGGTCGTCGGCATAGGCCTCGGCAAATCGCCGCTGGTACAAGGCTTCCGCCTCGTAGTCGAGTTCATCGCGCACGCAGGTGCAAATGGCCTCGGTCACCGCCTTGACGTCCGCGCCCGGTACGAACACGGTGGCCAGGATGGAGATGCGGCGCAATTGTTCGAGATCGGCGAGTACGGCTTCGCGGGCACCCGGGTACATCACCTTCACCGCCACCGGGCGACCGTCGCGCCATACGCCTCGATGTACCTGCCCGATGGAGGCGGCCGCGGCACGCCGATCATCGAATTCCTCGAAGTGCCACTGCCAACTCTCGCCCATGCTGTCGGCCATGGCGGTGCGCACGGTCTCGGGCAACATGACCGGCACGGAGTCCTGTAGCTGGGCCAATGCGGTTCGATATGGGTCGGCCAGCTCCGGCGGCAGCGCCAGTTCGAAGATGGATAGCAGCTGGCCGAGTTTCGTGGCGCAGCCCTTCAACTCGCCGAGTACCTCGAAAAGGTGCTGAGCGGTGCGCGTCTGAATGTCGTTATTGATCTCGGCTGGCGATCGGCCCAGCGTCCTCTTGCCGACACCCGCCGCTTGCCGTCCGGCGTAGGCGACCGGCAGGGCCGCCAACTTGGCATTGCGGGCCATCCCGCGCATCGGCGGTGTGCCCCCGGACCCCTTCGAACGGTCGCCGCCGATTCGTCGTATCGACATCTGCTCACCTCATCGTGTGCGCGGCCACACAGTTGTGCACGTGCAGTGTGGCATATGAGAGCCTAAACTGTCTGAGACGAGTTTGAAAGTTGTCGAAAGGAGACAGGATGGGCGCGCAGACGGTCGTCGCCGATGTGGCCGATGAACTTGTTCGCCGCATCGCGGCCGGGTAGTACGTGCTCGGTGACCTGACGCCTGCGGCTACGGCGTGGAAGTCGGCATGAAAGCTGCTGCACCGCTGCCGCTTTGGCTGTGGACAGTTCTTAGTCAACGCACAATTGACCACCTGTCTGGGACAACTTAACGTGGATCTGTGTGCTCGGCAATGACGCCGACGCGGGAATGAGGTACCACCATGGCAGGTAGCAGGCGCACGGGACTGGCACGCTCGGCGAAACTGGCGGCGCTGCCGATGGGCATAGTGGCGCGCCGCGTCGCCGCCACCGGCAAGGGCATCTTCACCGGTGCCGAGCGTGGCGAGATCGACGATGCCCTGGTCGACAAGGCCGCCGACGAGGTGTTCCGCGTACTGGGCGAACTCAAGGGCGGGGCTATGAAACTGGGCCAGGCACTGAGTGTGGCCGAGGCCGCGGTACCGCCCCGCTTCTCGGATCGGTATCGGGAAGCACTGACGCGGCTACAGTCCCAGGCCCCGCCGATGCCCGCGCAACAGGTACACCGGGTGTTGGCCGAACAACTCGGTACCCGCTGGCGGGACCGGTTCACCAGCTTCGATTCCGAGGCGGTGGCGGCGGCCAGTATCGGTCAGGTGCATCGGGCGGTGTGGGCGGACGGGCGCGCCGTGGCGGTGAAGATCCAGTACCCGGGCGCGGATGTGGCGCTCATGTCGGATCTGAAGATGCTGCAAATGCTTTCGGGTGCGTTCGGGATGTTCATGCCCGGTGTGGATGTGCGCGCGCTCATCGGTGAATTCGTCGATCGGACGGCGGAGGAACTCGACTATCGGATCGAGGGCGACCACCAGCGCCGCTTCGCGCGTGCCTATGCGGCCGATCCGCACTTCTTCGTACCGCGCGTCATCGCCAGTGCACCGAAGGTCATGGTGACCGAGTGGATGGAGGCCACACCGCTATCGACGATCATTGCGAGCGGCACCGCAGCCCAGCGTAATCGCGCCGGACTGCGGCTGGCGGAATTCGCGCTCTCCTCGCCGGAGAAGGTCGGCTACCTGCACTGCGACCCGCACCCGGGCAACTATCAGCTGCTCGACGACGGCCGCCTCGGTGTCATCGACTTCGGTGCGGCCATCGCCGTGCCCGAGGGGCTGCCGCCGGTGGTGGGCGAGCTGGCCCGTCACGCGGTCGCCGAGGACTACGACCGGCTGTTGGACTGCCTGCGCGACAACGACTTCGTGCGTGCGGGCCACCGGCTGGAACTCGATCCCATCACGCGCCTGGTCACCCCGCTGGTGGCACAGTTCGACGGCGATCGGGTGCACATCAGCCGGGAACTGCTCCAGGGCCATATGGCGCGGGCCATGGACGTGAAGAACATGTCCATGAACAACACCCTCGCCGTCCGGATGCCGGAGGACCTGCCGGATATGGTCATGCTGGGCCGGGTATTCGCCGGAATCATCGGCGTCTGTGCGCAACTCGACGCCGACGGTCCCTTCCTGGCGCTGGTGCGGCGCTGGCTGCCCGGCTACGCGGCGGCGGGCGAAGCGGCGTAGCGCGGGCCCGGTGTCATCCGGCGACGACCGTGGCGGCCGCGAACAGTGCGCCGATAATGGCGATGGCCATGACCGCCAGAATCACCAGATTCCCTCGGGTCGGCGGTTCGGCACCTGGAAGGTTGGGGTGATCGGCCATCGTCGACATCTCCTCGGCGGTATCGGTGGCGGCACGGACGCTTCGTATCGCGGTGCCTCCCAATAGGTTTGCAGACCACGACGGTAGAGCATGGGGTCACCCGTCCAACGGGCGACTCCGCTGACCGGGACAATACTGCCCGTGGCGTCGTCGGTGCGGCATCAGAAGCGGCCGAAGAGGACCGCCGCATTGTGGCCACCGAAGCCGAACGAATTATTCATGGCGAATTCGATAGTCGTATGGCGCGGCTTGGAGTGCACCACGTCGAGGTCGATTTCGGAGTCCTGGTTGTCGAGATTGAGGGTCGGGGGGATTACCTGGTCACGGAGGGTGAGGACCGAGAGCGCGGCCTCCAGCGCACCGACCGCGCCGACGGAGTGGCCGAGCGCGGATTTCGGCGCGTAGACCGACGGATGGTTGCCGATGGCGGCGGCAATCCCCTTGGCCTCGGCCAGATCCCCCATGGTGGTGCCGGTGGCGTGCGCGTTGACGTGATCGATCTCCGCAGCGGTGACCCCCGCGGTCTCGATGGCGCGGCGCATGGCACGGGCACAGCCGGTCCCCTCCGGATCGGGTGCGACCAGGTGGTAGCCGTCGGCGGTGAGGCCCGCGCCGAGCAGGCGCGCCAGGGGTTTCGCGCCGCGCGCCAGGGCGTGCGCCTCGGATTCCACGATCAGCAGAGCGGCCGCCTCGCCGAAGACGAATCCGTCGCGATCGCGGTCGAAGGGGCGGGAGGCTTTCTCCGGTTCGTCGAGTCGGGAGCTCAGCGCCCGTGCCATGGAAAACCCAGCGATGGCAACGGGATTGATATAGCCCTCCACCCCGCCCGCGACCACCATATCGGCCTCGCCGAGGATGATCGAGCGCCAGGCATGTACGAGAGCTTCGCAGCCGGAGGCGCAGGCGGATACCGGCGTCACCAGGCTGGCACGTGCGCCGATCTCCAAGCCGACCACACCGGATACCCCGTTGGGCATACTCATCGGTACCGCGAACGGCGAGACCTTGCGGTAGCCGAGATTGTGCATGGCGTCATTGGCGGCGATGATGGAGTCGGCTCCTCCCAAGCCGGTGCCGATGCACACGCCGAGGCGATCCTTATCGACGTCGGGCCGACCAATGCTGTCCCACAGGCGTTTACCCATGACGTACGACATTTGCTGGACGTAACACATGCGGCGTTTGCGGACCCGGTCCAATTCGTCGGTGGGATCGCTGACGAGTTTGCCACCGATGGCATTCGGCAGCTTGTGCCGGGTGATATCCGGATCGGTGAGTGGCTTGATTCCACTCGACCCCGATAGCAGGCCCTGCCAAGTGCCTTCGGTATCGGCGGCGAGCGAGGTGGTCAATTCCACCGCCGTCACCACGACATTGCGGAACCCGCCGGCGCGGGTGGAAAAACTGTCGAGGGTCTGCACTATGGTCCAATCCTCACTGTGTCGATCCCACAGGCTCGAACGCGGCAGCACCGGAAGGTCGGCCGAGACGGCGTTGTCTATCGGCGCGTGGCGTGTGGGCGACCAATTGTTGAGCGCGGTAGTGAAATTCCGCGCCTGGGTCAGGGTAACCCGAAAAGTGTGGGACAGCAGGCGGAGTGCGCATCTGAGGGAAGGCAAAAGTCATTGCCACTCAGTGAATTTGGGAGCCGACGAGCTCAGTCGAGCACCGCGATGGTGATCACCGAGGCCAGGTACTCCTGCCCGGCGAGATTGGCGTGCAACGGGACCGTCGGGGTATCCGGTACGGGCCCGTTGACCCAACGGGTGTCCGGTGGCTGACAGATATCGTGTCCCGTCTTCGCGTAACTATCGGCGAAGCGGGCCGAATGTGTGGCCGCCACCTCGCGGAGCGCATCGGTAAGGCGCTGTCCGCCACCGTGGTCGATGATCCCGTAGCAATTGCCGTGGGGCGGCAGATATCGCAGGTAGGTGGTGAGTACGACGGTGGCATGTGGTGCGCGCCGGTGAATGTCGTCGAGGATCGCGCCGACCCGGGCACGCATGGTGTCGAGTTGCTGGTCGGTGATCACATTGACATTGAAGGCACCGACATCGTTGGCCCCGATGGTGATTGTCACCAGGTCGGTGTCCGGAGTGAGTGCGTCGAGTTGCGGTGGATTCGGCGGCCCGTTCATGCCGTACTGGGGTGCTGTCATATTCGATGGCTTTGCGCCGCTGCAGCTGACATCGACGAATTCGGTCACTCCGAGTGTATGAGCCAAGACCGAGGGGTAGTTGTCCTCGGCCCGGCGGCAGAAACGCGGGCTGTCAGGTTTCAATTTGTCGACCGAGCCGACCGCCGCCGCGGAATCTCCGAGCGCGACGTACTTGTCGAAGCGAGGAGCGGATTCGGTAGGCACCGCGCCCACGGTGGTGATCGATAGGGCGGCGGCGATGGCGGTGAGCAGTGCGATCCGGCGTGGCCCCGTTGCGCGCATATCCTGTCTCCTCGGCGTCGGTGTCCAGTCTCCGGCACGACGGTGGGGTTGTGCCAGCTGGGCGCGCGGAACTCGAGCCGGTCGCGGAGCAGAATCTGAACCGGCACCTCGCTATCGCCGCCACGAGCCGTGCGGCGGTTGTGGATAGCGAAAAGGTTGTCCACAGCACCGATTTCCACCCTGCCGCCGGTGTGCTGCGGCTGCTAGATTCGCTGGCAGACAGGGGGTTTCCAAATGGGGGAAATATTGCGAGCCGATCTCGAAGCACTTCGAGTCATGGCTGCGGGAGTGCGGGGCGAGGCCGGAACCATCAGCGGAATCGACCCGGTGGATCTGGTCGCGAGTGTCGGTCGGGCCATGCCGAATTCGGCCATCGGATCGGCCGCGGTGGGGGTGGGTGAGCCCCTATTGTCTGCCTTACATGGGATGGCCGAACGTTTGCGGGGAATGGCGGAGGCGGCCGAGAACGGTGCTACCACGTATGAGAACGCCGATCGGGTTTTCGCCGAGCAACTCGAGCGATATCTGCATGGGCCGTTGTAGTCGGTAGCGGGGATCTCGGTCCGGGGGTACGGAAATGGCGCGGGCGACCGTATCGCAGGTTCG
The DNA here is from genome assembly GCF_001613345.1 of Nocardia uniformis NBRC 13702. Taxonomy (GTDB): domain Bacteria; phylum Actinomycetota; class Actinomycetes; order Mycobacteriales; family Mycobacteriaceae; genus Nocardia; species Nocardia uniformis. The sequence goes on along the minus strand of NZ_BDCE01000115.1, from coordinate 37,528 downwards.
TGGGTGGGATCCCACGGCCACCGCGGCGGCGAGTGATGCGCTGGTGGCGGCGAACCGGGCATTCGGAGCCGCCATGCGGCAGGGGAGTCGCCATATCGATGCCGCACTGGCGGATTGGCGGGGAGATGCCGCGGCGGCGGCCGCGCTGCGAGCGCTGGACTCGCAGTTGATGTCCAATCATCTCGGTGCCACCATCGTCGCGATCGCCGACGCGTTCGCCGATGCGGTCAATCTGGAAGAGGTGTGCGCGGCCGTGCGCGGCATCGAGCGGGATGCGGCCGCCAAGGGATGCGTGATCGCCGAGGACGGCACGGTCGCCGCGCCCGAGGCCGATACCGGCAATCCCGCATTGGATGTCACCTTGCAAGCGGGCTTCGATACCGAGGCCGCCACCCTGCAGGCCCGACTCATCCCACTGCTGGACACCGCCGGGGATATCGACCGCACCGCGGGCGCACAGCTCGTGGCGGCCACCGCCGCCCTTGCCGCCCTACAGACGAATCCGCAGGGCGCACCGCTCGATTCGCGAGTCCGCGCCATCCTCGACGGCACCGCCTTCCTCCCCGCCGATCCGCGCGCCATGTACGAGCTGTGGGAATCGCTCACCCCGGCCGACCATGACGCGCTGTTCGCCTACGACCCCTCCATTGGTAATCGCGACGGCATCGCGGGCGTGGCAAAGGATCACTACAACCGGCTCTACCTCGAACAGTTGCGCACACGGGCGAGCGCCGAGCTGGTCGGCTCGGGCGGACCGCACGACTGGTCGGACACCACCGATCCGCCGTCCACGCTGGCCGAATGGCGACGGTTCAACGATGTGGCCGCCGCCGAACGGAAAGTCCGTACCCGTCTCGCCGACTACGACGAGGTCGCCGACCAACTCACCCGGCGCGGCGCGACTCGCCTCCTCCTCGGCATCGACGACCAGGGCCGCGGTGTCGTCGCCCTCGGTAATCCGGACTCCGCGCGCAATATCGCGACCTTCGTCCCGGGCGCGTCCGCCACCCTCGCCGGTATTGGGCAGGGTGTCGACCGTGCGACCGCACTGCTGGGCGCGGCCACACGCTCCGACGCATCCGCCCGCACCGCGGTCATCACCTGGTACGGCTACCACGCGCCGCCGGACCTGGTCGCCGCGCGCCGGGACGACTACGCCGACGCCGCCGCCCCCGACCTGGATCGCTTCCAGGACGGTCTGCGCGCGACCCACGCCGGTCCGCCCTCGCACAACACCGTCGTGGGCCACAGTTACGGCAGCACAGTGATCGGCGTCGCCGCCGGCGACGGTCGGTCACTCGCGGTCGATGATGTGATCTTCGTCGGCAGTCCGGGCGTCGAAGCCGACCGCGTCACCGACCTGAGACTCGACAATGTGCCCGCCGCCGACAACCACCGCCGGATCTTCGCCACCGCGGCCGCCGCCGACCCCATACCTCTTTTCGGTCAACTCGCCCACGGCATCTCTCCCGTCGAACGTGCGTTCGGCGCAACGGTTTTCGAGTCGTCCTCCGGTGCGGTCCTACAGCGTCCGCCGCTTCCGATCGTCGGGTACGAGCCGTGGGCGCATGGTACGTACTGGGACCTTGACAACCCCGGCTTGACTACCCAGGGCGAGATCATCGCTGGCAGGCACCCCGGGTGACCCCCGCATAAATGGTCACTGGATGATTGCTCTCGGTATTTTCTGGACGATTGACCGTGTTATGGTGCGTGTGATCCGGGGCACAAAGCCCGAGCTGGACATTCGGCACGGATTTTGATCAGGGTTGTAGTTGGAAGGTTCGACGATGGTGAACACCGCTGGCGAGATTCCGGCGCAGGCGGATTCGTGTGGTGCTGTAAGCGTCGACGTGAACGGCTCGAGGACGTAATGCGCCACGACGCCATTCGACGCAAGTTCAAGCTGCACGAGGATCAGCGACGGGCAAGTGAATTGCCGCAGCTGCTGCTCGGGCTGGAGGTCCACGGATTCGTCCGGGCCGATGAGCTGCCCCAGCAACTGCTCGATACGCTCGCCGACTTCGCGACCGGCGCCACGGCTCCGCATCAGCGGATCTACGCCGGTACCGCCAAAACCAGGGTCGATGAATGGCATTCCGAACTGCTGCGACGCGCGGGTATCGGCGAGCGATTCTTCCTGCAGACCGGCCTCGAGTACTTCCCCTGGGCGGATTGCCGCATTACCGATGAGCGGTGGCTGGATTCGGTCCGCGGTGTGCTCGGCCAGAGCCTGGGCTTCATTGCGCACGATCGTAATTCGGCGGTGGTGACCGTCCCGGTGGGTCATGATGTGCTCGGCTACCTTACCGTGCCCCTGCGGGCGCCCGCCGATAACGCGAACGAGGCGACCGTACTGATGGCTCGGATCGATCCGAGCGCGCCCCGAGAATCCGAAGTGGCGGGTGGCTAACCCTCGAACCGGGCGTCGCGGGGCTACGTTATTCGGGTAGCCGCGCGACGGAAATCGAGGTGCCGCCATGTATTTGTCAGGCCCTGCTCTCTCCGGCCCGACCACCTTCAACGGCCTGCCCGCACACGTACTTCTGGTTCACGCGCTGGTGGTGCTGGTCCCCTTGACCGCGGCGCTACTCATCGTGTCCGCCGTTTGGGCCGCCGCCCGGCGACGTTTGGTCTGGTTGACGGCTGTGCTCGCGGCGGTGGTGGTCGCGCTGACTCCGCTCACGACCGAGGCGGGGGAGTGGTTGGCGCAGCGGGTCGGCTCGACGCCGGAGGTAGAGAAGCACATCGAACTCGGTGGTTCGACATTGTATTTCGTGATTCCGCTGCTGGTGGTGGCCGTATTGCTGCTGCTGTGGCACTGGCGCGAACAGCGTGGCGCGACCGTGGGCAAGGGCGTGGTGAGCATCTTCATCGTGCTGGCGATCGTCGCCGGGGTGGCGGCGAGCGTGCACATCTACCGCGTGGGCGATTCGGGAACGCGCGCGGTCTGGGGTGGAATCACCGCGGTGTAGCCGCTCGGGCAACAGCCCATGGGCAACAGCCCATGGGCAAAGAAAACCGCCGTGGCCCGGCGCCCGGTCTGCGGGCGGCCGCCCGACCACGGCGGTCCAGCACGGTCAGACCTTGCGGATCACCGTGACAACTTTGCCGAGAATCTGCGCGTCATTGCCTGGAATGGGTTCGAACAGCGGGTTGTGCGGCATCAACCACACCTGGGACCCGGTGCGCTTGAATGTCTTCACCGTGGCCTCGCCGTCGATCATGGCGGCCACGATATCGCCGTTGTCGGCCACATTCTGCTGTCGCACGACCACCCAGTCGTTATCGCAGATGGCGGCATCGACCATGGACTGGCCGACCACCTTCAGCAGGAACAGCGAACCCTCGCCGACCAGTTCGCGCGGTAGTGGGAAGACGTCTTCCACGGCCTGCTCGGCCAGTATCGGCCCACCGGCGGCGATTCGACCCAGCACCGGCACGTAGGTCGGGGTCGGGTGATCGCTGTCCGGAGTTTCCGAGGCGACCGGGCGCAGGTGGGGCGCACCCGCCGCGGCGCGCATGGCCGTTTCGTCCAGACCCCGAACGTCCACGGCACGCGGACGATTGGGGTCGCGGCGCAGATATCCCTTACGCTCCAGGGCGCGCAATTGGTGCGCGACCGAGGAGGTGGAGGTGAGCCCGACCGCATCGCCGATTTCGCGAATGCTGGGCGGATAGCCACGATCGCTCACCGAGCTGCGGATAACCTCGAGCACCTTACGCTGACGGACGGTCAGATCCGCCTCCACAGCGGACGGTTCGGTGCTGTCATGGCCGACCGGTCCGTTGTCACCGTCCACGCCGCCGTGTTCGCTCACCGCCGCCGTCCTCCGTTCCCTGCTGTGTCTCACCGGAATTCGTAGCTACCGGATTCGTGTCTCGACTGTAGACCGAGCGCGGCCGCTGATCAAACATCTGTTCGACGCATGTCGCGCAAATAGTTCACTTTGTCGGTGCGGCGTGGTAGAAATTCGAACATCAGTTCTTCGAACACATGATCGAACCCGCTAGGTATATGCCAGTCCAAGTCCACCTCGGAGGTTTGTTCGATGCGCACAGTCGTCAGCGAATTCGACACCCTTGGAAGCGATCTCGGCTTCGACACCATCCCGCACACCATCCGCGCCAATTGGGCACCCGTGCGTGTCGAGGCCCCGACCCGGCCGGTTGCTGATCGGCGGCCGTGCAAGGTGCGGCCGCGCTCGGGTGTCGTGTCCTATGGACATGCGCGCGTCCGCCGCGACCGCGTTGTGGTGCGCGCCGAATCCGACACGCCGCGGGGTCGGCGATCGCTGAGTCGGATGCAGCGGGCGCAGGCCGGATTTGCCGCGCTAGCGGTCGCTGCCCTGGTCAGCGCCCTGGCGGTCACCGGCCTGATCGCGCTGGCGCAGCTGCGGTCCGGTGACTTCGGTTCGCAAACCGTGCCCTCGGAGATCGCCCCCGCGCTGCCGCGCTAGTGCGGGCAGCTCCTGCGGCGACTGGGGAAGGCCGCCGCGGGAGTGGAATGACGCGCCGATAGCCTGTTGGTAGCCGGTCTATCGATCGGGGCGGGCGGCCAGGCGGTGTGGCCGAAATTGTTGATCGCATCCTGCAACGTGTTGCTACGGTCCTCGGGATGTGACAGAGGCAACACCGCGCCGATCCGGGTGGATCGGCGGGAATCAGCAGGGGACTTCGCGATCGATGACACGCCGCACCAGCACACTCCGGATTCGATCCATGGTCCGGACCCTCGGATTACTCACCTGCTTCGCGGTCGGATTCGTTTCGGTCCCGACCACCCTGCCCGCACTACCCGCCGCGCACGCCGAAGCGGCGTACGCCGCATATCTGGATCTCCCGTCGATCAATGATGATGGCTCCGGTGGCGGCGGCTTACATCCCGCGCTGCCGCTCGACCCGTCGGCTCTGCGAGAGGCTGTAGAACAGGCCCGAGCGGCCGGAGTGCCGCCGAAGCGCTATGCGACCCTGCTGCACCAGCACTGGCTCGTGACCGCCACCCGCAATGCCGATATCGATCTGGCCGCGTGGGATCCGAACCGGGGCGTTCCCGCCAATAGCCGCACCTTCATCCAGGTGTATGTGAACTACCTGCGGCTCAATAATGAGCACCCGGACTTCTACTGGGTGGGCCTGGCCGGGCTGGCGGGCGGCTCGTTCGCTTCCGGCTTCTTCGATATGAGCGATGTCGGCCCGATCGTGAGCGTGCCGGGCGTCCATCAGGTCGGCAGTACCGTCGCCGATCTGCTGCGCGGCACGCCGGTCGAACTGCTGAATCTGCTGCCCTCCGATATCCGGCTGCTCGCCGCCGAGGGCGCTCGCCTGACCGCCGAGGATCTGTCCTGGTACCAGCAGCGGCTGATGATTATGCAGAAGCACATCTTCATCGACCAGGTGCCGATGCACGAGGCGTATATCGCCGAGGGACTCGCCGGTGTCGAGGAGATGTATCGGGCCGGGGTCCTGGACGAGAACGCGATCCTCGCCTGGCGCGGTATCGCGGCCGGGACGAGTGCGGGCCTGGCCGATGCGGCGGTGCGTATGACGGACCGGGAACAGAACCAGATCATTGCCGACCAGTGGGATGCGACCTCGAGCGGCCGGGGCGTCATGGGACGGGTGCTGACCTATGTCAGCACCCTCGCCGGTAAGGCCGCCGTACCGGGTGTCCGCGCGCCCGGCGTCTTCGCGCCCACCACGATCACCGCCGATGCGGATGGTCGCACCATATCGCTGCGTGCTCCGCTCCCGAATTTCAATTGGGCGGATCGCGAGACGCGCTGGCACTACATCACCAATGATCTGCTGCCGAACTACCTCGCCCTGGTCGAGAACGAGGCGGTCGCGAGACCCGTTCTCGCCGAACCCTTCCCGAATAAGCTGGCCCAGGGCCGACTGCTCATGCGGCTGCCGGATCTGCTCGCGGATATGAGCGCCGAGTGGCAGCTGACGGTCTGATCGCCAGGCCGGGCGCACGATAACTGCGTCCGGCCGGGTATCCTCGGATTGCTGAGGACCCCAGGCATCGACGAAGGATCCCGGATGCATTGCCCGTACTGTCGTCACCCGGATTCGCGGGTGGTCGACTCCCGTGAGGCCGAGGAAGGTACCGCCATCAGAAGGCGCCGTGCCTGCCCGCAGTGTGGGCGACGCTTCAGTACGGTCGAAACGGCGATTCTCTCGGTGGTCAAGCGCAGTGGCGTGAGCGAGTCGTTCAGCCGTGAGAAGGTCATCCGCGGTGTCCGCCGCGCCTGCCAAGGCCGCGAAATCGACGATGACGCGCTCAACCTGCTGGCCCAGCAGGTCGAGGACGCGGTGCGCGCCAAGGGCTCCCCGGAGGTCCCGAGCCACGAGGTCGGCTTGGCGATCCTGGGCCCGCTACGCGACCTCGACGATGTGGCGTATCTGCGCTTCGCCTCGGTATACCGATCCTTCAGTTCCGCCGAGGATTTCGAGCGCGAGATCGCGGAACTGCGCAAGCACCGCGAGGAGTCCGCGGTCGGCGTCACGGCGGACTGACTCGCCCGTGCCAGCTGCTCAGCGGCGAGTAGGCGGTGCCTTGCGGACGGTATCGATGGCTTTCTCGATGCGCTTGGCGGATACCGGATATGGCGTGCCGAGTTGCTGCGCGAACAGGCTGACGCGCAACTCCTCGATCATCCACCAGATTTCGATGACCTCACGGCCGTGCTTGCGGGCCTCCGGCAGGGCGGCGACGAGCCGGTCGTAGGCGGCGTGGACGCGGTCGAGTTCGACCATGGCCTGCCGATCGCGATTGGCGGCGGCGGGTAGCGCTACCAGTCGTACGCGTGCGGCTTCCAAGTAGCGAGGCAGCTCCCGCAGCCGGGTGCTGCCCCATTCGGAGACAAAGCCCGCGAACACCAGATCATCGAGCTGATGTACGACATCGTCACCGGCCTCGCGGTCGCGATTATCGGCCAGTGCCGATCGCAGCCGATGCGCTTCGGCGAGTACCGGCACCACCAGGCGCACGATCCGCGCCACCGTCTCGGTGAACTTGGGCCGCACCTGCTCCACGAGGGTCCGGAATTGCTCGGGGCTGCGGACCGGGCCGCCATTGGCCGCGATGAGTTCATCGGCGGCACAGGCTCTACAGTCCTCGAGCAGAGCGTCCAGGGAGCCGTACGGATTCTGGCTCAGCGCGAGCCGGTCCGTGGGCGGCAGACTCGCCGTCACGGTGCGCGGCGAAGTCTGAATGGCTCCCAGCAGCAGGGCTCGAGTTCCGGCGCGCATGGCAGCGGCCTGTTCACCGGGGGAGCTGAGCACCCGCACCGCCACGCCCGCGGGCTCGGCCACCAGCGCCGGGTATCCGGTAATGGTCTGGCCGCCGACCTGTCGCTTCACCGCGGCCGGGAGGGTGCCCAGCGATTCCGAGGTCCACACCGTGGCGGGCGCGCGTTCGGCGGCATTATTGGCACGGGCCACCGATTTCGACACCTGTTCGGCGAGCTTGGTTTTCAGCTCGGTGAGGCTCTTGCTGCGCGCCATGATCTCCCCGGCCGGGTTGGTGGCGGCGAAGGTCATGCGCAGGTGATCGGGAAGCCCCGCGGGATCGAGATCGGCGGGCGAGATGGTGATCGAACCCAGCTGTGACAGCTCCCGCGCCAACCCGGTGCGCAGCGGTTCCGCGCGCGGGGTCAGCCGCTCGAGCGCGGCGCGGGCGAAGTCCGGTGCGGGAACGACCATGCGGCGCAGCGTTTTCGGCAGCGTCTTGATGAGCGAGACCACCAGTTCCTCGCGCATACCCGGCACCAGCCAGTCGAAGCCGACGGCGCGCACATGCGCCAGCTGCGCGACTGGAATGTGCAGTGTCACACCGTCATCGGCCTGCCCGGGCTCGAATTGGTAGGTGAGCGGGAAGGTCAGCTCACCCTGGCGCCAGCTGTCCGGGTAGGCGGTCGGATCCAGCAGTGCCGCATCCTCATTGACAATGGTGGAGGCGGTGAAGTCCAGCAGATCGGGATTCGTTCGCTGTTCCTTCTTCCACCAGCTGTCGAAGTGGCGCACCGACACCACATCGGACGGCAGGCGCTCATCGTAGAAGCCGAACAGCACCTCATCGTCGACGAGAATGTCGCGACGGCGGGCGCGGTGCTCGAGATCGGCGACATCCTCGAGTAGATCCCGGTTGCGCTGGAAGAATTCGTGCCGCGTCTGCCATTCGCCCTGTACCAGGGCATGTCGAATGAACAGCTCCCGCGACAATTGCGGGTCGATGCGCCCGAAGTCCACACGCCGCTGCGTCACCAGCGGGACGCCGTAGAGCGTGACGCGCTCGTATGCCAGGGCCGCGCCGCGCTTACTTGACCAATGTGGTTCGGAATAGGTGCGTTTCACCAGATCCCCGGCGAGCCGCTCGGCCCACTCGGGTTCGACGCGCGCGGCCATCCGGCCCCAGAGTCGCGAGGTCTCCACCAGTTCGGCGGCCATGACCCAGCGCGGCGGCTTCTTTGCCAGCGAGGAGCCGGGGAAGATCATGAACTTGGCATTGCGGGCACCCAGGAATTCGCGCGACTCGGCCTCACGGACACCGAGATGCGAGAGCATGCCCGCCAGCAGCGCCTGATGGATCGAGGTGGTGTCCCACGGCATCGCCTCGTCAGCGGCGAGCTGTGCGACCTGCGCGGCCGAGCGATCGGGTCGTTCACCACCGGAGTTGCGCGCGTTCCGACCTCGGCGCCGCCGCCCGCCGTCCTCGGGCGTGGCAGTGTCGGAGGTGTTCTCACTTCGCGGCCGGTCGACCGCGTCCGTGGACCAGCCGAGCCCCCGCGTGATCGTGCGCAGCTGCCCGTGTAGGTCCTGCCATTCCCGAATACGCAGGTAGTGCAGGAACTCGTCGCGACAGACGCGGCGGAACTGGTTGGATGACAGCGCTTTCCGCTGCTCACCCAGGTAGTCCCAGAGCCGTAGGTAGGCGAGGAAGTCCGAGCCCTCCACCGTGAACCGGGCATGCTTGGTATCGGCGGCCTGCTGGTGTTCGACCGGCCGTTCCCGCACATCCTGAATCGACAGTGCCGCAACGATCTTCAGTACATCGGCGAGTGTGCCATTGCGATTGGCCTCCACCAGCATGCGCGCCATGCGCGGATCCACCGGCAACTGTGCCATTTCGCGGCCGACCGCCGTGAGCACCAGGCTCGCGTTCGGCTGCTTCGCCGACTCCGCCTCGGAGCGGCGGGCCAGTGCGCCCAGCTCCTCCAGCAGCGCGACGCCATCACGAATGGCGCGGTTGTCGGGGGCCTCCACGAATGGGAAGCTCTCGATATCGCCGAGACCCAGCGCCGTCATCTGCAAAATGACGGCGGCGAGATTGGTGCGCAGGATCTCCGGTTCGGTGAAGGTGGGCCGCGACTCGAAATCGTCCTCGGAGTACAGCCGAATCGCGATACCGTCCGCCACCCGGCCACAGCGCCCGGAGCGCTGCCGCGCCGACGCCTGCGAAATCGTCTCGATCGGCAGTCGCTGCACCTTGGTGCGCATGGAGTACCGCGAAATACGCGCCGTGCCAGGATCGATGACGTAGCGGATACCCGGCACGGTCAGCGAGGTCTCGGCGACATTGGTGGCCAGTACGACCCGGCGGCCGGTGTGCGCACTGAACACCCGGTGCTGTTCGGCCGCCGAGAGCCGCGCGTACAGCGGCAGGATCTCGGTGCGCGAAAGCTTCAGATCGCGCAAAGAGTCGGCGGTATCCCGGATTTCGCGTTCACCGGAGAGGAAGACCAGGATATCGCCGTCGCCCTCGTGTTGCAGCTCCCGCACCGCGTCGGCGATCGCGTCGGTCGGATCGCGGTCGACGATCTCGGTGTTCTCGTCATCGGCGTCATCGGAGGTGAGCGGAACCTCCAGGGCGAGTGGCCGATATCGGATCTCCACCGGGAACGAGCGCCCCGACACCTCGACAATCGGTGCGGGAGTGCCCTTCTCGTCACTGCTCGGGTCATCTGTGTGCTTCGCAAAGTGCCGCGCGAACAACTCCGGATCGATGGTCGCGGAGGTAATGATGAGCTTCAGGTCGGGCCGCCGTGGCAGCAGCTGCTTGAGATAGCCCATCAGGAAGTCGATATTGAGGCTGCGTTCGTGCGCCTCGTCGATAATGATCGTGTCGTAGCGGCGTAGCAGCCGGTCACGCTGGATCTCGGCGAGCAGAATGCCATCGGTCATGAGTTTGACCAGTGTGCGGTCGGAGGCCTGATCGGTGAAGCGGACCGTATAGCCGACCACATCACCCAGGTCGGTACCGAGCTCCTCCGCGATACGTTCGGCCACCGTGCGGGCGGCCAGGCGGCGCGGTTGGGTGTGGCCGATGGTGCCGCGAATACCGCGCCCGAGTTCCAGACAGATCTTGGGTATCTGGGTGGTCTTTCCGGAGCCGGTCTCACCGGCCACGATCACGACCTGATTGTCGGCGATGGCTTTGGCGATATCGTCGCGCCGGGCGGAGACGGGTAGCTGCTCCGGATAGCGGATGGTCGGCACCGCATCGCGGCGGTTGGCGACCCGCTGCGCGGCGGAGTCGATATCGGCTTCGAGTTGGCTGAGGTCTGTGCCGCGGGCCTTGTCGAGTCGGCGACGCAGTCGGTATTCGTCGCGGATCGAAAGATCGGCCAGGCGGGTACGAAGCTCGCGGGCGGTGGCGGCTGTCCTGGTCATTGCATCAACCAGCGTAGCGAAGTCTTTGCCCGCTTTCGTCGTCGGCGCTGGCAGAGAGCGCCGTCACAGCTTGCCGATCGGTTGCCAACGCGGCGAATATGCGCGATTTCGACGCCGCACTGTGCGACGATCATGATCATGATCGCCAGATCAGGGACCCCGCTGTGGATTCGGTTGGCGCGGATTGCGTTCGGAGTGCTCGCAATCGTCGCGCTGGTGTGGATTCCGGTGCGCAACCTCGACGTCGCGTCCTTCTCCGCCACGAACTACTTCAGCTACTTCACGATCGAGTCGAATATTCTCGGCGTGATCGTGCTGCTCATCGGTGGTCTGCGCGATCCCCGATCGCATGGCTGGCAGCTGGTGCGTGGGGCCGTCACCCTCTACCTGGTGATCACCGGCATTGTCTACGCGGTGCTCCTGGCGAATATCGACGTCATGCTGCAGGACGATTGGGTCAACACCGTCCTGCACCGGCTCATGCCAATCGTGCTGCTGGTGGATTGGCTGCTGGTGTCGGGACGGCTGACATCGAGTGCCCGACTGATCGGCCTGTGGCTGATCTACCCCATTGCCTATGGCGTGTACACCCTTGTTCGCGGACCGATCGTGGACTGGTATCCGTACCCGTTCCTCGACCCGCGCGGTCAGGGCTACCTGTCGCTGTCTCTCGGGCTGGTGGTGCTGGTGGTGGTCTTCGCGCTGCTGGCCGTGGCGGTGGCATCGATCGACGGGCTACTCGGCGGCTGGATCGGATTGTCACGCAACCAGGTCGGGAAGCACGCCAAATCGGACAACACCTCGTCCGCACCGTAGTCGCGGAGCGTGTCCGCGCTGAACCCGCCGGTGGCGACCGCCAGACTGAACGCGTCGGCGGCCCGCGCCGCATCCACATCGCCGGGATGATCGCCGACGTACACCGTCGCCGCGTGCTCACGCAGTGCGCTACCTTTCGCCGCCGCCCAGAGCCCGCCCTGGATCACATCGACCGGTAGCTCGAGGAATTCGACCGTGGCCACGGTGTCGCGGTGATTCTTGGCCGAAACGACCATGGTCCGGCCACCGGCCACGCGGACTGCCTCCACCGCCTCGCGCGCCCCGGGCATGGCCTTGCTGGCCGGAACCGCGATATCCGGATACAACTCGCGATACCGCTCGACCACGGCGTCCACCCGATCCGCCGGGAACCAGTTCGCCATCTCCATTTCCAGCGGCGGACCCAGCCGCGAAGTCACCAGGTCGACGTCGATGAACACCCCGGTCTCCGCGGCGATCCGGGCGTAGCAAGCCCCGATTCCCGCCCGCGTATCCGCCAGGGTCATATCGAGATCGAAGCCCACCATCACGGTGATCAGCCTAGGGATCGGGTCATGAACACGCTGTGCGGGTCCGCGGCGTAGTCGGCGAAGGGCCCGCAGTGGCTGAACCCGTGCCGCTCGTAGAGACGCACTGCGGGCAGGTAGAAGTCGGCGGCTCCGGTCTCGAGACTCAGCCGTTCGTATCCGCGGGTACCCGCCTCGGTGATGATGTGGCGTAGGAGCTGTCCGGCAATGCCGCGCCCCTGCGCCGCGGCGACCGTGCGCATGGATTTGATCTCACCGTGGGTGGCGTCCAGTTCCTTGAGTACGCCGCAGCCCGTGAGAGTGTCGCCGTCCCATACCGACCAGACGGTGACCTCGGGTTTGCGCAGCCCGTCCAGATTCAGCGCGTGCATGCTGTCCTCGGGAGAGTTATCGCCCATCTCGACCACATGAGCCTCGAGCAGGGCGATTACCCGTGGGTCGGTGAGGTTGTCGACAGCGATGCGCATGCCGGTCAGATTAGTCGCAGGAGTTCTGTGCCCGAATTCGGGCAGGAAAGTTGTCGCAACCGGCATTCGACTGTCTAGGGTGGTCCGCGTGCCTGCTACCGATGGACCGCCGCGCGATCTGGTTCGGCATGTCGCCGGGTCGACCGGACTGCCCATTGCCGTCGCGGCCCGGGTGGTCGCGGATGTGATCGCGTACTTCGGTGAGACGACCGATGAGTACGTGCGGCGGCGGCATGCGGAGCTGCGCGGACGCGGACACAAGAACGCGGAGATCTGGGCCGAGCTCGCCGATGAATTGGCGGCCCGGCCGGTGCGGGCGGGCGCGCTGACCGAACGGCAGCTGCGCCGGCTCGTGTACGGGTGAGTGCCGGGGCCGGCTGAACCAGCCGGGCGGAACCAACCACGGCTTGAATACTGAACGGGAGAGCGTATGTGCGGAATCGTCGGCTATGTCGGTCATAAATCGGCGACACCGATCCTGCTGGAGGGGCTGCGGCGACTGGAATACCGCGGTTACGACTCGGCGGGTATCGCGGTACTGCACCGCGGGCGGATGAAGGTCACCAAGGCGGCCGTACGCGTCGACGAACTCCGCGACCTGGTCGGCGACGGCAGCCCGGGGACCATCGGTATCGGCCACACCCGCTGGGCCACCCACGGTCCGCCGTCGGAGGCCAACTCGCACCCGCATTTCGATACCGCCAAGCGAATCGCGGTGGTGCACAACGGTATTATCGAGAATGCCGATGTGCTGCGGGCCAAGCTCACCGGTGCGGGCGTGGTGTTCGCCTCCGAGACCGATACCGAATGCATCGCACATCTGGTGGCCGCCGCGATGGAGAGCGGCGCGGCCACCCTGGAGGACGCGGTCCGCATCGCACTCACCGAGATCGACGGCGCGTACGGCCTGGTCGTCCTGGATCTGCGCCATCCCAATGAACTGGTGGTGGCCCGCAATGGCAGCCCCATCGTGCTGGGTATCGGCGAGGGCGAGATGTTCGTGGCCTCCGATGTCGCGGCCCTGGTGCGGCACACCCAGCGGGTGGTGTTCCTCGACGACGGCGAACTGGCCACCCTCACCGCCGACGACTTCCACACCAGCACACTGCAATCGGTGCGCACCGCCAAGACCCCCACCACCGTCGCGGTCGACGACGCCGACTACCGCCTCGGCGGCCACGACGATTTCATGCACAAGGAGATGGCCGAGCAGCCCGACGCCATCCGCCGCGCCCTGCTCGGTCGCCTCGACGAGCGCTTCTCCACCTCACGATTGGATGGACTGCGCCTGGATGCCCGTGAGCTGCGGGCGATTCGGCGGGTGAAGTTCCTCGGCTGCGGATCGGCCTACTACGCGGGCCAGCTCGGTGCGAGTCTGGTGGAGGAGCTGTCGCGACTGCCCGCGGATGCCGAACCGGCCTCGGAGTTCCGCTACCGCAATCCGGTGGTCGAGCACGACACGCTGTATGTCGCGGTCAGCCAATCCGGGGAAACCGCAGACACTTTGGCGGCGGTGCAGGAGCTCAAGCGCAAGGGTGGCCAGGTTATCGGCGTCGTCAATGGCGTGGGTAGCGCCATTGCCCGTGAGTGTGGTCGTGGCGTCTTCCTGCATGCCGGACCGGAGGTCTCGGTCGCCTCGACCAAGGCCGTCACCAATATGAGCGTCTGCTTCGCCCTGCTGGCAACACTGCTCGGTCGCGTCCGCGATCTCGGTGTCGCCGACGGCGCGCGCATGGTTTCGGCGCTATCGGCCCTCCCGGACCATGTGGCCGCGGTACTGGCTCAGGATGATGAAATCGCCGCCGTGGCAAGGAAATTCAAGGATGCGCGCCGCATGTTCTTCATCGGCCGTGTCCGCTGCTGGCCGGTGGCCCGGGAGGGTGCGCAGAAGCTCAAGGAGATCTCCTACGTCCACGCCGAGGCGTACCAGGCCTCCGAGCTCAAGCACGGCCCGCTGGCCTTGATCGATCCGGATATGCCGTCGGTGGTGCTCGTCCCCGATGACGAACTCCTCACCAAGAACATCGCCACCATCGAACAGATCAAGGCCCGCGGCGGCCCGGTTATCGCGGTCACCAATGCCGATCTGCCGGAGGGCTTGGCGGACGCGGTGATTCGTGCCCCGCGCATCACCCGTGAACTGGACCCGATTCTGCTGACGGTGCCATTGCAGATGTTCGCCTACCACCTGGCCCGGGAACTCGGCCGCGATATCGACAAGCCGCGCAATCTGGCGAAGAGCGTCACTGTCGAATAGCGGTCTGCGGTACCGGATTCAGCGCAGCGCCAGGGCCAGGAAGAAGTCGACGCGGTCTTCGAGACGCGACAGATCGCGTCCGGTGAGCTCCTCGATGCGCTGGATCCGGTACCGCAGCGTATTGACGTGGACGTGCAGCATCTCCGAACATCGGGCCCAGGACCCGGACAGCTCCAGGAATGTCTCCAGGGTCCGGACCAGGTCGGCGCGATTGTCCTTGTCGTAACTGCTCAGCGGGTCGATCAGCCGGACCCGGAACATTCGGCGGACCTCATCGGGGACGCTGGCCAGCAGCATCATGTGGGTGGCCAGTTCGTCGTGCCGGACCACATTGGTGGGGTTGGGGCGTTCGGCGGCCATACGGCGCGCGTAGCGGGCCTCCTCGACCGCACCACGCAGGCCCTCGCCGTCGACCGCGCCGCTGATGCCCACCGATAGCCGACTGCCCTGCAAACCCGGCTCCAGGGCCTCCACGGCGCGGTGAATGCGGTCGGTGAGGGCGGCGTCGTCACCGCGCGGGACCAGCACGATGGCCTCACCGTCGACGACACCGGCGGCGGGGCTGCGGCCGTGCAGGATTTCGCGCAATAGCGCGCGCAGCTCACGAGGGCGGACAGCACCGGAATCGGTGGTCGCCGCCACCGCGAGATAGCGCTCCGACAATGCGAGCCCGGTGAGTTCGAGCCGGGAGACGATCTCGGCCGGTTTGGCGTCGGAGACGATCAATTCGATCAGGTCCTGGGCGAGCCGCCCCTCGGCGCTCTGCCGGTCGTCCTGGCGGGCGTGCTCGAGCGAGACGACCGCCGCGAGTTCGCCGACGAGCGCGCGGCGCTCCTCCGGCCAATCCTTGTAATCGCCCGCGAAGACCAGGCACCAGTCCGCGACCCGGGAGGTGCCGTCGGCATCGACGGCGAACAGCGAATACCGCGTGCCCTCGACCGTGTGCGTATGTGGCAGCCGCCGGGCCCCGAGGAAGGCCGCGCACAGTTCGGGCGGCGGCGGCTGGGCCGGACCGGCGAGCACCCGGCCGGTCGACGACACCACCCAGCAGGGCATGCCGAGATTGCGTTCGACCAGTTCCAGCACCGATCCGAGGCCGTCGCCCGACACCAGTCGGCGGTGCTGATCCAGAATCGCGGAGAGATCGGCGGCCCGCCCGGTCGAGAGCTTCCGATTGACCTGCTCGGTGACCGTCGCGAAGGCGATGTGTTCCGGCACCCGGAACAGCGGGACGCGGTGGCGGCGGCAGGCGTCGAGCAGATCGGCGGGCGGTTCGCCGAAGAGGGCGTCACCGGCGGCCAGTCCGGCCACCTTGGCGCGGGCCAGCGCGGAAACGAACGACTCGCTATCGGCGGGTTCCAGCCGCCACTGCAGGCCGCTGAGCACCAGTTCACCACCGGAGAGGTAGCGGCTCGGGTCGAGCATGTCGGTGGTGACCACCCAGCGCACGAACCGTTCCAACTCGTCCTCACCGGTGACGAGTTCCAGGGGGCCGAGGTCGGCCATGGCGAGCAGGGAGCGCAAACGCATGATTGCCGAGGCTAACAGCAGGTGACATCCGAGTTACCGCTCTTGGATGTATCTACAAATCGGCCGCTGTGAACTGGGCCACAGATTCGGAGGTCTCGTCCCTGCCGTCGCGGGCACGGGGCCGGTGTACTTACCGGCAGTAACCGAAACGGATGGAGGTCGGATGTCGAGTCGGCTGGAATGGCTCGGTTCGCTGCCCCTCGAAGAGGCCGAGGAGCAGCTGCTCAGCTGCTGTGCCTCACGGCAGTGGGCACGCAAAATGGTGGCGAACAGGCCCTACGCGAATGAGGCGAGTCTGCTCGAGGCCGCGGAGGCGGGGATCGCGGAACTCGCGTGGGCCGATGTGCAGGAGGCGCTGTCGGCGCATCCGCGCATCGGTGAGCGGGAAGCCGCTCGACACGGGGGACTGTCGGCGCAGGAGGCCGAATGGTCCCAGCAGGAACAGTCCGGTGCTGCCACCGCGGACGCCGCGGTGCAGGCCGAGTTCGTCGCTCGGAACCTGGCCTATGAGGACCGGTTCGGGCACGTCTTCCTGATTCGCGCCACCGGTCGCAGTGCCACCGAGATGTTGGCGGCGCTGCATCG
The DNA here is from genome assembly GCF_001613345.1 of Nocardia uniformis NBRC 13702. GTDB lineage: Bacteria > Actinomycetota > Actinomycetes > Mycobacteriales > Mycobacteriaceae > Nocardia > Nocardia uniformis. The sequence continues at coordinate 20,669 of NZ_BDCE01000115.1, read as the reverse complement.
CCGACTGCACAACACGGTCGAGGACGAACGCGCCCTGGTGCGTGCCGAACTCGCGGATATCGCCGTGCTGCGTATCCGAAAGCTGTTGGGACTGATATGAGCCTGTCGACCCATGTGTTGAACGCGGCGACCGGTAAGCCGGCCGCGGACCTGGCGGTGCGCCTGGAAACCGCTGACGGCCGAGTGCTCGCCGACGGCCGCACCGACGCCGACGGCCGTATCAAGGACCTGCCCGCCCCGGATCCCGGTTCCTATCGCCTGGTCTTCGATACCGGCGAGCTCAGTCCCTTCTATCCCTCGGTGACCATCGCCTTCACGGTCACCGATGCGGCCGAGCACTACCACGTGCCGCTCTTGCTCAGTCCCTATTCCTTCTCCACCTATCGAGGTAGCTGAACCATGTCGATCACGCTAGGCCCCAACCGTTACGGCAAGGCGGAGACGCGTGTTGTCCGCGTCACCAAGAACGGGAACAAGCACGACCTTCGGGACCTGAACGTCGGTGTGGCGCTGTCCGGCGATATGGAGGCCGTCCACCTGACCGGTGACAATGGCGCGTGTCTGCCCACCGACACCCAGAAGAACACCGTCTTCGCCTTCGCCAAGAAGTTCGGCATCGCCTCCCCGGAGGAGTTCGGTCTGAAGCTGGCCCGCCACTTCGTCGATTCGCAGCCGACCATCGACCACGCGCGCATCGAGTTGGAGGAGTACACCTGGGAGCGCAATGTGGTGGGGCTCAACAGCCACCCGCATTCGTTCGTGCGTGCCAACCGCGAAACCCGTACCGCGCTGGTGCATTACGACGGCGATCGGTCCTGGGTGGTCTCGGGCTTGAAGGACCTCACGGTGCTCAACACCACCGGCTCGGAGTTCTTCGGCTACATCAAGGACGAATACACCACGCTGCGGGAGACCCACGACCGGGTGCTGGCCACCGAGGTAGCGGCGCAATGGCGGCATTCCGGTGACTCGGAGGAGTGGGATAAGTCCTACGAGGTCGTGAAGCGTTGCCTGCTCCAGGCTTTCGCCGATACCCACAGCCTGTCGTTGCAGCAGACGCTGTACGCGATGGGGGAGCGGGTGCTCGAAACCTGCTCGGGGATTGTGGAAGTCAAGCTGACTCTGCCCAATAAGCACCACTTCGAGGTGGACCTGTCGCCGTTCGGCATGGTCAACGGCAACGAGGTGTTCTGGGCCGCCGACCGCCCCTACGGCCTGATCGAGGGCACGGTGGTCCGGTCGGTCCCTACCGCCGGACCCGCCTGGGATTGAGATCGGCAGCGAAACAATGGATTTCCTACGTCATGAGTGGCGGGCGACCGAGCGGGAGGTGGCGGTCGAATGAGCAAGATTGTCATTGAGAACGCCTACATCGCACCGGTCGTCGGCGATGAAATCCCCTCCGGCCATCTCGTCATCGACAATGGCCGGATCGAAAGCCTCGGTGCCGGACCGGCACCGACGGTGGTGGGAGCCGAACGCCTCTCCGGCACCGGCTGCCTGGTAACCCCGGGCCTGGTGAACACCCACCACCACCTCTACCAATGGGCCACCCAGGGTCTCTATCAGGATTCGACACTGTTCGAATGGCTGACCGGGCTGTACCGGACCTGGGCCGGAATGGACGCCGACGTCGTATACGGCGCGGCGACAGCCGGATTGGGCTGGCTGGCATTGACCGGCTGCACCACCTCCAGCGATCACCACTACATCTTCCCCAAGGGGCGTGGCGATCTGTTCGAGGCAGAGGTCCGGGCGGCCGCGGAGGTGGGGCTGCGCTTCCACCCGTGCCGTGGCTCCATGGACCGCGGCCGGTCCGACGGCGGTCTTCCGCCGGACGAGGTCGTGGAGCACCGCGACGAGATCTTGGCCGATACCGCCGAACTCATCGACCGGTACCACGATCCGTCGTTCGACTCCATGCTGCGTGTCGCCGTCGCGCCCTGCTCGCCGTTCTCGGTGAGCGAGGGGCTCATGCTCGACGCCGCCGCTCTGGCGCGCGACAAGGGTGTGCGCCTGCACACCCACCTCGCCGAAACCGTCGACGAGGAGACGCACTGCATCGAGCAGATGGGCTGCACCCCGGTCGAATACATGGAGAAGCTGGGCTGGCTCGGTGACGACGTGTGGTTCGCCCACGCCGTGCACCTGCACGACGCGGATATCCGCCGCTTCGCCCGGACCGGCACCGGTTCGGCGCACTGCCCCAGTTCCAATGCCCGCCTCGGCGCGGGTATCGCCCGGGTCTCGGACCTGCTGGCCGCCGGTGCGCCGGTCGGACTCGGCGTGGACGGGGCGGCGTCGAGTGAACTCACTTCTCTCGCAGGCGAAATGCGTCAGGCCATGCTCTTCCAGCGTGCCATTCACGGTCCAACCGCGCTCACCGCTCGCCAGGCCCTCGAAATGGGCACCCTGGGCGGTGCGCGAAATCTGGGTCGGCACAACGAGATCGGCAGTCTCGAGCCGGGCAAGCTCGCCGATATCGCCATCTGGCGGGTCGACGGCTTCCGTGCGGCGGTCGAGGATCCGGTGTGCGCCCTGGTATTCGGCCCCACCCCGCCACTGGCCCGGCTGCTCGTCGGCGGCCGCACCGTGGTCGCCGACGATGAGCTGCGCACCCTGCCGCAGGACATGGTCGGTCGCGCCGGTGTGCTGGCTCGCAAACGTCTGCTGCGTCAGGAAACCCGATGACCGCGTCACAGATTCGAAGACTCGGCCCGGCAGTTATGGAGGAAATACAGGGCACCGGAATTATCACCCGGGTGCCGCTACGGCCGGACGACATCATCCGGAGCAGTTGATCAACAGGGGCAGACCGCCCGTATTCGCCCCGAATACGTCGGTAGGGACCCCACAACCGCCACAACCGAATCCGCGGCCCGGCACACCCTTGCCGGACCGTAGGTCGGCTACGCCCTGAGGAGGGCAGCCATGACCCAGATCCAAGACCGTTCCGCCACACCGTCGGCCGAACCGTCCGCGCTCGATCGGTTCTTCAAACTGAGCGAACGCAAGACCACCGTATCCCGTGAAGTTCGCGGCGGCATCACCACATTCGTGGCGATGGCCTATGTGATCCTCCTGGTCCCGCTGATACTCGGCGGCGTCACCGATATCAATGGTGACAAACTGAATATCGCCCAGCTCACCACCGCGACGGCCTTCGCGGCCGGGCTCTCCACCATCCTGATGGGCCTGGTCGGCAATGTCCCGCTCGCACTCGCCGCCGGGCTCGGTCTGGTGCCGGTGGTCGCCTTCCAGGCGGCCCCGCACATGACCTGGCCACAGGCCATGGGCCTGGTGGTACTGATGGGCGCGGTCATTGTCGTACTCGCCGCCACCGGACTACGCACCATGATCATCAATGCCATTCCGATAGCGCTCAAGAACGCCATCGGTGTCGGTATCGGCATGTTCATCGCCATGATCGGCCTGGTGTCCTCCGGAGTGGTGGGCCACGGTGCGGTCGACGGTCCGCCGGTCACGATGGGTGTGGACGGACACCTACAGGGCTGGCCGGTCGCGGTTTTCGCGTTCGGACTGCTGCTCATGCTCGGGTTGTATGCCCGCAAGGTGCCGGGTGCGATCCTGATCAGCATTGTCATCACGACGGTGCTCGCCATCATCATCAATGCCGCGGCGACCATCGAACCGATGGCGTGGGGAACCGTGGTGCCGGAAGCGCCCGAATCTCTCTTCGCCGCACCGGACTTCGGCCTCATGTTCAATATCGACCTGATCGGCGGCTTCGCGCAAGCCGGTGCCCTGGTGGCCAGCGTGGTGCTGTTCACCCTGGTGCTCACCGGATTCTTCGACGCCATGGGGACGATATTCGGCGTCTGCGACGAGGCGAAACTGCTCGACGAGAAGGGCACCATGCCCGGCTTCGGCAAGATCCTGACCGCCGACGGCGTCGCCCAGATCATCGGCGGTGCCAGTGGTGGTGCGGGCAGCACGGTGTACGTGGAATCCGCGACGGGCGTCGGTGAGGGCGCTCGTACCGGACTCACCAGCGTGGTCACCGGCGGATTGTTCTGTGCGGCAATCTTCTTCACCCCGCTCGCGGCCGTCGTTCCCATGCAGGCCGCCGCCCCCGCCCTGGTGCTGGTCGGCGCGCTCATGATGATGCAGGCCCGCAAGATCGACTGGTCCGATATCGAGGTCGCGATCCCCGCCTTCGTGACCATCGTGCTCATGCCGTTCACCTACTCCATTACCAACGGTGTGGGCGCGGGCCTCATCGCTTACGTGGTGATCAAGGCGGCGCGTGGCAAGTTCCGGGAGATTCACGCCCTGGTGTGGGTGGTGAGCGCCGTCTTCGTCGCCTACTTCGGCATCTCGGCGATCCAATCGGTGCTGGGAGGCTAGAAATGCGCGGCTTCACAGCAGAGCTCCTCACCTGGCATACGGCGGGAAAGACCTACGCCATTGCCACCGTTATCGGGGTCTCGGGCAGTGCGCCCCGACCGGTCGGCGCGGCCATGGCCGTCGACGCCGAGGGCGCCGTTATCGGCGGCCTCTCCGGCGGCGGCGTCGAGGCGGCGGTGTACGAGCTCTGCTGTGCGGCCCTTCGTACAGGGCAGCCCATGCGAGAAACCTTCGGCCACAGCGATTCCGATGCTTTCGGCTCGACCGATGGCCGACTCGAGGTCTTCGTGCAGCGCGTCGATGTGGCGAACCGGGCCGCCATCGAAGCCGTGCTGCGCGCCAACGAGTCCGTCGCGCTCATTCGCGATCTGAACACCGGTGCGGCGATGGCACTCGGCTCCTGGTGGAGCGTCGGCTCCGCCTTCGGCGAGCGGGTCGTCGCCGAGGCTCGCGTCATGCTCGACGCGGCGGTAACCGGAATCCGGACAGTCGGCCGCGATGACACCGACACCACGGTATTCGTGGAGTCATGGGTGCGAGCGCGTTCACCAGGGTCGAGTTGCCGGACTCGCCCGAGCTCGCCAGGCAGTGAACTCGCGCTCAGCGCAGGTCGGCCGACAATGCTCGGCCGACCTGCGTGAGCAGCGGTACGGCCCGCTCGATCAGTTCATCGGTCATCCGGCCCGCCGGACCGGATACCGAAATGGCCAGTCGCGCGGGTGCTTCCGGTACCGCCACCGCGACACACCGAACACCCACCTCCTGTTCGCCCTCATCGGTTGCGTACCCGGCCGCGGCGGTCAGTTCGAGCTGTCGGGCGAATTCCCGCGGTTCGGTAATGGTGTGGTCGGTGTAGCGCTGCATTCCGGTGCGCTGCAACAGCTCCCGGACCCGTTCCGGCGGCATCTCGGCGAGCATCGCCTTGCCCACCGCCGTGCAGTGCGGCAGCACCCGCCGACCCACCTCGGTGAACATGCGCATGGAATGGCGCGAGGGCACCTGCGCCACGTAGACGATCCGATCCCCGTCCAGCATGGCCATATTCGCCGATTCGCCCAGCTCGTCCACCAGCCGCGCCAGATGCGGCCGCGCCCGTACACTCAACATGCGCGCCGAACTCTCGCCCAGCTTGATGAGCTTGGGCCCCAAGACATACTGCCGAGACGGATCCTGATGCAGATAGCCCAGATCGACCAGCGTCCGGACCAGCCGGTGAATGGTGGGTAGCGGCAGCCCGGAAACCTCGGCCAACTGCGACAGCCCCATCATGCCGCCGTGTTCCGCCATGGTTTCCAGAATCCCGAAGGCCCGTTCCACGGACTGGACGCTGCCCGACCGTCCACTGGTTGTACTCGCTGCAGTCACTGCCCCGCCTCGTCGAAGTTTCCGGATGGCGGAAGTTTACCGGGGTGTCGCGGCGGCGCGGGACGGTAGCCTGAGGGCCATGCGGCTGCGTGCGGAATTCACGACCGAACCCTTCCACGGTGAGGGTGCGCCGCCGCCGCATGCCACCGAGACCATGGAGGTTCTCGAGAAGGCCGGTCTCGCATGTGAATTCGGTCCACTGGGCACCTCTGTAGCCGGTCCGGCCGCGACACTGCTGCCCGCGCTCCAGGAGGTGCTCGCCGCCGCCTTCACGCATGGCGCGACGCGGGTGACCCTGCAGGTCGAGCATGTCGATGGGTAAGCGCGCACCGCTGGATGCCGGGCATCCGGTACTGGTGACTCTGGCGCCGCTGCTGGAGCGCATCGGCGCTCGGCTGGTGCCTCCGGGGGAGCGATTGTCCGATGACGTCCCGCTGGTGTGGGAGGGTGCGACGCTGGCCGCGGTGCGACTGCCCGGCGCCGATGCCGAGCCCGATCAGGGGATCGATCGACTGCTGAGCGAGGTCGCCGCCGAATTCGGCTGTCTGCTCACCGATCTGCCGCGCGAGGAGAAGCAGCGCGCGGTGCGACTGCTCGAGGAGCGCGGTGCGTTCAGCTACCGCAAGTCCGCCGAGAAGGTGGCCGAGGCGCTCGGTGTCACCCGCTTCACCGTCTACAACTACCTCAATCGCACCCGGTCCTGATCGACGAGCCTCCGATAGACCTTCGAATCCCACTGCACTGCAGTGGGATTCGCTGTTTTCGGGGTGGTTGGCGGCGTACTGCGAGCAGACTGTCCCGATAAGAACTTCAACAAACTGTTGACGACACCGCGTGACCTGTGACACTATTTCGTTACACGGAATATAGATTCCGCAATACGAGAAAGTCCTGGTTATGGTCACGGTCGACGAGTTCAATACGATGGAGACCGGCTGGCTCCGGCCCACCCTGCTCGACTGCTGCGATGCACCCGAATGGGCCGACGCCCTGCTGGATTCGCGGCCCTACCCGGACCTCGGCGATCTGTTCGCCACGGCGGACCGACTGGCGGGGGCGCTGAGCCCCGAGGCTGTCGATCGAGCGCTGGCGGCCCACCCCAGGATCGGTGAGCGGGCGACCGGGCCGGGCCGAGGCGCCTCCTGGTCGCGGGCGGAGCAGGCCAGCATTGCCGATGATGTCGAGACAGTCGCGGCGCTGCACTCCGCGAATCGCCTCTACGAGAAGCGATTCGGGCGTGTCTTTCTCATCTGCGCGACCGGTCTGTCGACTTCCGAGGTGCTCGCCGCCCTGCTGCTGCGGCTCGGCAATGACGAGGAGACCGAGGCCGTGGTGGTCGCCATGGAGCTGCGCAAGATCGCGCTACTGCGCCTGCGCAAAGTGGTCATCCCCGCATGAGCGCCTGTTCTACCAACAGAGGGAGTTAATCGTCATGGCCATCCAGCTCGGACACAATCAGTACGGGAAGGCCGAGAACCGGGTCGTGCGGGTCTACCGCGATGCCGATCGGCACACCATTCGCGATCTCAGTGTCTCCTCGGCGCTGCGCGGCCGATTCGAGGACGCGCACATTACCGGCGATCAGAAGGATGTTCTGCCCACCGACACCCAGAAGAACACCGCCTTCGCCTTCGCCAAGGAGAAGGGTGTCGGCGCCATCGAGGATTTCGGCCTGACCCTGGCCGACCACTTCATCTCGCGCTGCCCCGGCGCGGACGGCGCACGCGTCGCGATCGAGGAGTACGCCTGGGATCGGATCCCGGTCGACGGTGCGGGGCATGATTATTCGTTCGTCCAGGGCGGCGGCGGGGTGCGCACCACGGTGATCAATATGGACGGCTACGGCGCGGACCGTCGCGCCCACGTGGTCTCCGGCATCAAGGATCTGGTGCTGTTCAAGTCCACCGGCTCGGAATTCAGCGGCTTCTTCGAAGACAAGTACACCACCCTGGAACCCACCAAGGACCGCATCATGGCGACCTCCCTGGTCGCCCGGTGGCGCTACGACCGCACGGATGTGGACTGGGACAAGTCCTACGCCGCGATCCGCACCACCCTGCTGCGGCAGTTCGCGGTGGTGCATTCGCTGGCGCTGCAGCAGACCCTCTACAGCATGGGGCGCGCGGTGCTCGAGCAGTACCGAGAGGTCGCCGAGATCAAGTTCTCGGCCCCGAACAAGCATCACTTCCTGGTGGATCTGAGCCCGTTCCACGTGGAGAACCCGGGCGAGGTGTTCATCGCGGCCGACCGCCCCTACGGCCTGATCGAAGCGTCCCTGCACCGTGACGACGCGACCCCGGCCGGCAATGCCTGGCTCGGTGTTCCCGGGTTCTGTTGAGAAGAACCCAGTGTTGAGGAGAAGCCAGTGTTCAGTGCGAAACTGCAAGGCAGGCCACGACATCCAGGGCCCGAGGACGAGCGGTATCCGATAGGTAAGACGCTCGCCTACGGGCTCCAGCATATCTTGACCATGTACGGCGGAGTCATCGCGCCACCGCTCATCGTGGGTGGCGCGGCCGGATTGTCGGGTACCGATATGGCGCTGCTGGTCACCGCCGGTCTGTTCGTTTCCGGCGCGGCGACCATGTTGCAGACCCTCGGGCTCGGCCGGGTAGGTAGCAGATTGCCTATTGTGCAAGGCATTTCGTTCGCTGCCGTATCGACCATGGTGGCGATCGCCCACACCGACGGGCTGCGCTCGGTATACGGCGCGATCATCGTGTCCGGGCTGATCGGCCTAGTTCTGTCGTCGTTCTTCGCCAAGCTGGTGCGGCTGTTCCCGGCGGTGGTCACCGGCACCATCATCACGGTGATCGGCCTATCGCTCATGCCGGTGGCATTCAACTGGGCGTTGGGCGGTAACAACCCGGACCAAGCCGGGTACGGCTCGATGGGCAATCTCGGCCTGGCGGGGCTCACACTCCTGGTGATCCTGGTGATCAGCCGGGTATTCCAGGGCGCGATCTCGCGACTGTCCATCCTGATCGGGTTGGTGGTGGGCACCATCGTCGCCGCCATCGTGGGCAAGGCCGATTTCTCCTCGGTGGGGGAGACCAAGCTGTTCTCGTTGCCGACGGTCCTGCCCTTCGGCTCACCCACCTTCGAAATCGGCGCAATCGTCTCGATGACCATCGTGATGTTGGTGATCATGACCGAGACCGTCGCCGACATCATCACCATCGGTGAGGTCATCGGTAGCGATATCGATACCGGCCGGGTCGCGGACGGGCTGCGGGCGGATATGGCCTCCTCGGCCGTGGCGCCGTTGTTCGGATCCTTTCCGTGCAGCGCGTTCGCGCAGAACATCGGCCTGGTGGCGCTGACCGGCGTCAAGAGCCGATTCGTGGTCGCCACCGGCGGTGGGGTACTGCTCCTGCTGGGGTTGCTACCGGTATTCGGTGCGGTGGTGGCGGGGATTCCGTACCCGGTACTCGGTGGAGCCGGCGTCGTACTGTTCGGAACCGTTGCGGCGGCCGGGATTCGGACGCTGGCGCGGGTGGAGTTCCACGACAACCTGAATATGGTGATCGTCGCGGTGGCCCTGGCGGCCGGGCTCATTCCGATTGCGGCCCCGACGTTCTGGGACGCCTTCCCGGAATGGCTCGGCACGATCATGCACTCCGGGATCAGCGCGACCGCCATTGTGGCCATCATCCTCAATCTCGCCTTCAACGAGGTGAAGCTCGGCAACCGCAAGGGTGCCTCGGTCTTCGCCGCCGCGGAGGACAAGCGGGACGTTCTCGGTGAACGTATCGACGACGACATCCGCGACTGATCCTGTCCGGCTGGACGAATCTACAAAATCGAAACCTATTAGATCCGAATGTTTGGTGCTGATCGGCGCTATCGCCGGTGCTGTGACTCCGGACATACTTTTCCCCATCGGGGGAGTAAGGACTTTTCGATGCCTCTCATTTTCCTGAACGGCGGAGCCATGCGCGGCGGGCCGCTCAACCATCTCCTCGCGGGAGCACCATTCGCCGGCGAGGTGAAGACGACACCGCAATACCGGTTCTATTCGGTCGGTGATCGTTTCCCAGGTCTGCATCCCGTTTCCGACGGGGGCGCGACCATTACCGGTGAATTGTTCGACGTGTCGGAAGAGGTGCTGCGCACCAGCCTGCTGCCCGCCGAACCGCCCGAGCTCGAGCTCGGCGTCATCGAACTCGACGACGGTCGCTCGGTGTTCTCCATGGTGCTGCGCCGCCCGCCCGTCTCCTACCCAGAGCTGATCGACATTACCGAACACGGCAGCTGGACGACCTATCGCGAAGGAAAACGATGAAGTACACAGCGGGGGGAGCACTCCGGAAATACGACGTCAATTGCTCGATTCTCTTCACCGATCTGCCTTTGCTGGAGCGGCCCGCCGCGGCAAAGGCCGCCGGATTCGACGCCGTCGAATTCTGGTGGCCCTTCGGGGAGGATCCCACGCCCGGCGATAAGGAGGTCGACGCCTTCGTCGGCGCGATCTCAGATGCCGGAGTGCAATTGGTCGGACTGAACTTCATCGATCTGATTCCCGCCGGACGTGGACTGGTATCGGTCCCCGGTGAGGAGAACAGGTTCCGCGACAATATCGACGTCGCCGTCGAGATCGCCGCCCGCACCGGATGCCGTGCGTTGAATGCCCTCTATGGCAACCGGATTCCCGGTACCGATCCGGAGAAGCAGGACGCACTCGCGCTGGAGAACCTGGGGCTGGCGGCCCGCGCGGCGCAGAAGGTCGGCGCGACCGTACTTCTCGAAGCCCTGAATTCCTATGAATCACAGGCATATCCGATTGTGTCCTCCGCGCACGCGGTACGGATTATCGAGCAGGTCGGCGAGCCCAATATGCGGTTCCTGTGCGACTTCTACCACCTGGCACGTATGGGCGAGAACCTGACCGGCGTCATTGACACCTGGGGCCGCTACATCGGCCACGTGCAGATCGCCGATTCACCGGACCGTGGCCGTCCGGGTAGTGGCGTCCTCGACTTCGAGGCGCTGTTCGCTGCCCTGGACGCCAGTGGCTACGACGGTTACATCGGCCTGGAATACAAAGACCCTGAACTGGATTGGGAGTGGATCAAGTGACAAGTATCGGATTCGTCGGTCTCGGCATCATGGGTGGGCCGATGGCCGGGCACCTGGTCAAGGCCGGACACAAGGTCACCGTCTACGACCTCAATCCCGCATCGGTGGACAAGCTGACGACCCTCGGAGCGACCGGCGGTAGCAGTATCGCGGAGACGGTGCGCGACAAGGACTTCGTCATCACCATGCTGCCGCAGGACGAGCACGTGGAGTCGGTGTTCACCGAGATCCTCGAGCACGCCGCCACCGGCACCGTCTACATCGACTTCTCCACCATCACCCCGCGCACGGCCGAATGGACCTACACCGAAGGCGTGAAGAAGGGGCTGCGGGTGCTCGACGCCCCGGTCAGCGGTGGCGAACCCGGCGCGATCAATGCCGCACTGTCCATCATGGTCGGCGGCAATGAGGCCGACTTCGAAACCGCCACACCGATTTTCGAGACCGTGGGCAAGACCTTCGCCCTGGTCGGCCCCAACGGCGCCGGGCAGGTCGTGAAGGCGGCCAACCAGCTCGTCGTCGGCGGCACCTACGCCCTGCTGGCCGAGGCCATCCTGCTCATGGAGCGCCTGGGAGCCGACGCAGAGAAGGGGCTCGACGTGCTGGCCGGCGGGCTCGCGGGTAGCAAGATCCTCGACCTCAAGCGCAAGACCATGCTGGAGCGCAGCTTCGCGCCGGGCTTCCGTATCGACCTGCACCACAAGGATATGGGCATCATTATCGCGGCTGCCCGTCAGGCCGAGGTGCCGATCCCGATGGGAGCGCAGGTCGCTCAGCAGATCGCCGCCGCCCGCGCCATGGGCCACGGTTCGCTCGATCATTCGGCACTGCTGCTGGTCGCCGAGGCGCTGGCCGGGCGGGAGAGCTGAGATGGCACGTATGCGCGCCGTCGACGCGGCGGTCCTGATCCTCGAAAAAGAGGGCGCCACCCAGGCCTTCGGCCTACCCGGCGCGGCGATCAACCCCTTCTACAGTGCCATGCGCAAGCACGGCGGCATCCGGCACGTGCTGGCACGCCATGTCGAAGCCGCCTCGCATATGGCCGAGGGCTTCACCCGCGCCGCGCCCGGCAATATCGGTATCTGCATCGGCACCTCCGGTCCGGCCGGTACCGACATGATCACCGGGTTGTACTCCGCGAGTGCGGATTCCATTCCGATCCTGTGCATTACCGGCCAGGCGCCGGTGTCGAAGCTGCACAAGGAGGACTTCCAGGCCGTCGACATCGCCTCGATCGCCGCGCCGGTCAGCAAGTGGGCCGTTACGGTGCTGGAGGCCGCGCAGGTTCCGGGCGCCTTCCAGAAGGCGTTCGAACTCATGCGCTCCGGGCGTCCGGGGCCGGTGCTCGTCGACCTGCCGATCGATGTGCAGCTCACCGAGATCGAATTCGATATCGACACCTACGAGCCGCTCGTCGTGCATCGGCCGGTCGCCACCCGAGCGCAGGCGGAGAAGGCACTCACCATGCTCGCCGCGGCCGAGCGACCGCTGCTGGTCGCGGGCGGTGGCGTGGTGAATGCCGATGCGGCCGACCTGTTCCTGGAATTCGCCGAGCTGACCGGCATTCCCGTGGTGCCCACCCTGATGGGCTGGGGCGTCGTGCCGGATGATCACCCGCTGCACGCGGGCATGGTCGGTCTACAGACCTCGCACCGCTACGGCAATGCCACCCTGCTGGAGTCGGATTTCGTGCTGGGTATCGGCAACCGGTGGGCCAACCGCCACACCGGCGGCGTCGAAACCTACACCCAGGGACGCACTTTCGTGCACGTCGATATCGAGCCGACGCAGATCGGGCGGGTGTTCGCACCCGACTTCGGCATCGTCTCCGATGCGGCCGCGGCCCTGACGGTCTTCCTCGAGGTGGCCCGTGAGATGGTGCGCGAGGGTCGACTGCCCGACCGCTCCGAGTGGGCCGCGCAGTGCCGGGCGCGTAAGCGGACCCTGCTGCGCAAGACCCACTTCGACGCGGTGCCGATCAAGCCGCAGCGCGTGTACCAGGAGATGAACCGGGCCTTCGGTCCCGACACCCGCTACGTCACCACCATCGGGCTGTCGCAGATTCAGGCGGCGCAGCTACTGCACGTGTACAAGCCGCGGCACTGGATCAATGCCGGACAGGCCGGCCCGCTCGGCTGGACCCTGCCCGCGGCCATCGGCGTCGCCACCGCACTGCCGGATACCCCGGTGGTCGCGCTGTCCGGTGACTACGACTTCCAGTTCCTCATCGAGGAATTGGCCGTCGGCGCGCAGTTCAATATCCCGTACATCCATGTCGTCGTGAACAACTCGTACCTGGGTCTGATCCGTCAGGCGCAGCGCGCTTTCGATATGGACTACTACGTGCAGCTGTCCTTCGAGAACATCAACAGCCCCGAGGTCGGTGGCTACGGTGTCGACCACCTCAAGGTGGCGGAAGGACTGGGCTGCAAGGCCGTTCGAGTGACGGAGCCGGATCGTATCGGCGACGCCCTCGAGGAGGCCAAGAAGCTCATGGCCGAACACCGCGTGCCGGTGCTGGTCGAGGTCATTCTCGAACGCGTCACCAATGTGTCCATGGGACTCGAGATCGACAATATCAACGAGTTCGAGGACCTGGCCGTCTCGGTCGAGGACGCGCCCACCTCGATTGCCGCGCTGGAATACGAATCGAGCGGGAGCGCAGTGTGATCGCGCCGCGCGGTGGTACGCGAAAGGGATGGCAGGAGGGCCACGTGCTGGTGGCCCCCGACAAGTTCAAGGGGTCGCTCACCGCACCTCAGGTCGCCGAGCACATTGTGGCGGGACTGCGGCGTTCGCGCCCGGATCTCCCCGTCGTGAGCGCGCCGGTGGCCGATGGTGGTGACGGCACCGTGGACGCCATGGTGGCCGCGGGCTTCGCTCGTCTACAGACGGGCGTCACCGGACCGGTCGGGAAGCAGGTGGCCGCCTCGTTCGCGATGAGGGGCGAGACGGCCGTCGTAGAACTCGCCGAAGCCTCCGGGCTGCGGTTGCTTCCCGACCGGCCCAGCGCCACCACCGCCCTGACGGCCACCAGCGCGGGTACCGGTGAACTCATGCGGACCGCCGCCATGCGCGGCGCGAAGCACATTGTGCTCGGACTGGGCGGCAGCGCGTGCACCGATGGCGGAGCGGGCATGCTCACGGCCCTCGGTGCCCGACTCCTCGACGAGGACGAGAAGCCCATCCCGCCCGGCGGGGCAGGGTTGCTGCGGTTGGCGCGCATCGATACCCGGGATCTGATCCGGGTATCGGTGACCGTCGCCTCCGATGTGGACAACCCACTGCTCGGGTCGCGCGGTGCGGCGGAGGTCTACGCGCCGCAGAAGGGCGCGGGCCCGAGTGAAGTGGCGCAATTGCAAGCAGGCTTGGCCCATTTGGCCGAAATCGTCCGTCGCGACTTGGGCGTCGATGCGACGGATCGCCCGGGAGCGGGCGCGGCGGGCGGCGTGGGTTTCACGGCCCTCGCCGTCCTCGGCGCGTCCATGCGCCCGGGTATCGAGATCTTGCTCGAGCAGTTGGATTTCGACGCACTCCTCGCGGGTGCGCGCTTGGTGATCACCGGCGAGGGCTCCCTCGACCGGCAGACACTGCACGGCAAGGCGCCGATCGGTGTGGCGCGGGCCGCCGCCCGCGCCGAGGTGCCGGTGGTGGCGGTATCGGGTCAGCGACAGCTGACCCGTGATGTGCTACGCCGCTTCGGGTTCGAGGATGCGTACGCGCTGACCGATATCGAACCCGATCCGGAGGTCTGTATGGCCCAGGCCGGACCTCTGCTGGAGGAGCTGGCGGTGCGCATCGCGGATGCCCACCTGGAGCAGAGCTTGTCTCGTAACCGCTGAGCCCGCAATCACTGAGAGAGAACATATGTCGGACTTCACCAGCTTGCCGGATCTGGCCCTGCGCACGAACCGCGCGGGGGTCATCGCCGCGAGTGACGAATCCTTCGAGGAACGCGAAAACCTCATCCACCCCTGGGAACCGCGCTTCTCCGCCGAAACCTTCGGCACCAAGGGCCAGGAGTACGACGGCTGGGAGACTCGCCGCCGCCGGGGTGCCCCCGGCCACGACTGGGCCATTATCCGGCTCGGTATGCCCGGCAACATTCACGGCGTAGTCGTCGACACCGCGTGGTTCAAGGGCAACTACCCGCCGTTCGCGTCCATCGAGGCCTGCCGCGCCTTCGACTATCCCTCAGCGGCGCAGCTGGATTCGGCCGACTGGGTGGAGATTGTCCCCCGCAGCGCACTCAGCGGCGACAGCCGCCACGAGTTCCCGGTGGCCGACGACCGTGTGTTCAGCCACGTGCGACTCAATATCCACCCGGACGGCGGCGTGGCGCGCCTGCGGGTGCACGGTGAGGTGGTCCCCGACCCGATCCTGCTCACCGGTCTCACCGTGGATCTGGCGGCGCTGGAGAACGGTGCCCGCGCCATCGCGTGCTCGAACTTCTTCTACTCGGCGCCCGACAATATGCTCGCCCCCGGTCTGGCCCGCAATCAGGCCGAAGGCTGGGAGACCGGCCGTCGCCGCGATGACGGCAATGACTGGGCCGTTATCCGCTTGGCGGGTCAGGGCATTCCCGAACTGATCGAACTCGATACGACGAACCTGCTGCACAACTCCCCGGCCGAGATTCGGCTGCTCGGCATCGATCATTCCGATGATGAGCCGTTGCCCGCCGCGGACAGTGGCGACTGGTTCGAGCTGCTGCCGAAGACTCAGGTGCAACCCGATACGCCGCACCGGATTCGACTGGCCGCGCACGCCACGCGTCCGACGACCCATGTCCGCCTGGACATTTACCCCGACGGTGGCATCGCGCGACTGCGTATCCACGGCTCACTCACCGCCGCGGGCACCAGCGCACTGGAATCTCGCTGGCAGTGAAGCCGGGTTGAGGCAACCCTCGCGTTGCGGATACGACTGATGCGGAGGGCGTTATCGTCCACGCGTACGCGGATCATCGTCGGGAAACTCCATCCTGGAGGCGGGCACGGCGCGCGGCTTCGCCCATTCGCGCCATGCGGTGATCTGGTCGCCGTGCAGGGCCGACAGCGGCACGGTGTTCGCCACCGAATGGAACAGATCCGCCGCGTCGAGGGGACGTCGCGCCGAGTAGGCGTCGAAGAGCCCGGCCACCAGGGCCTGTTCGATTTCCGTGCCGGAGAACCCCTCGGTATCGCGGGCGAGATCGTGCAGCAGGGTGGGGGTGATGTCGAGCCCGGCGGCGGGGCCGGTGCGACGACGAGCCAGATGCAGGCGCCAAATGGCTTCGCGCTCGCTGGCGCGCGGTAGATCCACGAAGAAGATCTCGTCGAAGCGGCCCTTGCGCAGAAAATCCGGTGGCAGATTCTCGACGCTGTTGGCGGTGGCGATGACGAATACCGGTCGGGTCTTCTCCTGTAGCCAGGTGAGGAAGGTGCCGAAAACCCGTGCGCTGGTGTCGGTACCGCCGGAGGCGTCAGCGTCCGCGAACGGATTGTCGATCTCATCGACCCACAGCACGCAGGGTGCGGAGGTTTCGGCGGTGGCCAGCGCCGCACGCATATTGTGGTCGCTCGCACCGGACGGTCCGACGAATACCCGCCCGAGATCCAGACGGATGAGGGGCAGCCCCCATGCGGCGGCAACAGCCTTGGCCGTGAGGGTCTTTCCGCATCCGGGTACGCCGGTGATGAGCACGCCCTTCGGTGCAGGTAGCCCGTAGGCGACAGCCTCGGCGAGCCAGAAGTCCCGGCGTTTCTCCAGCCAGGCCTTGAGCTCCCCGAGCCCGCCCACATCACCGAGATTCACCTCGGTGCGCACCAGCTCGAGCAGCCCGGACTTGCGAATGGATTGCGCCTTTTCCGTGAGCACCACCTCCGCATCGGATTCGGTGAGGCTGCTGCCATCCACCATGGCGAGGGCGAAGGCCTTCTCGGCTTCGAAGAGGGTCATGCCGAGCGCGGCCCGGATGAGGCGGTCACGGCCGTGGTCGTCCAGGGTCACCGTGACGGTGTCCTGTTGCTCGGAAATCATGCCGTCCAACAGGCCCCGGATCGCAGGCTCATCGGGCAGGGCGAAATCGACCACGGTGACGTCTTTTTGGAGTTCCGGGGGTATGCGAAGGATGGGGGCGACAATGATCGCGGTGCGCGCCAGATGCCCGGAACGGAAGTCGCGCACCAGATCCCGCAGCGCCCGCACCACGTGCAGGTCCGCGGGGCGGGTGCCATCACCGAGGAAGGCGTGTAGATCGCTGAAAACGAACACCGCTTCCTCACCGATCCGGCGCACCCGGGGGAGCAGCTGCGCGGGATCGTGGGTATTGCGTTCGGGCAGTCCTCCGGAACGCCGCATACCGTCGGTGGTCGACCAATGCCATAGGGCGCGTGGAGACTCCAATTCGGCGACGGTGGCGGCGATTTCGTCGAGAACGCGCTGCTCTTCGAAGGCCTCGACGTAGAGCAGCGGAAAGCGCGCCTGCAGCAGATGAGTCAGGGTGCGGCGGAACGGGTGCACAGCTGCTGATGGTAGTGCCGGGAATATTCGCTGGCCGGGTCAACGATGCGCTTCTACCCTGAAAACCCGACATATCTGGACGAAGGGACCACATTTGGAAGCGACAGTGACGGTGACCCCGGATCAGTTGCCGGAGTTGCTGCTGCACGTCGCGGTGGTTCGACCGGTATTTCTGTGGGGGGCGCCCGGAATCGGCAAGAGTTCGCTGGTGCGCGCATTCGCGGAATCGCTCGGCCTGGAATGCGTCACCCTGTTGGGCACCCAGCTCGCGCCCGAGGACCTCATCGGCGTGCCGCAGATCATCGACGACCGCAGCCGCTTCGCGCCGCCGGAGATGATCGCCCGGCCCGAACCGTATTGCCTGTTCCTCGACGAATTGAATGCCGCGCCCGCCGAGGTGCAGAAGTCGTTCTACTCGCTGATTCTGGATCGACGTATCGGTGCGTACGAGCTGCCCGCGGGCTCGGTGGTGATCGGTGCGGGCAACCGCGCCACGGACAACGCCCTGGCCCGACCGATGGCCTCGGCGCTGGTGAACCGCATGGTGCACATGCATTTGCGCGCCGACGTCGACGATTGGCTGAAGTGGGCCGCGCACAATGGGATTCACCCGTGGGTGGTGGACTACATCGTGCAGCGGCCGGATCATCTGTGGTCGGCGCCGCCCAAGACCGAACAGCCGTTCTCCACACCGCGCGGGTGGCACATGCTCTCGGATGCACTGCACTCCTACGGGGATGGTGTCGCGGACGAGATGCTGTGGGTGCTGTCGTCGGGCGCGCTGACGCCCGCGCATGCCTCGGGGTTTCGGGCGTATGTGAAGACGGTGCGGCATGCCTTCGACTTGGAGGCGGTGATCAAGGGGGACGCGGGTTGGCCACGTGACCCGGGTGACCGCGATCTGCTGTACTTCCTGTCGGAGGCGTTTCGGGCACGATTGCTCAAGGAGCTGCCCGCCTCCAAGGAGCACGCCTCGGGTGGTGTGAAGCGTTTCGCCATGCGCGCCAAGACAATGCTCGCCGAGTTGGCCGAAATTTCGGTGGAATGTGCGCAGTTGGTGATTTCCGCCGATGACGATGGCGTGCCGCTGCTGCCGTCCTGGTTCCTGGTCGAGGTGTCGCGCGACCTGCCGCGCCTCGCCGCGCGACGGTAGCGATGTCGGGACGATCCGGGCGCAGAAAGCGCCGTACGAAGCCACCCAATCCGTGGGAAGAGGCGATCATCGCCGGATGGCGGCAGGTGAACGAGCACCCCATGTTCCGGGGTTTGCGGGGTGGGCTGGGGGCGGGCGACTCGAACAGTATGCCCGCCGAGATCTGGGCGTTCACGACCGAAAGCGGTGGGGTGCAGTACAACCCGAGGCATCGCGCCTCGGCCGCCGAATGGGCATGGGTCTTCGCGCACTGCCTGCTGCACGCCGGTTTCGGGCATCTCGATCCACGAACCGCGCCGGAGCGGGCGCTCGCGGAGAACACTGTCACCGACGGCCGGTACGGGGATCATCAGCCCCATGCCGTCTACCGGGCGGCATGCTGTGCGGTGATCGACCAGTATCTGGCGACCCTCAAGATCGGCCAGCCGCCCTTCGCGCTGCCGCCGCCGCCCGGCGGTTCCGATGAGTTCGCGCTCACTGAACGTTGGTTGGAAGGTGGTGTGCCGGAAGACTATCGCGTCGGCGAGTTTCCCGATTTCTTCGTGAGCAGCGTCGAGACCGCCAAGCGGTGCAATCATCGCAACACCTTCGCCGCCGGGATCGCCGCAGCGGCTCGCGATGCATTGGAGGACGCCGGACGCGACGTCACGCGAGCCCGCCGCACAGAGATGCGGGTCTGGGATCGAGCCTTGAACTGGTTCGTATCCTCGTACCCGCTGCTCGGCGGTCTCGCTGCCGGGATGAAGATTGTCGCAGACGCGGACGTCGCTCGCGGATGGGATATTTCGATCGCGGCGGTCAATGCCGAGGCTGCCGAAATCTACATCAATCCCTATGCTGGGTTGTCCAACGAGGAATGGAAGTTCGTTCTCGCTCATGAAATGCTGCACGCCGCCCTTCGGCACGGGGAGCGCGTGGGTTGGCGGGATCCCTATCTGTTCAATGTGGCCGCCGACTATGTGATCAACGGGTGGTTGATCGAAATGGGGGTCGGTGAGATGCCGGAAGGGCTGCTCTACGACCCTGGCCTGAAAGGCTGGTCGGCGGAACAGGTTTACGATCGGATTGCCGGAGATATGCGCCGGTTGCGCAAACTCGCCACCCTGCGTGGGAAGGGTAAGGGCGACATCTTCGGAGAGCCGTTGCCGCACAGCCATTCTCCTGGTCGCTTCCTCGACCTCGATGAGTACTACCGCGGCGCGCTCGCCACCGGCCTGGCCTATCACCTGTCATCCGGCCGAGGGCTGTTGCCTGCCGGGCTGGAGCAGGAAATCAGGGCGCTGGACCAGCCGCCGCTGCCCTGGGATACGCAGTTGGCGCAGTGGTTCGACGAGTTCATCCCGGCTGTGGAGAGGCGGCGCAGCTACGCGCGGGCCTCTCGGCGTCAGGCATCGACGCCCGACATTCCTCGTCCGGCGTGGGTCAAGCCCGAGGAGCAGGTTCGGCTGCCTACGTTCGGCGTGGTCCTTGATACCAGTGGGTCGATGTCATCCGAGCTCATGGGAAAAGGGTTGGGGGCCATTGCATCCTATGCGCGTGCCCGTGATGTTCCGTATGCGCGTGTGGTCTTCTGTGATGCTGCCGCGTACGACGCGGGGTATACTCCGGTCGACGATATCGCCGGTCGGGTTCGGGTGCGAGGGCGTGGTGGGACTGTCTTGCAGCCTGGTATTCGGCTATTGGAGCGTGCGGATGATTTTCCTGCTGAGGGGCCGATTCTGATTATTACCGATGGTGCTTGTGATGTGGTGCGTGTTCGTCATGAACATGCTTTTCTTGTTCCGGTGGGGGTGGGGCTTCCGTTTCGGCCTCATGGGCCGGTGTTTCGGATGAGTTGATTGTTGGGGGGCTCGTGGCTTTGGTTGTCTCCAAATTTTGACGGCCACTGTGCGGTGGTTGCGTTGGGGAACGAAGAGGAAGCAGTGTGGTGGCGTTGGGATTCTTTCCTGACCTGACTCCGCGGTTGGGAGCCGTGATCTTGCGTTCCAGCCGGGTCCACTGGCCGTGGTGGCGATTTCGAGACATAAACAAAAGACAAAGACCAAAGATGAAGAGAGAAAGATCGAGAGTAATCTGAAGATTCGCAGATCAGATACCATTTTCCATTCTGTCGCAACACCATTCGCGATAGAATGGAAGTATGACTATCGGGGAGCATTTCGGGGAGGATCGTCGCACCATCGCGGAATTACTCGCGGTG
>NZ_BDCE01000114.1 GCF_001613345.1 Nocardia uniformis NBRC 13702 | reverse complement strand
GGGTGTCGAATGCATGTTCGAATTCTATCGCGTCCAGCGGGCGACACGCCAGCGAATTATTCCCTCTACCAGCGCTTTCGCGTGTCGCAACTGATCATGCGACCGCTTCGGTGAATATGCTTGGGTGGAGGCCGGACTCGCTGCCGCCGAGTCGGCTCCAGTTGCGTAGTCGGACCGTGCTGGCGTCGAGCGCCGGCGCTGATCCGGCGCAGCCGTGTCTGCGAGCCGGAGCAGCCGAGGTGGACTGATGACAACGGTTACATGGTCGCGGTGTCGATGACGAAGCGGTAGCGCACATCGCTGGCGACGACTCGCTCGTAGGCCCCGTCGATCTGGTCCGCGGAGATTGTCTCGATCTCCGCGCCGATACCGTGTTCGGCGCAGAAGTTGAGCATCTCCTGGGTCTGCGCGATGCCGCCGATCATGGATCCGGCGAGGGAGCGGCGATAACCGGCCACCGTGAAAGGCTTTATCTGGAGCGGGTTTTCGGGGAGGCCGAGAATTACCAGGGTGCCGTCGAGGCGGAGCAGCTTCAGGTAGCTGTCGATGGGGAGGTCCGCGGACACCGTGTTGAGTATCAGGTCGAAGTGGTTGCGCAGGTCGCGGAAGGTTTGGCGGTCGCTGGTGGCGTAGTAGTGGTGGGCGCCGAATTTGGTGCCGTCTTCCTGCTTGCTCAGGGAGTGGCTGAGGACGGTGACCTCCGCGCCCATGGCGGAAGCGATCTTGACGCCGACGTGGCCCAGGCCGCCCATGCCGATAATCGCGACCCGCTTGCCGGGGCCCGCGTTCCAGTGCCGCAGGGGCGAGAACAGGGTGACGCCCGCGCAGAGCAGGGGTGCGGCCACATCCAGGCCGATACCCTCCGGAATGGACACCACGAAGTTCTCGGTCACCACGATCTGCGTGGAGTAGCCGCCCATGGTGTACCCGTCGGCCTGGATTTCGGGGGCGACGGGGGTGTTGTAGGTCATGGTGGCTCCGGGGATGCAGTACTGCTCCTCCCCGGCGACGCAGGGTTCGCATTCCCCACAGGAATCGACCATGCAGCCGACGCCTACGCGGTCGCCGACCCGGTGGCGGGTGACCGCGGAGCCGACCGCGGCGACCAGGCCCGCGATCTCGTGTCCGGGTACGCAGGGGTACTTGGCGCCGCCCCATTCGTCGCGTGCGGTGTGGATATCGGAGTGGCAGATGCCCGCGTACTTGATATCGATCAGCACATCGTGCGGGCCGAGCTCACGGCGTTCGATGGTGACCTTCTCGAAACGGCCATCGGGTGCGGATACGGCATAAGCGGCAGCTGTGCTCATAACTACATGCCTACCGTCGCATACGTCGATCCACCAAGGATTCGTCCGGAATGTCACCCTCGTTGTGGCTCACCCGAGATCGGGCGGCCGGTCGGCCCGCTGATTCGATGGCCATCCTGCTATCGGTGCTGTCCACGTGTATGACGCTGGTCGGTGGCCTGGCTGCGGTCCGAATCGGCGAACGCAAACGGCTCGTACCGGGGCTCGCGGCCAGGGTGAGCGGCGGCGCGGACTGATCCTGCTCGGCCTCGATGCCACCGCACCCGCTATCGGCTCGATTATCGGCACCCTGGTGAAGGTGCCACCCGAACTCGTCGGGTTGTACCTCGGCTATTTCGCGGGCTTTCTGCTGTACCGCGCGACCGTCGACATCCTCCCCGAGTCGCACGCCGGGAAGCCTTTCAAAGCGCCGCTGTTCTGCACACTTGCCGGTGTGGCCTGCATGCCCATGATCGCGGCGTTGCGCCACCGAGGCCGAATCATCCAGCGCCGCAAAACCATAGATCTCAGTACGGTGCAGGAACGGTACGGTACCGTGGGCGATATGTAAGCGAGGCGAGAGAGTTTCAGAATGCCGTTTGTCACGCGAGGGGGCGTGAAGATTCATTACACGGATACCGGCGGTGGGGGACGGGCAGTTGTGCTGGGGCACAGCCTGTTCATGGATCAGGAGATGTTCGCGGCGCAAGTGGCGGCGTTGACGCCGAAATATCGATTGATCGCCATCGACTCGCGGGGCCACGGGTTGAGCGAGGATGATGAAATACCGTTCAGCTATTGGGATTTGGCTCGGGACGCCTGGGCCGTACTGGACGATCTCGGCCTGGAGCGGGCCGTCGTGGGCGGCACCGCGTACGGGTCGTTCACCGCGGTGCGCATGGCCCTGCTCGCGCGACCTCGGGTGGACGGTCTGATCCTGGTCGGCTCCTCCGGATCGGCCATGAGTCCGCAGCGGCGGGTGGGATATCGCGAGGTGACCGATGCCTGGGCGGGGACGGCGGCGCTCGCGCCGACCATAAAAATGGTTGCCTCACTCATGATCGGAGGAACCGCCGAGGATCAAAAGCCTTGGCGGCAGAAATGGTTCACGGAGGATCGCGCTCGGCTGCGGCTGGCCGCGGACTGCATGATCCACCGGGATTCGGTACTCGAACTGCTGGGCGACATCACCTGTCCGGCCCTGGTGGTCCGGGGATTGGCGGACCAAGCCAACAGTCCCGAGGAAGTCGCGGAATTGGCAGCCGTACTGGGCAATCCGACCACGGTGCACACCATTGCCGGTGCTTCGCTGACACCGAATCTGACACATCCGGACGAGTTCAATGAGCTGGTACTGACCTTCCTCGACGGACTACCGTAGCCATCATTTCGGACTCTCCACCAGACCGATGAACAGCTGGTACGCGGGACCCGGTGCGGTACCGCGGTACCGCTGCACCCGGACGTCGAAAACGCTGGCGGTCCGGGGATTTCGCAAGGTGAAGGTGGGATCGCTCCGCCCGATACGCACATGCCCGACGCTCCACAGCCGCCGGAAGTCCGGTTGTTCACCCAATTCGCGCAGCACCCGGTCGATACCGTCCCGATCGGGGGCATCGGCGGCATAGGCGCGAAACCGGCCGACCATCAGCCGTGCCTCACGCTCCCATTCCTCGACGACTATGCGCGCCCGTGGATCGGTGAACATCCACCGCAGCACATGCCCGTCCCGGGCCAGCCCGGGGAGCGCCTCGTCGAAGGCGGTATTGCAGTCGACAATGCGCCAGCCGTCGTCGAGCGCCGCCGCCAAATGGGGGAGCAGCGCATCGAGCATGGTGCGCACCGCTGCGGCTGCCTCCTCGTCTTGGCGCAGCGGTCGCGGGTTCGGTGCACCGGGCCGCTGCTGGGCGAGGTGGTAGAGGTGAATCCGCTCGGCCGTATCCAACTCCAATACCGTGGCCAGCGAATCCAACACGGCCGGACCGGGATTGAGCGCCTCGCCCTGTTCGATCTTGGCGATATAGCCGAGGCTGGCGTGGGTGGCCTCGGCCAACTGTTTGCGGGTCAGACCGGCCGGATTCGCGCTGGTGGCCCGTCCCCGGCGTTCCCTGACGAACTCGGCCAGGGTCGGCGCGCGCAGCTCATCGGTGGACAGCACATTGATTTCATTGCCAGCCACCGACATAGCCGTATATCCGTCCTCACGCCGAGATCATTTCGCCCTCAGGATAGGTCGAGTTCCCGGTCCCGACCGGGCGAGCCGATATCGGGCACCACCCCTGTCGGTAGCACCGCGAACGGACCCGCCCCCATCGAGTGGTACCGGTTCGGAGCCGTGGTCATCACTGGGGTATCCCAGCGGTTGCCGAACCGAGTCTTCCCATTCGATATTGGCAAAGCGAGGTGGCACACAAGCAGGAGGACGGAAATGGCAAGCGATTCACCGTTTTCCGAGAGATCCGGACTACGTTCGCGCACGATCGAGATCGGCGAGGAGTCCTTTCCCTATTACTTCGGCGAGGACTGCATTGCCGAAATCTCGGACGCTATCGCCGATTTGGCACCCGACCGTCTGATTTTCGTCACCGACGATCACCTGCTCGAGCTGTACCGGCCGGAAATGCAGCGGCTGGCCGCCGGGACCCAGTCGATCACCCTGACCCACCCCGCCGGCGAGTCGATGAAAACCCTGTCCTGCCTGTCGGATCACCTGGAAACGGCGCTGCGGGCCGGAGTCACCCGCCGCTCGGTGGTGGTGTCCTTCGGGGGCGGCGTGCCCGGAAATCTGGCCGGACTATTGGCGAATCTGCTGTTCCGTGGCGTGCGGCTGGTACACGTCCCGACCACCACCATCGCCGCCATGGATTCGGTACTGTCGCTGAAGCAGGCGATCAATAGCGGTGTCGGCAAGAATCACATCGGCACCTTCTACGCACCCACCGCCGTCTATACCGATGTCGGCTTGTTCACCACCCTGCCCGAACGTGAATTGCGTTCCGGCCTCTGCGAAATGGCGAAGAACTGTCTGGCCATCCGGCCATCCACCCTGGACCAACTGCGCGCGGTCATCGCGGCCGGTGATCTCGCCGCACCGAATTCGCTGCTGTGGCTGCTGGACGCCAGCATTGCCGCGAAATCCGCGGTCACCCGTTTCGATACCTACGAACGCCGCACCGGATTGGTACTGGAATACGGTCACACCGTCGGCCACGCCATCGAGATCTGCGACCATCGCGCCCGCGGGGGCGCCGGAATCGCGCACGGGGCCGCGATCGCGTTGGGAATGCTGGTGGCAGCGCATATCTCGTATGCGCGCGGCTGGCTGTCCGACGACGAGGTGAGCGTCCACTACGAGATCGTCACCGGACTCGGGCTGCCACCGTGCCTACCCGCATCGGTCGATCTCGCCGATGTGCTGGCCGTCGTCGCCGACGACAATAAGAAGGGGTATCTCGAACCGCGCGCCGATGCCGTGCCGTTCGTGCTGCTGCGCGCCCTGGGCCGCCCGGAAACCACGGGAGACCTTCCGCTGGTGTATGTCTCGATCCCGGAGATTCGACAGGCGCTTACGTTTATCACAAAGCGATCCACCGCCGCGGTCGGCGTATAGGCGGCGCGATGCTGGCAATTCACGGCGGAACTCCGGTGCGGGACGGCAGGCCCTGGCCACAGTGGCCGCAGTACGACGACCGGACCGAGCGGGAACTCCTCGCCGCACTGCGATCCGCACGCTGGTCGGTGAGCCGACACGGCCCGAATGGCGGGAAATCCCGCGAACGGCTCTTCGGTGCGGCCTTCGCGCACTACAACGGTGCGGCCCACGGCGTCAGCGTCGACCACGGTTCCAGTGCGCTGGTCATCGCCCTGGAGGCCTTGGGAATCGGACCCGGTGACGAGGTCATCGTGCCCGGGATGACCTGGGTGGCGCCCGCGTCGGCTGTGCTGCGCGTCGGCGCACTGCCGGTGCTGGCCGACGTCGACCCCGAGACCGGCTGTCTCACAGGTGAACACATCCGGGGCCTCATTTCTGACCGCACCAGGGCCGTAATAGCGGTCCATCTGGCATGTACGGCGGTGCGACTCGACGACATTCTCGGAGTCGTCAGCGACGCCGGACTCCGGCTCATCGAAGACTGCTCGCAATCGCACGGAACACGCTGGGCCGGACGCAATGTCGGCACCTTCGGTGATATCGGGGTCTTCAGCCTCGGTGCCGCCAAGACCCTGGCCGCCGGTGAGGCGGGCGTCGCCATCACCGACAGCACGCGGCTGTACGAGCGAATGCTCATGCTGCGCGCCGATTCCCGGGGATACACCACCCACGAACCCGCACCGGGTGAAGACGAACTGGTGGAAATCGGCACGGTCATGGGCGCGAACTACTGCATGTCCGAACTGACCGCAGCGATACTGCTGGATCAACTGCGGCGGTTGGACCACCAGCACGCGCTCCGTGCGTCCCGGACCAAGGAACTCGAAGCCGGACTTCCCGATATCCCGGGCCTGGCCCCGATCCCCGTACCCGCGCAGATCGACCGCCGCGCCGTCTACGAATACGGAATCCAGTTCCGCCCCGGCACTTTCGGCGACGCCTCGATCGAGAGTGTCGCCGCGGCACTGACCGCCGAGCTGGGCACCAAGATCTATCCACCGCGAGTTCCTCTGCACCGCAGCGTTCTACTGCGACCCGAAACCAAACCGCGCTTCGCCCGGTGGTGGAACGACGCCGCCGCCCGCGCGGCCGGGCGCCCCTTCCCCGGGGCCGACCACTACCGCGACCACACCCTGCTCATGCACCACAGCGTGCTGCTGGGCGATGGCGGCGATATCGACGACCTGCTCGCCGCCCTGTCCAAGGTGCGTGCGCAGGCCTCATCCCTGACAGCGAAAGGTATGGCATGACATCGGAATTGATGTCCGACTGGGAGAGCCGCGCCATTGTCGGCGTGCACACCCGCCGGGCCGTCGAATCGGACTGGGACGCCCTGCGCGACCGTTACGACCGCGCCTTCGGCGGCGTCAAAACCGCGGACTTCGAGGCCTGGAAACGCCAGTTCCGGCTCGAGGATATCGCCGTGGTCGAGGATGTGAGCGAACCGCGGGCCCCGCGCATTGTCGGTACCGCCGCCATTATTCGCACCACCGTGACCGTGCCCGGCGGCGCGCAACTCGAGGTCGCGGCGTGTGCGCAGGGCATGGTGGCGACCACCCATCAGAAGCGCGGCATCTACGCCAAGGTGCAGGCCGAATTGATGACCATCGCCATGGAAACCGGGGCCGATGTGTTGGCGGCCATGCCCGGACCGGGTGGCAGCTACGCCTACGTCGGGGTGGCGACCTACACCCGGCACCTGCGCATCGATCGCCGCTGCGCGAAACTGAGGGTGGCCGAACCGGATTCGGGCTCGGTGCGGGAGGTCGGACTGCGGGAGACCGTCTCGGAACTGCGCCAGATCTACGCCCGCTGGCAGCAATCCACACCGGGTGCCCTGAGTCGCAGCGAGTTCTGGTGGCCGAGCAGTATCGGCGATGAACCGTTCATTATCGTCCACCCCGACGGTTACGTAATCTACGACCTCGTCGGCGACGCGGTGGTGGTGCGTGACTTCTGCGCACTCACCGTCAGTGCCCATCGTGAACTGCTGCGCTGTTTGCTCGGGCACGGCGAATACACCGAAATCCGAATGGATACCGCGGTGGACGATCCGACGCCACTGCTGTTGGAAGACCTTCGCACGGCTGCTGTCAGCAGTGTCGACGCGGGTGTCTGGATGTGGATCATCAACCTGGCCAAGGCCATTCGTGCCCGGTCCTTCGCGGCGGACTTCCAAGGCGTGATCGACGTGGCCGATCCGTGGGGAATGAGCTCCGGCACCTTCGCCCTGGAGATCTCCGGAGGGAAGGGAACCTGGGAACCGGCCCCCGATGGTGCGCGGGCCGATGTGCGGGTCAGCCCCTTGGAAATGACCACCGCCTATTTCGGCGCGCACACCGTGGGTGAGCTGGAGCGGGCGGGCCGCGTCGAAGAACTGACCCCCGGCGCTGTCACCGCTCTGGATCGGGCCTTCGCCCCCGGCCGACGCCCCTTCAACACCACACCCTTCTGAGGAGCTGTCATGCGGAATTCAGCGCCGACCGTGTGCCCGATGACCGGTGCCTCGGGGATCAGTCGGATCACCACACCCACCGGCGACAGCGCCTGGCTGGCCACCGGGTACACGCTGGTGCGGGAGCTGTTCACCGATCCCCGGCTCGGTCGATCCCATCCCACTCCGGAAACCGCCGCCCGCATGAGCGAATCGGCCTTCAACGGTGGCCCGATCGGCGATTTCGATACCGAACCGGTCGATCACGCACGCATGCGGTCGCTACTGCAACCGCACTTCTCGCCGAAACGTATGCGGGAGTTGCGGCCTCGCGTGGAGGAAATCACCTCGCTACTGCTCGACGAGATGCAGGCGCAGGGATCCCCGGCCGATCTACAGGCCGCACTGTCGCTGCCATTGCCCCTCCTGGTGATCTGCGAGCTGCTCGGGGTGCCGTATGGCGAGCGGGCGCAGTTCCGGGAGTGGACCGAGGCGGTCGGCCATGTCACCGACCGCGCGCGGGTCGAGCAGGGGATGGCCGATCTCTTCGCCTACAACCAGGAACTGGTGCGCCGGAAGCGGCGCGCACCCGGGGACGATGTGGTGTCGCGGCTGTGCGCCGTCGACGGTGTCGCCGACGACGAAATCGCCATGCACGCACTGGTTTTGCTCTTCGCCGGTCATGAGACCTCTGCGGTGCAGATCGGCACCGGCGTGCGGATGCTGCTGGAGAATCCGGCGCAATGGCGCAAGCTGGGAGAAGACCCGGACCTCGTGGCCAGCGCCACCGAAGAACTGCTGCGCGCCTGCGATGCCAGCAGCATGCTGCGCTACGCGCGCACCGAGCTCGAGATCGCGGGGGAGAAGATATCCACGGGTGATCTGGTACTGCTCGGCACGGCCTCCGCCAATCACGATCCGGAGGTGTTCACCGACCCCGACCGGGTTGATATCGCCCGCCAGGAAGCCGCGCACTTCCTGTTCGGGCACGGCGCCCGCTACTGCATCGGCGCGCCGCTGGCCCGCATCGAATTGCAGGTGGCGTTCGGACAACTCGTCGAACGATTCCCCACCATGACCCTCGCCGTCGACTCCGCGGACCTGATCGAGCGGAAGGAGATATTCACCGGGGGACTGACCGCACTTCCGGTGCGATGGTGACGAGAACCGCCACCACCTAGCCGACCCACTGTGCCCACTGCGCCCGGGACGTCTTCTGCGGGCCTGCCGGGGCACAGCCCCTGAAGCGCTTCACCCCGGCACGCTGTACTGGTACACATAAAGCAGAGTCGCCGGGCCCGATGGGGCATACAGGAGGCGGGTGGCATGTACGACGAACCGGAACGAGACAGACCAGGCGCGGGGCGCCTACTCGCTGCGGTGTTCGCGGCCGCACTGGCCATTACCGCACTGTTCGGCTACCACGGTGAGCTGCCCCGCTGGACGTTCAATTCCGACCCGCCGACCTACAGCCTGCTCGGTCCGCCGCTGCCGCCCCTGGACGCCAATTTGGTGTCGCATGTGGTGGAGCCCGCCCTGGTGAATATCAATGCCAATATGCGGCCGTTCGGGCTCGCGGCCGCCGGATCCGGCATCATCCTCACCGCCGAGGGGCAGGTGCTCACCAGCCATCACGTCATCAAGGGCGCCGACAGCGTGAGCGTCACCGATATCGGTACCGGCGCGGTGTATCCGGCCACCGTGCTCGGTTACGACTCCGGCTCCGATATCGCACTGCTCGAACTCACCGGCGCGGGTGCGCTGCCCACCGCGCGCATCGGCACCTCCGCCCCGCTCCGGCTCGGCGATGAGGTGCTGGCCATCGGCAATGCGGGCGGTACCGGATCGCCGACCGCGGTGGGTGGGGCCGTCACCGGCCTGGATAGCACCATTGTGGCGCGGAACTCATCGGACCTGTCCCGAAAGTCCCTGCGCGGCATGATCGAAGTCGCGGCCCCGGTCGCCGCCGGCCAATCCGGTGGGGCACTGGTGGATCGCTACGGCGCGGTAGTCGGTGTGGTCACCGCCGCCTCCGGAGATGTGCGCAAGGCGCTCGGCGACGGCCCCAACGGCTATGCGGTGCCCATCGATACCGCCATGGGTGTGGTGCACCAAATCCGTTCCGGCACACCGACGGACACCGTGCACGTCGGCCCCACCGCCACCCTCGGCATCCTCACCTCCGATGACCGCTCCGGTGGCGCGCGCATCGACGTCACCCTCTACGGAACGCCCGCCCATACGGCCGGACTCGTCGACGGCGAGGTCATCATCGCTCTCGACGGCGGCCCCATCGGCACCGCGCAGGCGCTGCGCGCGGCCCTGAATCTGCGAAAGCCCGGTGACGTCGTGCGATTGGACGTCACCGGGCCCCATGGTCAGCGCTCGGTCGATGTGACCCTGAGCGTCGGACCGCCGAACTAGACCAGATCCAGCCAGTAGTCCTGGAACTGGAGGAACAGAATGAGCGTGACCACCGCGTAGAACACGGCGACCACGGTCCACCGCCACTCCACCACGATCTGCAAGACGCCACGCGACCTATCCCACAGCTGCCCGGTCACCACCGCGAACAGTGCGGGCGTCGCCGCCCACACCACCATGCACCACGGGCACAGCGCGTGAATATTGAAGACGGCCTGGTAGATCAGCCAGCAGATGAAGGCCATGCCGAGCGTCAGCCCCACCCACAGCCCGGCCCAGATCCAACGCGGAAAACCGATACCGGAAACGGCCAGCACGCCGAGCGTCACCACCACGGAGAAGCCGACAATGCCGATAATCGGATTCGGAAAACCGAAGGCCGCGGCCTGATCGGACTCCATGACCGTCGTACACGCCATCACCTGATCGATACTGCACAGCGGTTTGAAGCCGGGATCGGTGAACAGCTTGAACTTATCGACCGTGAGGACCACCGAGGCGAACCAGCCGACAAGCCCGCCCAGCAGAATCGCCCAGGCGGACTTGGGTGGAGCGGAAATGATCACTGCGCCGCGGCCTCGATCACCGGCTTCAAACCATCCTGGCCCATGAGTTCCTGCTGCGTCTGCACCTGCGTGCCATTCACGTAGACCGACGGGGTGGACTTGACGCCCGCGTCGAAGACGGCCTGGGTCTCGGCCTGCACATAGGCGGCGTACTTATTGTCCTTGATGTCCTGCGCCACAGCGGGATCGGTGTAACCGGCCTCGGTGGCGATCTGGATCAGCTGGTCATCGGTGAGTCCGGCGCCGCCCTCGGGCGTCTGCTTCTCGAACAGGAGTCCGATGAACTTCTGCACCTTCGACACATCCGTGCTGCCCGCCACGTAGATCGCGTTCGCCGCGCGCGAGGAGTACTGATTGGTGGAGGCCTTGTCCAGGAACGAGATGACGTTGTACTCGGCCACCGCGGTCCCGTCGGCCACCGCGCTCTCGAGGACAGCGTGGTTCGCGTTCTCGAACATGGCGCAGGCCGGGCACTGCGGGTCGGCGACGATCTGCACCTTGACCTTGGCGTCCGGCTGGCCGACGACGATCGCGCCACCGGAGTTGACGTTCGCCGGGACCGCGCCCTGACTCGCGTCGAAGCTGACGGTCGGATTGAACGATTCGGCGGTTCCACTGTCGGACTTGCGCATAGCCAATCCGATACCGATCGCCGCGATCAGGCCGACCACCACCGCCGCCACCGCCACCTGAATGGCGATCTTGCGATTGCGATCGGATTTCTGCGCCGCCGCGAGCGGGTTCTTCCGAAGTTCCGGCTGCTTGCTCACCTGCGCGTTCACCACGCCTTCCTGTCGCCTCGGACCCTGCGCCGCAATGGTACGGCGGGGACCTCGAGATTTGCGTGACCGTTGACGGCCCCGGGACACACGTCGGGGCCATCATTACGGGTGAACCTGAGAGATTCCTGTTCAAGACTCCAGTAGGCGGCGCTTCTGCTCCTCGATATCGAACTTCGCCGACGGCCATTCCAGTTTCAGGCCGGTAAGTGCGTCGATGAGCAGTTCGGTGACCGCGAGACGCGAGTACCACTTGTGGTCGCAGGGCAGCATGTGCCAGGGCGCGTACTCGGTACCGGTGCGATCCAGAACGGCCTGGTACGCCTCCTGATAGGCGGGCCAGTAGGCGCGTTCGTCGATATCGGCGGGATTGAATTTCCAGTACTTGTCGGTGCGTTCGAGCCGCTGCATGAGGCGTTTCTTCTGCTCGTCGAGGGAGACGAACATGGCGACCTTGATGAGCGTGGTGCCCTCGTCGACCAGCTTGCGTTCGAATTTGTTGATCTCGTCGTAGCGCTTCTCCCAGACCGGGGGCTCGACCAGTTCGTGCACGCGCACCACGAGGACATCCTCATAGTGGGAGCGGTCGAAGACGCCGATCTGCCCGGCCCTGGGCAGCTCCTTGCGAATACGCCACAGGTAGTGGTGCTTCTTCTCGGTGTCGGTGGGCACGCCGAAGGAGGCATGGTCCACTCCCTGCGGATCCACCGAACCGATGACATGCCGGACGATGCCACCCTTGCCCGCGGTATCCATCCCCTGCAACACCAGCAGCACGCTGCGCTGATCGCCGGAGCGGCCGTTGGCGTAGAGCCTTTCCTGCAGATCCGACAGCACTTGCGCGCGTTCGGCGAGCAGTGCCTCCCCGGCCCGCTTATTGCCCTTGAACCCCGGGGTGGCCGAGGTATCGAATTTGCGGACCTTCGCGCCGTCCGCGCGTAGAGCTTTGGTCACTGGAACAGACCACGTAGTCGCCTTCGCCATCTTTCAGCTGTAGCACGGTGCGCATGTCGCGCGTGGCGGACTCGCCGAATTACAGGCAGGCCAGGTGCATGAGCTGGGCGGCGAACTCCTCGTCGTCGACCGGGGTCAGCGTCAGATCGGCGGCGGTACTGAGCAGGTAGCGGCCATCATTGGAGAAATCCAGCCAGGTGCGGTGCCGGGTCGGCGGAGAGAGCGGATTGGCCGGAGCCACCGAGACGGTAATGAATCCGCGCCCATCGACCGGAGCGTTGAGTTTGCGGCGGAAAAGTGCTGCGTCACCACCGGATTCGACCTCGGTGCAGGCCACGCGGCCATCGGTGCGCAGTACCGCGTCCTGCGGTTCCCGCAATTGTCCGAGCCGTCCCGCGGGTGCCGAGCCGACGGCCTCCACCAGTTCCCGGCCCACCTGATCGGTCGGGGACACCTGGACCGTCACCGCATCCGGTAGCTCGACCAGGATTCCGGCCCGCTGCTGCGATACCGCGGCGAAGGCGCGGACCGCCGGTCCCGCGGTGCGCTCGCCGAAGAGGGTGAGGGTGGTGACGTCGGAGCGGGCGCACAGCATGAGCGCGGCCGTCAGCTCCGGATCGGTACGGCGCAGGAAGCGATGGTGCAAAGGCGCTGCGGTGTCCGGGTTTTCGGGTTCGGTGGGGACGCCGTGCAGGGGATAGGGGCGGCGGTGCTGTCGGGTCTCGCGGGTCCAGACCAGCGCGAAGTCATCCGGGGTCAGGACCCACTTCGTAGTCATGGCGCGAGATTCCCTTCAGCGCCGGAATCTGCCGAGCAGGCCCCGATATCCGATACGGACATATCGGGGTCCCCCCTTTCTGTGAGCACCCTCCGTCCGAATCGGACATTACCGGAGCTATCGGTACGGTGCGCACTTCTGAGAACGCCCGATTGAGACCTTGGCACACCGTGTCATAGCGGGGCCGAAGCGGAAAGAACCCGCCCGGCGCGACGAACCGTCGCGCGGGGCGGGTGCGAGTGGAGCGGCTATCAGGCCGGTTCGACCTCGATCTTCATCCCATTCGCCCGCAGCCGCTCGGTGAGCGCATCGCCCATAGCCGAAGCGGGCGTGAGGATTCCGGCCAGCTCGGGGAGTTTGTCGAAGGCCAGGGCCAGCCCGGCCTGGCCGAGCATGACCGAGGTGGCCTGGTAGCCGGGATCGCCCTGGCCCGCGAAGGTGCAGACGTATTTCGCGCCGGAGGTGGTGTTGGCGAAGGTGCGCATGGTGAACCAGCCACTGCGGCGGGCCTGCTCACTGGGGCCGGTACCGGGCTTGGGGACCACGCGGTCGAGGAGCTTGCGGCCCACCGGAACTCGCGACAGCAGCGCACCCGCCGCCATGGTCGCGACGATGCCGCCCGCGACACCGGCCGCCACCAAGGGCGCGACCGGCGAGGAACCGACGCTCATGACCTCGCGGTAGCGGAAGTTCTTGCCGTACGGCCAGCCCAGCAGACCATTGCTGCGGCGCACCACCTTGGTGTTGTGCGCGGCCATGACGAAGGTTGCCACCCAACCGTCGAGGCTGGGGTCGATAGCGGAGGCCCGCGCCAGCGCCTGATCGGACTGGCGACCCACCTGCGGGTCCATCGCCCGGTCGGGGCTGAGCGAATACGGGTGCGTCATAACCGATCCCTTGGCCGGATCGGCGGCAATGGCCTCCATCATGGCGCGGCCGGAATCGATGGTGCCACCGCTGGCGCCGCCCTTGAGCCAGGCGACGAGCGTGGTGTCGGTGAGCTCCCCGACATTGTCCTCGACACTGCGCTTGTACAGCTGATACACACTCAGATCCGACGGAATCGAGTCGTAGCCACAGGAATTCACGATCTTCGCGCCGGTCTCGGCGGCCCGCTCACCGAAGCGGTCGATGCAATCGCGAATGAACAGCGGCTCACCGGTCAGATCGGCGTAGTGGGTGCCGTTCTCGGCGCACGCCTCGACCAGGTCCAGTCCGTAACGCAGGTACGGCCCGACCGTGGTGACCACTACCTTGGTCCGCGCGGCCAGCGCGTCGAGCGCGGCCGCATCGGCGGAATCCGCGATCACCAGCGGCCAATTCGCCGCCGCCGGACCGAGTTCCGCGCGCACCGCCGCCAGCTTCGATTCGGAGCGACCCGCCAATGCGATCCGTGCGCCCGCGGGCGCGGCTCCGGTCAGATACTCCGCGGTCAACTTGCCCACGAAGCCGGTCGCCCCGAAGAGTACGAGATCGAATTCCCGGTCAGCCATCGAAATTTCTCCTTAGCCAGCGGCTTACGCCTTGGTGGTGGTGCGCTTACGAGTGGTCTTCTTCTTGGCCGGGGTCGTCGCCTCCGGTACGGGTCGCGTCGCGAGCCAGGCGTGATGGCTCTTGCCGAGTTCGGTCACCGGTGCGTCGCCGTACAACCATTCGCGGGCGATGCGATGCCAGTTATTGGTCGCCTCCAACTGCCCCAGCATGCCGAAGGTCAGGAAGTCCGCGCGCCGGGAGAACAGGTGCTCCGGTGGCAGATTCTGTTGTTTCATGCCGGAGAATTCGCTGGCTCGCGGATCCACGGCCAGCACGAACGCACCCGAGGCCAGCTCCGGCGTAATGGTCAGCGGCTCATCTACGAGGGCCCATTCGCAGGCGGCCAGCACGTATTCCAGGCACTCCTCGGCGGTGATCTCCTCGGGTGATTCGATAACGCCGCGCGCGATCATGAGGTCGCGCAACTCTTCCGCGTTCTCCTCGGCGGCGGCGCGAATGCAGGTGGCCTCGAACTGCACATGCTCCGGGTTCATCCGGTTGAACAGTCCGAAATCCAGGAACGCCACCCGCCCGTCATCGCCGAGCAGCAGATTGCCCGGATGCGGGTCGCCGCAGAACTCATTGAAGGTGAACAGCGATCCCACATAGAAGCGGTAGATGATCTCGCCGAGCCGGTCGCGCTCCTCGGCGGGCAGCTGCCGGATCTCAGTGAAACCACGGCCCGGGAAGTACTCACTCACCAGCACCCGGGTGCTGGACAGTTCCGGCATGGTGTTCGGCACCACGATGAACGGGTGGTCGGCGTAGAGCTCGGCGACCTCACGCTGGGTGCGCGCCTCGGCCACGTAGTCGAGTTCGCTCTCCAGATTCAGCCGCAGCTCATCGAGTACGGCCGGGGTCACCCACGGCATGGCCGATTGCAGGACTCGGCGAAACATGGCCAGGTTCTTCAGATCCGCGCGGACCGCGGCGTCGATGCCCGGGTACTGCACCTTCACCGCGACGGTGCGGCCGTCGTGGAGTCTGCCGCGGTACACCTGTCCGATGGAGGCGGCGGCAATGGGTTCCGGCTCGAATTCGGCGAACACCTCGGCGAGCGGTTTGCCGAAATCCTCCTCGATAACCGCGCGCATAGTGTCGAAGTTGACCGAGGGGGCGCTGTCGCGCAGCACGGCGAGGCGGCGTTGGAAACGCTCACGGTGTTCGGGCGGAACCATATCGAAGTCGAGCACCGACAGCATCTGCCCGAGTTTCATGGCGACGCCCTTCATGGTGCCGAGCACCATGACCATCTGTTCGGTGGCCCGGATCATGGATTCCTCGGCCATTCGCTCGCGCACGGCCTCCGAGCGCCCCCGCATCGAACGTCGGGTTTTCTGGGCGCGCAAGGCATTACCGGCGACCGCCATACCGAGCTTCGTCCCCCGCGCAAGCCTGGATGTGGGCAGCTCTTTCGCCATCAGTGACCCTCCAGAAGCTATCGGCGCCCCCGTTGGTGCCGACTCGGCGGATGTGTGCCGCACATCGTGTGCCCGCCGGAGATCAGCCTAGCCAACGTGGCTGGCTCCGGCCTAGCACTCAGACTCAGACAGCTGCTTTGTGAACCGTGATTCCGAGCCTTATCGGTACTCCCCGGCGGTGGCTGCCGCCCGGATTACTGCCCGGCGGATTGTTGCGGTGCGTACCTCTGTCTTGAGGAAAGCCGCACCGGCAGTGGACACTCGCATGCTGCTATCGGACCGTTCGGCCGGTCAGCGATCGTTTTCCGGATCCGGCAGTACGTGCGGCTGCGAATTGAACCACTCCCGCGAGCCACCCGTACGCACCATGCCCTCAATGGCGCTCCACGCCATCATGGTCAGGTAGTCGAGCATCTCCTCGGTGGACATGGTGCGATTTGTAATCCACCAGTCCGTCGCCAGCTGCACACCGCCGACCAATACGTAGGCCCACAGCATGGAGCCCTCGGTCTGCACCCCGCGGTCGAACGCCTTATCGGTGATGACCGCCGCCACCACCTGCGCGAACAACTTCTCGAAGTCGGCGAGGGTGGAGGTGTCGGTGGACGATCCATTGCCCATGATGAAGCGGTAGACATCGGTATCGGCGTCCACCGTGTGCACGTACGCGGCGAGCGTATTGCGCACCAACTGGTACTCGTCGAGGTCATCGCTGATGGCCTCGTAGATGCGCGGCATCAGGGTGGTCTCGATGAACCGCTCCATACAGGCGCGGGTCAAATCCTGCTTATCCGAGAAGTATCGGTACAGCACGGTTTTCGAGACGCCGATCTCGGCGGCGATCTCATCCATACCGATATCTCCACCGCGACCGCGAATCGCGGCCAAGGTGCCGTCGACGAGTTCCTCGCGACGGTCGATCTTATGTTGTTGCCAGCGACGCTTGCGGCCGTCCACACGGCCGGGGCGCGCAGTCGAATCCATGGCGGCGCTCACGGTCTCCTTCGTGGTCAGCGTGGGCTCCTAGCTCGCGTAATCTCCGGGACAGACTTCAGCTTAAGCCCCGCATGCCGTCGATCGTCACCGATCGGTCCCGGCCCGGTGGCCCGGAGTAGTCACCCGGACACCGCAGAATGGAACATATGGAGCAACCCACCGGCAGCACCGGGGTACTCGAACCGGGCAAGCGGAAGACGGCGGCCGCATCCAATCCAGGTGCGTTCGCCGACCTCATGGACGAGGCGGGCAAGGCGCGCGACCTACGGAAGATGAAGATCGTGGCCACCGGATTCCTGGTGGCGGCCACCATCATCTATCTGTTCTGCCGTTGGCTGGAATCACGCGGCGAAGGGGGCGACTGGGTCGGCTACGTGCGGGCGGCGTCGGAGGCGGGCATGGTCGGCGCACTCGCCGACTGGTTCGCGGTGACCGCGCTGTTCAAGCATCCGCTGGGCCTGCCGATTCCGCATACCGCCATTATTCGTAAGAAGAAGGATCAGCTGGGCGAGAGTCTCGGCGATTTCGTGCGCACCAACTTCCTCTCCCCGGATGTGGTGACCACGAAGGTGAATTCGGCCCAGATCTCGCTGCGACTGGGCGGTTGGATGGCGAATCCGGACAATGCCGCCCGGGTCGCCGAGGAGTCGTCGACGATTCTGCGGGCGGTGATCGGGGCGCTGCGCGACGAGGATGTCGAGCAGGTCATCGACCAGACCATCGTCAAACGCATCGCCGAACCGCTGTGGGGTCCGCCCATCGGCAAGGTGCTCAACGAGCTGTTGGCCGACAACCGGCAGGCGCCGCTGCTGGACCTGCTGGCCGAGCGGGCGCACCAGTGGGCCCTGGGTAGTCAGGAGACCATCGACCGGATCGTGAATCGCGACGCTCCGGGCTGGGCGCCGAAATTCGTGAACCAGATGCTGGCGGAGCGAATCTATCGGGAATTGGTGGAATTCACGTGGAAGGTGCGCTCGCAGCCGGATCATGAGGTGCGGCAGGCGGCGAACAGCTTCCTGGAGGAGTTCGCACACGATCTGCAATTCGACGACGCGATGATCAAGAAGGCCGAGCGGGTGAAGTCCGAGCTGATGGGCCGGGAGGAAATCACCGGTATGGCGCACGCCACATGGCGCGCCGCCAAGCGGATGATTCTGGAATCGGCCGACGACCCGAACAGCACGCTGCGCCGCAAGGTCGCGGAGAATGTGCAGCAGTTGGGACAGCGTCTGGTCGACGATCCGGGCACCCGGGAAAAGGTCGACGGCTGGGTCGAGCGGGGCACCCGCTATCTGGTGAGCAATTACGGCCAGGAGATCGCGACGCTGGTCAGCGACACGGTTGCTCGCTGGGATGCCGACGAGGCGAGCCGCAAGATCGAATTGCAGGCGGGTCGTGATCTGCAATTCATCCGTATCAACGGGACAGTGGTGGGTTCGCTGGCAGGTCTTGCGATCTACTCCATTTCGCATGTGCTGTTCAATGTCTGACGGCATGACTGGACAAATGCCTAGATCGTGGCGCCAGGCGTTTGCCGAATAGGTGCTAGCAGGGGTGCTTGCAAGAGCTAGCACCCTGTTTTAGAATTGACCCCACAACCGCCGGAAGGTGAGTGATGGCAGTGGAACCCGAGGTTTCAAAGCCGAACACCGGTGACTCGACGGAGACGTCCGCCGACGACACCGCGGACGGCAAGGGGCGCGTAGCCAACGCGGCTCACGACATCGGGGGCTTCATCCGGTCGCAACGGGAAGCCGCGCAGGTTTCGCTGCGTCAACTCGCCGCGCTGGCGGGGGTGAGCAATCCGTACCTCAGTCAGATCGAGCGTGGACTGCGCAACCCGTCCGCCGAGGTACTCGCACAGATCGCGAAAGGTCTGCGGGTCTCTTCGGAGGTCTTGTACATGCGGGCCGGGTACCTCGAGCAGAGGCCACACAGCCCGGTCCGGGATGCCCTGCTTGCCGAAACCGGTATTACCGAGCGGCAGAAGCAGGTCCTCCTGGACATATACGAATCGTTCCGCCGAGAGAACGCGGTGGACGAGGACAGAGGGGAAGCGACGAACCAGCAGGGGGTCGTTCCCGGGGGAAATAGGGACAACGAGGTTCCGCACCGCAACGCTGAAGTTCCGCCACGCCAGGAGAACGAATAACCATGACCGATACCAAGATTCCCACCGCTGTAGCCAAGCCGCTCTATGCCTCCGTCGGCGCGGGTGACACCGTGTACACGCAGGTCAAGGATCTCGTCGACAAGGTGCGCGACCGTGCCGCCACCGCCGACGTGCCCGGCCGGGTGGAAGAGGCGCGCGAGCGCTTCGCCAACCTGCCCGCCGACGCCCAGGCGCAGTTCGAGACCCTGCGCACCCGCGTGCAGACCCTGCCGTCGGAGCTGCCGGACGATCTGGCCGAACTGCGCGAGAAGCTGACCCCGGAGGAGCTGCGTCGCCTCGCCGACCAGTACTTCCACCAGCTGCTGGAGCTCTACACCGACCTGGCCGCCCGCGGCGAGGAGACCGTCGATCGGCTGCGCGCCAACCCGACCTTCGATGAGCGTTTCGCTCAGGTCGAAACCCTCTACGGTGATGTCGTCTCCCGCACCGAAGATATGGTCGGCAAGGTGCAGGAGCAGGTCAGCCCGCTGATCGGCCGCGCCGCCAAGGCCGCCGAGGACGCCGAGGAGACCCTCGAGGGTGAGGTCGTCGAGATCACCAGCGAGACCGCCCCGGAGGCCAGCGCCCCCGCCAAGAAGGTTCCCGCCAAGAAGGCCGCTCCGGCCAAGAAGGCTCCGGCCAAGAAGGCCGCTCCGGCTGCCAAGAAGTAAGTACCGCAGGGCAATCAGCGGCCCCCGTGCATGACGGTGCACGGGGGTCGCTGTATTTTTTCGGTACCGCTACGTTCTGATGCGTGGTTGGCGGCATGACCGGTTCTCGCACGGCCAGCGGTTCCGGCCGCTCTGGATGAGGGGTGCTCGTATCATGGGTCTGGTGTATGGGATTACCGGATGGATTATCACGCTGCTCCAATTTGCCGCGATCGGTATGACCGTTTTCGCGCTTATTCATGCGATCAGGCAGCGCTCGGATGCCTTCCCCGCGGTTGACAAGCTCACCAAGCCCGCGTGGATCGGCATTCTGTGTGCCGCGCTCTTCGGTTTGCTGCTGGCGCCGTCGGTGATCCTGCTGGGTATCGCGGCGATTGTCGCGACCGGTGTGTATCTGGCCGATGTGCGGCCCAAGGTCGATGAGGTGCAGCGCGGTCCGCGCTGGTAGCTGCTGCGGGGTTCACCCCCGCAGGTGAGAGCGTGGATCTGACTTCCGTGCTCTGAATTTGCCGGGTGTCGGCGGTCCGTGAAGGACCGGCGGCACCCGATTTTTTTTGGGTGCTTGCACTAGCAAGCGGACCTCCAACGGAGTTACTGTATCGGTCAGTAACACAAAGGAGTGTCCAATGCGGGCAATGCTGCCAAACCCAGCGGACCTGGCCGGAAAGGTCCGCGACCAGCTGCTTCGGCATCGGGCCGGGCTCCGGACCCGGGTCTACGAGACAGCGGCGCTGAATTCCCCGGCCGGTCCCTACGAGGTCGTCACGGTCACCGCGAACGACGGTGCGCGCCTGCGGGCGCACATCTACGGCCCCGCCGACGCCGACACCATCGTGCTGGTGCACGGCTGGACCTGCAGTCTCGAATACTGGAATCCCCAGATCAATGCCTTCGCCGGTGAATACCGCGTGGTCGCCTACGACGTCCGCGGCCACGGCGAGAGCGACCGCGGCAGCAGCTCGCTCACCACCGATCTGCTCGCCGACGACTTCCAGGCGGTCCTCGAGGCCACCCTGCGACCGGACGAGCGCGCGGTGCTGGTCGGCCACAGTCTCGGCGGAATGACCATGCAGGCCTGGGCCGGACGGCATCCGGAGCAGGTTTCCCGCCGCGCCGCCGCTGTACTGCTGAACAACACCGCGTCCGCGGATCTCATTGCCGAGACCACCGTGGTACCTCGGTTCGGTCCGGACTTCGCCCGACGTCTGCCCTTCGCGGTCGGTCTGCTCGCTCTGAGCGCGCCGCTGGCACTACCCGCCGTTCGACCCGTGCCGTGGCTGCTGCGCCGTCAGATTATGAGCCTGGCCGCCGTCGGCGATGTCGCGGTGTTCGCGCACAATATCGTTCGCGCCTGCCCGGCGGCGGTGCGCGGGAAGTTCGGCACCCTGCTGTCCTACCTGGATGTGGGTCGCGGCGCGCTGAATCTGACCGTCCCGACCACCGTCATTGCCGGTGAGTTCGATTTCATGACCCCGCCGGTGCATTCCGAGCGGATTATCGAAATGCTCCGCGAGGCGGGCTCTTTCGACGGCTACCGCATCCTGCCGACCGGTCATCTCGGCAATGTCGAAGCGTACGAGGAGTTCAATGCCGAACTCGCTCGAGTTGCCAAGGCTGCGTTCGAGATTCCGGCCGCGGTCGTCGGGGCGTGAGTGGGGTGCGCGCGGGTTTCTCGGCTATCGAGGCCCGTGGCGCAACGGTATTCGTGACGGTATTCGTGACGGGGCGCGCCTGCGCCACGCCACACGAGCCGCTCGACAGCGTGGTCGAGCGGTTTCGCGGCCGCTGGTAGGTGGGGTTCGTTCACCCCTCGGGGGCGTCCATTCGGGCATAAACGCCCCCCAAACTGTGTTCTAGGTAACAGCAGTCCGCGTCCTGTTCGCGAATGCCCTTGCGACGGAACGGGTATCCCAGGAGAGCGGCCGCATGCGCCGAGCTACGAAAAAGTTGGTGCTTGCTATTGCAAGCACTAGTGCTAGCTCGCTAGTGTGCCGTAGGACACAAAGGAGTGCTCATGCTGGTGAAGCTGCCTGACGCGATGAACGACCTCCGGGCCGACGCACTGACCGCCGCGTACCGGGCGAGGTTGCGAGCTCGGAAATACGCGACCACGTCTTTCAATACGCCCCGTATCGCCCCCGACGTCATCGGAGTCACCACCCGCGATGGAGCCGAACTCCGGGTGCATGCCTACGGCCCCGCCGACCGCGATGTCATCGTGTTCGCGCACGGCTGGTCGTGCAGCCTCGAGTATTGGTACCCCCAGATCAATGCCTTCGCCGGTGAATACCGCGTGGTCGCGTTCGATCAGCGCGGACACGGCGAGAGCCAGCCGGGCAGGTTGCCGTTCAGTGCGGACCAGCTCGCCGACGACTTCTCCGACATCCTCGACGCCGTACTGCGCCCCGGCCAGCGGGCCGTGCTCGTCGGCCACAGCATGGGCGGCATGACCATCCAGGCGTGGGCGAACAAGTACCCGGAGCAGGTTTCGCAGCGCGCCAGTTCGGTGCTGCTGGCGACCACCGCCGCGCATTCGATCGCGACACGCGCCACCGTGATTCCGCTCATCAACGATCTGATCCCCGGCCCGCAGTGGCTGGCCCTGGCGCTGTTCGGTACGCCCGTTCCGCTTCCGGGTGGACCGGCCGTGCACGCCATCGCCAAGTCCCGCCTGATGAGCCGCACCGCGACGGCCGACCAGATCGCCTTCGGCCTGGCCATTGTTCGCTCCTGCCGCCCGTCGGCGCGCGCCGCCGTGGCTCGCGGCCTGATCGGCCTCGATCTCACCGGTGCTGCGGCCAACCTGACCGTCCCGACCACCGTGATGGCGGGCTCGCACGACCGGCTGCTCCCGGAGGTCCACTCCCGCGAAATCGCCGACACGGTGGCGGCGGCGGGCTACCTGGACCGCTACGTCATTCTGCCCACCGGCCACCTGCCGAATATCGAGTGCGTGGACGAATTCAACAATGAGGTGGAACGCGTAATTCGGGCGGGCAGCCGCGGCCGCATCGCCGCCGCCGGATAATCCGGCACCCCGAACGCCTCCCGTCGCGACCGGTAAACCCTCGCGTCGGGAGTGCTGTCAACCCGATCCGGCCGCAGCGTAGCGGTACGGGTCGGGCCCCAGACAGATTCGACGCCCTGCCACGAAAGATCGTGGCAGGGCGTCTTTCGCGCACGAGAGCGAACTCCGTCACTCCGTGCCCGAGAGCAGGCCGCCATTCCGGCGTGCGGGTGCAGTCCGGTGGTTCGGGCGTGCGGGTGCAGTCCCGTCATTCCGGCGTGCTTTTGGCCGGAATCCACAACCCTGGTCAGTAGCGGATCCCGGTAAAAAGCTGCCGGAATGCGGAAGGGAGCTGACCCTGTGCGGTGCGGACACTGCCGCTGCCAGGCGAGCTGCGCCGCCTCCTCAGGAGAAGACCACGGTGCGCCGACCGTGTACCAGGACGCGGCCCTCCAGATGCCAGCGCAAGCCTCGCGCCAGCACCACGCGCTCGATATCGCGGCCCTGCCGGACCATGTCGTGCACGGTGTCGGCGTGGTCGATGCGGCTCACATCCTGTTCGAGGATGGGGCCCGCGTCGAGTTCGGCGGTGACGTAGTGGCAGGTCGCGCCGATGAGTTTCACGCCGCGGGCGAAGGCCTGGTGGTAGGGCCGCGCGCCGACGAAGGACGGTAGGAAGCTGTGGTGGATATTGATGGCCCGGCCCGCCCAGTGCTCGCACAGTTCGGACGGCAGCACCTGCATGAAGCGAGCCAGCACCACGGCGTCCGGATTGTGGGCGTCGACCAGTTCGCGGACCTGTTCGAAGGCCGGGCCGCGCTCGGCCGGATCCTTCGGGAACGGCACGTGGTGGAATTTCACACCGTGTGCCTCGGCCATCTCGGCCAGGTCGGGGTGGTTGCCGATGACGGCTTCGATGGTGGCGGGCAGTTCGCCGCTGGCGGCGCGTCCGAGCAAATCGTGCAGGCAGTGCCCGTCCTTGCTGACCAGCAGTACCGCCCGCCGCCGCTCCGCCGAATCGAGGACCTGCCATTCGGTTTCCGGCCCGAGTTCGGCCGCCACCGTCGTGAAGCGATCACGCAATTCGTCCAGGTCGAACGGCACGGTGGCCGCCTTGATCGCCT
Source organism: Nocardia uniformis NBRC 13702 (assembly GCF_001613345.1). Classification (GTDB taxonomy): domain Bacteria; phylum Actinomycetota; class Actinomycetes; order Mycobacteriales; family Mycobacteriaceae; genus Nocardia; species Nocardia uniformis. The sequence goes on along the minus strand of NZ_BDCE01000114.1, from coordinate 13,569 downwards.
GCCGCGTGAAGAACCAGCCGGTCTCGAGGTCGGAGTGGTATCCGGCCTCCACGATCGACCCGCCGAAATCGGCGATGAAGGAGGTGATCCCGGCAATGATGCCGGGACGGTCCGGGCAGCCCAGGGTCAGCACATAGCGTCGATCATCGCTGGCGGCGGGGGAACTCATGGTGGCAATCCTCCCAGGACGTCGGTCGGCCCCTCCGCCAGGGCCGAATCTCGCAACCACCCCCGCCACCTCGCGCTTCCCCTGGCACTTCCTGCACATGGGCACTTCCGGCGCGTGGGCACTTCCGGCGCGTGGGCACTTCCGGCGCGCGGGCATCTCCGGCACGTGGGCATCTCCGGCGCGCGGGCATCTCCGGTACTCGGGCACCTACGGCACCCCTTCGTATCCCGGCCCTCGTCATTCCGGCGTGCTTTTGGCCGGAATCCACGCGCGCTGATCAGCGGTGGATCCCCGCCAAAAGCACGCCGGGCTGGTGAGTGGGCGCGTCGGGCTGGTGAGTGGGCACGCCGGAATGGCGAACAGTCGCGTCGGGATGGTGAGCAGTCGCGTCGGGCTGGTGAACGGGCACGCCGGAATGGCGAACAGTCGCGTCGGGATGGCGAACAGTCGCGTCGGGATGGTGAGCAGTCGCGTCGGGATGGTGAGCAGTCGCGTCGGGATGGTGAGCAGTCGCGTCGGGATGGTGAGCGGGCGCGTCGGGATGGTGAGCAGTCGCGTCGCGATGACGAACAGGCGCGCCGGAATGGCAAGCGAGTACGCCGGGGTGATGCGTTTCGCCGTTGCTCACAGCTCGTAGAACGGGTCGGCGTAGCGGAACTCGCCCTTGATCTCGTCCTCGTAGGCGGTGAGCGGGCGCACCTGGAAGTGCGAGGTCCATTCGGGTCGGTCGGGCACTATGCCCAGCCGGATGCCCGGGACGAAACCGAAGCGCGGGTAGTAGTCGAGGTGGCCGAGTAGTCCCACCAGGGGTTCGTCGAGGGCGTCTGCCGCGCCGAGTGCGGCGTGCATGAGGGCCGAGCCGACGCCGGTGCCTTGACACTCCGGCCGTACGCCGATCGGTCCGAGCGCCAGGATGGGGAATGGTCCGATCGCGGCGCGGGTGAGGCAGATATGGCCGACGATTCGGTCGTGTAGCTCGACCACCAGGGAGAGGGTGGGAATCCATCCGGAGTTATCGCGTAGTCGACGCACCAGATCGACTTCCGGTGGGTCGGCCAGGGCCGGGGCGGTGTCGTCGAGCCGGGCCTCGCCATTGGTGGTGGCGTACTGGGCGGCGAAGGCGTTTCGATGCACCGCGGCAATGGCGGGGATGTCGTCGGGACGCTCGCGACGAATCAGCACAACTACGAGTGTGCGGGACAGCGGTCCGCACTCGCAATGAAATTGCCACCGATGTGCCAAACTCGCATCCCATGGCACAGCTTTCCCGCCGGGACGTGGCGGCAATGATCGATCACACCCTGCTCGCCCCGGAGGCAACCGCCGCCGACGTGTCCGCTTTGGTGGACGAGGCTCGCGCACTCGGCGTCCTCGCGGTGTGCGTATCACCGGCCATGCTGCCGCTGCGCGCCCCCGGTCTGACGGTGGCGACCGTCGCGGGTTTCCCGTCCGGTAAGCATCATTCGCTGGTCAAGGGCAGCGAAGCGCGGCTCGCGGTGGATCAGGGTGCCGACGAGGTGGATATGGTCATCGATATCGGCGCGGCGGTGGCCGGGGATTTCAATGCGGTGCTGAGCGACATCATCACGGTGCGCGAGGCCATGGGTGACCGTGCCCTGCTCAAGGTCATTATCGAATCGGCGGCACTGTCCGATGCGGCGATTGTCGAATGCTGCCGGGCTGCCGAGCGGGCGGGCGCGAATTTCGTGAAGACCTCCACCGGCTTCCATCCGGCCGGGGGAGCGAGCGTGCACGCCGTGCGATTGATGGCGGAGACGGTGGGCGGGCGGCTCGGGGTGAAGGCGAGCGGCGGTATCCGAACCAGCGCGGCAGCTGCGGAATTGATCTCCGCCGGTGCCACGCGGCTCGGGCTCTCACGTTCCCGGGATGTGCTGGAGGGCTTCCCGGCTTGATCGGCGCGGCCAGGTTTTCCGATCGGAATCAGCAGGTGACGGCGGTATCGCTCTGTGCGGCAGGCAGTTCGGTCTTACCGCCCGCGAGGCTGACGTGCAGGCCGTCCGAGTCCACCTGAACCTTGGTGGGCTGCAAGCCCATCGGGTAGCTCTGCAGGCTTTGCGCCATCAGGTCGACAATGTCCTCGACGAGCGCGGTGGGCAGGCCGAAGCCGAGCAGTGAGGCCGCTTCGGTGGTCACCTCGACCCGGTCGCCGGCCACCTGCGGTTTGACCGTCAACCCTGCCAGACCACCGAGTACCGCGAAGGTGAGCGTGTTGTCCGCCGGATTCGACTGCACGCCCGTGACCAGGCCGCTCAACGTCTTCGCGATGCCGTCGTTGCTCCAGGTGACCTCGGCGGTGGAGCTGCCGACGGTGCCGCCACCGCGCCCCTGATCGACCACCTCGATATCGTTGAAGACGGCGTGCACCACCATGCCCTCGGCGGGCCCGAATTTGCTGTCGTCGCTATCCACCGTCACCGAGGACACCTTGTTGTCGAACATGGTGATCAGCATGGGTTTCGCCCCGAACGACACGTCGATCTTCGACCCCATCTCCTGCTCGAACTGCGAGCTGATGCACCGCTCCACCGTGCGCCGCGCGTACGCCTCGCCACCGGCCAATCCCGCGACGGCGAGCACCGCGACGACGAGGCCGATGATCAGCAGGGTTCGCCGTGGGCCACGCATCCAGGACCGACCTCCTCGAGAACCGGCGGCATTCGGCCCCACCGGGGGCGGTGGGGTGCCAGGCGGCTGCTGCGCGGAACCCGGCGCGGCCATGGCGGCTGCCGCCTCCGCATCGAAAACCTCGGTGCCGTGGGTGCCCAGCACCGCGGTGTCCTGCCGCTCATGGCGGGTGTAGGGACCGGCCGCGTTCGATGCCTCCGTGCCGGGATCCACCGGGTAGCCGGTCTCACCCGGGTGGCCGGGTTCGACCGGATCACCCGGTGTGCCGAGCACTTCGGTCGGGGCGGAGTCGGAGACCGCACGGCCCTGGCCGAGGACCGCGGTGGTGTCGTCCCCGGAATCCGCTGTCGCTCCGAACACTTCGGTCGGCGCGGAATCGGATACCCGCACGCCCTGTCCGAGGATTTGGGTGGGCTGTTCACTGCCGACCGAGCCGGGGACCACCTGGGTCGCATCGTCATCGCCGCTGGCGGTCGTGTCGCTGTCGACGCGGGTCGTTTCGTCGGATGGGTCGGCTGAATCGGATGGGTCCGCGGACTGCTGGGCTAGATCCGGCTCGTGCGTCACTTCGGTTCCCGGGGTGCCGCCCACGAGCGTGGCATCCGGGTCCGAGGCGCGCGAAGCGTCGGTCTTGCGCTTGGCCGCGTCGTCCGAGGTGGGATTCGAGCTCATGGCGCCGATTCTTCCCGAGGTTTCTGTGTGGCCTCTGTGCTTCCGATGAGGTGTTGACCTAACCCGGGCGGAATGTGACATAACGCACAGATCGACGGCGTAGCCTGGATTCCATGGCTGAGGACCCCGCAGCGGAGCGGAATCCGGAGCGCGGTTGGCGGGCATTGCAGCAGCTTGCAGGCCGGCACGCGGGATATTTCACGACTCGGCAGGTGCTGCGCACCGGGTGCGAGATTCAGGTCCGTGATGGTCTGCGCGACGGCTCGGTCATTCGGGAGGGGGTCGGTCTGCTCCGTTTGAACGGCTGGCCCGACGGTCCGCTCGACGAATACGCCATGTGGTCGGCCTGGTTCGACGGTGCGGCCGCCGTCTCCCATCACAGCGCCGCCGAACTGCACGGATTGGGCCGACTGCGCCCGCGCTTCGTCCATATCTCGGCCGGGGTGGGTCGCTACCCGCTCTCCCCACGACTGGTGGTGCTGCGCCGCGCCCTATCGCGCTCGGATGTGCAGTCGGCGGGGGCGTTCCTGGTGACGACACCGCTGCGCACGGTCCTCGACCTGGCCGAAGCCGGAATAGGCCAAACCGCCCTCGATGAGGTGGTGGCCGACGCCGTCGCCATCGATCGCTGCGCCAGCGACGAAATCCGTTCTGCCAGTTCCGCTCTCCCGGCGCCGACGGCCGCCAGGCTGCACCGCGCGCTGACGCGGGCTTGAGCGGAGATCCCTGTGCGCCCGTCCCACCCCTCAGCCGCCCGCTCGGATTTCGCTGTGCGCCTGCTTCGCTCGTCCTCGAGCACCCCATATCGTTCCCAGCTGTCGGCTGGTGAGGTTCTCCGCGTGCCGTCGCCGACCGGTCCGTCATCCCGGTATGCCTTCGGCCGGGATCCACTACCTGTCCGGGGCGCATTCCGGCCAGAAGCACGCCGCGAAGGCGAGAGGACCGGGCGACATCACACGCTCGCGCTCACCAGGCGCACGGTCCTCGCCGTTCCGCGCGGCAGTCGGTGGGTGTCGCGGCCGTCGTTTGCTCTGACTCGCGCCCGATTCCCGTTCATGGCATCGTGACTGATCATGGGGATGGTCGGTCATGGCATGTGGGATCTCAGCTTCCCCCCTGGTCCGCCCGATCGGGTCGCGGATATGTTCTCCGCCGCGGTGGTCGCCGACGCGGTGCGGCGATTCGACGCCGACCTGGCGCAAACCGTGGAGACCTGCCGCGATTGGCGGCGTGAGTACCGCCCGATCTTTCACGGCCTGACCTCACTGTCGGTGACCGCACCGGCGATATCGCTCGGGATCGCCGAGGAGGGTTTGACGTCGGCGCGCACCATGCTGCGATTCGCGGCGGGGCGCACTGTCACCGCGCTGCGGTCGGTGGATGTGCAGGCCGAAGCCGATAGTGCCGAACTGGCGACCGGCCGGGTCGACGGTACGGCCGCGCCGATTCCGCGCCTGGAGGTGCCCTATCGCGGAGCGGTACTGGCGGAGGAGGGATTACGGCGGCAGCTGGGGGAGTGGCGCGAGCGCGGGATCGTAGAGCCCGGATTCGCGGCGGCGGTCGAGCGGGTGATCGATAATCCGGAATGGTTGGCGCTGCCCGGTTTTCGAATGACGGTGGTGGGTGCGACCGCGCAACTGGGCCCGCTGCGGCCACTGCTGACCTGGGGTGCTGACGTTTTGGCCGTGGATCGGCCGGGTCGCGCCCGCTGGGATCGCCTGTACGCCTGGGCCCGTGATGGTTCCGGGACCTTGCGTTTCCCGGTCACCGATTCCGGTCCGGGCGCGGACCTCACCAGACATTTCCCGGCGCTGGCCCGCTGGATCGCCGCATCCGCGGATGTTCGTCCCGCACTCGGCCTGTACGCGAATATCCCTGGTGCGGCCGGTGTTCGGGTTTCCGCCGCCGCCGATGTGCTCGCCGAGGCGGTGCTGCGGTCCCATCCGGATGCCGCGCTCGCCTACCTGGGGGCGTCGACCGACTGCTATGCCGTGCCGCCGAGTGTGACCGAGGAGGCGCGAGACCGGTTGGCTCGTCGCGGTATTCGCGGCTCGGCGCAGGATCTGCTGCACCGGGCGGCTCCGGTGCCGCTGTACCGCCCGAACTATGAGCGCACGGTGGCCACCGCCGACGGCGAGGACTGGGGTCTGTTCGATAATCTCCCGACCCTGCTCGGCCCGGATTACGCCCTGGCGCAACGCCTCCCACGCTGGCGTGCGGTGCTGGCCCGTGCCGCCGGTCGTGCGGTGTCCTACACCGTCACGCCACCGGCCTGGCCCGCTGATATCCACGAAACCCCATGGCGCACCACCACCCTGCGCGGTGTCGACCACTACGGCATCGAGGTTTTCGACCCGTCCACCATCCGCCCGCTGCTGGCCGCGAAACTCGTCGCGGATCTCTACAGCTCCGAGCCGCCGGAGAAGAACCCGGAAGCCCTGTTCACCACGGGCGCTGCCCACGGCGGCCTCTGGCGTCAGCCCTTCCATCCGGGCTCGCTGATCGCTCCCTCCACCCTGCTCGGCTGGATGGACGCCGTCCGCGATTTCGGTGAGCGCAGCGTCCGCCGGTACTTCACCTGAGCCCGGCGGGAATCAGTGTTGGGGGTAGGCCGGCGGCAATGACAGACCACGTTCCCGCATGACTTCACGGAGTCGGTCCGGGTAGTCGGTGATGATGCCGTCCACCCCCTTGTCCATGAGCTCGTGCATGGTGCCGGGTTGATTGACGACCCACGGCACCACGAGAATTCCGTTCTCGTGCGCCGTATCCACCAGACGCTGTGAGACGGCGGGCAGTTGGACCGAGCCGTCCGGCGGCAGGGCGTGCATCGGTGAAAGGGCGGTGGCCCCGATGGATTTCGCCCCGTTCACCAGGCTGCCGCTCTCCCAGATGAGATCGAGCCCACCCAGCCACGGCGAGAACGGATACACCTTGGTGGGATCGGTGAGGGCATAGAGCCGGATACCGGAGTCGTGCTGGCGCACCAGCTTCAGTGTCGCCCAGTCGAAGCTCTGAATGATCGTCCGATTCCGCACCCCGGCGCGCTGTACCTCCTGAACCGCGCGCTGGATGAACTGTTCACGCGGAGCGGTGGTGCCGTCCCTGGGGTCGGTTTTGAGTTCGATGCTGAACTGAACGGTGTCGGCCCCACGATCGCTGGCAAGCGTGAAAACCTCCTCCAACGTCGGCATTTTCGAACCGCAGTTCACCGTCCGCACCTGCTCGAAGCTCAGGTCCTTGATCAGCTTGCCCACGTACGGGTACTGGCTGTCGCCGGGCGAGACCGGCTCGGTATCAGTGCATTTGGATCCGTCGATCTTGGCGTCGTGACCGATTATCTCGCGCCCGTCGCGGGTGATCTGGATGTCGAGTTCGAGCGTGGTCACGCCGATTTCGAGCGAACGAGCGAAGGCCGGAAGCGTGTTCTCCGCCGTGAGCCCCAGTCCACCGCGATGGGCCTGCAGGTCGAATGCGGTCGGGGTCGCGCTCACACCCCCTGGATGGGCGGCCAGCATTGCGCCGACGGCGAGAGCTGTGAACAGCAGTCGAATTCTCAAGGGACACGAACCTCTTCGATGAGGGGCGGAATGGTTACTCATCATCGCGTGGCAGCGGCGCGACCGCAGCCCATGGCACGGACAGGACGCAGTCGCGCTGGCGTGTTCGGTAGGCCCGGATCGGAAAACCCTCCTGCCGCAATAGTTCCGCCGCCTGCCGCCACCGCACCCGGGGTCCGAAGACCGCCAGCGGTGCGGAGTACGACCAGGCTCGATCGGCGGCGGTGAGTAGCGCGTGAATCGGTTCACCCGGAATATTGCGGTGGATCAGCGCTTTCGGCAGTCGTTCGGCCAGGTCGGAGGGTTTCTCGACATCGAACGGGTCCCACGCGAGTGTCAGGGATAGGGGCCCGGTGCGGTCCAGCAGCACCCACGCGCAGCGTCGCCCGAGTTCGTCGCAGGTCCCGTCCACCAGCAGCCCGTCCGGAGCCAACCCCGACAGGATGGTCGACCACGCCCCGCCCACCGCCGATTCCGGATACTGGCGCAGCACATTGAAGGCCCGCACTAGATTCGGCCGCAAACCGGCCAGTTCGAATCCGCCGCGCGCGAATTCGACGCCGTCGCGCCCCGGCACGACCCGTTCCGGATCGATCTCCAGGCCGACCACCCGCACATCCGGTCGCACCCGCCGCAGCCGCGCCGCCAATTCCAGGGTCGTGACGGGCATCGCCCCGTATCCGAGGTCGACCACGAGCGGTGTGGCGGCAGCCAGCAAACGATCAGTCACCAACCGGTCGTGCATCAGCCAACGATCACTGCGGCGCAGCCGGTTGATGCCGGTGGTGCCGCGGGTGATCGTTCCGATGGGCTTGGCTAGTGGACGGGGTTCTGCTCGTCCAGCCACCGCTGCGTCATTTCAGCTTCGGCTCGGAACAGGTCCACCAGATTCACCAGCAGTACCTGTTCGAGCTTGGCCCCGAAGAACGGGATGGTCACCTGCGCGGTCGAGGAGGTGCGCAGGGTGCATCCGGTATCGGTCGGGAAGAGGTGCAGTTTCCCGCCGAGCGTGCCGGGACCGTTCGGGATTTCCGCTGCGTAGGTGCCGTGTGTCTCCGGTCCGAACGGGCCGTAGCTCTCGGTGCGGGTAATGGTCATATCCTTGCGAATGACGGTCTGCGCCAGGTCCGGCAGCAGGTCGCGCGGCAGCACGTGCCGCAGTACCACCTCGATGCCGTGGTCGCCGGCGTCGAGACTCAACACGTCATTGTGGGAGTACTTCCGCATCTCCTCGATCCGCGCATCCCAGTAGTCGCGGTTCGACAGCGCCGAATAGACCTCTTTGGTGGTGTGCAGTTTATAGCGGGCTGAGTAGTCCAGTCGGCGGGCCATGAGCGGTCAGGTTACCGGCGCCAACCGGCCGTCAGTGCGAAGACAGCCAATTGTCGGTGAACTCGGCTTCGCGAACCAAAAGGTCGCTCAGGTTCTCCTGGATGGCGGCCTCGATCTTCTTGCCGAAGAGCGGGATATTCACCTCGATGGAACCGTCCACGACGTATCTGGAGCCGGTGCCGTCCTCGGTGAGGGTCAGCGTGCCGCGCACCTCGGCGGGCGCGCCGTCGACCCGGGCGGTGAAGGTGCCCGCGTCGCCGGTCCAGATCTCGGTACGCGGAATGACCAGCCCGTCCGGCTTGATCGCGGTGACCTGCTTGGGCAGGTCCGTCGCCGGAATGGTCTGGACGAGCTCGACGCGCACCTGGTCACCGGCTATCGCCAGCGATTCGATGCGGGCATTGACCCCACCGACCTGGTCGATGCGGTCTTTCCAATACTGCTCATCGGCGAAGGCCGCGCGCACTGCTGCGGCGCTGTGGGCCGAGCGCCCGGTGAAGGCAAGAGGTGTCGCCATGGTCGGACACGCTACCGTCTGTGCCTGTGCGTACTTCTCGGGTGGTGCCGTTCGAGCGTCTGCGAGACATGCTGACGGTGACCGGGGCGCAATTGCGCGATGCGGTACCGCTGGCGGAGTTGACGACCCTGCGGGTGGGTGGTCCCTCAGCGGTCGCGGATTGTGCGAGTACAGAGTCGCTGGTGGCGACGGTCGGTGAGCTCGATGCCGCCGGGATTCCGGTGCTCCTGCTGGCGGGCGGCTCGAATCTGCTCGTTTCCGACGAGGGTTTCCCGGGCGTGGTGGTGCGCATCGCCACCACCGGCGTCGAGATCGCTCCCGAGGCCGTCCAGATCGATCCCGATGACGTCGCGACCGTGCGCGTCGAGCCGGGTAGCGCCCGGGTGGTCGCCGACGCGGGCGCGAATTGGGATGCGGTGGTGGCCGCTACGGTCGCCGCTGGATTCGGCGGGCTCGAATGTCTTTCCGGCATCCCGGGTTCCGCGGGTGCGACGCCCGTCCAGAATGTCGGGGCGTACGGCGTGGAGGTGGCGAATCTGCTCACCCGCGTCCAACTGTTGGAGCGCGCGACGGGTGAGATCCGCTGGGTGGAGCCCGCCGAACTCGGATTCGGCTACCGCACTTCGGTTCTCAAACACAGCGACCACGCGGTCGTGCTGGCGGTGGAGTTCGCCCTGCGCGCCGACGGTTCCAGCGAGCCGCTCCGATACAAGGAATTGGCCGCGGCGCTCGGTGCCCGGGAGGGCGAGTCCCGTCCCGCGGTGCAGGTGCGTGAAGCGGTGCTGCGCCTGCGCGCGAGCAAGGGCATGGTGCTCGACCCGTCCGATAACGACACCTGGAGCGCCGGTTCCTTCTTCACCAATCCGGTGGTGCCGGATGCGCGGGTGGATGCGGTGCGGTCCGCGATAACAGCACATGTCGGCCCGAATGTGGCGGTGCCCACCTGGCCGGTTCCCGGCGGCGTGAAGTTCTCCGCGGGCTGGCTCATCGAACGTGCCGGTTTCACCAAGGGTTTTCCGGGTGAGTCCGCACCGGCGCGGCTGTCCACGAAACACACGCTGGCCTTGACGAATCGCGGCGAAGCGAAGGCGGCGGATCTGGTCGCATTGGCCCGCGAGGTCCGTGACGGCGTGGCCGAACGGTTCACAGTTCGCCTCGAGCCGGAACCTGTGACCGTCGGCCTGACACTGTAGCGGCGTGGCGCGGACCACTATCAAGCCTGATCAGGGCATGCGGTTCGCGCGGGTAACCTCGAGAAAGTGAGCAATCGAGGAGGGTCCGCCAGACGGGTGGCCACGGTGCTGGCCGCGCTACTTGCCGCGATCGCACTGGTGGCCGGATGTTCGTCCAATGGTGGTGGCGGCTCGCAGGCTCCGGCCGGACCGGTCGCGAAGGTGACGATGGAGCCCGGTGACGGGACCGACAGCGTCAACCCGACCGCACCCGTATCGGTATCGGTGACCGGTGGCCGCATCGATCAGATTGCGCTGAGCAACCCCAATGGCAAGCAGGTTGCCGGCGAGCTCGATCCCGGCCGGACCGAGTTCAGGGTGACCGAGCCGCTCGGCTACGGCGTCACCTACAGCTGGTCGGGTACCGCCACCGGCACCGATGGCAAGCCGGTGCCGATCGATGGCAAGTTCTCCACCATCGCGCCCGAGTCCACGGTGTCGGCGACCATCAATATCGGCGACGGCCAGGAGGTCGGCATTGCCGCGCCCTTGATCGTGCAGTTCAACAAGCACATCGAGAACAAGGCCGCCGTGGAGAAGGCGATGGTTGTCACCACCACCCCGGCGGTCGAGGGTTCGTGGGCGTGGCTGCAGGACGACAACGGTGGTTCGCGGGCGCATTGGCGACCGCGCGAGTACTGGACGCCCGGCACCACGGTGAATATGCAGGCCAAGCTCTATGGCGTCGATATGGGTGGCGGCGCGTACGGCGGGGCCGATATGAGCACCGACTTCACCATCGGCCGCGCGCAGATCGTCAAGGCCAATGCCCCCAGCCACCGCATGCAGGTGGTGCGCGACGGCCAGACCGTCCTGGATATTCCGGTCAGCTACGGCGAAGGCGATCAGGACCGCAATGTCACGCGCTCCGGTATCCACGTGGTGACGGAGAAGTACGAGGACTTCATGATGTCCAACCCGCCGTACTACGAGAATGTGCGCGAACGCTGGGCGGTGCGTATCTCCAATAATGGCGAATTCATTCACGCCAACCCCGAATCGCTGTCCGCGCAGGGCAATACGAATGTCACCAACGGCTGTATCAACCTCAGCCCGGCCGATGCCCAGGCCTACTTCGCGACGGCGCGCTACGGCGATCCGGTAGAGGTGACCGGCACCCGCATCCCGCTGTCGGCGGCCGACGGCGATATCTACGACTGGACCATCGACTGGGACACCTGGAAGAGCATGTCCGCACTGGACGGCTCCTCCGCCCCGGTGGTCTCCGCGACCCCGGTCACGCCGGGCCCGCCGCGCGGGAACTGATCCACTGGGCGCGAGGTCACATTCGTCGGCCCACCTCCGTGTCCGTCGCCACCTCCATCACCGTCGAGCACGCCGTGGTGATGGGTGACAGCCATGCCCGGGGGGTGACGCTCGACGGCCATGCCTGCGGTGGCGGGTGAGTGGCATGCGGGGATGACCGGTGAGGGCGATGCCGCGGTGATGGGCGACGGCCATGCCGGGGGTGGCGGGTGAGTGGCATGCCGGGATGACGGGTGAGGCGGTCTTCCGCAAAGACCGCCGTCGCCAGAACGACCTACTCCTAGCTGGCTGGCTGATCCTGCGCTATGCCGCAGCAGATGTGTACGACGCCTGACGCCGCAGGCGAATGCCACAGCAGGATCCGGCCTAAACGTGCACTTTCGGTGCCATTCGGGTCGATTCCGCCTGTTCGCGCGAGAAAGTGCACGAATAGGCCGCCACCAGTGATATCGACCGAGGCATCCGAGCGTGCTCATGCCGGTATGACGGGTGACGGCGATGCCGTGGTGACGGGCGGCAATGCAGGGGTGATGGGGAGGACGATGCCGGGGTGCTGGGGTGAGTAGGACGTCGAGGTGAGGGTATGCCGGGTGCTGGGATGCCCGGGAACCTGCCGACATCGCGGGTGCACTCACCGTCTTCGGGTTATGGTCGACGCTGCGGTAGCTAGGAGGACCGGCGGTGAGCGTAACGACTACGGCGGCAAGGGATATCACACGGCCACTGAGCCCGTCGGAGCGCTGGTTCTGGATTATCGACCAGATTTCGCCGTCGAATTGCAGTGGCCGGGTGTGGGTGCGAGGGCGGGTGACGCCGGAGCAGTTGGACCGTGCGGCCGCCGCGGTGGTCGCGGAGTATCCGCTGCTGCGGGTAGGGGTGGAGCACGGCGCGGACTTCGATCCGCGCTTCGTGCCATTGCCGGAGCCGCGCATCCCGCTGCGGCGGGTGTCGAGCGATGATCCCGAAGCGTGGCAGCGCGAGATCGATGCGGAGATGCGGGAGCCGTTCGATTCGGCAATGGGGATGGTGCGGCTGGTGGATGTGGTGCACGCCGCCGACACCGCGGCCGAATCCCACGATCTGATCCTGACCGTCTCGCATGTGATCGCGGACGGTCGTTCGCTGATTTCGTTGCTGCGCAAGCTGATCGAGTACGGGTCCACCGGTGCCGATCCGGTCGTTCGCGCGCCGATTCCGCCAGCCGACGATCTGATTCCGACGACCGCGCGGGGTGCGTGGCGGTATCTCTATACGACCCTTTACGACCAGGTGGTAGCGCTCGTCCGCCGCCCCCGGCTGCTGCGCGGCGCCTCGCGGGTTCCGCTCGCCGAGCGTGTCACCCGGGTCGTTCATCGCAGACTGGATGCCGAACAGCTCGCGGCCCTGGTGACGGACTGTCGGGCGGCCGGGGTCACGGTCCACGGGGCGTTGGCCGGTGCGGTGGCGTTGGCAATCGGAAAAACGGTGCGCCCCAATGGCAGCGGCGTGACAGGCATCGGCTCACCGGTCGATTTCCGACCCGCGCTGACGCCGGCTCCCGCCGCCGATGAACTCGGCATCTACGCGCCGGTGCTCGCCAACTTCGTGCGCTTCGGGGCGCGGGCCTCGCTGTGGTCGGCGGCGCGGTCGGTGAATCAGCAGCTGCGGCGGGGCGTGCGGCAGCAGCGGCACCTGGCGACGGTGGCCGGAATGCGCTACGGCACCCCCAAATCGCTGGAAACCGGTTGGCGCTTCGTCGAACTCATCGACCGGCGGGCTCCGTGGAACGTATCGGTCACCAACCTCGGCCGCATCGACTTCCCCGCACAGCTGGGGGAGTGGCACCTGTCGAACCTGTCCATCGCCGCCGGAAACTCCTGCGTCAGCGCACTCACGGTAGCCGTCACCACTGCCCACAACGAGATGCATATCGAATTCTGCTACGTCGAGGGCATGCTGACCCCAACGGGCGCAGAGGAATTCGCCGATCGCGTCCTCGCAACCCTCACCGACCGAACACCCCCGCCAGCGAACTGACCCATCTTCAGTGAACCGATCCTTTTGTGGGCGAGTCGACTTCGCTGTCGGCGAACCGGCTTCTCTGTCGGCGAACCGGCTTCGGTGGGGGCTGAAACCGGTCTCTTGTCATTCCGGCGTGCTTTTGGCCGGAATTCACACCCTCGCAGTACTGGATCC
>NZ_BDCE01000113.1 GCF_001613345.1 Nocardia uniformis NBRC 13702 | reverse complement strand
CCGTGATGGCGGAGGCCGGGCTCCCCAGGCAGGTATCGAGCTGGTAGCTGAACCTCACCGGCCGTTGCGCAACAGTGCCCGCAATGCCGCCCGATCCGGCTTACTCGTCCGCCCACTGACCGGAATCGCATCGACCACCACGATCTCGTCCGGCAATGCCGAAGTGTCGATCAGTTGCGGTAATTCACGTTGCAGCCGTGCCCGCACAGCCTCCGCGTCGCCCTCCGCGACCACGGCCAGCAGAATCCGTTCATCGCCCATCTCGTCGGGCAGTCCGACCATGATCGCCTGTCGCACGCCGGCTACGCGGGCAATGGCGGGTTCGTAGAGTCCCGGATAGATATTGGTCTTGCCGCGGATCATCATGTCCTTCTTGCGGCCGATCAAAATGATTGTGTCACCGTCGATTCGGGCGAGATCGCCCGTGCGGATCTCCTCCAGCGGTGGTTCGCCCAGATAGCCACGCGACAGGTTCGGACCGGAAAGTATCAGCTCGCCATCGTCGGCAATGCGCGCGACGACACCGTTGACGGGTGCGCCGAGCGGATCACCGGCACCCTCGAACTCCATTTTGGCGGAGCCTGTGGTCACCGCCACCGGCAGGATCTCGGTCATACCGTAGATGGCGAGGAATTCACACTGCGGGAGAGCGGCTTTCGCGCGCCGCAGCAGCGCCGTGGTCACCGGCGCGCCACCCAGTGACACCTCGCGGAGTCCCGGCGGTGCAGCCAGTTTCCCGGATTCGATGGCTCCCAACGCAACCGCCAGATCCGCGGGCGTGAAGAAGGCATGCGTCGCGGTAGCCGAGCCGCGGGTGAACTCGACCGGATCGATATGGGTCCCGAAGCGCGGATAGCGCGGCATGGACCATCGCGCGCCCGCCATCAGTGCGGGCAGGCCCATCATCAGCTGCTCGGTATGCAGGTGGGTTCCCGGACTGAGCGTGGTCCGCCCCGCCATTGCCGCCAATCCGGCACCGAGCGAACTTCTGGTGTGCACAACGGCTTTCGGATCGGCCGTGGTGCCGGAGGTGAAGACGATCAGCGCGTCGGTATCGGGTTCGAGCTGCGGAACCGCACCGTTTCGCCCGTGTCGGAACAGCTGCCGTAGCGGGAGCGATGATCCGGGTGTACCCGGCAGCCGTGGTCCGCTGTGAATATGTCGCACCGGCAGCCGCCCGAACGCGGGTAGTGCGAGACCGCGTGCGCGACCGATCCGGTGCAGTGGACCGCTCAGCAGATAGAGCAGCGATTCGGTTGCCGCCCAAGTAGGTTCGACAACCGCCAGACGCCGCGCGAACAGTTCCGGCCCGACACCGGGGTCGACGAAGACAATGGTGCCCCCGGCGGCGATGGTGCCGAATATCAGCGCGACGGCATCCACACAGGGCCGAATCGAGAACAGCATCCGATCACCCGGTCGGAAACCATTGGCGTGCAGCCGATCAGCCACCGTGCCGATGAGCGCGTCGAGTTCGCCATAGCTGAGCGGCTCGGCACCGACCATCCCCAGTGCGGGCGCGTCCGGGTGCTGCCGGGCCCGGGCGCGCAGCAGGTCCAGGAAGTCGGTGGAGGCGTGCGGCTCCGGCGGTGGCGTGCGGTCCGATTCGCCCGCTGCGGGGTTGGCGTGCGTGTGCGCGGTGGCCTCGGGTATGTGGTGGTCCGAGCCGGGGCCGCTCACCGAATATCCACCAGTTCCGGCTTGTACCGGTGGTCGGCGTACCAGGCGAGGGTATTGCGAATGCCCCAGGCGCGTACCCGCCGGTTGGAACCCAGCACGCGGACATCGCGCCGCAACCCGTAGTCGGTGGTCAGCATGCGGACGGCATTCACCAGCGCGCGGTCCTCATGCAGGTCTTCGATGGCGGTACGCGGGAACCCGCCCGCGGCTTCGTAGAGTTCGGCGGTAATCGCCATATTGCAGCCGGGGGTCATAACGTACGGCCCGAGGTAGCGCGGGTCCTGATTGCCGGGCCGGAATTTGCCGAAGGTCGATGCCACCTCCAGGGCGACCCGAATGATGGTCCGATCCAGCCAGCTCACGCCCTCGTCGGTGCGGGGGATGAGCTGGCCGCTGATCAGGCGCAGTCCGGAGTCGAACGCGGCATTGACGCGTGCGGTCCAGTCGGGGAAGGGCAGGCAGTCGGCGTCGGTGCGGGCCAGCCGGGCCGCGCCCGCGGCGATGGCGTAGCGAATGCCGGTATCGGCGGCGGCTCCGGTGCCCTTCTGCTCTTCGTCGATGAGCACGACACGCATCTCCGGTTGTGCGGAGGCGAAGTCCTTGACCACGGCGGCGGTCGCGTCGGTGGAGTTGTTATCGACCACGACCAGCGTGAAATCGGGGTCCTCCTGCAGGGCGAGCGCCTCTAGGGTCGCGCCGATGCCGAATTCCTCGTTGTAGGCGGGCACGATGACCCAAAGTTTGCTCATATCCCCTCCCGATGGCCCGAGCGTGGAATGCGCTCAGGGTCGAGATCGTGCGTTATCCGGCCGGTGTTATCAGAGGTCACGGGCTTAGTCGCGCATCTCACGATGTCACCGGAGGCGATAGGTGATGGCCGCGGCGGTCGGTCCCGCACCCGCGGCCACGAACAGCACGGCCTGCTGTCCGTCGAGCTGTCCGGTATCGCGCGCGGTCAGGTAGGCGACCGGGAGCGCGGAGGTGTGCGCGTCGCCGTCGGTGCTGTCCGCGCAGAGTGCGTCGGCGGGCAGTCCGAGCCGTTCGGCCAGCAGTTCCGGGAAGTCCGGGGTGGGCCGCCCGCACACCAGCACCGTACGGGTGATGTCGATATCGTCGACCTCTACCGCGGACAGAGCGGATTCGACGGCGTGCTTGAGCAGCACGTCCACGGTGGTGTCGGTGCGGTCGACCACCACGGTGGAGCGTCCCGTACCGCCCATCTCACGCAGTTTCACAAAGCCGACCTTCGCGGGCAGTTCTTCGGTAGCGCCGATATGCAGGCTGCCGAATCCCACACTGCCCTCAGCCTTTTCGAGTATGAGGGCCGCGCCGACGGGTGTGATCGGGAAGCCCGGCACGGGTTCGGCCGACGCGGATGGATGCGCATCCCCGGAAACGATCAAAACCCGCTGCACCGCAGCCGATTCCAGGAGTGCCTGGCTCACCTGCACGGCATTGAGCACCCCGCACGCGCCGTTCATGAGGTCGAACGACAGACAGGGCACATCGCCGCTGCCGTATTCGAGGCCGATCCCGACCTGCTGCTGAATCAGCGCCGACATGGCCGGTTCCACCATGTTCGAATCCCGGTACACGCCCACATTGATCAGCGCGTCGATCTGCTCCGGGCCGCATCCGGCGGACGCGATGGCCTGCTTGGCGGCGCGCGCCGCCTGCTCGATGGAACTGCCGCTGCCCGTGACCGCGGCGATCGAGGAAATGACGATGCCCATACTCATGCCACCCGAAGCTCTCCGAGGGTTACCGTCAGGAACCCTGCCACAACACCCGACGCCGCGGGGACCATCAGCACCTTTGCGCCAGGGGTCAGCCGCCCTTGCTTCAATGCGTCGTGCAGGACCACGAAATGCGAGGTGGACGCGGTATTGCCGTAGCGGTCGAGTACGGCCAGCCCCGGTGGCATGGCGGCATCGAATTCCCGCTCGGCGATCTTGTTGATCAATTCCACCGCGGGGCCACTGAATTGATGATGAATCACATAGTCGTAGTTCTCGTCGCTGAAAGTGCTACCGCGTTCACGCAGAAAGTCGGTCTGCCGGTTGGTCCACAGCAAATACCTGGCTTCGTTGTGCATGGCCCGGTTATCGGTGTACAGCGCGATACCGGAACTCTGATCACTCGGCATGCCCAAACACAGCTGCGCGAAGGCCGCGCTGGTATTGAGTTCGATGTAATCGATCCCCTCATCGGCACCGCCATCGGCGTCCAGCACCACCGCCGCACCCGCATCGCCCACGGTGAGCGATGCGAATTGCGGGTCGTACTTCTCCGACATCTCCCGCACCGCGGTATCGGAGATGGGCGTAATGGATTCCCCGGATACCACCAGTCCGCGCCGGACGATGCCCGCGCGAATCATGCGGTCGAGAACCAAAACCCCGGTCATCATGCCCGCGCACGCATTGGAGACGTCGAAGTGGATTGCGCGGTGAGCGCCCAGTTCGTTGCGCAGCATGAGTGCGAAAGAGGGTTCGAGGGTGAACTCGTCGTCGTGGATGCGGGTGATGGAGCAGGAGATGATCACATCCAGATCGGCGGCGTCATACCGTGAATTCGCCAGTGCCTCCCGTGCGGCCGCGGTGGCGAGGGTGAATGAATCCTCCCCGTCCGCGCACTTGCGGCGTGCGCGCACCCCGCTCACTCGTTCCAGGTCGACCGGATTCTCGATGGATAATTGCTCCATCAGTTCCGCAGTTGTCACCTCGGCGGCGGGCACCCGTGCGCCCACCGCTTCGATTCGTGATTTCACCATGTCTTCAACACTCCAGACAGCGACGGTTGCGGGCGAGCGTAGCGGTGTGCGTATTTCATGTATGAAAATTCACCAAGTCACAACGTGTGATGTGAACTACATTGCGACGCAACGCCATAGTGGCGTAGGCCGATTACCTGAGGTAACGACACCCGAATGAGGCGGACGCGCCCCCATGAACCGAGGAGTCGCCATGCTCGATACCGCCAAACGCCACGAACTGGCCCTCCTGGCCGCGGGCCAGCCCTGGCTCCCCGCGCTACTCCTGGCAGGGCGAGTCGCCCGCCCCATTCGCAAGGTCCCGAAGCTCGGCTGGTTCGTGGCGGATCCGGCGGTCGCTCGCCAGATCTACAACGACCACGTGCACTTCAGCATTGTGTCGGAGGGTGCGGCCGGGCACTGGTGGGCGCAGGTCATCGGCGACTGGGTGGAAGACCTCTTCGAGGGGCCGGGGCACACCGATCTCCGCAATAAGGTCCGCGACCTGTTCACCCTGAAGCACACCGATGCCCTGGTGGATCGGGTTATCGGCCCGGCGCTGCGGGAGATCTCCCATAATCTGGCGGCGGGGCGGACCGTCGATATTGCCGAGCGGGCCCGGGTCCTGGTCGGGCGCAGCGTCTCCGATCTGGTCGGCATGGAACCCGCCGATATTCGCGCCCTGTTCACCGACGGCGGCTGCGACGGTGACGAGGACGAGCCCTTCCGAATCCTGTTCGACCACGTGGAAGAGCTGGTGAACCTCGGTATCGGCACCATGGCCTCCACCACCCTCGACCCGGCCGTCCTCGCCCGCGCCCAAACCCTCGCCACCAAGCTATCGGCCGCCGTCCCCGCCGCCTATGCCCGCGCCGACGGCAACACCACCCTCGGCCGCTGTCGAGAACTGGGCTTGGAACAGGACCACGCCGCGGGCTTGGCCATTCTCATGGCGGTGGCGGGTACCGACACCCTGGCCAGTTGCATGACCCGTATGGTCGCGATCCTGCACGACAGCCGCGAACAGCACGCGCTCCTGGCCGCGCCCGATCGGCTCCCCGATGCCGTCCGCGAGGCTCTCCGCGTTACCAGCCCCGCGTACCTGGTGGGCCGTTCGGTCACCGCCGACGTCGAAGTCGCGGGCCGCCGTCTCGTAGCCGGTGAGCACGTCAAAATCCTGACCTGGTCCATCAATAACGCGGTGGGCGACTTCAAGATCAGCCGTGACTACATTCCCGAAACCCGCCAGCTCTGGTTCGGCGGCGGCCGCCACCTCTGCCTCGGCGCGCAACTGGTGCACTCCGAGCTGTCCGCGCTCCTGCGAGCACTGACAGCGGACGGCCGCCCCTTCGAGATCGTCGAACGGCGTTACCGCCGAAAGGTTTTCATCCCCACCTATGAAACCCTCCGCATCCGCCTGACGTAGACTTTCAGGCGCGGCTGAACCAGCTGACCTGCGTCCCGTCCTCGAAGTCCTTGCGGCGCTCCAGCTTGAAGTTGGTGGGCTTGAAGTTGCCGGTGAAGGCCCGCACCCCGTCGCCCGCGATCACCGGGTAGCTCTTGATGACGAGTTCATCGATCTCGTCGATCAGCTGCGCCCCGAGTTTGCCACCGCCGAGCCAGATATCCAGGCCCTCTTCCTTTTTGAGACGTTGGACCAGCCCGAGCGGGTCGCTCTCGACCAACTCGACCGCCGGATCACCGGTCTGCCCCAGCGTGCTCGATACGACGTAGGTCTTCAGATGCGCGTAAGGGTTGGGGAGCCCTGCGGCTAGTCCGGGTCTGTAAGTGCCGCGCCCCATCACAATGGTGTCGTAATGCCGATTCGGTGCGTCATCCGAGATTCCGAAGTGTGGCCGCGCGGCCGTCGGCAACGTCTCCGGGTACTCCGCCCCGAGCCAGGCCAGGAACTCGGCACCCAGCGGGAAGAAGTCGATCGAGTCGTCCGATGCGGCGATGTAGCCGTCGAGGGACATTCCGACGAAGTAGCTGAGCTTTCGCATGGGGTTACCGCCTCTATCGTTGTACTCTGTCCGTAGTGATGTGAAACGTAGTACTACGAACGGAGTGGTGTCAAGTGGTTCGAACAAATCCAGAACGCCGGCAAGCCCTGCTCGACGGCGCGATCGAGGTCCTGGCCCGAGACGGAGCCCGCGGCCTGACCTTCCGCGCGGTGGACAAGGAAGCGGCCGTCCCCGCGGGCACCGCCTCCAACTACTTCACCAACCGCGACGACCTCCTGGTCCAGGTGGGCAACCGCTACTACGAACGCCTCCAGCCCAGCGGCGAAACCATGGCCCTCCTCGCCGAAGGCCCGAGGTCCCGCGAAACCATCACCGAACTGATGACCGAAATAGTCGACCGAATCACCAACTTCCGCACCGGCTACATCGCCCAACTGGAACTCCGCCTCGAAGCCACCCGCCGCCCCGCCCTGCAAACCCTCCTCACCCAACGAGTCCGAGCCGATATCGACTTCAACATCACCAACCACCTCGACTCCGCCATGCCCGGCGACGCCGACACCGTCGTCCTCCTGTACTTGGCGCTGAACTGGCTCATCCTGGAAAGGCTCACGCTCCCAGGGATTTTCACGGAGGATCAGGCTCGGGAACTGGTCGCGATGGCGGTCGACCGGGCTGTTGGCAAGGAGTGACGGCTCGATCGGTTGTCGGACAACGATATTGGTCCCGCTATCCCGATACGCAATGAGACCACAACGGCTGGTGTTCAACAGCTCGGGCTGATCAGTCCCGGTCCAGTCAGTTCGTGAGGGTTTGGGCGTCGACTTCGCGTCGCGCGAATTCCGTCAGTCGACTGAATACGACTGACGGATCGAGTCTGAGGTCGAGCAGTGCGCGGACGGGAATGTTTCGGGCGTGAAGGAGCATCGCCATCACGATGTGTTCGATTCCGACTTGTTCGGCTCCGCCGGAATCCGCCACGGCGAGAGCATCATCGAGCAGGCGCAGCAGTTCGGGTGAGCACACATCACGCGGGGGCTCGGAGGTCGAATCACTGGCAGCGGGTGGCACCGTAGTCACGAGACCCTCCCCGAATCCGGCACCAATTTGCCTTGCTGGTGCAGAGTTTCGTAGGCGACGCTCTTCGCCACGCACACCCCGACCGTGCACTCGATATGTACCTGCATGGCTCGGTGCGGGTTCTCCTGCGCCCAATATGGATTGGTGCAGCTGAGCATCGTCTGAATGGTCGCTGCGTTCGCATCGCCCGGCATCGCCACAATGCCCACGGTCACCACCCCCGCAGTGGGAGGTAGGTGCGTGCGTATTCGCGCTCGATCCGTGCCTGAATCTGTTGCACGGAAGGACCTTTGCGGTGACGGGCCATATCGCCTACTCGGCGATGCTGGATTGCCACTGCACATGCCATCGCCGCGGCTGAGAGGATGGAGAGGAACGGGTCCATCGGCCTACCTTCCGATGCTTGGAGTTTGGTAAGCCCCCGATACCGAGGGGTGCTCTGATGGCCCGGCGCGGGTTGCGAGGCCAGCATTGCCGTCTCGGTATCGGGGTCTATCCAAGAGTGACCGCCGTCACGGTTGGTTCTGTCCCGCAGCGGGACAGTCGCTCTTCATTTCTCTCCGGCAGCGGGACAGATGGCTAGCATGAGACTTCAGGGATGCCGTCAAAGGGCAGGGCCATGGGCGAATTTCAGGTAGACGAAGACCGATACGTCGGGCAGCAGGTGCGGGTACTCCGCAGGCGTCGAGGCTGGTCTCAGCAGATGCTCGCCGACCGGACCGGCCTGGATCTCAGCCGCGGCGCGATTGCCAAATACGAGAACGGCGAGCGTCCGGTCGACTCGCGTCGGACGCTGCTCGCGCTGGCGTCGGCGCTCGGCGTCACCGTCGGCGACCTGACCGGCCATGAACAAGAGAAGCTCGACCCCGCCACCGCCGAATTTCACATGGTGGTGCCGGAGATCGAAACCGTGTTGTGGACACAGGGCAACGTGACGGACACCCGCCCACCGCACAGCCTCGACGAGTTGCTCGCACTCACACGTACGGCGACCAAGATCCGCAACGATTGCGACTACGCCACTTTGGGGCCGATGTTGGTTCCGATGCTGACCGACGCGTACCGACACGTTCGAGACTGTGACGGAACGAGCGTCGAGCGCGCGTGGGATGCGTTCGGGACGGTCGCCTACGGCGTCGCATCGGCGCTGCGGGCACGCGGGTATCACGCTCTCGCCTGGACCGCTGCGCAGGAAGCGGAACGTGCCGCGCGGCACGTCGGAGAGCCGGCCCCACTCGCCGCTGCCGCGTTCAGCCAGGGTCAGATCATGTTGTCCCGGCCGGGCGCTCTGCCCGCTGCACTGGCTACGACCATGGGGACAGCCGAGAAGATCGCCGCTGATGTCCGCACGGTCGGCGATATCGAGACGTACGGGATGCTGCATCTGCAGGCTTCGATGGTGGCCGCCACGATGGGCGGTGACCCGGAGCCGCATCTCGTCGAGGCGGCTGAGCAGGCGAGCAGGCTCGACAGTGCGCCGTCGAGCACGTCCGCTTCGCGCAACGACAGCTTCGGTGCGGCCAATGTCGGGCTGTGGCGGATGTCGGCGGCGATGGAACGGCGAGAGCCGGGTGAAGTGCTCGCGCTCGCACCGGAGCTGCGTCCCAATGATCTGCCGAATGAAGGCCGTCGCGCACAGTACTTCGTCGAAATCGGTCGGGCGCTCGCCATGCAGCGGAACTACCAGGACTCGCTGCACATGCTGCTACGTGCTGAACATGCTGCGCCCCAACATGTCCGGAACATGACGGCGGTCCGCGAGATTGTCGGGCACATGATGCGCAAGGCGCGGAAGGACCTGACGACCGGCGAACTCGGCAAGTTCGCGCATCGGGTCGGTGTGGTGCCGAGTTAGGCTGGCTGCCAGCCCAACTGCTGCGAACCAGACTGATCCCGGGCTCACGTCCATCGCCGCTTCGGCCACCCCCGTCCACATGATTTCGGTGAGTCGTCCGACACCTTCTGGGTGTTCCACGACCGTGGTACGAAGCCCTAGCGCGGCTTTTCGCTGGTTCAGTGCTATTGAAATGTCACCCGCTTACCTGGGCACCGGTGAATTCTGCAGTGATGTGCAGGCATTCGTACTCGGATGATCGAATGTCAGTGCGTGAAGTCGACATCAATAGGATGAGCTGCTGTTGCCGACCTGGATGGGGGGCTTTGATACACATGCCTGGTCTCCAGGGTGGCCGAGGAGTGCGTCTTCGGGCTGGCCCGTGCGGTGTCACATACTTCGGGGGTGGACCCATTCGTCATCCCGGCACGCTTTGAGCCGGGCTCCACTGCTCGGTGTGTGGATTCCGGCCAAACGCACGCCGGAATGACGGGCAGGACGCACCCCGAATGTTGCTGGATGCCGCACTAGCGCGAGCGCAAAGTCGAAGGCTTCGGCGTCTTGTGTGTCGGAAATGTGTTGGCGCGGTGCGTACTTCGATTCACTATGATGAGATATGTGACATATTGACAACATGCTGACTATGAGTGTTGTTCCGCCGCTTAGTAATTCGATGGGCATATGTCCAGGTTGGGTGGATTGGAGATGCTGTGAATCGGGATTCGAGGCGGCCCGGATTCCACACCTCTTGTCCGGCAAGGGCATCCATACTTGATTTCGAGTACTCGAATCAGCTAAATCTTGCGTGTTCCATTACCAGCCAGCGCATTCGGCGCGGTGGGGGTCGGGGAGATCGAGGATAAAGTGATTCGTCGTACGTTCAAGAATGCTGGTCGTAAGGTGCTCGTTGGAGTGCTCGCGGGGGCTGCGATTTTCGCGGCTACGGGTGTGGCTTCGGCTGATCCGGGTGTGGCGTTGGAGCAGCCGGCTGTGGTGCAGTCGGTTTCGGTTCCGGTGGCGGGGGATATCGCTACTGATCCCAATGCGCAGAACTCTGATCCGCTGGCCAATGGTGTGGCCGCGGGTGCGGGTGCCGGGGCCATCGTGCACGCGGTCATTTGCATGTTGGTTCCGGGTGCCGGAAGTGTTGCGGCGCCTGCCTGTGCCGTTGGTGGCGCGTTGAATGGTGCGCTACTCGGGCTGCTGGTCGGTGCGCTCGCGCCGCACGCTGTGCCGCAGGTTCTGCCCTGATCGTCGTTCTGACTCGAGTGTCGTTCGAGAACGCCTGACGAGGCGCGTTCGAATATGAGCCTTGCGTGCGGGCACGCCTGACGAGGAGTGGCTGTACGTGGTGCTGATGAGCCCGGATCCCTTGGATCCGGGCTCATTTCATATTTCAGATGCAGCGTATTTCAGCGGCAGCGTAGGTCAGGAACGGCGGGCGAAGCGGCCGGCTTCGGCCTGATCTCGGGGCTTCACGATGATCTGGTCGAGATTCACGTGCGGCGGGCGCGAGGCTACGAAGCCGATGATTTCGGCGATGTCTTGGGCGACAAGGGGATCGATGCCGTCGTAGACCTTGGCGGCGCGCTGTTCGTCGCCATTGAAGCGGACCAGGGAGAACTCGGTTTCGACTGCGCCGGGGGCGATTTCGGTGAGTCGCACGGGCTGGCCGAGGAGTTCGCCGCGCAGGGTGCGGTGCAGGACGGCCTGGGCGTGCTTGGCGGTGGTGTAGCCGGAGCCGTTGTCGTAGGCCTGGAGTGCGGCCACCGAGGTGATGGTGACGATCAGGCCGTCACCGGAGGCGATCAACTTCGGCAGCAGCACTTTGGTAATGCGAAGTGTGCCGAGCACATTCGTTTCCCACATCCAGCGCCAGTCATCGAGGTCGGCATCCGCGACGGTCGCCATCCCCTTCGCGCCACCCGCGTTATTGACCAGAACATTCACATTTCCGATGGCATCGGTGAATGCCTTGACCGAATCCTCGTCGGTGACATCGAGGGGCAGCGCGGTGCCGCCGATCTCGGCGGCCAGCTTTTCCAAGCGGTCGACTCGGCGAGCGCCCACATAGACGTGATAGCCCTGCTCGGCCAGTTGGCGGGCGGTGGCCTCTCCAATGCCCGAACTGGCGCCGGTGACGACGGCGGTGCGAGTGCTGCTCATAAACGCTGAGCTTAAGCGGAGGTGTTTCAGGCGGCGGCAACCCCTCGGGTGGCGGCGAAGGGGGAGGGAGTGAACCTACCGGTCGATTGCTCGCCAAACGAACGGTTAGCCTGGCGGGTATGGCGATTCGGGAAGTCCTCAGCGCGGACGGGACCAGCATCGTTTACCGGGTGGACGGCCCGGTGGATGGGCGACCGCTGGTATTGCTGCACGGGTGGGCGGGAAACCTGCGCTGCTGGGGGCGCGCGGGAGACATGCTCGCGGAGACCTTCCGGGTCATTGCCGTGGATCTACGCGGGCACGGGTACTCGGATGCGCCCGAGGACGGGTACGACAATCCGAAGAACTGGGCCGCCGACGTCGCCGCCGTGCTGGCGGGGGAGGGCATCGATAGGGATGCCGTCCTGGTCGGCTGGTCCTACGGCGGGATCGTGGCCACCGACTACCTCGCCACCTACGGCACGAGCGCTATCGCGGGCATTGTCTACACCGGCTCGCTCTCCGGCATCGGCCGTGGTGTCCCGGGCGCAGAACCCGGCCCGGCCATGCAGAAGGCCATCCCGGACGTCTTCGAGGAGAGCGCCGGACGCGCTATGCGCGGCTTCGCCGCCTTCGGCAATGCCAATACCGGCCCGGGCCGCGATAAGGGTTGGGATGCGCAACGCCTGTTCGGCGGCAGCCTCTCCACGCTGCCGCGCGTGCGCAAGGCGCTGTTCTACCGCACCACCGACAACACCGAGACGCTGCGCGCCCTCGATATCCCGGTCTTCGTCATGCACGGCACCGCCGACCCGGTCGTCCCGATCGAGAGCGGTCGATATATCGCCGACACCGCTCCCGAATCCACCACTTCCTACTGGGACGACGCTCAGCACGGTCTGTTCGTCGAGGATCCGGAGCGTTTCGTGGCCGAGGTCACCGAGTTCGTCACTACGCTTCGCTGACCAGGGCGAATCGCGCGCCGACCGTTCGGTTCCGTCAATCGGGCTACTCGAATTCCCTTGTGAACCAGGTCACTTGGTGGGGGAACTCATGTACAGACCGATTCCTGCCGCGTGCACACTGGTTGAGTGAGTCAACGCAGCGACCTACGGCCCCATCGGATTGCCGTGTTGTCGGTGCATACCTCCCCCCTCGCTCAACCAGGCACCGGTGACGCCGGTGGCATGAACGTCTACGTGCTGCAGACCGCCATCGAATTGGCGCGGCGCGGCACCGAGGTGGAGATTTTCACCCGCGCCACCTCCTCGAATGACGAACCCGTGGTCGAAGCCGCGCCCGGCGTGCTGGTGCGCCATGTGGTGGCCGGTCCGTTCGAGGGCCTCGACAAACATGATCTGCCCACCCAGCTGTGTCCGTTCGCGGCCGAGGTACTGCGCACCGAGGCGTGGCATCAGCCGGGGCACTACGACCTGATCCACTCGAACTACTGGCTATCCGGGCAGGTCGGCTGGCTGGCCCGTGATCGCTGGCGGGTGCCGATGGTGCATACCGCACATACCCTCGCCGCCGTGAAGAACGCCCACCTCGCCGAGGGCGACACCCCCGAACCCGCTGCCCGCGAGATCGGTGAGAAGCAGATCGTGGCGGAGTCCGACCGTCTGGTGGCCAATACCGCCGAGGAAGCCCGCGAACTCGTCCAGCTCTACGGCGCCGACCCGGATCGCATCGACGTCGTACTCCCCGGCGCGGACCTCACCCGCTACCGCCCGGGCGACCGCACCGCAGCCCGCATCGAACTCGGCCTACCCCTCGATGAGCGCATTGTCGCCTTCGTCGGCCGCATCCAACCCCTCAAGGCCCCGGACGTCCTGGTCCGAGCCGCCGCCCGCGTCCTCGCCGAGGAACCGGACCGCCCGCTGCGCGTCCTGATTGTCGGCGGCCCGTCCGGCACCGGCCTGGAACGCCCGGACGCGCTCATCGACTTGGCCGCCGACCTCGGCATCGCCGACCGCGTCACCTTCCTGCCGCCGCAGCCGCCGCACCGGCTCGTCCAGGTGTACCGCGCCGCCGACCTGGTCGCCGTGCCCAGCTACAACGAATCCTTCGGACTGGTCGCCATCGAAGCCCAGGCCAGTGGCACGCCGGTGCTCGCCGCCGATGTCGGTGGCCTCGGCACCGCCGTCCAGGACGGCATCTCCGGGCTCCTCGTGCCCGGGCACCGCACCGACGAATGGGCCGCCGCGCTGCGCTCCCTGCTCGACACCCCCGCTCGCCTGCGTGAAATGGGCTCGGCCGCGGTCGACCACGCCGCCAACTTCTCCTGGGCACATACCGCCGATGGCCTGCTCGACAGTTACTCCGCCGCCCTGGCCGGATTACGTGACACCCGTATCCGACGGAGTACGGTCGTCACCGACAGCAATCAGGCCAGATCGCGGGCGCTTTGGCGGCGTCGGATGGGAGCAGTTCGCCGATGAGTGACCCGAATTTGCCCACCTCGACAATGAACGACAGCGCCCGCGCCACGGCGCAACTCATCGACGACACCCTGCGCGACCGCGATATCGAATACACTCGCGAACGCGAGGATATGTTCGTCGCGGTCCTGCCCGGTGAGCGCAAACTCAAGACCAATGTCATTGTCACCGTGGGCAATCACGGTGTGCGCATGGAGTCCTTCGTCTGCCGCAAACCCGACGAAAACTTCGAGGGCGTCTACAAATTCATGCTGCGGCGCAACCGCCGCCTCTACGGCGTGGCCTACACCCTGGACAATCTCGGCGATATCTACCTCGTCGGCCGCATGTCCATCACATCGGTCACTCCCGACGAACTCGACCGCTGGTTCGGTCAAATCCTCGAGGCCGTCGACGGTGACTTCAATGTGCTGCTCGAACTCGGGTTCGCGGAATCCATTCGCCGGGAATGGAAATGGCGGGTCTCGCGCGGGGAATCGCTGAAGAACCTGCGTGCCTTCGAACATCTCGTGGACTCCGCAGACCAGCCCTGACCGGCGATGGTGAAACTGGCGCTGGATATCGGCGCGACGAAATTCGCTGCCGCACAGGTCGATTTGAACGGAATCGCGGTGCAACCCAGACGGATCCCGGTTCCGGAGTCCGGCGTGTGGGACGCCTGCTGGGCGCTACTCCTCGAGGTCGCCGCGGGTGCTGATGTGACCGCGGTCGGCATCGGCTCGGCCGGACCGGTGGATGTGCGCACCGGAATTGCCGGGCCGATCAATATCCCCGAATGGGCCGATGGGTTCGAGATCGTCGCGGGCGTACGAAAACTGTTCCCGGACGCCGCGATTCGATTTGCCATCGACGGAGCCTGCCTGGCCCTGGCGGAGCATCGGATGGGTGCGGCGCGGGACGTACAGAACCTCCTGGCCCTGACTGTGTCCTCGGGTATCGGTGGCGGGGTCATCGCGGATGGCCGAGTGGTGGTCGGCCGCACCGGCAACGCCGGACACTTCGGGCACATCCTGGTGCCGGGGCATGAAGAGCCTTGTGCCTGTGGTGGATTCGGCTGTGTGGAGGCCGTGGCGAGCGGACCGTCC
This sequence comes from Nocardia uniformis NBRC 13702, assembly GCF_001613345.1. Taxonomy (GTDB): domain Bacteria; phylum Actinomycetota; class Actinomycetes; order Mycobacteriales; family Mycobacteriaceae; genus Nocardia; species Nocardia uniformis. The sequence continues at coordinate 348 of NZ_BDCE01000113.1, read as the reverse complement.
TCGGTGCGCTGGGCTCGGCGACAGGGCTGGACCGGCAGCACCGGAATTGAGCTGGCGGCAGCGGCGCGAGCGGGGGAGGAGATCCCGATCGCCGCCCTGCACCGCGCGGGAGCCGCTCTGGGCCAAGCGATTTCCTCGGCGGCGGCCCTGCTCGATATCGACCTGGTCGTCGTCGGCGGCGGCTTCGCGCAATCCGGCGACCACCTCTGGCAACCGCTCCTCGACACCGTCGCCACCCGCGCCCGGCTGAATTTCCTCCGCGAATTACGTGTGGTCCCCTCCGAACTCACCGACCAGGCCACCCTCGCAGGTGCGGCGCTACTCGCCTTCGACGCCACGCCATAGGTG
>NZ_BDCE01000112.1 GCF_001613345.1 Nocardia uniformis NBRC 13702 | reverse complement strand
TGGTTGATGCCGGGATGACGGGGTGGTTGATGCCGGGATGGCGGGTGGTCGGCAACGCGCCGGTCAGCGCGACAGGGGGTGGTCGGCAACGCACCGGCCAACTCGACAGTGTTGGAGCGGCATCTTCTTCCTGACCCACAGGCGTTTCCGACGTAATCGCCCAGCTGCCACTAAGTTGGCGATCGTGGTCACGCAAGGATTCGCGCCCGGTGATGTCGTCTTCATTCCCGAAGGTCCCTTCCAAGGCGTCTGCGGCGTCGTGCGGCAGGTGGACACGCGGCGAGCCCAGCTGCGGCTACGCGTCTCCCTGGGCTACAAGTGCGACGGGCTGAGCGATCTCACGGTTGACTTCGACGAGGTCGAATGGGCCTGAACCCATCCTGACCAGCGGCCCGAGGGTCTCGAATAGGGACCGAACCGAACGTGGGAAGATGGCCCCCATGACGTACACCCTCGTGCTGCTGCGCCACGGCGAGAGCGAATGGAATGCCCGCAATCTGTTCACCGGCTGGGTGGATGTCGACCTGACCGAAAAGGGTATTGCCGAGGGCAAGCGCGCCGGGCAGTTGCTGGCCGAGCAGGACGTTCTGCCCGATATCGTCTACACCTCGCTGCTGCGTCGCGCCATCTCCACCGCCAATATCGCCCTCGATGCCGCCGACCGCCATTGGATTCCGGTGGTGCGCGACTGGCGACTCAATGAGCGGCATTACGGTGCGCTGCAGGGCAAGAACAAGGCGGAAATCAAGGAGCAGTACGGCGACGAGCAGTTCATGCTGTGGCGCCGCAGCTACGACACCCCGCCGCCGCCGATCGAGGCGGGCAGCGAATACAGCCAGGACGGCGACCCGCGCTACGCCGGTATCGATGTGCCGATGACCGAATGCCTCAAGGATGTCGTCGCGCGGATGGTCCCGTACTGGGAGGACACCATCTCCCGCGACCTCGTCGCCGGTAAGACGGTTCTGGTTGCCGCGCACGGCAATTCGCTGCGCGCCCTGGTGAAGCACCTCGACGGCATCTCCGACGACGACATTGCCGCGCTGAACATCCCGACGGGTATTCCGCTCGAGTACGAACTGGACGAGAATCTGCGTCCGATCGGCCCGGCCGTCTACCTGGATCCGGAGGCCGCGGCCGCCGGTGCCGCCGCGGTGGCGAATCAGGGCGGTAAGAAGTAGGACGGTTGCCCAGTATTCATACCGGGCGCGAACGCGCTGTGACCGAATTACTCGGTCGCAGCGCGTTTTTCGTTATGTGAAACAGTGTTGTGCGGTATTCGCCGTGGTCAGCCGCAACTGATGGCATGTGGCGTAAATCTCAGTACGACTCCGTAGGGTATTTAGGCTCCCACCTCGGATCTCTATTTGCCGCAGTATTGCCCGTTTAATCGGGTAACGGTAACCCGGGTTTGCAACTTACTTTCCGGTAGATAAACTCCCTCCGTTCGATCTAAGCGAGAGGTAGATCACGTTCAATGAAGCACGCTTTACGGGCCACGGTGGCGGTTATCGCCGCCGCGGTCCTGGTTCCTCTGACGGGGATCACCGCTGCGGCGGCCCCCACCCCCACCGGACCTGACGGCGGTGCGGCCGGTGCCGCCTGGACCGCCGCACACGAGGGGGCGCAGCAGTACCCGAACGTCTTCATCGAGTGGGACGTGCCGATCACCATGAGTGACGGCACCGTGCTCAAGGGCAATGTCTACCGCCCAGCCGACGCCTCGGGTCAGCCCATCGACACTCCGACGCCGACGGTCGTCAATATGACGCCGTACACCAAGCTGGTGTCGAATCTCGGCGACAGCGCGACGGCCATTCCCTCGCTGTCGGATGCCCTGCTGAACTTCTTCCGCGAGATCAACCTCTCCGGCACCCCGGTCTCGGGTCTCGGCGAACTGATCAATGGCGCCGGCAATGGCCAGATCCGCAACTTCACCGTCGACCGGCAGCTCATCAAATCCGGCTACACGCAGGTCGTCGTGGACGTGCGTGGTACCGGCTTCTCCCAGGGCGAATGGGACATGCTCCGGGGACGTGAGCAGGCCGACACCGCGGAGGTCATCGACTGGGCATCCAAGCAGGCGTGGTCCAACGGCCGCATCGGGATGAACGGTGTGTCCTACTCGGGCATCAACCAGGTCCAGGTCGCCCAGCAGAACCCGCCCGCGCTGAAGGCCATCTTCCCGGTGGTGCCCGGCAGCGATCTCGTCAACGATGTGCTCGCGCCCGGCGGCGGCTTCGGCTTCAACTTCATTCCGCTGTGGCTCGGCGCCATCAATGGCCTGAAGTGGGTGCCGGATCTGGCGTCGATCGCCAACGGCCAGTTCGACTTCGAGTGGCTGCGAGATCGCATCGACGACCCGTTCACCTATCTGGATGTGCTGGTGTCGGCCTACACCGCGCAGCGCATGGACGATCTCGATCCGCGCGTGAAGGGGCTGCTCAGCGACTCCTCCGAGGCGCGGCAGGACTGGCTGGGTGATCCCGGCCAGATCAAGGTGCCGACCTTCGTCTACGGCGGCTGGCACGATCTGTTCACCTACTCGGAATCGCAGATCTACAACGAGATTCCGCTGCCCCCCGGTCAGAAGCAGTTGATGATGGGCAACACCTATCACGTCAGCTCCGGCGCCGACGTCGGTCGCAACGGTGGCCCGCCGCGCCTGGACATCATGCAGCGCGCGTGGTTCGACAAGTGGCTCAAGGGAATTGACAACGGTGTCGATTCCTACGGTCCGGTGACCCTGAAGGAACAGGGTGGCGGCTGGATCACGCAGGGTGGCTTCGGTGAGACCGCTCCCGCCTCGCAGCGGTCCGAGTACCGCCGCATGTACCTGTCGTCGGAGCGCAGCGGCACCGCGAACAGCCTGCACGACGGTTCGCTCACCGGCGATGCCAATGGTGACACCGCCCGGCTGACCGTGGCACCGGGGCTAACCACCCTCTGCTCCAATGACGCCGCGCAGGCCACGGCGGGCGTGCTGTCGATAATCGATGCCTGTGCCAAGGATTCGCGGATCGCGGAGACCAACGCGCTCACCTTCACGAGCGCTCCGGTCGCCGAGGCCACCACGATTTCCGGCCCGATCGCGCTGCGCCTCAATACTGTTCAGGACGCCGCCGACGGCTACTGGACCGCGACCGTGAACGATGTCGCACCCGACGGCACCTCGACGGTGCTGACCTCGGGTCAGCTCATGGCCTCGCTGCGCCAGGTCGATGATTCGCTCAGCAGTCGTTCGGCCAATGGCGATTACACCGACCCGCGGGCCTACACCTCCCTGGATCGGCGCCAGCAGACCGTCCCGGGTGAGGTGACCACCCTGGACATCGCCCTCTCCGGCACCCAGGCCGTGCTGAAGCCCGGACATCGGCTGCGGGTCGATATCTTCGCGGGCAACTTCCCGAAGGGCCTGCCGATCATGCCGATGCTCCTCGACACCGGACTCAAGCCGCAGCATGTGCAGCTGGACCCGAATCGTCCGAGCTTCGTGAATATTCCGGTCCGCGGTAATCCCGGTTGGTGATTTCCGCGAAGCGGAGCTGAATGGATCCGGGTGTGCACAACGGCGTGCGCACCCGGATTTCTTCGTAGGTGCTCCTCTCGCACCGCAAACCGGCAACGTGCCGCAATCGCGCTGTGAGAATTGTGCTCTTTCACGAATTTTCGAGAAGCCGCCTCAAATCGTCTGAGACGGACGTAGCTTGACGAAGGTGCGGTTCCTGCTGAGATCCCCGCTCGCGGTTCTGATCGCCGTGTTGCTGACGCCATTCGTTTCACCTACGGCCGGTGCGCAACCGGACGGCGGCGCGGCCGGTGCCGCGTGGGCCCATACCGTGGATGGTCCACATCCGTATCCCAATGTTTTCATCGAATGGGATGTGCCCATCACGATGAGCGATGGCACGGTGCTGAAGGCCAATGTCTACCATCCGGCCGATGCCGCCGGAGCGCCCATCGCGGACTCGACGCCGACCATCGTGAACTTCACGCCGTATACGAAACTCGGATCCATGATCGGGGATTCGGTCTTCTCGGTCCCCGGGCTCTCCGATCTGATCATTCAGTTGGCGCGCGATATCGACCTCACCGGTACGCCGTTCTCCGGACTCACCGACCTCACCAAGGCCCTCGGCGGCGGCTTGCTGCGCACCTTCACGGTGGACCGCAACCTGATTCGCTCCGGCTACACGCAGGTCGTGGTGGATGTGCGCGGAACCGGCTTCTCCCAGGGGATTTGGGATCTGCTCGGACCCCGAGAACAGCAGGACACCCTGGAGGCCATCAGCTGGGCCGCGAGTCAGCCGTGGTCCACGGGCGATATCGGCATGACCGGTGTCTCCTACTCCGGACTCAACCAATTGCAGGCGGCGGCCAAGAATCCGCCCGCGCTGAAGGCCATCTTCCCGGTGGTGCCCAGCCGCAACCCCTTCCGCGATCTGGTCGCACCCGGTGGCGCGATCGGCGCGGGGTTCATGCCCATGTGGCTGGCGGCGGTCAACGGCGGCAAACTGGTGCCCGATCTGATGGCACTGGCGCAGGGTCGCTTCGACATGAAATGGCTGGCAGACCGTTTGGCGGATCCGTTCACCTTCGTGGACGCGCTGCTGGAGGTATTCATCGAGCCGGATATTGCCTCATTGAGCCCGAAGGTTCAGACTCTGCTCGACTCGAACAGTCCCATGCGGCAGGCCTGGGAGACCGATCCGGAGCGGATCACCGTACCCACCTTCATTACCGGCGGCTGGCACGATGTCTTCGTCAACTCCCAGGCCGATGTGTACCGGCGAATCCAGGTGCCGCCCGGACAGAAACAGTTGCTGGTCGGCGACGGCTACCACATCTCCAATGGCAATGAATCCGGTCGGCCGGGCCTGCCGCCGCGCATGGATGTGCTCCAACACGCGTGGTTCGACAAGTGGCTCAAGGGCATCGACAACGGAATCGACGATTTCGGGCCGGTCACCGCGAAGCAGCAGGGTGGCGGCTGGGTGACATTGCCGTCCTTCCCGCAGCCGGGTATCGAGTACCAGCGCATGTATCTCTCGCCCGCCGTCAGCGGCACCGGCGGACACAGCGTGCACGACGGTTCACTGTTCACCGCGCCGAGCGATGGTCTGCACACCCTCACCGTCGCACCGGGTCTCACCGGCCTGTGCTCCCGGGACGCCGCACAGCAGCTCATCGGCATTGTCTCCATCATCGATGCCTGCGGCAAGGACTCCCGCATCCAGGAATCCAACGGACTCACCTTCACCAGCGCGCCGGTGGTCGAACCCACCACCATCTCCGGTCCGATCGCGATGCGGCTCAATACCGTTCACGACACCGCCGACGGTTATTGGACCGTCACCGTGAACGATGTCGCCCCGGACGGCCGCTCGACCGCACTGTCGACCGGCCAACTGGTCGCTTCACTGCGCCACATCGACGAATCCCGCAGTACCCGCCTGCCCACTGGTGATTACACCGATCCGGTTCCGGACCTGTCCCTCGATACTCGGCAACAGACGGTGCCCGGAGTGCCGGTGGCACTGGACATTTCGGTGGCCGGTATCGAGGCTGTGCTGCAACCCGGGCACCGGCTGCGCGTCGATGTCTACGCGGGCAACTTCCCGAAGGGGTTGCCGCCCACCGCCATCACTGTCGATACGGGGCTGAAGCCACAACACCTGCTCCTCGATCCGTCCGCGCCGAGCTTCGTGAATATCCCGGTCAGGGGCAACCCGGGTTGGTGAACTACCGCGGCCGAGGCTCGATATCACCGGGTGTGACGGACAGTGCGTTAGCGCGCCGGGAGTGACGGACTGTGGGCGTTCACGCTCGGTTGTTCGCCGTCCGGGACGGCGAAAGCGTCTTCCAGCGGCGGGATCATGGCGCGGCCATCATTGCCCGAGAACCACTGCCCGACAACGAATGCCGAGGTCGCCTCCAGGTACCGGGCCTGCGCCAGCCCGCCCGCGCGGACGGGCCGCAGGTCCAGATCGGCAACCAGGGTGGCGACGAGATCCAGTGCGCCGGCATCGTCACCGCACAGCGGGACGGCGAGTGGCCGCCCCTCGAAGGACCGCCGGTCCGAATCCCACAGTTCGGCGGCACAGAGATTGAATGCCTTCACCACGTGTGCGCCGGGTGCCTCGGCCGCGATCCTTTCCGCCACAGCGGGTTCGGTGAGAACGAAAGTGCCATTGTCCGGCAGGAAGGCATTGGTGCAGTCGATCAGCGCGCGTCCGGTGAACGCGCCCGCTCCCGACTCGCGCAGGACTGCGCTCAGCGCGGTGACCGGTACGGCCAGCAGGGTGGCCTCACCGAATACCGCGGCCTGGAGAATCCCGCCGGCCTTCGCGCCATTCCCGATGGCTTCGGCCAGCTCGGCGGCACGTTCGAAGGTCCGCGCGCCGACGAACACCTCATGTCCGGCAGCGGCCCAACCCCTGCCCAGTGCCCGCGCCATCTGTCCGGCCCCGATGATTCCGATTCGCATACTCAACTCCTTGATCGTTGCGATGGAACCGACGCTAGGAAATCCGATAGGCACCTGCGGGTGCCCATGAGCCCTGGCACGCTGGAACGGTGACAATCCAGATGGAAGCCGTGGCGGCCGAACCGGATCCGATACGGGATGCGGCTGTGGTGGAGTTCGCGCCCTACGGTGATCGGGAGTCCGACTGTCCGGCCCGCCTGATCCTGGACCTGTTCGACAATTCCTGGCTCATGGTGATCGCCTACACGCTCCGCGACGGTCCGCTGCGCCCGGTGGAACTGCGTCGGGAGATCGGCGGTATCAGCCAGAAAATGCTCACCCAGACACTGCGCCGCATGGAGCGCATGGCTCTGATCGAACGCCACCGCTACCCGGCAGCACCTCCCCGCGTGGAGTACTCCCTGACCGCCGCGGGCCAGGATCTGCTGATTCCGATTCTGGCGCTCGGTGCGTGGGTCGATCGCCATGGTGACACGGTCCGTTCGGCCATGTTCGGTGGTGATTTAAACGACTGACCGGTACTACTTCGTGATGTCCGATATGCCCGACCTGCATGGATTGTCGGCGAGAGGACCAGCAGGTAGGACCGCGATTTCGCCGCCACCGTCCGTTCCGAACATTGCGTGAACGGTGGGCTAACGCCCGCCAAAGTACCCGTGACCTGCGTGAAACTTCCCGCACCCGGGGTTTGGCAGCCCATTGGCGACCGTACGATTCAAAGTGTGAGCGTTCCACAGGCCGTGCTGTTGGCAGTCCTCGCGGCCGTCGTCGGACTGGCCGTGGGCGGACTGCTCATTCCATACATGAATGCCCGACAGGCTCGGCGCGCGGCCGACGAGTCGGGCCTGACCATGTCGCAGGTGCTCGATCTGATCGTGCTCGCCTCCGAGAGCGGCATTGCCGTGGTGGACCAGTATCGGGACGTCGTGCTGGTCAACCCGCGTGCCGAGGAATTGGGCGTCGTCCGCGACCGTCTGCTCGACGAACGTGTCTGGGTGGCGGTGCAGCAGGTCATCGACACCGGCGAGGACGTCGATTTCGACATTACCGCCAAACTGCCGCTGCCCGGCCGCGCCCACGTAGCCGTACGCGGCGTGGCTCGCCCGCTCTCGCGCGAGAACCCCAATTTCGTGGTGCTGTTCGCCGATGACGATTCCGAGCAGGCACGCATGGAAGCGACCCGCCGCGACTTCGTGGCAAATGTGTCCCATGAACTCAAGACCCCCGTCAGCGCCATGAGTCTGCTGGCCGAGGCGCTCCTGGAATCGGCCGACGATCCGGACTCGGTGCGGCACTTCGGCGAACGCCTGCACGGTGAGTCCCGCCGCATGGGCAAGATGGTCACCGAACTCATCGCGCTCTCGCGGCTGCAGGGCGCGGAGAAGCTCCCCGAACTCGATGTCGTATCCGTCGATACCGTGGTCGGCCAGGCCATCGAGCGCTCGCGCACCACCGCCGAGGCCGCCGGCATCACCGTCAGCACCGATCGCGACAGTGATCTCGAGGTGCTCGGCGATCAGACCCTGCTCGCCACCGCCCTGTCCAACCTGGTGGAGAACGCCATCGCCTACTCGTCGCGCGGATCGCACGTATCGGTGAGCCGGTCGCTGCGCGGCGGATACGTGAACATCGCCGTCACCGACCGCGGTATCGGCATTGCCAAGGAAGACCAGGAGCGCGTGTTCGAGCGGTTCTTCCGCGCGGATAAGGCGCGCTCGCGCGCCACCGGCGGTACCGGGCTCGGGCTGGCTATCGTCAAGCACGTGGCAGCCAATCACAACGGTGAGATCACCCTGTGGTCCAAGCTGGGCACCGGGTCCACGTTCACGCTGCGCGTCCCGGCCCACCCCGCCGATACCACTGCCGTGGGTGGCGACAAGAGAACTCCCGCCGGGTCTCCGGTGGGTAAGAAGGAAGCCGGCCCGCGCCCCGCAGGGCGGGCCAGAACGAACGGTGTGGAGGCAACCCGATGACGAGAGTGCTGATCGTCGAGGACGAGGAGTCGCTTGCTGATCCGCTCGCGTTCCTACTGCGCAAGGAGGGGTTCGAGGTCACCATCAGCGGTGACGGACCCTCCGCGCTGTCCGAATTCGACCGCACCGGTGCGGATATCGTCCTGCTCGACCTCATGCTCCCCGGTATGAGCGGCACCGATGTGTGCAAGCAGCTGCGACTGCGCGGCAGTGTCCCGGTGATCATGGTGACCGCCCGCGACAGTGAGATCGACAAGGTGGTCGGGCTGGAGCTCGGCGCGGACGACTACGTCACCAAGCCGTACTCCTCGCGGGAGCTCATCGCCCGCATTCGCGCGGTGCTGCGCCGCGGCGTGGGTGAGGAGATCGATAACGGTGGCGAGACCAGCGTGCTGGAGGCCGGGCCCGTCCGCATGGACGTCGACCGCCACACGGTGCAGGTCAATGGCCGGGCAGTCACCTTGCCGCTCAAGGAATTCGACCTCCTCGAATACCTGCTGCGCAACTCCGGCCGGGTCCTGACCCGCGGCCAGCTCATCGACCGCGTCTGGGGCGCCGACTACGTCGGTGACACCAAAACCCTCGACGTGCACGTCAAGCGGCTGCGCTCCAAAATCGAGGCCGACCCCGCCAAGCCGGAACACCTGGTGACGGTCCGCGGGCTCGGATACAAGCTCGAAGCGTAAGTACCCCAGAACAATTCGCGCCCGCTTCGCACAGCCGAAGCGGGCGCGAACCGTGCGCTGTGTAGCTCGGCCGTCTTACACGCGGCCGCCTTTCATGTGGCACACGTGAAGCGCCGCCCCACAGCGGCCACTTCCTCCAGGGCGGACGGGCGCATCGGCCCTCACATACCCCTACCTGAGGTCGAAGGTGCGGTGTCGCCTGCCCGCCCCCCGTCATCCCGGCATGTTTTGGCCGGGATCCACTGCCGACCACAGGTGGATTCCGGCCAAAAGCATGCCGGAATGACGAGAGGGCGGACGACATGACGCGTTCGAGCTCAGTGGTGGCCGGAGTCCGCGCCTGCGGGAGTGGATCCGGGCCAAAGCGTGCCCGGATAACGGGGAGGCGTGCCGGGACGACGTGGCTGACACCGCGACCCGCAAGCGCACTAGCGCCCGCTTCGATTCTTCGAAGCGGGCGCGAGTTGTAGCGGGTGTGCTCAGCCGACCGAGCTCCACGCCTTGCCGAGCGGAGTATCGATGGGCTTCAACCAGATTCCGCCGAAATCGTCGTCCTGTGCGCAGTCGTACAGTTCCGTCGCGATATCGCCCTTGCACGCGATGGTGCGTGAGGTGCCGTAGGGGCTGATGATGAGCAGCTTGCCGTCGGCGGCGGCATTCAGTGCGGCCGGATCGTTGTACGGCACGAAAGCGGCGGTGTGGTCATTGAACTGGGTGGGATCGATGTCGGCGCCCGCGGCAGGGGCCAGAGCCAATACGGCTCCGGCGGCGAGGGCCGCGGCAGCGATCGTCTTCTTGATCATTCGCGATGTCTAACAGGTTGCGGTGAATTCGCAGTGGCCGGCCGATGTCTGGCACGCTGCGAATGACTCACGCGGCAAGGTCACGGCCGGCGAACTTCCGGAAACCGAATACATGTGCGAAGCGGCCCCGCGAACTGCTGGGTGCGGGGCCGCTTCGGCGATGGAGCTCGGGGCCCGGGGAGCCCCGGAGAGTTCGGATCAGCTGGAGCCGAAGAGGCCCGAGAGCATCTTGCTCGCGCTGCCCGATCCGCCGCCCGGGGTTTCCGGGTCGGGATCGGGGTCCGGGTTGGACGGGTCCTTCACCATGACCTCGATGGTCTTGGTGCTGCCACCCTGGGAGGCGGTGATCAGGTGTCGCCCAGCGGTTGTCGGAGTCCAGTCGAGGTGCGCTTCGCCGACCGGCCACGGCACCTTGGGGCCGCTGATGTCCTTGCCGTTATCGCTCCAGTAGACGAGCAGGCCGATACCCGCGCCACTGAGTTTCGCGGTCAGTGCGTACTCGGTATTGATGACGTGGTTGCTACCGGAGACGGTGATCGAGTCGACGGTGGCGCTCGCATTGGGTGCGGCGAAGACCGCGACCGCCGCGACGGTCGCGAAACCGGCTACGCCCGTGCCGATTCGACGGGAGAAGGTGTTCATGAGTGCGTCCGTCCCCTAGTCCGTGGTGCCGCTACTGCCGCTGCCCAACGGCCCGCCGGGGCCGAATCCGCTACCGCTGCTGGAGCTTCCCGAGCCGAGCGGTGCATCCTTGACGTTCACGACCACCGACTTGTGCGTGCCGCCCTGTTCGACGGTGAGAATGTGTTGCCCGGTGGTTTCCGGCTTCCAGGTAATGCTGGATTTCCCCGGCGGCCACGGCACCTTGGGGGCGCCGATGAACTCGCCGTTATCGCTGAAGTAGACGAGCAGGCCGACCGAAGCGCCACCGAGGGTGGCGGAAATCGTGTACTCGCCGCCGACGCGGTAATCGGAGCCGTCGACCGAGACGGACTCGACCGCGGCGAAGGCAGATGGGGCCGTGAGGACGACGGCAGCCGCCATCGCGGCGAATCCGGTGATTCCCACGCCTGCCCGGCGTGCGGTGTTCCGGGAGCGGGTAGTGCGCATAGTGCTCTCCTTGTGGTGTGGCGAGGTGGGATCAGCTGCTGCCGAGGAGACCGCCGAGGATCTTGCCCGCGCTGCCGGTACCACTGCCGCTACTCGCACTGCCGCTGCCCGCGCTGCCGGTGCCGGGCTTGGTGGTCGTCGGGGGAGTGGTCGGTTCGGTGGTGGGCGGTTCAGTGGTGGGCGGTGCCGTCGTGGTCGGCGGGGCGGTGGTGCCGGTGCCGACATTGACCACGATGGAGTTCGTGCTACCGCCCTGGGCAGCCGTAAGTACGTGTTGGCCAGGCGTTTGCGGGACCCAGTCGATGCTGGCCTCGCCGACCGGCCACGGCACCTTGGGGCCACTGAAGTCCTCGCCGTTATCGCTCCAGTAGACGAGCAGACCCACCGACGCACCGCCGAGTTCCGCGCGCAGCGTGTAGGTGTTGCCGACCCGGAAGTCGGAGCCGGTGATGCCGATCGCGATGACGGCCGCGTCGGCGGTGGGGGCGGTGGTGGTGAGGACGGCTGCCGTACCGGCGGCTACAGCCAGTCCGGCGGCGGCGAGGCCAAGGCTCAGTCGGCGGGTGAGCGGAGTGTTGCTCATCGGGTTCTCCTGCGGTGAGAGGGGTGCCGCGTCCAGAGCTGGCGGCGGCGAAATCCGTCATCCCGGCGGGTATTCGGCCGGGATCCACTACCGCGGTGTTGGTGGTTCGCATGGTGTGGATTCCGGCTGAAAGCGGGCCGGAATGACGAGGTCGGGTGCTGGAGTCAGCTGCTGCCGAACAGACCGGGCAGGCCGTCCGCACTGCCCGTGCCGCCATTACGCGTCGTCGTGGGCGGCGGGGCAGTCGTGGGCGGTTCCGTTGTGGCCGACGGAAGTGTGGTCGTCGTCGGCGGTGCGGTGGTCGGCGGGAGTGTCGTCGTCGGCGGCGCGGTGGTGGTCGGGGGAGCAGTCGTGGGCGGGATCGTAGTCGTTGGCGGCACGGTGGAACTTCTGCCGACGGTCACCGCGAGAGATCTGGTGCTGCCGCCCTGCGAGGCCGTAAGAATGTGCTGCCCAGCCGATTTCGGGGTCCAGCTGATGCTGGCCCTGCCGACTGGCCACGGCACCTTGGGGCCACTGAAGTCCTCGCCGTTATCGCTCCAGTAGACGAGCAGGCCCACCGATGCGCCGCCCAGCTCGGCATGCAGCGTGTAGGTGCCGCCGACCGTGAAATCGGCGCCGGAGATGGTGATGCTCTCGACGGCCGCATGGGCGGGCGGCGACGGGGTGGCGAGGACGGCGGCGGCACCGGCCGCCACGGCCAACCCGGCAATGCCGATGCCGAGGCGGCGTCGGTGGGGCTGGAGGTTGCTCATGGTTACTCCTGTGCTGGTCCCACGTGCGGTGGGGATTCCGCGCACAGTAGGTCAGAGGAGAAGTGAAAATATGTGATTTCAGAAAAATTGTCCACCGAGTGGGACAGGCGAACTCTCCGGAGCTCTCAGGGGCTTCGCCCCCGAACCCCCTTTGCGGTTCCCCGGAACTCTCGCGGGCTTCGTCCACGGACTCCCGGTGGGACCTTCCGGATCTTTCGCGGAGCTTCGCTGAACCCCCGGTGGAACCCTGCCATGGCTCCCGCACCCGAAGTGGGGCGTACGGGTTCTGCGAGCTCTGGGGCGTGCGGGGTTTCGCGAACTG
>NZ_BDCE01000111.1 GCF_001613345.1 Nocardia uniformis NBRC 13702 | reverse complement strand
ATTTCTTTGATTCCTTCTCCCGGCACCCAGCTGGAACCGCAGCCCACGCTCGACAACTTGGCTACGTAGGCCCCGAGAACAGCAACCAGCCACTCGCACCAATCAGCGCTGAATCGGCGAGATCTCGTCACAGCTTCTCGCAGAACTCCCGAATGCTGGAGAGCCTGTGTGCGGCCTCGTCTTTCGTAGCAGGAAGTGCCGAGCGCTCACCTGCGGGTTCGAATACTTCGATGTAGCACTTGAGTTTCGGTTCGGTGCCGGAGGGGCGAACCACCAGACGTAGTGACTCACCCTCGAAGATCAGGGCGTCCGTGCGCATCTGTCCGCGCACCTGGAGTAGATCGGTGTAAATGACCGGCTCCCCGGCGATTTCGGCCGGTGGGTCTTGCCGCAGGCGTTCCACCACTTGCGCGGCCTCGGCGGCATCAGCCAAGCGCAGCGATACCTGAGCCCCCGCGTGTACACCGAATTCGACCGCGTAGTCGTCGAGTACGTCATCGACGGTGCGGCCCGCCGCTTTCAATTGCGCCACCAGATCCGCTGCCGCGACCGCCGCCGAAATCCCGTCCTTGTCACGGACCGCCGTCGGATCGACGCAGTGGCCGATCGCTTCCTCGTAGGCGTAGACGAGGCCATCGCCCGCCCGCGCCAACCATTTGAAGCCGGTGAGGGTTTCGGCGTAGCGCGCACCTCGGGCCGGAGCCAGTTTGCTCAGCAGCCGGGACGACACAATGGTGGTCGCGACAAGGGCGTCTGGTGCGGCGGTGCGCAGCACGAAATCGCCGAGCAGCACCCCGGTTTCGTCACCGCGCAGCATCCGCCACCCGTCCGCGCCGGGCACGCCCACGGCGCACCGGTCGGCATCCGGATCCAAGGCAATCGCCACATCCGCCCCGACCCGCTCGGCCAGCGCGAGCAGCAGATCGGATGCCCCCGGCTCTTCGGGATTCGGGAACGCGACGGTGGGGAAGTCCGGATCGGGCTCGAACTGCTCGGCGACCACGTGCACATCGGTGAACCCGGCGTCATGCAACGCGGTCACCGCGAGTTCGCCGCCGACGCCGTGCATTGCGGTCAGCGCGATGCGAATCTCGCCGCGCTGGAACGAGGTATGGACCCTGCGGCCGGCCGCGATGTGCGACTCGGTCAGGTGATCGGACGGGCCACCGGCGATCGTCTGATCCCCCCGCGCCGATGTGGGGGTCGCGGTGGCCGACACTTCACCCGGTCCGCCCTCGCCGCCGATCAGCTTGGGCAGCTGGGCAACTCGCGCCAGGTAGCGGCGGACGATCTCCTCGCCCATCTCCTCGACGGTGCTGCCTTCGGGCAGTGACAGCCGCTCGGGACCGGGAGCCGCAATGCTCGGATCGGTACGGGGGATAGCGTCGTGGATCGCCTCGATACCGGCTTCGATCTCGGTATCGGCGGGCGGGACGATCTGGGAACCGCCGTCCAGGTACACCTTGTAGCCGTTATCCGTGGCCGGATTGTGCGAAGCGGTGATCTGCACGCCCGCAACCGCTTTCAGTTCACGCACCGCGTAGGCCACCACCGGTGTGGGCAGCGGGCGGGGGAGTTGCAGCACCGAGAAACCGGCGGCCGCGAACACTTCCGCTGTGGCGGCGGCGAATTCCGCTGAACCGTGCCGGGCGTCGCGCCCGACGATCACCAGTCCGCCACCCAGGCAGCGTTCGCGCAGCCATGCCGCGATACCGGCGCTGGCCCGCGCCACCGTTGCGACATTCATGCCGTCCGGGCCGTCCTGCAGGGGCCCGCGGAGCCCGGCGGTGCCGAAGCGCAGCATGAACGTCTCCTAGATTCGTTCCAGCACGCCGCGCAGCAGTTTGCCCAATCGTGGTGCGGCGGCGTGGCCCTCGGCGAGCACCTCCGCGTGGGACAGGTGCGCGCCGGTCACGCCGGCGGCGAGGTTGGTCACCAGGGAGATACCCAGTACGCGCGCGCCCAGCGCCCGGCAGGCAATGGCCTCGAGCACGGTGGACATACCGACCAGATCCGCGCCGATGGTGCGGAGCATGCGTATCTCGGCGGGCGTCTCGTATTGCGGCCCGGTCAGGCCCGCGTACACACCTTCGCTCAGGCTGGGATCGACTTCCCTTGCCAGTGATCGCAATTCGGGATCCCAGGCGTCGACCAGATCCACGAAATCCGCGCCGACCAGTGGGGTGCGCAGCGTCAGATTGATGTGGTCGCTGATGAGGACCGGTTCGCCGACGTGCAATCCGTCGCGAATACCGCCCGCGGCATTGGTGAGCAGCACGGTCTCCGCGCCCGCTGCGATGGCGGTCCGCACATTGTGCACCACCTGTGCGGGCTCGTAGCCCTCGTACAAATGCTGGCGGCCCATGAGCAGCAGTACCGGCGCGTCATTAACGGGTACGGAGTGAATAGTGCCCTGATGCCCCTGCGCGGTGGGTGACCCGAACCCCGGCACCTCGCCCATCGGAATGGATGTCGCCGGATCACCGATCTCGAGCGCGGCCTCCTGCCACCCCGATCCGAGCACTACGGCAACCCGGTGCTTCTGCACTCCCGTACGTTCTGCAATCGCCTCGGCGGCCTGCGCGGCTAGCATGTCTGCCACCCTAGTCGCAGTCGATCTCCCATGCTCGGGCGCAATGGAGACGTGCCCCATTCGCCCCGATTGCGCCGTCGGACTGCCGGACCTGCGCTGACCGCGCGGCGCTCATAAGGTCGGATCCGGCTGGTCGATGCGGTCTTCCGTCACTCAGCCCGCATTTGCGCCCACCTGGCCGAGCCGCCCTCGTTTTCCGGTGTCAGGTGGCCGGAATACACGCCCATTCGGCAGTAGCGCGACACCTCCCGAGCGCACGCCCGCCAGCACCCGGTGGATGCCGTACTCGCGGCAGTCAGCCGCGCCGCAGAATTGCTACCCGCGAGTAGGACTATCGGTGCGCCCCTATTACCCTGCACACATGCCGTATTTGAAGCGTGACGGGGACGTATTCGTGCTGTACCTCGGTAACGAGGGACAGACCGATAGCGAGAACCGTTTCCACCCGGATTGGATCGACGAGGTCCACGCACTCCTGGATGAAGTCGAGGCGTCCGAGGGGCCCGCCGCGCTGGTGACCACCGCGACCGGCAAGTTCTTCTCCAACGGTCTCGATACCGATTGGCTGTTCGGCAATTTCGACAAGGTGCACTGGTACCTGGACCGCGTGCACACCATTTTCAGCCGCCTGCTGGCCTTCCCCATGCCGACCGTCGCCGCCGTCAACGGCCACGCCTTCGGCGCGGGCGCCATGCTCGCCACCTCCAATGACTTCCGCATCATGCGCGCCGACCGCGGTTTCTGGTGCCTGCCCGAGGTGCATCTGGGCATGCCGTTCACTGTTGCCATGAATGCCCTCGTGACCGGGCGCCTCGCCAACCAGGTCGCCGTGGAGGCCATGACCACCGGCCGCCGCTACGCCGCCGATGACGCCATCGCCGCCGGAATCGCCGACGCCAAAGCCGATGCCGAGCAGTTGCTGCCCGCCGCCATCGCGCGGGCCGCGGCACTAGCGGGCAACCGCAAGCCCAACCTCGCGGTAATCAAGAAGGCGCTGCACGGCAGCACCCTCGAGGGCCTGGCCACCGCCACCACCCCGGAAAACCTGGCCTTCAACGCCGGATAGGAATATCCAATTCGGATGCCCCGCCCGCCCAACGGCGTGCGGGGCATCGCTGTAAGTGAGAGCCCCGGTCCACAAACCGTCGCCACTGATTTCGCAAGAATCGGGGTAACTCCTGGGGTACGCCCAGAATCGGTTCGGCTCCAAACCGTCGGCACGCGTGCATGACGGTCAACGGCTCTCGGCCGGGCGCTGGAGTCGCGGGGAGGCGGGGGAGCGGCGGGGGAGGGAGGCGCGGGAGCGCGCACAGTGCGAGACTGTCACCCATGTCAGCGCGCAACGGCAGCGATGACCCGCGATCTCGCATACCGAATGGTCGGCACTCCCGGGTCGAGCATGCGGTGAACGCTGCCGTGGCACCGGCGGATTCGGCCCTGTTCGCGGCCGCCGATGCCGCCATCGCCGCCGCACGAGACCGACTTGTCGGACTCTCCCATGACATCCACGCCGAACCGGAATTGGCCTTCCAAGAATTCCGCAGCGCCGCGAAAACTCTCGAACCGCTCGCCGAGCACGGGTTCGATATCGAGACCGGCGTCGGCGATCTCCCCACCGCGTTCACCGCCAGCTACGGCAGCGGTGACCTCGTCGTCGGCGTATTCGCCGAATATGACGCGCTGCCGGAAATCGGCCACGCCTGCGGACACAACATCATCGCCGCCTCGGCGGTCGGTGCCGCATTGGGTCTGGCCGCGGTGGCCGACACCTGCGGCATCACGGTGAAGGTATTCGGCACCCCCGCGGAGGAAAGCGGCGGCGGCAAGGTCCTCATGCTCGAGCGCGGCGTCTTCGACGATCTCGCCATGGCGCTCATGGTGCATCCGGGCCCGGAGGACATCGTGGATGCGCGCTCGCTGGCGCTGGCCGATCTGGAAGTGGTCTTCCACGGTCGCGAATCACATGCCAGCGCCGCGCCCGAATTCGGACGAAACGCTGGTGATGCCGCCACCATCGCGCAGGTTGCTCTCGGGTTGCTACGTCAACATCTTCTGCCCGGACAGCAACTGCACGGTATAGTCGGATCGGGCGGCGTGGCCCCCAACATCGTGCCCGGACACGCGGAACTGCTGTATTACCTACGCGCAGTCGACTCCGCAACCCTCGACGATCTGATGCGACGAGCGTCGGCCTGTTTCGAGGCAGGTGCCCTGGCTACCGGATGCACACACGACATTCGGCAGCTCGCGCCCACATATACCGAGCTCACGCCCGATGCGGCATTACTGTGTTGTTATCGCGAGCAGATCATCGGTGTGGGACGCGTACCGATCGCCCCGGAACTCGAGGCGGCACGACCGTTGGGTAGCACCGATATGGGCAACGTCACCAACCTGATTCCCGGTATCCATCCGGTGATCGGCATCGATGCCGGTGGAGCGGTGACCCACCAGCCCGACTTCGCGGCAGCCGCTGTGAACGCTTCCGCCGACCGCGCCGTCCTGGACGGGGCAACGGCGTTGGCGAGAACGGCGATACAGCTTTCATGCGATGAATTTCATAGGGATCGGTTGTCGGAACGCGTTAGTCAACGGCAGTTTCAGCGACAGGAGGATATTCGGTGAGCACAACCGGCCGGGCACCGGTGCGAACTGCAGGCCCGGAGACGGCAGCTTGCGTGAATGCGCACAGCACCGCGAACGCCACACCGGCCAAAGTTTCCGGGCGTGACGTGGTTGCGTCGTGGCTGTCCGAGCACACAGAAGACCTGATCGGATGGCGTCGACACATTCACGCCAACCCGGAACTCTCCCGGACCGAGTTCGGCACCACCGAATTCCTGGAGTCCTGGCTGGTCAAGGCGGGTCTCGAACCACGAAAGCTACCGAACGGTACCGGTCTCCTCGTCGATCTCGGCCCCGAGGGCCCGCGGATCGGTCTGCGCGCCGATATGGACGCGCTGCCGATGCAGGAGTACACGGGCCTGCCCTTCGCCTCCACCGTGCCGGGCGTCTCGCACGCCTGTGGCCACGACGCGCACACCA
The DNA here is from genome assembly GCF_001613345.1 of Nocardia uniformis NBRC 13702. GTDB lineage: Bacteria > Actinomycetota > Actinomycetes > Mycobacteriales > Mycobacteriaceae > Nocardia > Nocardia uniformis. The sequence continues at coordinate 24,933 of NZ_BDCE01000111.1, read as the reverse complement.
CGATCCTGCTCGGCACCGCCCTTGCCCTCGCCGAGGTGCCGGATCTTCCGGTCGGTGTGCGGTTGGTCTTCCAGCCCGCCGAAGAGGTCATGCCCGGTGGTGCGCTAGATATGGTCGCCGCCGGTGCCATGGAGGACGTATCGCGCATGTTCGCCCTGCACTGCGATCCGCGGTTGGAGGTCGGGCGCGTCGGCATTCGCGTGGGCGCCATCACCTCCGCCGCCGACACCGTGGAACTGGTACTGGACTCACCGGGCGGCCATACCTCGCGCCCGCACCTGACCAGTGATCTGGTGTACGCCATCGGCACCGTCATTACCGGTCTGCCCGGTCTGCTGAGCCGCCGTATCGACCCGCGTACCAGCACCGTCATGGTCTGGGGAGCGGTGTCGGCGGGTAAGGCCCCCAACGCTATTCCGCAGACCGGCATGCTCACCGGCACCGTCCGCACCGGTGATCACGCCACCTGGTCGCTGCTCGAGCCCATGGTCCGCGAGATCGTCGACGGCCTGCTCGCCCCGACCGGCGTCCGCTACCAGCTCAACTACAAGCGCGGCGTACCACCGGTCGTCAATGACGAACTGGCGGTCCGCATGTTCGAAGACGCCATTCGCGCCACCGGCCCCGATGCCCTCGCCGACACCCAGCAGTCCGGCGGCGGTGAGGATTTCTCCTGGTACCTGGAGGAAGTCCCCGGAGCTATGGCCCGCCTCGGCGTCTGGTCCGGCATCGGAGAGCAATTGGACCTGCACCAGCCCACCTTCGATATCGACGAACGCGCGCTGGCCGTGGGCGTGAAGGTCATGACCAACCTGGTCCTGAATTCGCACTGACAGCTGACAAAACGCTCGGGCCGCACCGAAACCGGTGCGGCCCGCGCGTTTATCCGGTCGGAGATTACGGCCCGAAGGTCCCCGGGCCGACATTCTTCGAGTTGCGGGTGCGCAGCGCGTGCACGTAATCCTCGGGGGCCCCGGCCTTTTCGGCCGCGTCGGAGATGACGCCGATATAGCGGGCCGAAGGGAGACCGCCCTCGTACGCGTCGAGGACGTACAGCCAGGCGAGGACCGGTTTGGTGCCGGTACCCGGGCTGGGTGTCACGCGGAGGCGGATCTTCTTGTGGATACCGAAGTCCGAGCCCTCCCAGCGGTCCAGGCTCTGCTCATCCTCGCTCGGTACGTCGTAGAGGACGACGAATACCCGGGAGCCAGGCTCCTCGACCACCGTCGCCAGCGGACCCTCCCAGCCGATGTCGTCCCCGGCGAAGGTCAGGCGCCAACCCTCCAACCAGCCGGTTCCGTACACAGGGGAGTGCGGACAGCGCTTGAGCATCTGCTCTGGGTCCATGTTGGATCCATAGGCGGCGTAAATCGGCACTAGAAGAGCCTATCGAACTAATCCACCGCGCGTTCGGCGATCCCTGATCAGACACAACGCGGGCGGCACCGTCCGGCCCGTTCGGTGACAACCGCCGCGGCTCCCGGCGTCTCGGTGCTGGGCCCGCGTCGAGCGGGGAGCGAAGCGGAGCGGCGGAGGGAACGATGAATCGAGACTCGTCGGGCGCGAACCCGCCCAGCGAAGCGGAGGCAAATTAAACGCAGCGGACCTGGCCGCATATCGTTATTGACGGCGACCGGAGATCCTGGTGGCCGAGGCAGAAGCGGAGGGACAATGACCCGCATTGCGATCATCGGGGGCGGCCCCGCCGGATACGAGGCGGCGCTGGTGGCATCCCAACACGGGGCGCCCGTCACCTTGATCGACAGTGACGGCATCGGCGGCGCGTGTGTGCTGTGGGATTGCGTGCCGTCCAAGACCTTTATCGCCTCCACCGGCGTGCGCACCGATCTGCGGCGCGCCCGGGACCTGGGCATTACCGTGCATCCGTCGCAGGCGCAGGTGCGTCTGGCCGAGGTGAACTCCCGCGTCAAGGCGTTGGCACAGGCCCAGTCGTCCGATATCAAGACCAAGCTGCAGACCGCCGGTGTCACCGTGCTGGCCGGCAGGGGCGAAATCATCGACCAGGCCCCGGGTCTGGCCACCCACCTGGTGAAGGCCACCCTCTTCGACGGTCAGGAACGCGTGATCGAGGCCGAGGTGGTGTTGATCGCCACAGGCGCCAGTCCGCGCGTGTTGCCCGGTGCCGAACCCGACGGCGAGCGCATTCTCAACTGGCGTCAGCTTTACGACCTCAAGGAACTGCCCGAAACCCTGGTCGTGGTCGGTTCCGGTGTGACGGGCGCCGAATTCGTCTCCGCCTATACCGAGATGGGCGTGAAGGTGAAACTCGTCTCGAGTCGCGACCGCGTCCTGCCCGGCGAGGACGCCGATGCCGCGCTGGTGCTGGAGGACGCGCTCGCCGAGCGCGGTGTGGAGCTGGTCAAGCACGCCCGCGCCGACGCGGTCGAGCGCACCGCCGATGGGATTGTGGCGAAACTCTCCGACGGCCGCACGGTCACCGGTTCGCATGCGCTCATGACGGTCGGTTCCATCCCCAATACCGAGAACCTCGGTTTGGACCGGCTCGGCATCGAACTCGACAAGGGGGGTTACCTCCGGGTCGATCGTGTCTCGCGCACCACGGCCACCGGCGTCTACGCCGCGGGTGACTGCACCGGCCTGCTGCCACTGGCCTCCGTCGCCGCCATGCAGGGCCGGATCGCCATGTATCACGCACTCGGTGAGGGTGTGCAGCCGATTCGCCTGAAAACGGTTGCCTCCGCGGTGTTCACACGCCCGGAGATCGCCACCGTCGGCGTCAGCCAGAACGCCATCGACAATGGCGAGGTGCCCGCGCGCACGGTCATGCTGCCGCTGAACACCAATCCGCGCGCCAAGATGCTGGGCCTGCGTCGGGGTTTCGTGAAGATCTTCTGCCGCCCGGCGACCGGTGTGGTGATCGGCGGAGTCGTGGTCGCGCCCATCGCGTCGGAGTTGATCCAACCGATCGCGCTCGCGGTGCAGAACAATCTCACGGTCAATGATCTGGCACAGACGTTTTCGGTCTATCCCTCACTCACCGGCTCCGTTACCGAGGCGGCGCGCCAGCTGATGCGGCATGATGATCTCGATTGATGAGTGAACATCGGGTGATCTAGCCCCCGCCGTCTTGCCGCTCGCCGCTGGGTGTGATTCACTTCGCGGCGGGAAAGCGATCGGTCGGGCGATCGCGAGATTGTCGGGGGTACAACCCTTTTCCGGCCCCAGCCGGTGCGACTCGCGGTCACCCGCGCTCGCACGCGGGATGAGGGATCGAAAGGGATATGCGAAAAGTGAAGCACCGCAAGCCGAGTCGGATCAAGGTGAGCACCTCCCTAACAGTGGCGGGCGCTGCAGTTGTGGCCACCCTGATGCAGGCTCCCGCCAATGCCGTTCCGAACGATCCCGATGCCGTGCCGACCGCGCCGGCGCAGCCCGGTGAGCCGGCGATCGAAAACGAAGCGCCGGAAGAGCAGTCGGACGGCGAGCAGCCCGAGGAAAACAAGAAGCCCGAGGTGAAGCCGGGCCAGCCGGGCGTCACCGACCCCAACGCGAAGCCGGAAGAGGGCGACAAGCCCACGCAGCCGGGCACCACGCAGCCGGGCACCGAGACCCCGAAGCCGAATCCGTCCCAGCCCGGTGTGACCACTCCGCGCGTGGCTCCGCTGCCGGTGCCGGGACAGTCCCCGGCCCAGCCCGCTGTGGCGAACCCGCGCCAGCCGGGTACCACCACTCCCGTCCAGCCCGGTACGACGACGCCGGGTGCGCCCGGTGAGGCCGAGCCCGAGCAGGCCGGTGCCACCCCGGAGGACGCCGAGAACACCGATCCCATGGATACCCTCACCAGTCCCGAGACCGTCCAGCCGCGCTGGGAGGCTCCCGTCGTGGAGACCGCGCCCGCCGCGCCGGTGGTCGAGATGTCCGGCCCGCACACCGAGGTCGGCGCGAATATCGACGGCGGCGGTCTGCTGCCCGGTTTCGCGGCCAATACCCACCACTTCAGCAATCTGGATGGCTACGTCGGCACCATCGGCTACAGCACCCCGGGTGGCTACGGTGACGCGGGTATCTCGATGGAGTTCATCGAGGCCAACACCATCAAGGTGACCGGATTCGTCGGTGGTGGCGAGGGTGAGGATCGCACGGTCGAGTTCACCGTGGACACCACTCAGGTCAATGCCGCCAAGTTCGCCACCGAGGGCTGGATCCGTCTGCAGCCGGGCGGTGCCGCCGCGCTGGAGGCGCTCGGTGATATTGCTAAGCTGCCCGTGGGTGAGATGCCTGCGCAGACTGTTGACGTCGGCGGCGTGACCACGGAATTCGGTGGTTCGGTCCAGTACTGACGTTGAGTTAGAGGCAGACAGCAACACCAGTTGTCGCGCGGGGGCGGTCGTTAGCGACCGCCCTCACGCATGTGCGGGGAAAGGACACCGGTGATGGATTCCGGCAAGGACGAGTCTGTGGACGCCGCGGACGCCGCGCAGTCGCCGCCGGAGTCGCAGCCTGCCGGCGATATGGAATCGCAGCAGACGGAGAAGCTGTCCCGGGCCGACCTGAATGCGGCTGCCGCGAGCGCTTCCGATTTCGGGCCGCCGCTGGCGGAGCCGGAATTCGGCCCCCCGCTCTCCGATTTCGGCCCGCCGCAATCAGAGTTCGGCCCCCCGCTGTCGGAGTTCGGACCGCCGCTGTCGGAATTCGGCCCCCCGGTCACGGAGTTCGGCCAGCCGATCGCGCCGAGCCCGGAGATGGGGTGGCGTCCGGCCGATGCGGCACCGCCGATTCCGGCTCCGCCGCAGCAGTATCGAGCGCCGGATTCCTCGACTCCGCAGTATCCGCGGACCGGCGATGCGTCGGACGCGACCGTTCGCTTCTCGGGTGAGCAGGCCGTGCCGCCCACGCCCCCGTCGAATTCGGGGTGGGCCCCCGCGGGCGGGATCAAGACCTCCCAGACCGGGCGGGAGTCGACGTGGTTGCGGTCGGCGGATGCCGGTATGCCGTCGAATTCCGAAGTGCCACAACCCCCGGCCGCGAAATCCGCCGGGGCCGAGTCCGCCGCGCCGAAACAGCAGTCGCTGTCGTGGGCCGATGACCCCATCGCGCAGCTGCTGGCTCCGAAACCCGCTGCTCCACCGGTGCGTGTCGAGCCCACTCGGTCGCGGGCGCGCATAGTCATCGGCGGCGGTGCGGTGCTGGCCGCGCTCATCGCGCTCGTGGTGGTGATCGTCATGGTCAATCGCGGTGGGTCCAGTGATGACCAGGCAGGCGTATTGCCCTCCACCACCAATGCGGCGGGTCCGACCAGTAGCGCCGCGCTGAGTTGCCCCGCCCGCATGGACGGCAATACGACCGTCGGGAATGGCCCGGGTTCCACCGCTACCGGTTCGGGCGCGATCCTCGGTTTCCAGCACGCCTTCTATGCCGACCGCAGTGGTACGAAGGCCAGGTCCTTCGTGGCCCCGGACGCGCCGAACGTGTCTCCGGCGGAGACGATTCAGCAGGCGATCAATGACGTGATCCCCGTCGGCACCACCTACTGCCTGCGCATTGTGGAGGTGACGCCCGAGGTGTTCGACGCCGACCTCACCGAGCATCGCCCCGATGGCTCCACCACGGTCTATCACCAGCGGGTCACCACGGTTAACCGGGAGGGCAAGCACCTCATCTTCGAGATCGCGGAACGCTGAGCTGAGTTGTCGGGGCGGTGATCCGCCCCGGTAGGCGGCTGGGCAGCTGTATCGCGCCGATATGCGTCCCAGTATATGAGAATTTGATTTCATATACTGGTAGCTCTGTGACACAGTGGGATTTCGTATACCCCGGCGCTCCCTCGGAGGTGTCCCATGTCGCCGATCACTCCGCCTCTGGCGCGACGTCTCGACAGTCTGCAGAGTTCGGCGATACGTGACCTGCTCAAACTCACCGCGCGCGCCGATATCATCAGTCTCGCCGGTGGCCTCCCCGACGCCGAGCTCATGCCCCGCGACCGGATCGCCACCGCCGCCGCGGCCGCGCTGTCGGACCGATCGCGACTGCAGTACACCGAATCCCCGGGCTGGGGTCCGCTGCGCGAGGTCCTCGCCGCCCGCGAGTCCGCCGCCCTCGGCCGTCCCGTGCTGGTCGACGAGGTGTTCGTCACCCACGGCTCCCAGCAGGCCCTGTCGTTGCTGTCCGAGGTCCTCCTCGACCCGGGGGCACTGGTCGTGGTCGAGGATCCGGCGTATGTCGGTGCGCTACAGGTCTTTCGGGCCGCTGGAGCACGTATCGAGGCCGTCCCCGTCGATGCCGAGGGTATGCGGGTGGACGCCCTGCGCGAGCTCATTACCCGTGGCGAGCGCCCCGCCGTCGTCCACACCGTGAGCAACTTCCACAATCCGGGCGGCGTTACGCTCAGCCCGCGACGTCGTGGTGAACTGGCGGAACTCGCTGACACCCACGGCTTCTGGATCATCGAGGACGATCCCTACGGTGAGCTCTGGTTCGACCAGCCCTCCCCGGTGCCCGTCGCGAACTACTCTCCCAACGTCATTCGCCTGTCCAGTGTCTCCAAGATTCTCGCCCCCACCCTGCGCGTCGGTTGGATGGTCGCACCCGCCCAGGTCTGTCGAGCTGTGGAACTGTTGAAACAGGGCGCGGACCTCTGCGGCTCCGCCCTCACCCAGCAGATCGCCGCCGATCTGCTCACCGATACCGACTGGCTCACCACCCATATCGATGCGGTCCGAGCGGCTTACGGCATCCGCGCCAAAGCCCTGGTGGGTGCGGTCCGCCACCGTTTCGCCGACCGCGTCGTCACCACCGACGCCGCGGGCGGGATGTTCGTCTGGGTCGACTTCACCGACGGCACCGATACCAACGCCCTGCTACCGGGCGCACTCGACGCGGGCGTCGCCTACGTCCCTGGCTCAGCCTTCGCGGTCACTACCGATTATTCGCACTCGATGCGCCTGTGCTTCACCACTTCTCACGCGGATGTGCTGACGGAAGCGGTCGACCGCTTGGCCCGCGCAGCCCGGGTCTGACCTATTGAGCTTGAATACGTAGTGTCGCCCACTCGCTCGTCATTCCGGCATGCTTGTGGCCGGAATCCACCTCTGATCAGTAGTGCATCCCGGCCACAAGCACGCCGGGATGACGGGGCTGGCGACATCGCACGGAGATCCTCGGTAGCCCGCGGTACATGCGGCGCGTACGGTATACCGTCGCCGCCGGAATACCGCTCACCCGCCCAGCCGCCCGGCGAACCGCCCGCCACCATGCTGTGCGCCGCGGCGGTGTCGGAGCGGGATTGCAACTCGCGCAATCGGGTTCCGCTGAAGTCTGACAAGATCGTTTCGTGATGCTCGTACGCCTAGCGGTTGCTCTGTGCGCCGTGGCCATTGTCTGCGTGGGATCCCCGACCGTCTCCGCCGTGCCGGACGATCGCCTGGTGGTCGGCGGTGGTGCCGGTGTCGCGATGCTGCACGGTGTACCGGTACAGGTGGCCTACTGGGCGCATCTGTGCACCCTCGCCGCCGTGGGCTACGACGCCGACGACAATCTGGTCGGAATCACCAACGCGCACTGCTCATACGACACGCACGGCAATCAATGGCTCGGTGACGAGGTGGTGCACGCGGCCCACCTCAACGAGCCCGAGCCAGGGGGCGTGAATGTCGAAGTGATCGGTACGGTCGCCTACATCAGCGGCGGCAATCCTGTTGTACCCGGGCCCAATGGTGTCGGACTCGACTACGCCGTCATCGTTTTCGACAAGTCGATGGTGATCCCGACTGCCACCATCGGAGATACCACCATCCGGCGGATAGCGGAACCGCCGCCGCCCGGAACCGTACTGTGCAAGCAGGGCGTCACCACCGGCCGAACCTGCGGTGTCATGATCGGCACCATCGGCCCCTACATCCTCAATACCGTCACCGAATTCACCGGCGACTCGGGCGCTCCCATCGTCGTGGACGACGCCGTGGTCGGCATCCAGTGGGTGACCGGCGCGGCGAGCTCGATGACCGCGATCATGGCCGACCTCGACAGCCGCGGTGGAGTCGGATCCGGATTCCGGCTCGTCACATCCTGATTGCGAACGCGCCCGCGCGATCAGACCCAGTCGTAGGTGCGTTCGACGGCCTTGTTCCATTCGCCCATAAGGCGCTGGCGATCCGCGTCGGACATGGTGGAGTTCCAACGTTTGTCTTCGGCCCAGTTGGCGCGGATGTCATCGGGGGTGGCCCAGTAGCCGACCGCCAGGCCCGCGGCGTAAGCGGCTCCGAGAGCGGTGGTTTCGATGACCACGGGGCGGACCACGGGGGCGTCGAGGAGGTCGGATTGGAACTGCATGAGGAGGTCGTTGACGACCATGCCGCCATCGACCTTGAGGGTGACGAGTTCTATGTCGAGCTGCTGGGCGGCGGCGTCGGCGCGCATGGCATCGATGACCTCACGGGTTTGGAAAGCGGTGGCTTCCAGGGTGGCTCGGGCGAAGTGCGCCTTGTTGACGAAGCGGGTGAGGCCGACCACCACGCCGCGGGCGTCGGGGCGCCAGCGGGGGGCGAAGAGGCCGGAGAAGGCGGGGACTATGTAGATGCCGCCATTGTCGGGGACAGTGTGGGCGAGGGCCTCGATATCGTCGGCGGAGTCGATCAGGCCGAGATTGTCGCGCAGCCACTGCACCAGGGAGCCGGTGACGGCGATGGAACCCTCGAGGGCGTAGACCGCCGGTTCCTCGCCGAGTTGGTAGCACACGGTGGTGAGTAGGCCGTGCTCGCTGAATACGGGCGTCGTCCCGGTATTCATGAGCATGAAATTGCCTGTGCCGTAAGTGTTCTTGGCTTCCCCCGGAGTCAGGCAGGCTTGGCCGAAGGTGGCCGCCTGTTGATCGCCGAGAATGCCCGCGATCGGAACACCCTTCAGCGCACCGGTTTTGATATCCGCGTACACCTCCGAGGAGCTGCGAATGGTCGGCAGCATGGCCATCGGCACGCCGAAGTCCGCGCAGATCGCCGGATCCCATTGCAGCGTGCGCAGATCCATGAGCATGGTGCGCGAGGCATTGGTGACATCGGTGATGTGCTCACCGGTGAGATTCCACAGCACCCAGCTGTCGATGGTGCCGAAGCACAGTTCGCCCGCCTCGCCGCGTGCACGCGCACCGGGTACGTGGTCGAGAATCCAACGCAGCTTCGGACCGGCGAAGTAGGTGGACAGCGGCAGCCCGGTGCGGTCGGTGTAGCGGTTGGGGCCATCGGATCCGCCCAGCTCTCCGACCAGGGCGGCGGTGCGGGTGTCCTGCCAGACAATGGCATTGTGAATCGGCTTGCCGGTGGCGCGTTCCCACACCATGGTGGTCTCGCGCTGATTGGTGACGCCCGCCGCGGCGATATCGGCGGCGGTCAACCCGGTCTTGTCGAGGGCCTCGGCGATGACGGATTCGGTATTGCGCCAGATAGTTTCGCCGTTGCGGGAAGATCTGCTCGTGCTCGCGCTGCGCGGCGCCGACAACCAAGCCCCGATGGTCGAAGACGATGCACCGACTCGAGGTAGTGCCCTGATCGATGGCGGCCACATAGCGACGCATTTCAGCAGGCTACTAGACGAACGTGCCACTTCGCCGGAGGTGACACAGCCTCGTCGCAGGGCCATGTCGCGCGTGTCGGCAGTAGGCTGGGTGATGGTTACCCGAGAGTAGTAGGTGTGGTCCGCGCGACACGATATCCACGCAGATCCCGTGTCCGTACCCGGTTTCCCCATAGCCTGTTCCCCGAGCAGCCAGCACCAGAGCTCAGAGCGTCTTCGATACGAATAGCCGCGCCACCGGGGAAATCCGGCGCGCCGGTCGGCTGGAGGAGTCGAGCATGACGAAGCAACCGCACTCTCAGTTCCTGGGTCCGGAGCAGCGGGCGGCTGCCTGGGAACGGCTCGGCAAGGAGCCGTTCGATGTGATCGTGATCGGCGGCGGTGTGGTCGGCGCGGGTATCGCGCTGGACGCCGCCACCCGCGGTCTCGAGGTCGCCCTGGTCGAGGCCCGCGACCTGGCCTCCGGCACTTCCAGTCGCTCATCCAAAATGTTCCACGGCGGCCTGCGCTACCTGGAGATGTTCGAATTCGGCCTGGTGCGCGAGGCGCTGCGGGAACGCGAACTGGCGCTGTCCAAACTCGCACCGCACCTGGTGAAGCCGCTGCGCTTCCTCTACCCGCTCACCCATATCGGGTGGGAGCGGCCGTATGTATCGGCCGGTCTGCTCCTGTACGACACCATGGGCGGCGCGAAATCGGTACCGGGACAGCATCATATGACCCGTCACAGCGTGCTACGCATGGCCCCGGGGCTCAAGCGCAGTGCGCTCACCGGTGGCGTCACCTATTACGACACCGTCGTCGACGATGCCCGGCACACCATGACCGTGGCCCGTACCGCCGCGCACTACGGCGCGGTCATTCGCACCTCCACCCAGGTGGTCGGTTTCCTGCGCGAGGCCGACCGCGTCGTCGGTGTGCAGGTGCGTGACAGCGAGGACGGCCGCACCACCGAGGCGCGCGCCAGCGTCGTCATCAATGCCACCGGGGTATGGACCGACGAAATTCAATCCCTCTCGCATGTACGTGGCCGCTTCCATGTGCGCGCGTCCAAGGGCGTGCACATTGTGGTGCCGCGCGACCGCATTGCCAGCGATACCGCGCTGATTCTGCGCACCCCCACCTCGGTGCTGTTCGTGATTCCGTGGGGCAGCAATCACTGGATTATCGGCACCACCGATACCGACTGGAATCTCGACCTCGCGCATCCGGCCGCCACCAAGGCCGATATCGACTACCTCCTAGACCGGGTCAATGAAGCACTGGTCACGCCGCTCACCCATGCCGATATCACCGGTGTGTACGCGGGCCTGCGCCCGCTGCTGGCGGGGGAGAGCGATCAGACCTCGAAGCTCTCGCGCGAACACGCCGTGGCTCGTATCGCGCCCGGACTGGTCGCCATCGCGGGCGGCAAATACACCACCTACCGGGTCATGGCCTATGACGCCGTCGACGCCGCCCTGGTCGATATCCCGCGCCGGGTATCACCCTCGGTAACCGAGAAGGTGCCGCTGCTCGGCGCCGACGGGTATTACGCACTGCTCAACCAGGTTCCGCATCTGGCCGAGAAATACGGCGTCCACCCGTACCGCATCGAACACCTGCTCAACCGGTACGGATCGTTGATCGACGAGGTGCTGAGCCTGGCCGAGGGCAAACCCGATCTGCTGCAACCGATTACCGAGGCACCGGGCTATCTGCAGGTCGAGGCCGTGTACGCGGCGGCCGCCGAAGGTGCGCTACACCTCGACGACATCATGGCGCGCCGCACCCGCATCTCCATCGAGTACGCCGACCGCGGCGTGGACAGTGCCGACCAGGTCGCCCGCCTGATCGCACCCGTATTGGGTTGGGCGGAAAGCGATATCGTCCGCGAGGTCGCCACCTACCAGGCGCGGGTGCGCGCGGAGATCGAATCGCAGACCCGGCCGGACGATACGTCGGCCGATGCGCTGCGGTTGGAGGCCCCGGAAGCGCGGCGCGAGGTATTGGATCCGATCCGGACCGACTGAGTAGGCGAAAGTGGTCAGCGCACCGGCGGTAGGCCGGTGCGACGCTCGCTACCGCACGGTCCCTTGCAGCGTGTTCGCAACCGTCCGATCCGCGAGATCGGGCTTAGCGCAGTCCCGCTGCACCTCAATTGTCGCCGCTCGCAGCGCCATCGACGGTTGGCCGGTGTCACCTGTCCGCTTCGCGGAAGGATCCTTCGCAACAACGACCTTCCCGACGAAGGTGGATTGGTCCGAACGTGTCAGCTGCATGAACTCGGCACAGGTGGTCAGCAATACGTCGTCCGACGAAGTCGCAGGGTCGGCCTCGGAACCGCATCCGGCCAGCGAGGCGAGCAGGAGCGCACCTGCCGCCGTGGCGCTGCGGACATGCCGACGAAGTGACCGGCGCATCAGTTCCCTCAAATCTGGATTCGTAGAGCACAGTGGCGCGGCCAGACCGCCCGACACCGGTTCGAGCAGCAGTTCTTCTGATCGAAACTAATTGGGGCGGTTGAATTCTCCGTCATTGACGCCCGCTGTGAAGGCACTCCACTCGCCGGGTCCGAAGACTAGCGCTGGGCCGGACGGGTTCTTGGAGTCGCGGACGCCGATCATGCCACCGTCCAGGTGGGCAACTTCTACGCATTCGCCACCGTGCTGGCTGTAGCTGCTCTTGAACCAGTGCGCGCCGGACAGGTCAATGTCCACTCTCATACTCCCTCGCTAACTGCCTGAGCAACTGTCGGCTGCTGCTGCCGTCGAGTGCTGCGGCCTTCAGGCGATCGAACGATCGCGAGAAGCTCGCCACATCGTCCGCGTCCTCAATGTACATGTTGCCCACGATGCCTTCCAGGAACACGACGGAGGGCTCTACGGGCTCACCATGTGCGGATTCTCCGTATTGCAGCACGACCAACGGAGGCATCGAGATACCGCCCGGAAAGCCTGCGGCGGCGCGAAGTACCCGCAATTCGATATTGGCCGCAGCGGATCGATCGGCCAGATGCCGGAGTTGAGCAGCCATGATACGTCGGCTGCCCGCGACTCGGCGCAACGCTGCCTCACCGACGACGACATCCAACGTCACGGGCCGTGTCTTGCGAGTAACTATGTTCTGGCGCTGCATCTTCAACTGCACGCGCCGCTCGCGCTCCTCTACGGTGTCGTCCGGGCAACGCTCTGCCAAGGCTCGGTCGTAGTCTGCGATCTGGAGCAGACCGGGCACCAGATCAGGTTGGTACGTAATAATTTTGGATGCAGCGGCTTCGAGACCTACATAAACATCGAAGTCTTTGGGGATCAAGTCGCCGTACTGGTGCCACCAGTTCTTGACGTTGGCCTGCCTCGCCAGACCGATCAACGCGGCGACAAGATCATCCGGCACGCCGTACAGGTCACACGCGGCCTGTATATCTCGCGACTTGATACGAGAGTTCTCCCCCTTCTCCAAACGCCCGAGGCTGGTTGCCCCCATCTCCAATAGCTGAGCGGCCTTTGTCTGCGTGTATCCGGCGCGCGTGCGCCACTCCAGCAGATAGCGGCCGAGCTGGCGACGCGGCAGCGTCGAACCCGCGTCGCTGATCGTCTGTGTCATTGCGTCCTCCGATTCGGGGAGGTCGGAATCACCATGTCGGAGTAATCATCTCACCTGCGGCGGGAGTCCATCAGGGCTTTCACGACAGATTCTCCGGTGCCACCGTTTCGGCGATGCTCTTGTCGCTGCGAGGTGTGTCATAGAAGTGCGCCAGGCGGGCGGTGCCCGCAACCGCGATATCGCTCCGGGCGCGCTCCCCAACCATCCCACGACCCCCGAGCAGAACGGATGCAGGCGATGAAGTTTCGGCCTACCGCGATCGGATACGTCCGATCCGACATCAGCGGCGTGCGGCAAGCATGGGACGAAACCGAGGTTCGGAGCGCGGCGGCGCTGCGCGGCTTCGATTTCGCAAAGATGATCGTCATCGACGGCCGAACCGGGAGGCCGCTACTCGCGGGACTGAAAGCCACGATCGCTCGTATCGAGGTCGAAGCCGTTTTCGTTCCGAGCACCAAGCACTTCGAGGGCGGCACCGTACCGTGCGATCTCCGGCAGACGGTTGATGTGATTACCGTGAGCCCCGAAAACACCTACACACGAACCGGTTCCGATGGACATCGATGACGCACTGGCACTCATCGGTGAAGAGCGGCCCGCCTGGTGGATTCAGTACCGTGACGGGGCGTGGGCTCCCGTCTGGCGGGACGGGCAAGTTGGCCCCTCGTTCACAATCTCCCAATTGATCCAGCTCGCTACTGACGATATCGCCGCTCTCGACGCCGGACTGGTCGCCCGGGTAATCGATGGTGAGCCGCTCGGAGTGGTCGATGCCGAATCTGGCCAGACCTGGCCACAGCCCCGGAAGGTGGCCGACCGAACCTGCCGCCGTGCTCACCGCCACTAGTCTGCGCCTCCGAGAGGTGGGTGGCGTTCCAATGATGCTGTTGCACTGTACTTCTGGAGGTATCCGTGTCCGCAATGGTCCAGTTCGTGATTGTTGCACTGTCCTGCATCGGGGTCGTTACCGCCGTGCGGTGGGGTGTCTCCGATGGTCGATCCATCACGCAGCCAATCCCCGACGAGCGACTCCTACTCGCCGACGGCTATCCATTCCACCGCATCCCCGTTCGCAATCTGCATCGCAGACACGGGCGGCACCGCGCCTAGTGTGTTTGTCCCGAGGATGGCGGCGCATCAGGTGGAAATGAAGTCACTGGGATCACCTCAGTGGATGTGCTCTCGTTCTTCCTTGATCGCCCGGATCACGATCGCGATTCGGGAATTCAGAACTGCCGCAAATTGTTTGGAATCCGCCGCCATGGCGTTACGGCCGATGATGACATAGCGTCCGTCACCGACGACGTCACGCCAGTGGACGGTATGGCGATTAATGCCGCGAGGGCCGAATACGGAACTGCCCTGGGTGATTTCGATTTCGCCTGAGATTGTCGTTGGGGCGCGGAGGAACCGTGCAGATCTGTAGGCAGTGGAGTTCTCCCTGAGCGCGACCGGTGACCGGTGGCGTTCGTCAGCCAGGTCGTCGCCGGATGCGGCGAGGGCTATCTCACCTAGGCTGCCGGGATCCGCCGCGGGAAGTGCATCGACCAGTTCGTCGGCCAGCCGCAGTGGATCGCATTCGTTGACCGTGTATCCGCCGCGATGGAAGTACGACTTCCCGGGCGATTGCGTGATCAGGAAGCCTCGCTCTCGCCTGCGGACGGCCAGGACGCGGATTATCGAGCCAGGCTGCATCGGATCGGCGTGGTCCCCGCCGTAGACCGACAGGTGCAGGTCGGGCTCGGACATCGTGTCGAGGATCGTGGCGATGTCACGAGAGTCTTTGTCACGCGCGATCTCCCGAGCTGCCTCTTGTTCGGCGCGGAAGGTTGCCTGATTGGGTGCGGCGGAGGTGAACAGGAATGGGGCGGGAAGCTGATCGCCGACCGCGTCCCGCCACAGGACCGCGAACTCCGTTTCGGTGAACGACCATGTGCGCATTACGATCCAGTTCCCCAGAAATCACTGCCCGAGTTTCTGTCAGCAGTTGACTTCTCGGGTGAATCGAGTACGGCACTCCGGCGGATTCGATTGACAGCAGCATCCGAACCCAGTTCCTGCCGCAGTTCAGGATGCTTCCAGTAGAACCGGATCAGGTGATACAAGAGTGCGGAATCCATGTCGTATTCCAGCGTGTAAACTTCGGCGAGCCACGTGCGGTTCTTCTTACGTGCCCACCTGGCCGCCCAAATAATATCGACCCCATCAGGGCGTGACTGTAGCCTAATTGTCGCGAAGCTAGGATACGACGTAGCCTGCACATCCAGAATGCTGTCCCACTCAACGGATCGGTACATGAATCCATCACTCAGGTGCACCCGCGATGGAGCTAGCCACAGGAACTTCTTCCTTCTGGCAGAATAGGCGGCACGGATCAGCAGCCACGTTGCCAGCAGGATGGCAACTGTAAGAAGTATTCCAGTAAAAGGTCGCCGATTTCCTGGAGCGAACTCCGAAGTATCTTGGAATGTCAATGCATAGGCGAAGTATGTGGCGCTGACAATGGCCATCGCCAGCATGACAACCCCCGCGATCGCCAGCCATCGTAGTCTGGGAACAGCTGTGGCAGCTTCGCTGTCGATATCGTGGACCGCTTCCAGTTCGGGCACTGAACGTCGGCGCGAAAGATGCATCCGAATCGCCCCGGGGGTCACTGACAGAAAGAATAGCGTTGCAAATAATCCGAAGAATGCCTGAGTTGTGCTGCTTTGAATAAATCCAACAAGTGACATAAATGCGCCAATAAGTGCACCGATGAGTAATATTG
Source organism: Nocardia uniformis NBRC 13702 (assembly GCF_001613345.1). Lineage (GTDB taxonomy): Bacteria > Actinomycetota > Actinomycetes > Mycobacteriales > Mycobacteriaceae > Nocardia > Nocardia uniformis. Next base: position 9,035 of record NZ_BDCE01000111.1, on the reverse strand, counting down.
GCAAATATACCACCATCATCGTCCGTCTGCGACTTTCCGGACCGAAATCGGGAGGCCATGGCAGGTCGGACGGACGCCTAACGGATTTTCCTGCTGCGTGGCTCACTACTTCACCGCTTTCACTGTGTTTTCTCCTACCCATCCGCCCAAAGCACCAAAGGCGACACCGCCGATGACAGCGCCGACAACGGCTCCGACAGGGGCGATGGGACCCGTGAGCAGTGCACCGGCGGCAGCACCGGTAGCGATTCCGCCACCGATCCCACCGACCGCCGATCCGACGCCCGCGCCCGCCGCTTCCCACCCGTCCTTACCGTTGCGCCAGTCATCGATAGACGTGTACGTGGAGAATCCGACCGTCGCGAGCGGCCCGCCGAACTTCCCGACATTACCCAGCAATTTAGCGTTGGACCCGAGTTTCGAAGCGTCGTCGGCAATAGACGTCGACACCGACTGGATCGCCTTACCCGAGACATTCTTACCGTCACCGAGATCCTGCATGGCCTCCTGCCCGAGGAGCTGTGAGGTTTGCGACATGAATCCCGCCTGCCGCGCGAGCCCCTTCCCGCCCTCGTCGAGGCTCGCGGCGACACCACTGGCAGCCGCGCCGCCGAGGGTGGCGTAGGGGTGGTCCTTCGCACCGTCTATCCCATAGGTGAGCGGGCTCTTCTCCATAAAGGGCTCGACCGCGTTCTGGACCGCCTCCCACGTCGACGGTGCCGACTGCCCGGGCTGAGGCGGATCGGACGCCAGTACGGTGCCGTTGTCGAACTGGGCGACCACCGCACCGTTGGGCTGCTTGGTGGTCAAAGCCGAGGCTCCGTCACCGGTCTGAGTGAAGACTGCGCCGTCCGGTTCCATGATCGATCGGGTGCCATTGGAATTGGCAGTGCTGATCAGCTGTTGGCCGCCGTCCGGGGCAATAGCCAAGGTTTGGCTGTAGCTGGACCCATCGGCAGCGGTGAACAGGTTCGTCACCGTCTGGCCGTCATCGCTGGGGATCTGGGTGAACAGCCCACCCTCCTGAAGCGGGGTGATCATCATTTCGGGACCTGTGGTGCCGTCAGGATTGACGCTACGGGAACTGATCCGGCCATCGCCGGTGGGCGTGGAAACGACGCGCTGCACGGTCCCATTGGGTGCGGTGGTGACCGTGTCGATGACGCCGGTGCCATCGTTGCGCGGCGTAGACACCGACGTCGTTTCCGGTCCGTCGCCGACCTTGCTCACGGTGGTGACCGTACCGTCGGGGCCAACCGTGGACCTCGCGGTGGTGACAGTGCCGTCCGGATTGGGGGTCCAGACGGTGTTACTGCCGTCGGCGTTGGCAATTTCAATCGGTATGCCTCGGTCCAGCTGCGCGGCCAAGGCGAGCGGATCCATCGGGATCTGCGCGGGAGACTGGTCGCCTATCAGCATCTCGGTCAGTGAGGTGGGCAGGTTCCCGGTAGGTGTTGTGACCGTGCTGCGGGCCTCGGGTACCTCCGGGATATTGCCGCCCGATATTTTCGCGCCTTCGACATACCAGGCGTCCCATGTGGTCCGGATCTGCCGCAGCTCGGCATCCTCAGCACGTCCGGACAGGTGGTATGTGTCGGCGCTGTCGTGGGGCAGGAAAGTTTGCAGCCGCAAAATCCAGCCCTGGGTGAACGCGAGGTTGCGGCTCATCAGGTTCATGCAGTTGATCAACCGCTCGACCCCGTGAAGGTAGTCGTTGAGCGCACTCTTGGCTTTCGCTGCTGCCGGTGACGCCCACACGCCCTCGGAATCCGAACCCGCCGGGGCCGTCAGCAGCAACGGATCGTACGTGCAATGAAACGCCGCCGCCTGCATGCGCAGTTGGTCGGCCGCACGCTTCCACGTATCGGCGAACTGCTGCAACTGACCGGGAATCTGCCCGCCATCGACATGGTTGTAGTGCGCGACGAACTCGTCCCACCCGAAGTTCTCACCCGTTTCGGGGTCGATCGACGACGGCTTGAGCGTGATTCCCGCTTCCTGCGCGCCGGTTGCCAGCGATTCCGCCTCCTGCGTATCGCCCAGCTTGTTGCTGTAATCCCGTTCGGGGGACGAGGAATAGCTCTCGCTGCCCCACCCCTTGGAGGGCCCCCAGCCCGGCAGTTGGGCTTCGCTGGTGGCCACCTCCACATGACCAACCGTGCTCTTCAGCTGCTCGAACGCCGTGCGGGAATCCTCTTCGCCCTGCTGGTACAGGCGACCGGCGGCGATGAAGGTTTCGCCCATATCGGTAAGGATTGTCTTGTGCCCGTTCAGCACACGGGTAGTGAGATCGGTTGCCGCGTTGTTGAACAGGGCCGACAGGTCGGGTCCGGACTCCTTCAAGTTCAGCGGCTTCAAACCGGTCGCGCCCGCGATGGTGCTCGACACCTGTTCCATCGCGCTCAGCATCGATGCGCATTCTCTCGACAAGGTGGTGGCGACCGCTGGATCGAACGCCAGACCGAACCCACCCGCACCCGCCGATTGCTTCAGCGAACCACCCCAGGCATTGTTCGGATCGCTCACTGCTCCCCCCCTCATCCACTTCGTACGGCACCGCCCACCCTAGTCACAATCCTTCGTCGGCCTGCGGCCCGGCCTGATCGGGTTTGCGCTTCTGATCAGCAGTGTTGGCAGCCGAGAGGGTAGCCCGGTCAGCGGAGTGTCCCGCCGGACGCTTTCACAACGGTTGACAGCGTGGGCAGAAGTAGATGCCCCGGTCGGCGCGAGTGGCAGACTCGCCCTCCGGGGCACCGAGCAGGTGCACCACCAGATTGGTGCCGCAGCGGCGGCACGGGAGGCGCTGGCGGCCGTAGGCGAGTGCGCGCCACGGTGGTTCGTGCGCGGCTTTGACCAGCACCCGGTGCGCCTCGTCCACCAGCCCGGGTAGGTCCTCGATCTCGCCGACGGCGGTGGCCGGGTGCACCTTTCGCAGAAAGCAGATCTCGCTGCGGTAGATATTGCCTATGCCCGCCAGATTCCGCTGATCGAGCAGTGCCAGCCCGATCGGCTGTCCGGCGTGCGCACGCAAGCGCCGGAGTGCCTCCTCCGCATCCCAATTCGGCCCGAGCAGGTCGGGCCCGAGATGATCGATGGCGGTGTGCTCATCTGCGAGCCGCAGCACCTCGACGAGTCCCAGCGAGAAACCCACCGCCTCCGAATCCTCGGTCGCGAGCACCAGCCGCGCCGTGAAACCCGGTTTGGTCCAACGCTGCCCGGGTGTGTACACCCGCCACACACCCTCCATTTTCAGGTGGGTGTGAATGCTGACCTTCGGCGTCCGGATGAACAGATGCTTCCCGTAGCTGCCGACGCTCTCCACCGGCTCACCACGCAAATCCAATGTCGCGAACCTGGGCACGCGGAAGTCGCTGCGCGTCAGCACCTTTCCATCCAAGGCTGCCCGCAGGCGCTTCGCAGCCAGGAATACGGTGTCGCCCTCAGGCACGCGGCCTCCGCGCAGCCGTGGTGCAGCCCCGGCGATCGCCGCAGGTCACGGACGGCTCCGCAGGCGGAAACCGCGTGGCGTGGGCGCAAATCCGGCCTGGGTGAGGAAGTCGGCGAAGGTATTGCCGTGTACGGACTCGCCATTCACCCGGTCGATGACCAGTGAATCGACGCGCCGGTCATGCACCAGGGCCGCGAGACCAGCCGCTGCCGCCGCGCGTACCGCCGGATCCTCGGTGAATGTCAGCAGTGTTTTGCCGCCACGCTCCAGATAGAGCGCCAGCTCACCGGCCACCAGCACCACGAGTGCACCCGCCTTGCGTCCTGGCCGGTGCCCCGCCCCCTCGGCCGCGGCCTTCGGCCAAGGCAGCGCCGCCCCATAGGGATTGGCCGGATCGCAGGCCGCCAAAGCCAGCACCTTTCCGGCACCCGGTTCGATCCCCTCGTCCGGAGCGCCATTGCCGGGATAGGGGTTGCGGTCGGTATCGAACGACCGCAATCGATCCACCACATCGGTGGTCGAGAACTGCGCCCCACCCAGCGAATCCACGAAGTACCCGCGTCGACACCGCCCTCGGTCCTCGAATTCGGTGAGCACCCGGTACATGAGCGCGAACCCGCCGGTCACCCCTTCGCTCTGCACCGACCCGCGAGTCAACACCCCGTACCGCTCCAACAGCACATCGGCCGTGGCGTGCGCGCGAATCGTATTGTCCGACACCCGCTCCGGCAGCAAAGACCAGCGCCCCGCCACCTGTGGCGGACTACTGCGCACCTGCGCCCCCGCCCGAGGTAGATACATCCGGCCACGCGGTGCGCGCCGCGGCGTCCGATGCGCGGTAGTGGTCCGCGTAGTCCCCGATAGCAGCGCCCGGACCGGCACGAACGTATCCCCGGCGACGTACCCGGCCCACACCAGCTCCCACAGCGCCGTGACGACAGCCGCCTCGTCCTCGAGGCCGGTGGCGTCCGCCAACTGCCGGAAGAAGTAGGCCCCACCGGTACTCGGTACCACCTGATACTCCGGACCGACCGCGGGCGTGCCGAGCCGAGAGCCGCTCGCCGGGCTGGCATCGACCACCTCGGCCGCATCCGTCCAAGGAGCATCCGCGGCGTTCGTGTCGTCGCGATTCGCTGGGGGTGGCGTATTTCGGGAGGCTGCTGGTTCTGTACGTCCCACCGTCGTGGAGTCGCCGGAGTGTGCCCCGTTCACATCGTGGGTTGCCGGAGGTGGCGCACTTCCGGAGGCCGCCGGTTCCGTACGTCCCACCGACATGGGATGGCCGGATAGCGTGGTATCCCCATGGGCCGCTTTGGAGCGGCTCGATCGGTTGCGCTGGGTGGTCTTGCCCGAGGCGCTGTTATCGCCTGTCACGGCCGACAGGTCGACTGGTTGGTCTGTCGTCGGTGATGGTCGGCCACCAATAACGGTGGCCCCCAACGCCATCAGCACGCTGATGTGCGTCTCCGTGAGGTCGAGCGGGGACGTCGGGGGCAGCGTCAGTGGGGCCTGATCGGTGGGATGCAGGGCCACCCAACCGTCCTTGGCGGTAATGGAGCCGTGCCCGGACCAGATGACCTCGCCGGTGGACAGTAGTTCGTCCAGTAGGGCGGGGGAGTAGTCGCGGACGCGGGAGGGGAGGATGAGCGATTCCCAGGCCGAGGCCGGGATGGGAACGCCCGCAAGCTGTTCCACGACGGCGGCGACACCGTCCACACCGCGGAGCTCGCCGGTGCCGATGTGCTGCCACGCGGGCAGGAAGCGGCCGAGGGCGGCGGTGGTAACCGGTTCCACCTCTTTGCGCGCGGCAGCGAGGGAGCGACGGCGCAGGCGGCGTAGTACCTCGGTGTCACACCATTCGGCACCGGTCGCGCCGGGCGTGAATTCGCCTTCGACTAACCGTTTTTCCATACCGAGCCGGTGTAGCGCGGTGGCGGCCACGGCCGGTCCGAGACCGAAGCGGTGGGCCACGGCGTCCAGAGTGAAGGGGCCGTGGGTGCGGGCGTAGCGGCCGACGAGATCGCCGAGCGGGTCGGCGACCGGTTCGATGAAGGCGGCCGGAACGCCGATGGGCAGCGGTACGCCGAGCGCGTCGCGCAGCCGGGCCGCGTCCTCGATGGCCACCCACCATTGCGATCCCGCGAATGAAACCTCCAGGGCCCGATGCGACTTCACCAGTTCGGTAAACCACGCGCGCGGATCGTCGACACAGCGCTGCGCCGCTTCCTCGGCGGTGACCGGCCCCAGCAGCCGCAGCAGATCGGCCAGCCCCTCCATATCTCGCGCATGCCGTTCCGGGGTGAGCCGCTGCAACTCGCGCTCGGTCAGTTCGAGGACCGCCGCGTCGAGGAGTTCGCGCAGCTCAACCCGACCGAGTAATTCCGCGAGCAGGCTGGAATCCAGCGATAGCGCCGCCGCCCGCCGCTCGGCCAGCGGACTGTCGCCCTCGTACATGAACTGCCCGATGTAGTCGAACAGCAGTGAATTCGCGAAGGGCGACGGGCTCGCCGTCTCCACCTCGACCAGCCGCAGCTGTCGTCGCGCCACCCGGCTCAGCAGATCCCGCAGCGACGGCAGGTCGTACACGTCCTGCAGGCATTCGCGCACGGTCTCCAACAGCATGGGGAAGTCCGGGAACTTGCGTGCCACATCCAATAGCTGCGCCGCCCGCTGCCGCTGCTGCCACAGCGGTGCGCGCTTACCGGGATCGCGTCGCGGCAAGAGCAGCGCCCGCGCCGAACATTCCCGGAACCGTGACGCGAAAAGCGCTGAACCCCCGACCTGTTCGGTCACGATGTCATCGATCTCATCCGGCTCGAAGACGAACAGCTCCGCCCCCGGCGGTTCATCGGTGGTATCCGGCAGCCGCACCACAATCCCGTCATCGGACGGTGTGGGCGCGGCATCCACCCCGAAACGCTCGCGCAGGCGCGCGCCGACCGCCAATGCCCACGGCGCGTGCACCGGCAACCCGTACGGCGAGTGCAGCACTACCCGCCAATCGCCCAACTCATCCCGGAACCGCTCCACCAGCAGCGTCTTATCGGTGGGTAATTGTCCGGTGGCGGCGCGCTGCTCTTGCAGCAGCGCAACAAGATTCGCGGTCGCATTGTCATCGAGCCCCGCCGCATGCGAGACATCCGACAGCTCGGCCATACTCATCTCCGCGTGCTTCGAGCCCCCGCCCACGGACTCCGCGTCCCTCGAGCCTTTGCCGAGAGCGTTCGTGCGCTTGGAGTCCCGTCCCGCGATCGTCGCGTCGCTCGTGGCTTTGCGCGGAGCCTGCGCGGGCTTGGAGTCCCGTCCCGCGATCGCCGCGTCGTTCGAGGTTTTGCCCGGAGTGTTCGCGTGCTTCGAGTCCTGGCCGAGAGGGTCGGCGCGCTCAGCGCTCCCGCCCGGCCCCGCCACATGCTTCGGTTCTCCCCCGAGGGCCGTGGCGTTCGGCTCGGAGGCAGTTGAATCAGCCGCTGTGATCGCGTCTTTCGCGCGGCCATGCGGCTTCTTCGTTGGGCCGGAGCCTGATTCGTCCCCACCACCGCGCCGCCCACTGGCCGCCTTCTCGACGGCCTGCCCGGCCTGTCGCACGAATTCGCCTAGTGCGGCGCCCAATTCCGCGGGCCGCCCCAGCGAATCGCCGTGCCAGAACGGCAGCCGCCCGGGCAGACCGAAGGCCGGTGTCACCAGCACTCGGTCGAAGGTGATCTCCTCGATTCGCCAACTGGTGGCCCCGAGTGCGAAGACGTCGCCGACGCGCGACTCGTACACCATCTCCTCATCGAGTTCTCCGACTCGCGAGGCTTTTTCGCCCACCATGAACACCGGGAACAGCCCCCGGTCGGGGATAGCGCCACCGGATGTCACCGCAAGCCGTTGTGCGCCAGGTCGTCCGGTCAGCGTGCCCGCGTCCCGATCCCATACGATCCGTGGCCGCAATTCGGCGAACTCGTCCGACGGATAGCGTCCCGACAGCAGGTCCAGGACCGATTCGTACGCCGAACGCGGCAGTGCCGCATAGCTTCCGGTTCTCCGCACCACCTCGAACCAGGTGTCGGCATCCAAGGGCTCCAGCGCACAGGCGGCCACCGTCTGCTGAGCCAGGATGTCGAGGGGATGGGCCGGAATCTTCAGTGCCTCGATCTGCCCGGCGGTCATGCGCTTCGACGCCACCGCACAGCGGATTACGTCCGTACGGTGCTTCGGGAAGATCACTCCGCGCGAGATCTCACCCACCTGATGCCCGGCCCGTCCGACCCGCTGTAATCCGCTCGCCACCGATGGCGGCGCTTCCACCTGCACCACCAGTTCCACCGCACCCATATCGATGCCGAGTTCCAAACTGCTGGTGGCCACTACACACCGCAGCCGCCCACTCTTGAGGTCGTCCTCGATGAGCGCCCGCTGCTCCTTGCTCACCGACCCGTGATGCGCCCGCGCCAACAGCGATGCGGCCCCGTGCACCACCTCGGTGGAGGGTCCGATCTGCGCGGGCGGCGCATGCTCGGTCTCGACCGGCTCCCCGAGGCGCGCCGCGTACGACTCGTTCAATCGGGCCGTAAGCCGTTCGGCCAGCCGCCGCGAATTCGCGAACACAATGGAGGAGCGGTGCTCCAACACCAGATCCACAATGGCTTCGTCCACATGCGGCCAGATCGATGCCGCCTCCCCGGCTTCATCCGGCTCGGTCATATCGGCGACCGGTACCCGCACCGTGAGATCGAAGGTCTTGGGCGCGGGCGGCGACACAATGGTGATGGGCGCGGTGCCGACCAGGAATCGGCCCACCTCCGCCGGTGGCCGCACCGTCGCCGACAGCCCGATCCGCTGGGCCGGCCGTTCGGTCATCGAATCCAGTCGTGCCAGTGAAAGTGCCAGGTGCGCACCGCGTTTGGATCCGGCTATGGCATGCACCTCGTCCACGATCACGGTGTGCACCTCGCTCAGCGTCTCCCGGGCCGCCGAGGTGAGCATGAGGAAGAGTGATTCCGGTGTGGTGATGAGAATGTCGGGCGGCGTGCGCTGCATGGTCCGCCGCTCGGCGGCGCTGGTATCCCCGGACCGCACCCCCACCCGTATCTCCGGCGCGGGCACCCCCAGCCGCTTGGCCGTCTGCGTCACCCCGACCAGCGGTGCGCGCAAATTCCGCTCCACATCCACCGCGAGCGCCTTCAGCGGCGAGATGTAGAGCACCGAGGTCTTGCGCACCCCCTCCCCGGGCTCCCGAGTAGCCAGCCGATCAATGGCCCACAGAAAGGCCGACAACGTCTTCCCGGACCCGGTCGGCGCAACCACCAGGGTGTGCTCACCGGCGGAAATCGCCTCCCAAGCCCCCAGCTGCGCAGCCGTAGGCGCGGGAAACGCACCGTCGAACCACTGCCGAGTAGCGGAGGAGAACCGATCCATAGCCCCAGTCTGCACCCGCCCACCGACAGCCCAACACAACCCGTCGCCACACCCGAGCCGTCACCCACGCGTACCCACGTATCGAACATGACAACTGATCTCGCAACGTTCGGGGTAACTCGTCGGGTACGCCCAAATCGGTTCGGCTCCCAACCGCCGGCACGCGTGCATGACGGTCGACGGCTCT
>NZ_BDCE01000110.1 GCF_001613345.1 Nocardia uniformis NBRC 13702 | reverse complement strand
CTCTCAAGTCTGGCGCTAAAGTCTCGGGGAGGCGGGGGAGTGCGTACGCTTTCCAACCGTGCAGAAGGTGCTAAGACTCGACTTGGTCAGTCACGGCATGACCGAAGCGATGCGCAAGGCACGATTTCCCGTCGACGAACCGCTCACCGAAGCGGGCCGCCGAGCCGTATCCGCCCTGGGGCGCATGAATGCCGCCCGGGTGCGCACCGCCCCCGAGCGCCGCACCGTCGAAACCGCCGCCCTCATGGGCTTGCTCGGTGACGAGGACGATCGACTACGCGATCTGGACGCCGGTGCCTGGCGCGGCGGCGAGCTCATGTCGGTGCCGAAGGAGGACCTTTACGCCTGGCTCACCGATCCGACCTACAAGGGCCATCGTGGTGAATCCGTGGTGGAGGTGCTCGCGCGGACCGCCGAATGGATGGCCGATATCGCCGTCGAAGGTGAACCGACCATTGCCATCACCCACCCGGCCGTAATCCGCTCCGCGATATTGGTCGCTCTGGACGCCCCGGCGAAATCTTTCTGGCGCGTAGACATTCCGCCGGTCAGCGTGACCCGCCTGCACTATCGCGGCGAATGGACGCTGCACTTCTAGTGCGGCCCTTGCGAGTCCGCCGTGAACCTATCCGGATGTGGCACGAGCTGCCGCGGGCAGCATGGCGCGCACGGCATCGGCAATCAGCCGCGCCGACAGGCTCGGGTCGATGGCGCGCTGAATTCCCAACCCCAATCCCAGGCTCAGCACCGTGGTGGCGGCATCCTCGGGGGGCATGGGCAGCGCGACACCCAGCGAATCGGCCAGACTCTGCAATTGCGCCGCCACGGTGCCGCGAATAATCCCCAGATTCGATACCAGGGCCGCCTGCAGCGCCGGGTCGTCCCTGGCGACTATGGCGAATTCGAATTCGAGCATGGTCCAGCCGACGTCGCCGAGGGTCCGTTCGGCCCAGCTCTGGAAGGCCTCCAGCTGATCGTCGAAGCCGGTTCCGGCCGCCAACAGCTCGGTGACCTCGGCGAATTTGGTCTCGTGAATAAGTCCGAGTACCTCGAGGCACAGCTCGGATTTCGTCTTGAAGTTCGAGTAGACCGCGCCCTTGGAGTACCCGGCCTCCTCCGCGACCCGTTCCAGGCTGGTTTTGGCGTAGCCGTCGGCGAGGAAGAGGTCACGCGCGGTGAGGAGCAGATCCGCGCGGGTGCGCGCCTGGCTTTCGGACCGGGTGAGACGTGGCATCTCGCAATTCTATGTACTGGGAGATTTGGGATACCGGCGGTATGCGAAAACTGCTAGTGTTCGAAACTATGAGTAACAGGAACGGGTCCCAGCGACGTGGCCTGGCCATCGGCTGTGGGGGCACGCTCGGCGCGGCGTGGATAGTCGCCGCGCTGGCCGCGGCCCGGGACGTACTGGACTGGGATCCGCGCACGGCGGACGTCATGATCGGCACCTCGGCCGGATCCGAAATGGTGACCATGCTCGGCAGTGGCATCGGAGTGGACGAGCTGATCGCCATGCAGCGCGGCACCACCGAGAATGCGATTCTGGCCGCCCACATGCGGTGCGCGCCGGGCCGCTTCCCACCGCTGCCGAGGCTGCGTCCGGGTGCGCCCGGGCACACACTGCGGGCCGTGCGCGAGGGCCGTCTCACCGATCGTCAGCGACTGCTCACCGCCGGTAGTGGGCTGCTGCCCGTCGGTGGCGGCGATCCGGGCTGGCTGCAACGGCTCGCGGACCGGCTGAACCCGGGTGGCGGCTGGGTATCGCATCCGGCGACGTGGCTGGCGGCAATGGATTACGCCACCGGCGAGCGCGTGGCCTTTGGTTCACCCACCGCACCCGAGGCGAATCTCGGTGCGGCGCTGCGGGCTTCCTGGGCTGTTCCCGGCTGGTTCCCGCCGGTCCCGATCGCGGGCCGCCGCTTCATCGACGGCGGTGCGGCCTCCACCGCCTCGGTCGATCTGCTCATCCCCGAGCGACTCGAAGAGATCGTGGTGATTGCCCCGATGGCCTCCACCGGCCGACTGCCCGCCACCAGTGCGGGCCATTTCCTGGAACGTCAGATGCGTGATCGCATGAGCGCCCAACTCGACGACGAGATCGCCAGGGTACGCGCCACCGGCACCAAGGTGCTCCGAATCGACGCCAGCTCTGAGGATCTCGTGGTGATGGGACCCAATTTCATGGATGGCCGCCGCCGCCTGGCCACCTTCGAACACAGTCTGACGAGCACCCGCAAGGCGCTCGAGCTTGGAGAGTTCGTATGAGTATCCTCGGAAACAGTTATCCGGCAATCGATCTCGCCGGGGCGCGGGTGCTGATCACCGGCGCCGGTCGCGGTATCGGCCAGTGCACCGCGGAAGTGTTCGCCAGCAGGGGCGCCGAGATCGCCATCGCCGATGTGGATACCGCGGCAGCCGAGGCCGCCGCGGCGGCACTGGGGGCCAAGGCATTCGAACTCGATGTTCGCGACCGCGAGCAGTGGGACAAGGTTGTCGCCGACTTCGGCCGCGTCGATATTCTGGTCAACAATGCCGGTGTCATGCCCGCCGGAGCCTTCCTCGACGAACCGGACGCGGTGGGCCACACCACCATCGACGTGAATGTCTGGGGCCTGATCCACGGCATGCGCGCCGTCGCCCCCGGCATGATCGACCGCGGCCGCGGCCATATCGTCAATGTCGCCTCCCTCGCCGGCAAGATTCCGATCGCGGGCCTGGCCGTCTACAACGCCAGCAAGTTCGCCGCCGTGGGCCTGTCCGCCGCAACGCGTTTGGAGTTCGCCGAATACGGCGTCAGTGTCAGCTGCGTCATGCCCTCCGCGGTGCGTACCCGGCTTTCCTCGGGTCTCACACTGGGTAAGGGCCTACCGACCGTCGACCCGGAAGACGTGGCCGCCGCCATTGTCGCGACCACCCGCACCCGCAAGGCCGAGGTGGCCGTCCCCAACTACCTCGGCCCCCTCGATGTGGCCCTGGCCGCTGCCCCCGAGCCCGCGGTCCGCCTGGTTCGCCGCGTCTTCAACGGCGACCGTGCCCTGCATCCGGCCGACGAGAGCACCCGGGACCGCTACGAACAGCAGATCCGCGCCATCAGCTCGGACGAATCCGCGTAGAGCCCCCGCGTCGAGCAGGGGCGAATCGCGGTAGGCAACGGCCCCGAACCAGCGTGGTTCGGGGCCGTTGCCGTGCGCGTCTCCGGTATGTGCATCACGTCATTGCGGCGTGCCCGGGCTACCGATACCCATCATTCGAACCGAATGCCCTGCGCCAGTGGGAGTTCCGTCGAATAGTTGACGGTATTCGTGGCCCGGCGCATATACGCCTTCCAGGAATCGGAGCCGGATTCGCGGCCGCCGCCGGTCTCCTTCTCACCGCCGAACGCTCCGCCGATCTCCGCACCGGAGGTGCCGATATTGATATTGGCGATACCGCAGTCGGAACCGTCGGCGGCGAGGAAGCGTTCGGCCTCGCGCTGATCCTGGGTGAAGAGCGAGGACGAAAGGCCCTGGGGGACACCGTTGTGCAGTTCGATGGCCGCGTCGAGATCGTTGTAGGTCATCGCGTAGAGGATGGGTGCGAAGGTTTCCTCGCGGACCACGGCGGTCTGCGCGGGCATGCGCACCAGGGCGGGGCGGACATAGAAGGCGTCCTCGCCGAAACCCTCCACTCGTTCACCGCCGCAGACCAATTCGCCACCGTCCTCGAGGGCGCGCCGCAGAGCCGACTGCATGCCGAGGTAGCCCTGACTATTGATCAGCGGTCCCACCAGTACGCCTTCGTCGAGGGGATTGCCCACGCGCAGTTGCCGATACGCGGCCGCCACCCGATCCAACAGCGGACCGACGACGCTCGTGTGCACGATGAGCCGCCGCATGGTGGTGCAGCGCTGTCCTGCCGTTCCGGCCGCGGCGAACACAATGGCCCGCGCCGCCAGATCCAGATCCGCGGAGGGCGTCACGATGGCGGCATTATTGCCGCCCAATTCCAGCAGGCAACGGCCGAAACGTGCCGCCACCCGTGGCGCGACCGTCCGCCCCATCCGTACCGAACCGGTCGCACTCACCAGCGCCACCCGAGGGTCGTCCACCAGTCGCGTACCCACCTCGGCCGCACCCTGAATCAATTGGTGCACTTCGGGATCCGCGCCCACTTCCATGGCTGCCCGACGCAGCAGCGTATGACATGCCAGCGCGGTCAGCGGTGTGGTCTCCGACGGTTTCCACACCACGGTGTCGCCGCACACCAGCGCCAGGGCGGTATTCCACGCCCATACCGCCACCGGGAAATTGAAGGCCGAGATCACCCCGACCACGCCCAGCGGATGCCAGGTCTCCATGAGTCGATGCCCCGGCCGCTCCGAGGGCATCGTCCGGCCGTAGAGCTGGCGGGACAGACCGATGGCGAATTCGCAGATGTCGATCATTTCCTGCACTTCGCCGCGCGCCTCGGCGGTGATCTTCCCCGCTTCCAGGGTGACCAGCTCGGCGAGTTCGTCCTGATGTTCGGTGAGCAGTGCCGCGAGGCGGCGCACCAGCGCGGCCCGCTGCGGTGCGGGTACCGAGCGCCACTCGCGGAAGGCCCGATCCGCGGCGCCGATCGCCAGATCGACATCGATGATCGAACTCGGTGGCAAACTCGCCAATTCACCACCGGTAATCGGCGTGCGGGCCGGTAGCGAGCCCGGTTCCGGCGGCACCGCGCCGAGTCCACGCAACAGCATCTCGGTACGGTCGCGTAGTTCTCGCGTCGTACGTTCGGTCAGAGCCTGAGTCATCTGCCCCTCCAGCAAGGTTTCGTGCCACGAGTTCGGTTCGCTGCGTTAGCCTTCGCTGATGGCGGATACACCGGCGAAACCCGTACTCGACGATATCGATCGACTGCTGATCCGCGAGTTGATTGCCGACGGGCGCGCCACCCTGTCCAATCTGGCCGAGAAAGCCAACCTGTCGGTTTCCGCTGTGCAGTCGCGGGTGCGACGCTTGGAAGCGCGCGGGGTGATTCGCGGATACACGGCCAATGTCGATCCCGAAGCGCTCGGTCAGATGCTGTCGGCATTCGTCGCGATCACTCCTCTCGACCCGTCACAACCCGATGATGCCCCCGCCCTGCTGCAGCACATACCCGGTATCGAGGCATGTCATTCGGTGGCGGGGGAGGAGAGCTACATGCTGCTGGTCCGGGTGGCATCACCCCGGCACCTGGAGCAGCTGCTGCAGGAGATCAGGGCGACCGCCAACGTCAGGACCCGAAGCACCATCATTCTGCAGACATTCTATGACAAGTAGTCAACCTTCGTAATTAGTCCGATATTTAGGGACGAAACCGTAAAGATTCGCGTACCTTGTGGGTGTGACGGTCGAGACTAATCGGCTTGGGGCGGTTGCCGACACGATGCTTGTCACCCCCGCCCGGGTGCACGAAATTCTCGCGGCGAGCATCCTCGCCGACGGGTTCGACATGGTCCTGGATCTGCGGAAATCTCGCGGTCCACGGCTGGTGGACGCGCGTGATGGGACCGCCTACCTCGACATGTTCGGGTTCTTTGCCTCCAATGCGCTGGGCATGAACCATCCGGCACTCGCCGACGACCGCGCCTTCCGCGCGAGCCTGTCCGACGCCGCCATTAACAAGCCCAGCAACTCCGACATCTACACCGTCGAAATGGCGCGCTTCGTGGATACCTTCGTGCGCGTCCTCGGCGATCCGCGACTGCCGCACCTGTTCTTCATCGACGGCGGTGGGCTCGCCGTCGAGAACGCCCTCAAGGCCGCCTTCGACTGGAAGAGCCGCCACAATGAAATGCATGGCCGCCCAGCCGAACTCGGCACCAAGGTGCTGCACCTGACGGGGGCCTTCCACGGCCGCACCGGGTACACCATGTCGCTCACCAATACCGATCCGATCAAGACGGCCCGGTTCCCCAAGTTCGACTGGCCCCGCATCGAGACGCCGTATCTCGGCGAGGGGCGCGATATCGAGACCGCCGAACGGCGCGCACTCGACCAAGCCATTCGCGCCTTCGCCGAAAACCCGCACGACATAGCCTGTTTCATCGCCGAACCCATTCAGGGCGAGGGCGGTGACCGGCATATGCGGCCGGAATTCCTGCGGACCATGCAGGAGCTGTGCCACGACAACGACGCGCTGTTCGTCCTCGACGAGGTGCAGACCGGCGTCGGCCTGACCGGCAGCGTCTGGGCCTACCAGCAGCTCGGCCTCGAACCCGATGTGGTGGCCTTCGGTAAGAAAACACAGGTGTGCGGCATCATGGCGGGCGGGCGCATCGACGAGGTGCCCGACAATGTGTTCCGGGTGAGCTCGCGACTCAACTCCACCTGGGGTGGCAATCTCACCGATATGGTGCGGTCGCGGCGCATTCTGGAGATTATCGCCCGGGACGAATTGGTCGCGCGCGCAGCGGAACTCGGCACACACCTGCTGGAGCGGCTCACCAACCTGGCCACCGACCACGCCGCGGTGAGCGATCCGCGCGGGCGTGGGCTCATGTGCGCCATCACGCTGGAATCGGCGCAATTGCGCGACGACGTGGTCACCCGGCTGCGTGAGCGCGAGCATGTGCTGATCCTCGGTTCGGGGGATCGGGGCATCCGATTCCGTCCGGCACTCACGGTCACCATCGCGGAGCTCGACGAAGCCGTGGACGCCCTGGACCGTGCGCTTTCCTGAATCCCGCTGTGCCTGAATGCCACGTCGGTATCCCAGGCTCGAATGTTGCGGGTGGTATCGGTCGCTCGAGTTGCGACATTGTTGCCAATCGTGACGCGAAGGTGGCGACACCGGGTGAAGCTGCTGCGAAACTCGGTGCCGCCATCTAAAATTCGGGCGCATGTCTGCTCGTCGCATTGAGTTCAGGGGAGGGCGCGACGCGTGACCGCCCTCCGTGCACGTCTCGGAATCCTCCTCTCCCTCACGGTGCTGGCCGGTTGCTCAGGCAGTCAGGCCGGAACTGTCGACACGACCTCCACCCCCGCGACCACCACGGTCGCCGCCCCGACCACGCCGCCGGAACAGCAGAATCTGCTCCCGGGAATGCCACCGCCGCTGTCACCGGACGACGTCTACGCCGCCACCCGCGAGCTCAGCCCGACGGTCGCCGACCACCTCCCGCGCGTGTATGTGCCCAATAGCCAGGCCAATACCGTCTCCGTCATCGACCCGGCCACCTTCCAGGTGATCGACACCTATCCCTCCGGTGGGCAGGAACCGCAGCATGTGGTGCCGTCCTACGACATGCAGACGCTGTATGTGAACAACGATCTGCCCCTCGGCGGCGGCAGTCTGCTGCCCATCGATCCGCGCACCGGCCGCGCGGGACAGCCGATTCCGGTCCGCGACCCGTACAACCTCTACTTCACCCCGGACGGCAGGTACGCCATCGTCGTCGCCGAGGCCGATAAATCCCTGGACCTCTACGACCCGGTCACCTGGGAGAAGGTGAACGCCATCCCCGTCCCCGACTGCGGCGGCGTCAACCATATGGACTTCACCGCCGACGGCCGATTCGCGCTCACCAGTTGCGAATTCAGCGGCCGCGTCGCGGTGATCGATATCGCCGCGCTGACGCTGGTCGAAATGATCGATCTGCCCGGCGGCCGCGGTGGCAAACCCCAGGATGTGAAACTCTCCCCGGACGGCCACACCTTCTACGTCGCCGACATGATCGCCAATGGCATCTATGTCTTCGACGCCGAGACCTTCGACAACACCGGCTTCATCCCCACCGGCGACGGCGCGCACGGCCTCTACGTCACCCGCGACTCCAAGGCCATGCTCATCACCAACCGCCACGAGGGCAGCCTCTCGGTCTGGGATTTCGCCGCGAACGCCCTGGTCCGCAAGTGGTTCATCCCCGGCGGCGGCAGCCCCGATATGGGCAACCTGTCCGCCGACGGTCGCGTCTTCTGGGTGGCGGGCCGCCACCACAGCGAGGTCTACGCCATCGACGTCGTCGACTGGAAGCTCCTCGCCCGCATCCCCGTCGGCGCGGGCGCCCACGGTCTCACCGTCTGGCCCCAACCCGGCCGGTACTCCACCGGCCACACCGGCGTCATGCGCTGACCCTCTTGTCCGCCCCCGACCCGGTTACTGCTCGACCGGTCGCACCGTCGTTGTGCGCGGACCCATCGGCGGTGCCTCACCACCTACATCGGTGTTGCACTGACTCATTTCGGCCAGTGCTCGACCAGCCGCCGCAGCGTCATGCGGTGACTTGTTTCGGCCGGTGCTTCACCGTCCGCCGCGGCGTCATCCGCTGTCCCATCCCCACCGGTGCTTCACCGATGGCACCGGTCGTGTGCACTGAGCCCTGTCCGTCCGATTTGTCCCGCTCATACCGCGCCCGGCTGCGGTCGCGCAGCCGGGCGCGAGAACACGCGTAGAGTTCGGCATTTCCATGCTCCGACCAGCCATTATCTACTGGCGGGTAGTCAATAGCTCTACTGACGAGTAGCCCCGGGCGGATTACAAAGAGGCCCTGATACTGGTTACACTCGCGGCCATGACGAGTGTCCAGCAGCAGCCTTCGCCGGGGTCGGCGGGCGCCCCAGATATCCACACCACCGCCGGTAAGCTGGCTGACCTGCGGAATCGACTCGAAGAGGCCCAGCACCCAATGGGTGAGGCCGCGGTCGACAAGGTTCACGCCAAGGGCAAGATGACCGCGCGCGAGCGCATTCTCGCTCTGCTGGACGAGGGCTCGTTCGTGGAACTCGATGCGCTGGCTCGCCATCGCAGCGTGAATTTCGGGCTGGAGAACAACCGTCCCCTGGGCGACGGCGTGGTGACCGGCTACGGCACCGTGGACGGCCGCGATGTCTGCATCTTCTCCCAGGACGTCACCGTCTTCGGCGGTTCGCTCGGCGAGGTCTACGGCGAGAAGATCGTCAAGGTTATGGATCTGGCGCTCAAGACCGGCCGCCCGCTGGTCGGCATCAATGAGGGCGCGGGCGCGCGCATCCAGGAAGGCGTTGTCTCCCTGGGCCTCTATGGCGAGATCTTCCACCGCAATATCCAGGCCTCCGGCGTGATCCCGCAGATCTCGCTCATCATGGGCCCGGCCGCCGGTGGGCACGTGTACTCCCCGGCGCTCACCGACTTCGTCGTCATGGTCGATCAGACCTCGCAGATGTTCGTCACCGGCCCCGACGTGATCAAGACCGTCACCGGTGAGGAAGTCACCATGGAGGAGTTGGGCGGCGCCCACACCCACATGGTGAAATCCGGTGTCGCGCACTACGTCGCCTCCGGCGAGCAGGACGCCCTCGACTACGTCAAGGATCTGCTGTCCTACCTCCCGAGCAATAACCGCGCCGAGGCCCCGCGCTTCCCGGCCCCCGAGCCGATCGAGGGTGCCATCGAGGACTGCCTCACCGAGGAAGACCTCGCGCTGGACGCCATCATCCCGGATTCGCCGAACCAGCCGTACGACATGCACGAGGTCATCCGGTGCCTGGTCGACGACGATGAGTTCCTGGAGGTGCAGGCCGAGCGCGCGATGAACATCATCGTCGGCTTCGCCCGCATCGACGGTCGTAGCGTCGGCATCGTGGCCAATCAGCCCACCCAGTTCGCGGGCTGCCTCGATATCGACGCCTCGGAGAAGGCCGCGCGCTTCGTGCGTACCTGTGATGCCTTCAATGTCCCGATCATCACCCTGGTCGATGTCCCGGGCTTCCTGCCCGGCACCGGCCAGGAGTTCAACGGCATCATCCGGCGTGGCGCCAAGCTGCTCTACGCCTACGGTGAGGCCACTGTGGGAAAGATCACAATTATCACCCGCAAGGCCTACGGTGGCGCGTACGACGTCATGGGTTCCAAGCATATGGGCGCGGATGTGAACCTGGCGTGGCCGACCGCGCAGATCGCGGTCATGGGTGCCTCCGGCGCGGTGGGCTTCGTCTACCGTAAGCAGCTGCAGAATGCCGCCGCGGAGGGCGCCGATGTCGACGCGCTGCGCCTGGAACTGCAGAACGAGTACGAGGACACCCTGGTCAATCCGTACGTGGCCGCCGAGCGCGGTTACGTGGACGCGGTTATCCCGCCGTCGCACACTCGCGGACAGATCGTTTCGGCGCTGCGGCTGCTCGAACGCAAGATGGTGACGCTGCCGCCGAAGAAACACGGCAACATTCCGCTCTGATTCGGCGATAAGCGCGGTGTGGGGCGCACACTGAGGTGGTACGCCTGTGCTATTCCATACCGCGCACAACCGCCCCATCCGAGTGAAAATGGTTATGGCCAAACCCTCGCCGTAGAGGGACGCAACGAATAGCGTTTGCGGACCGGGAACCGAATCCGGGCGTGAACCAGCCGCTACAAGCGGTGACGGACAGGAGGACTGGCGCTGTGACGACCATGGCAGAAGAAGACGTATTGAGCGCCGCCGAACTGGATCTAGCGGTCGAAGAGTTCGCCGATGTTGTCGATACGGCCGTCGTAGAAGCCGAGACGTCCATTGCCGGACCGATCGTTCAGGTCCTGAAGGGCAATCCGAGCGACGACGAGGTGGCCGCCCTGGTCGCCGTCTTCGCAGCCGCGGCGGCGAGTGGTTCCGCCGCGGACGGATCCCGTGGCCCGGCCGATATGTGGGGTCGCCCGACCCTGCTGCACCGCGGCAGCTCACCTTTCTCGCCCTACGCGTTCCCGGCGCTGTCGCACCTGCGCGACTGATCCGGCATGTATGGCCCGGGCCCGGAAGGGGCAGCCTGCGTACCCACGCGGGGCTCCCGTTCATGCCGAATCGAATCCGCCGTATGACCATATTCGTGCTGGCGTCCGCGTCTCCGGCGCGGCTCGGTGTACTGCGCAACGCGGGCATCGAGCCGCTGGTCCGGGTATCCAATGTGGACGAGGACGCAGTTGCCGCGGCACTTCCGGCCGATACCACGCCGGAACAGATCGTGATCGAGTTGGCCAGGGCCAAGGCCCGCGATATCGCCGCCACTCTCGATCCCACCGAATTCGCCGATTCCGTTGTGGTGGGCTGCGATTCGATGCTGCTCATGGACGGGGTTCTGCAGGGCAAGCCGCTCACTCCCGACGTGGCACGGGCGCGCTGGGCCGAAATGGCCGGGCGCAGCGCCGATCTGCTGACCGGACACTGCGTACTGCGACTGCGTGACGGCAAAATCGTCGCCGAGGCCGCCGATTGCAGCGGCACCACAGTGC
The DNA here is from genome assembly GCF_001613345.1 of Nocardia uniformis NBRC 13702. Classification (GTDB taxonomy): domain Bacteria; phylum Actinomycetota; class Actinomycetes; order Mycobacteriales; family Mycobacteriaceae; genus Nocardia; species Nocardia uniformis. The sequence continues at coordinate 5,422 of NZ_BDCE01000110.1, read as the reverse complement.
ATTTCGTCAAACCCGAACCAGACGAGCTGGAGGCTTATCTGGCATCGGGAGAGCCCTTGCAGGTCGCGGGTGCGTTCACTCTGGACGGTCGTGGCGGTTGGTTCGTGGACCGCATCGAGGGCGATCCGTCGAGTGTTATCGGAATCGGGCTACCGCTGGTTCGTCGCCTGCTAGCCGAGGTGGGCGTCGGCATTGCGCAACTGTGGGTCGGCGGAACCGCGTAATTGCGGTTCGGCACTGCGCAATTGCGGTGCCATGCGGCTGCCCGCCGGAGCCAGTCGCGGCTCGCCGTTCTCCGGCGCCGCTTCCTCGACCGCCGAAACAGTTTCGGCTGCCCGGGCTTTGGTGAGTTCCAGGCGCGCGACGCACAGTTCGGGCTCCACGAACGGGTGCAGGCGCACACTCACGTGTTCGCGAGCGCCATTGCGGTCCAAGGCTTCCCGCATGAGTCCCAGATGCACACCACACACCACTTCGGAATGGGTGCGGGCGAGTTCGCGCAGCGGGCAGGCAGTCAATCTGATCATGACCTGTTCGTCGGTCTCGGTACTCGGATCGCGTTCGGGCGCGAAGCCGAGTTCCGATGCCAGGGTAATGGTGAGATCCTTGGCGTCGTCGAGGGTTTCGACGGGCTGATCCGCCGATTCCATTTTCGCGCCCCAGGCGCGGCCCGCCGCGACAGCCGCATCGGACCGTTTGCGTGGGTCACTGCCGAGCTGGTCGGCGAGTACCTGCGCCAGCTCCTGATAACCCACCGATCGCTGTACGGCGGTATAGCCGATACGTGGGCGCCCTCTACCGCGTGGCGGCTGCTGGAATTGTCGCACCAGCGATTCCCGAGTGAGCACATCCAAATGGAAACGGACCGTGGTCACATGTTGTCCCGTGACCCGGGCAAGTTCCTGTGCGTCGAGAGGCTCGCTGGCGCCACGTAGGATCGCGAGCAGTCGCCGTCGTGGCCAAGAATCGGACATAGCTCACCCCTCCTCCCGGGAGACTTTATCGGATGAAGCTGCGCTTAATTCGCTCAATCACCCGATCGTGATCTGAAACGAGTTTCGTTACCGCAACACGCCTACGATCGGTTCAGAGATCTGAACCGCCGATGCTGAGATCTGAACCGTCAAAACCTACCCACCACGTGTGAAGGACCGACACCTTGCCCGTTGCCGCGGACCCGAATCCCTCGTTCGGCGCATACGCACATCCTCACCGACTAGTAACCACAGAGTGGCTATCGGCAAACATCGGCGCGCCGGGACTCAAGGTCATCGAAACCAATGAGGACATACTGCTATACGACATCGGGCATGTCCCCGGTGCCATCAAGATCGATTGGCGAACCGATCTCATCGACCCGCTGACCCGCGATGTCGTGAATTCCGAACGTTTCGCCGAACTCATGCGCATCAAGGGCATCGAACGCGATGACACCGTCGTTGTCTACGGCGACAAAGGCAATGGCACGGCGGCCGCCACTGTCTGGATCCTGCACCTCTACGGGCATCAGGACGTGCGACTGCTCGACGGCGGTCGGGACGCGTGGATCTCCGAGGGACGTGACACCACCTTCGATGTGCCCTACGCCGGATCCGCCGACTACCCGAAGGTCGACCGGAACCGCGATTCCCGGGCCTATCGCGAGGATGTGGTGGCGCAGTTGGGCGAGCCGCTGGTGGATGTGCGCGCCCACGCGGAGTACACCGGCGAACTCACGATCCTGCACGACCACGAGTTGGAGCGGTCCCTGCGCGGTGGTCATATTCCGACGGCGATCAGTATTCCGTGGACTTCGGCGATCGGACCGGATTCGCGATTTCGGTCGCGCGCGGAACTCGATGACATCTACGGTGCGGTGACCGATGCGCCGATCGTCTACGGTCGAGTCGGAGAGCGGTCTGCCCACTCCTGGTTCGTGCTCACATATCTGCTGGGCATCGACGGGGTGCGTAACTATGACGGCTCCTGGACCGAATGGGGTAATGCGGTTGGAATGCCGATCGTGCAGGGCGGTGAGCCCGGTGCGGTTCCCGAGATCGCGCCGCGTTAGTCGCACTTCGGGCTAAGGTGTCGCCGCAGTCACTCTTCGGGCCTACCCATGGGTAGGTCTAGCCCGGTTCGGCGGTTGTTGGCAGACTGCCTACACTCGCCCAAGACGAAGTTTTCACAGCACAGGAGGCTCAGTGCCCAGCCATGCCAACGCGCAGATCACAAAGGTCCTCGTAGCCAACCGAGGCGAGATCGCCGTGCGCGTGATCCGGGCCGCCAAGGACGCCGGAATCGCCAGCGTCGCGGTGTACGCCGAACCGGACGCGGATGCCCCGTTCGTGAAGCTCGCCGATGAAGCCTTCGCACTCGGAGGCCAGACCTCCGCCGAGTCGTACCTGGTGTTCGACAAGGTCCTCGACGCCGCCGCCAAGGCCGGTGCCGACGCGATCCACCCGGGTTACGGCTTTCTTTCCGAGAACGCCGATTTCGCTCAGGCCGTGATCGACGCGGGGCTGATCTGGATCGGTCCCGCGCCGCAGTCCATTCGCGACCTCGGCGACAAGGTCACCGCCCGCCATATCGCCGAGCGCGCCAAGGCGCCGATGGCCGCGGGCACCAAGGACCCGGTCAAGAATGCCGACGAGGTCGTGGCATTCGCCAAGGAGTACGGCGTGCCGGTGGCCATCAAGGCAGCCTTCGGCGGTGGTGGTCGCGGCATGAAGGTCGCCCAGACCATCGAGGAAATCCCCGAGCTCTTCGACTCGGCCACCCGTGAGGCCACCGCCGCGTTCGGTCGCGGTGAATGCTTCGTGGAGCAGTACCTGGACAAGGCCCGCCACGTCGAGGCACAGGTGCTCGCCGATAAGCACGGCAATGTCATTGTCGCCGGTACCCGCGACTGCTCGCTGCAGCGCCGGTTCCAGAAGTTGGTCGAGGAGGCTCCCGCGCCGTTCCTCTCCGATGACGTGCGCGGCAAGATCCACGAATCCGCCAAGCGCATCTGCCGGGAAGCCGGTTACTACGGCGCCGGCACCGTCGAATACCTGGTGCAGGGCGAGACCGTGTCCTTCCTCGAGGTGAACACCCGCCTGCAGGTGGAGCACCCGGTCACCGAGGAGACCGCCGGAATCGATCTGGTGCGCCAGCAGTTCCGCATTGCCGAAGGCCACGAGCTGGAGATCAAGGAAGATCCGACACCGCGCGGGCACTCCTTCGAATTCCGCATCAATGGTGAGGATGCCGGTCGCGGCTTCCTGCCCGCCCCCGGCCCGGTCGTCGTGTACAAGGAGCCCTCGGGCCCCGGTGTGCGCGTGGACTCCGGTGTGGTCGAAGGCAGCGTGATCGGTGGCCAGTTCGACTCCATGCTGTCCAAGCTCATTGTCACCGGCGAGAACCGCGAGCAGGCGCTACAGCGTGCCGCTCGCGCCCTGGCCGAGTACCAGATCGAGGGCCTGGCCACCGTGCTGCCGTTCCACCGGCACATTGTGGAGAACCCGGCGTTCATGGGTGATGGCACCAAGTTCGACATCTACACCAAGTGGATCGAGAACGACTGGGACAACACCATCGAGCCGTACACCAATGCCGCGCCCATCGAGGACGATGAGGAAGCCCCGCGCCAGAAGGTGGTCGTCGAGGTCGGCGGTCGTCGCCTCGAGGTCTCGCTGCCGGGTCAGTTCTCGGTCGGTGCGGGCGCTGTCGGCAATGGCGCGGGCACGGGTGTCATCCGCAAGAAGCCGAAGCCCCGCAAGCGCGGCGGCGCGGGCGGCGCGGGTGCCTCCGGCGATGCCGTGACCGCTCCCATGCAGGGCACCGTCGTGAAGGTGGCCGTCGAGGAGGGCCAGACCGTCGAAATCGGTGATTTGGTCGCGGTTCTCGAGGCCATGAAGATGGAGAACCCGGTCACCGCCCACAAGGCCGGTGTCATTACCGGCCTCGCGGTGGAGGCCGGAGCGGCCATCACCCAGGGCACTGTGCTCGCGGAGATCAAGTAATCCCGCAATAGCTTCGAGGACAGGCCGCTCCGTGTGGGGCGGCCTGTCCCGTTCTGAGCGCACCATCGCGCATTGCCCGAGGGCCCAGCGCTAGCGGTGGGTAGTATGCCGACGTAACTACTGATTTCGTAAGAGTCGGGGTAACTCGTCGGGCACGCCCAAAATTGGTTCGGCTCTCAACCGCCGGCACGCGTGCCCGTCAGTCAACGGCTCTCAGCCGTGCGCTGAATACGCGGAGAGGCGGGGGAGTGGAACCCATCGAAATCAATGCGGGCAACTGGTATCTGCGCGCCATGCGCGCGGACGAGCGCATCGACGACCGCCCGGCATTGGCCGACGGCGGTATAACCGATCCGGATTACGTGGCGCGGCGGGCTCTCGAATGGGATGACGAGACGCATTTCTCCTGGGCGGTATGCGTGCCGACGACCGCGGAAATGATCGCCGAGATCGGTGCGACTCCCGAGGGCGACGGCACCGCCGTGGTGTCGGGCTGGGCCCGCGAAGGATATGACGCAGCCCTTGCCGACGGCCTCGAGGCGGTACGCCGTTTCGTCCGCGGCATGCTCGGCCTCGAGCCGCGTGACGTTCCCGTCGACCGCTGACCCTGTCCGGTCCGGATAGCGATTCCGCCCCCAAAAACCCTTACTGAACTGCGCCTTCGCGACCGACATCGACAAAATCGCTGGTGTGCGACCCCGTGACGGAGGGACCCTCGAGGTCCACCCAATAAGCCACAGGGGAGGCACACATGTGGGGTTGGAGCACACACCAGACAGCTTGGGCCACCGCCGCGAGCTGGACCAGCTGGCGGACCAGGACACCGAAACCGACCGTGACGGACCCGGACTTCCGCACCGAACGGACCGAGACCGACACCGAAGGCACCGAGACCGGCACCGCCGCACGGCCCGCCGCATTTGTGGCCGAGCGGGTCGAGGGCGACGCTGAATTCGCCGACGCCGAGGCCATGGAAGCGGGCGCGGCCGAAGCCGCTGATTCCGATGGCCGCGACCGCGGGCCGGGTGTGGCACCCATGGACGTCGCCATACCCGCGGGCGGTGCGGCGTCCATAGGCGTCGCCGCGTCCACGGAGTACCGGATGGTGGATGACGAAGACGTGAATGCGGCCGGAGATGAACCGATCTCGGATGCGGCACCACCGGGCGACGAGTCCGAAGACATCCCGGATCACGTTGTGCACGGCCTGCTCGACGCGCTGTCCGGACTGCTGCATGCGGCCGCACTGCACTGACACTGGACGGCGCATACCCCCGGGCCGCTGTCCGGACGCTCGCCGAGTCGCGGGCATCCAGGCAGCGGCCCCCACCGTCGCGTTCTCAGGACACAAAGACACAAGAAAACAGACAAAAGATACAAGATCGCCCGGACGAGACAGAGAACAAGACGAAACCAGGACAAAACAGACACCAACAAAG